>JBBRWR010000040.1:0-61704 GCA_038249085.1 Opitutales bacterium
CCGTTCATCCCGCTGCAGGCCGGCCTCAAGTCGGAGGTGGTAGTTCTCCCGCGCAACGGCCCGTTTCCACCCGAGTGTCCCGATGGCCCAGCCTTTGGAAAGCTCGGCGAAACCCTGTCGCTCTTGCTCCGCCGGGTCACCGGCGAGTTCGAACAACCGTGACAAGCGCACGCCTCCTCCAGGGTCGTCTCGAACGCCGTCGCCGCTCCTGCCGTGGCGAAGACATCCCACCGGTAGTTTCCGCGATTGATGACGTGGTAAAATGCTCCTTCGTATTCGACGCGGATGCGGCGAGCCATGCCGATTCGAAATCAAATTTCCGACGTCTCCTCCACCCCGGCATCACCCCAATTTTGGGTACACTTCGAACTGCAGTGCCTCGCTCGGCCGGCTTCCGCCCCCGCCGCTGCAACGTGCAACAGCCTGACCCCGTCCGGCTGGGACCCCGTCCGGCTGGTCGAAAGACAAGCTTGTTCATGGTGGGGACGGTGTGAATTGCGTTCCCCTTGGCAACTTCGCCGATGGGGCGAAACGGGTGGGCTCAGGTCGTGAATCGTGACCGCATTGACCAATGGACGGGTGCTAAAGGCGGTTGCGCAGCGCGAATCACGAATCACGACATGTCCCTGTTGCAGTCCCCAACCGAAGGTCGGGGCTCAGGGCCTAAAACCGCCCGCGCACGCTGGCGGTCCAGACGGCGCCGAAGTTGTCCTTGAACCCGATGGTGCCGGGGACGTTGAAATACGTCTCGAGCGCCTGGTTGAAGACATTGCGGCAACTGAGCGTGAACTCGTAGGTGCGGTTGATTTTGTAGCCGCCGCTGAAGTCGAACATCAGGCGCTCGCGGTCCCATTGCGTGCGGGCGGCGGTGATCGAGGTGAGACGGGCGGCGGTCCACGTGAAGCGCATCTGGGCGTTGAAGAGATGATTGCCGAAGCGGAGCCCGCCGTTGGCTGATTTCGAATTGAGGCTTTCGATCTGCACATCCGGCACGGTGCGGGAGACCGAGCCGAAGATGCTGAAGCCGCGCCAGAATCCGGGGAGGAAGGTGAGCTGCTGGCTGTATTCGAGGTCGATGCCCTTGATGCTGCGCGTGTCCGAGGCGTTGGCGTTGCGGAAAAAAGCGTAGCCATTGTACTCCGGATCATCGGCGTAGCCCGCCTCGGCGGCGGAGACGAGTTCGGAGGAGGTGCCCATGTTTTCCACCACCAGCTTGTAGGCGGAAACGGTGATCGTGCCGGCTGGTTCGAGATAATACTGGGCGCTGACGAAGTACTTGTCGGAGGTCTCGGGCTTGAGATTGGGGTTGGGCAATGTGACCTGCTGCCGGACATCGTCGACGGTGATGACGCCGGCGAGGCTGTCGTAGTTCGGGCGTCCGATCGACTGGCTCGCGGCGACCTGGAACACGAGGTTGCGGGCGAAGGAATATTTTGCGCCGCCGCTGAAGAACATGTTGTCGTAGCCGCCGTAGGTCGAGGGGCGCACGCCGTTGCGGTATTGGTACATGACGGAGGGAATCGTGCCGGCGGTGTAGCCGGCGGCGCGCACGGCGGCGGCGGGCAGAACGTCGTAGGTGCGGCCGATGGTGCGGGTGCGCTCGAAACGCGCGCCGAGGTTAAAGCGCAACTGCCCCCACCGGGTATTGCCCTCGAGGTAGCCGGCGTCGATCTGCTCCTTGATCGAGCGCGGGGTGGTGAAGGCGTTGGTGAAGTTGGCGACGGTGTTCGGAACGAACTGGGTCGGGTTGGCAAAAAAGTAGGACGCCATGGCGTTGGAGTCCGGCCACGGGAATCCCTGCTGCGTGACGTTGCCGCCGCGCTTCGGGTCAAACGGGTGCTGCGACTCGTCGATCATGACCGTGGTCGGATCCGTTTGGGAACCGCGCGGGCCGACAAAAGTCCACGACTGGGTGCCGCCCCAGGTGACATCGAAGGTGGTGAGGCGGGTCTTCGCCCCGGCGAGGAGCTGCACGGGGAGCCCGGCGAGGGTGACGGAGGTCTTCGCGTCGAGATTGCCGGCGAAGACCTGACTTTGGCCACCGCGGGCGGTGCTGACCATGTTGTTGGCGTTGGCGTCGTCGCGGCCCCAGTTGGCGATGTCCCCCCACGGCCGGCCGGAGCGCTGGGTCAGGGTCCAGTCGGTGGAATTGGTGTCCTTGCGCTCGGCCATCCAGCTCATGCGCGTGAGGCGCAGGTTGACGCTCTGAAAATAGCCCTGGCGCAGGTCCTCGTAGTGCGTGCCGCTGCGGGAATAGCCGCCGCCCGCCGTGAGCGTGAGATCGCCGCGCTTGTATTCGAGCTTGGGGACGTAGGTGACCGTGACGTTGCGTTTGTTGCGGTGATTGCCCGACTCGTTGAGCCGGGTGTTGGCGTTGGTCGTGGCGTTGGCAATGACCCGCGTGAGCGTGGAGCTGGGATCGATTTGCGCGATGTTCGCCGTGAACTGGAGATTGCGGGCGACAAACTCATCGCTAAGGAACGAGCCGGAGACGCGTAGCGACGCGATCAGGCGGGGCGTGATCTTGAAATCGACGTTGGCCCCGACGGAGGCGCGCTCGATGACCTTGGGCGCATCCTTGAAGGTGAGGCCGGTGAGGCGGGGGCCGGTGGTGGCGTTGGAGAAATCGTAGGCGTGCGTGATCTGCTCCTGTTCGCCGTAGATGGTGGAGGAGCCGACGTTGAGCTGCAGACCCAGGCGGTCGCCGAAAACCTCGGAGTAGCTCAGCGTGCCGCCGGGAAACACGACGCGCCGGAGGGCGTTGGTGGGCGACGGCACGCGGGCGGTGGTCATGCGGTATTCGTTGGCGGAGACGGAGAATTGCGCGACGATTTCGCGGCCCTTGCGGTCGAAGGCACTCCGGCTGCGCAGGTTGATCGAGCCGGCGGGCGAGTCGGCGTCCATGCGCGCGGTGAGCGTCTTGTTGACCTCGATGGCTTCGACGCTGTTGATCGAGGACTGTTCGAATTCGAACTGGCGTGAGTCTCCGCCGAACGCGGCCCCCTGGGCGCTCGCCATGCGCATGCCGTCGACGCTGACCCCGACGTATTTGGGATCGAGGCCGCCGATCCGCACCGCGCGGGCGTCCGACTGGTTGTAGTCAATCGCGATGCCGGGCAGGTACTTGATGAACTCGCCGACGTTGCCGTTGGTGATGTCGCCGAAGTTGTCGGCGGAGATGACGTTCTTCACGTTGAGGGCGGCGCGCTGGTCCATGATGGCCTTGGCGTTGCCCTCGCGCTCGGAAGAGACGGTGAACTGCGCGAGCTTCACGATGGCGTCCTTGCCGCCAGCGTTGGCGGCGGGCTTCGCCCCGGCGGGCGTCAGCTCGAAATCGCGAACCGCGGTCGTACCGGAGGCGACGATGATCCGCGCGGTCGCAGTTTCGTAGCCGGTGTAGGTGACGACGAGCTCGCGCTCGCCCGACGGCACGCCGCTGACGGTGAAAAAGCCGTCCTGCCCCGTGAACACGGTGAGATTGGTGCCGGTGACTGAGACCTCGACGTTGAGCAAATATTCCTGCGTCGCGGGACTCAGCACGCGACCGCTGATCGTGCCGGTGGGCGGTTGGGCCGGCAGCCGCACTGTGAGCAGCAACGCAAACGCCGCCGCAAGGCAAAGGGCGCGACAATACCAAGTGGGAACAATCGAGTCAGTCATAGGGGTATGAGGTCTTGGAGAAGGCCGCTGCGCCCGCTTTCGGGCGGCATGACGGTGGCCGCAGAGGGGGAGCGATCCGCCGTCACCCAGAAAGCAATCAAATCGCGAGGCAATGCAAATCTGCGCGCGCCCGCGCGCGACCAAGCAGCTCACCCATCAAGCCGATTAGGACGCTACTCGGCTTACCTTGCGGACGGGGTCAGAGAAGGCCGTAACCGTGCCAAGATAGACCAGGGGTGCGAAGCGGACGGGGGAGGGACCGGCGGGCCGGAGCGACGAGATTCTCTATGATCGCGGCTCGGTGATCAGGAATTTCAGGAGCTCGACCACCTCGCGCTCGGGGAGGGCCTCGAGCAGGCCGGGGGGCATGAGGGACACCGGCAGCTTCTGGCGCTCCTTGATGTCGGACTTCGCCACGTTGATCGGGTCGGTGACGGTGCGCACCACGAGGGCGGTGTCGCTTTCGTGGTCGATCATGCCGGACACGACGCTGCCGTCGCGCTTCGTGATGAGGTGGAGTTCGAAGGCGGTCCCGACGACCGCGTTGGGATCGACGATGTTTTCAAGAAAGTAGTCCAGCCCGTTGCGCCAGGTGCCGCTGAGGTCGGGACCGAGCTTTCCCGCGACCGGCGGGCCGCCCAGGGCGTGGCAGGCGGTGCAGGTGCGATCAAAGACCTGGCGGCCGGCCTCGAGGTCGTACGACCAGACCGGGGCGTTGCGATAGACATCGCGGAGCCGCGCGATCGTGGCCTTGGCGTCGGCGGATGACTCGGAGGTCTTGCCCCACACGCGGTCGAGGGCGCGGGTGACCTCGGGGTGGCGCAGGTTGCGGAGCTGGCGGGCGTGGAGGGCGGTGAGGGCCTTCTGGTCGAAGCTGCCGGTCTCGATCGCGCGGAGCAGGGGCAGGGCCAGTGCGGGCTTGCTCGTGAAGGCGCCGAGGGCGGCGTTGCGCTCGGCGTTGTTGAACGTGCCAAAGCGCTGAATCAATCCGGCGGCGACGCGCGCGGAATCGGCGGCGTTGCGCAGCAACGGAATCACGGCGGGGCGCAGGGCGCGATCGTCGAGCAGGCTGACCAGCAACACGGTCGACTCGGAGTCGCCGGCGCGGCGCAGCAGATCGAGGGCGCGGCGGCGCTCGCCCAGCGGGGTGGCCGGATCGGCGAGACGGGTGCGAACGGGGCCCAGGACCGCCTTGTCGCCGAAGAGGGCGGAGAGTTGCTCTACGGCGGCGCGGGTGGCGGTGTCCTGGGTTCCGGAGAAGCGCCGGACGGCGTTTGCCCAGCCGGCGGGTTGGTTCAGGCCGGCTTCGGTTTCGAGGGCGAAAGCGAAGACGCCGAGCGCATGATCCGCGGCGGCCGGCGCCATCGCGGGCGCGGCGAGGCGGGCGGAGATTTGCTCGCGACCCGCGGGGGTGCGGGCGGCGTACCACAGGATGGAGTCGGTGAGCGTCGGCAGCGGCGTGCGGGCGGCGAGATCGAGGGCGCGCGGGAGGTCGGCGGCGAGCGTGGGGGCGAGCGCAAACCAGACCATCTTGGGGAGGAAACGGTCGCCGGCATCCTCGCCGTGGCGGGCAAGGGCGGAGGCGACGGGCCAGCGGTCGGCGAGGGGGAGCACCGGCACGGCCGAGGCGACGGCGAGACGGACGAGCGCCGAGGGATCGGTGCGGGCGAGTCGCTCCAGGGTGTCGGCCGGGAGCGCGAGGTGATCGGGGCGCTCGGTGCCGAGCGCGACGGCCCAGCCCCGGACGTATTCGGAGGGGTGGGTGAGGGCGGCCTCCAGGCCGGCGGCGTCGAGGGTGTTGGTCACGTGCAACGTCCAGAGGGCGCGCAGCTGCGTGACGACGTCCGCGGCGCGGTCGGCGGCCTGGGTTCGCAGGGTGCGAATCGCGACAGCGTCGAGTGGGCGGGTCGCGGCCCGTTCCTGGAGCAGACGGCGGGCGACGCGAACGTACCATTCACTGGCGTGCGTGTGCAGGGCGGCGAGTTCGGGGTCGGACATCGCGCCGAGATCGACACGGGTCGGGTGATAGGTGGCGGCCCACGACACGCGGTAGAGGCGGCCATTGGTGCGGTCCCAGATTTCGTCGCGGGGATTGTGGCAGTGTTGGATGTCGGTCCAGTCGATCAGGTAAACGGCGCCATCGGGACCGTATTGGAGATCGATCGCCATATAGGTGGCGTCGGGGGCGAACAGCATGTCGGAGCCGCCGTGAAACGTCTCGTAGGCCGCGCCCGTGCGGACGTTGATCTGCTGGGTCATCTGGTGCCCGTGGAGATTGTGGGTGAAGAGATGGTCGCGGTAGATTTCGGGCCAGTTGTCGCCGAGGTAGATCATGGTGCCCACCGGGGAGTGGCCGCCATAGACGGCGGTGGTGCCGGGTTTGCCCGCGCCGCCCTCGCCGCCATCATAGCGGGCGGCGGCCATCAGGTAGTTCTTCAGCTCCGGTGCGAATGCGGGTCCATGATTGGAGATGAAGGGCGCATAGTCGGTGTTGGCCTGGTTCCAGTAGTGGCCGTGGCGGAGCACATAGGTGGTGCCGCCGCCGCCATGAAAGCTCCGGCAATGGGTCATGAAGAGGTGGCCGACGGCATTGAAGTCGAGGCCCCATTGGTTGCTGCCGCCGTGGGCGAAAATCTCGAACTCGTGGCGGACCGGATGGTAGCGCCAGACGCCGGCGCGGAGTTTCTCGCGCCGCGCTTCGGGCGTGCCCGGTTTGCCGATCAGGGAGTGGGTGAAGACGCCCTGGCAACCGTAGAGCCAGCCGTCGACACCCCAGGTGAAGCTGTTGAGGGTCTCGTGCGTATCCTGGAAGCCCCAGCCGTCGAGGAGCACCTCGGGCGGGCCGTCGGGCACGTCGTCGTGATTGCGATCGGGGATGAAGAGCAGGTGGGGCGCGGCGCCAACCCAGACGCCGCCGAAACCGACCTCCAGGCCGCTGACGAGGTTCAGGCCCTCGGCGAAGATCTTGCGGGTCTCGAACGTGCCGTCGCCGTCCTGGTCCTCGAAGATGAGGATGTGGTCCCGGCCCTGGCCCTCCGGTTGGCGGTTCGGATAACTGAACGCCTCCGCAATCCAGATACGGCCGCGATCGTCGAAGGCGAAGGCGATGGGCTGGTGCAGGTCGGGCTCGGCGGCGAGGAGTTCCCCCTGGAAACCGGAGACGAGCTTGAGTCCGGCGATGACCTTTTGGGCGGCGGCATTGGCGACGGCGGTCGGTCGGGCCGGGTTGTCGCGCAGGTGCCAGAGCACGGGACTGTCGTGCAGGCGGGTGAGATCGTCGACCCCGGCGTTGCGTCGCAGCGGGGGATCGCCGTTGCGGCGCACGGTGCCGATGTCGGGGTCCTCCTGGGTCGCGGCAACGGCGGGCGCAGCGGCGGGCAGGGCGGCCGGCAGTGCCGTGCGGCCGAGGGGAGTGAGTTGCAGGTGGCGGAACTGCACCTTGACCGGGCCGACCCCGCTGGGCAATTGCAGCGCGATGCGCCCCGCGTACTCGGCCGCGTCGGATTGGTGATCATCGAGCACGGCGACGCGGGTGCCATTGATCCAGAGTTCCACATGCGGGCCGTTGGCGAGGAGGCGGCAGATGTTCCACTCGCCCGCGGGCCGGAGCAGGCCGGCATAGTCGGCGGGTTCGCCAAACTTCTCGTGCCAACGGCGGCCATTGGGTGCGATGGAAACGCGGTCGCCGCGTTCGACGAGCAGGGCGCGGCCGCGTTCGTCGGTGATCCGGCCGAGCTTGGTGGCGCCCTGATCCAGGCCGGCCTGGTAGCCGGCCGCGTGGCCGTCGGCGCCCTTTTGGGCGCGAAACATGATTCCGGAGTGGGCGGAAGGGCCGCCGCTGATCCGAAATTCGGCGGTGAGCTCGAAGTCGGCGACCTCGCCCTGCCAGGTGAGGAATTCGTTTTGCGCGAGCGGCTGGCCGGCGGGGATCTCGCCGGTGATCGTGCCGTCCTCGACGCGCCAGCTTTGCGGGCTGCCCTCCCAGCCGGCGAGGGTGCGGCCGTCGAAGAGGGATTGCGGAGTGGGGGCGGCGGCGCCCACGCTGCAGGCCAGGCCGAAGGCGAGCAGCCCGGTGGTCGCCCAGGCCTGGGCGAGCCGGTGCCGGGCAGGGAGCAGCGAACGAAAGGCGGGACGCACGGGTGCGTTGGGGGGAAAGGGGCTCATGCGGGGCAGGGTTGGGGGAGTGGTGGTATCGGCCGGACGCGAGGCCGACCTGCGCAACGAAGACAAGCGAGCAAGGGGTAGGCTGCACGGGCGGACGACCGACGTGCCAACGGTAGGGCACCCGGGCAGCCTTGGAGCAAGTTGCAACGGTTGGTTTCGTGCAAGCGCGATGAGCGCCCAGCCCACCGAAGGCCACGGCGGATCTTTGCACGGTTGATCGCGCCGTAGGAGCGGCTCTGACGAGTCATTTTCGGGCCAGTTCGCCGGGCAAAAATCCGCCGGGCACCGAAGGCTGGATCTGCAGGCTCTGGTTAACCTCAGGTTGGTGGTGGCATTGAGCCCAGTCCTCCCGGTAGCGCCAATGTCCGATGGGCGCCCGCCGGTCAGAGACGCGGCGCTCCTCCCCGAGGCATCACCTGCAAACGGCAGATGCGCCCTCCGCCGAAGGATGGGCGACTCCGATGAAAAACCGCTGTCCAAATCGACGCACCGGCCCCAAGCTCGGGAGGTGATGCGCATCGCCGTCCTCTCCGACACGCACGATCGCTATCCGCCCACGTTGCCGGAGCGGTTGCGCGGCGCGGATGAGATCTGGCATCTGGGGGATGTGTGTGCGCCGGATACCCTGGCGGCGTTTGAAGGGCTCGGGCCGCCGTTGTGCGTGGTGGCGGGCAATTGTGACTCGCATCCCTGGCCGCTGACCCTGGATCTGGAGCGGGAGGGGCATCGCTTTCACCTCGTGCACATTCCGCCCCGCCGCGCCCCCCGCGGCGCGCATGCCTTACTGCATGGGCACACCCACGTGCCCCGCGACGAGGTGGATCCGCTCGGCGTGCGCTGGCTCAATCCGGGCTGCATCGCCCGGCCCAACCAGGGGGCGCCGGCGGGCTTCGCCTGGCTGATCGTCGAACGGGGAAAGGCGCTGCAGTGGCTGCCGGTGCGGCTGTAGCGGGGGCGTTATGTCGTGCGGCGGCCGGCTCAACCCTATAGACTGGGAAATCGTGAAATCTGGCAGCGGGCAGCGGAAATTTCGGAAGCTCAAGCCGGCGGGAGTTGATTGTCCGTCGCGGCGCGGCGGCATCAGGAATGGGTCGGGCAGGCCGATCCGCCGCGCCACGCCCGGTCCAACTTTCCCGCGGATTCTCCTTTCCTGCCCGACACATTCCCCATGAACCGCAAACTCTGGCCCAATCTGCTCAGCGCCACGCGCCTCGCCCTGATGCCGGCGGTGCTGGCGGCGGCGTTGATGGGTTCGCGGATCGCGTTCACCGTCCTGATCGCGGTGTCGCTGCTGACCGACGCGCTCGACGGGTTTTTCGCGCGGCGTTTCAATGCGTTTACGGAGCTGGGGCGCAAACTCGACAGCGCCGCCGACTACGTGACGATGGTGACGGGCGTGGCCGGCATTGCTGTGCTGTGGCCCGCGATCATGCACCGCGAGCTGCCGTGGGTCGTGGCCGGGCTCGTGGCCTTCTTCGCGGTGATCGTGTACAGCTTCCTCCGGCTGGGCCATGCGCCGTGTTATCACACCTGGGCCTCGAAGACCGGCGCGGTGGCCTGCTCGCTGAGCCTCGTGCCGTTGTTGAACGATTGGTCAGCGGTCCCCTTCCACGGGTCCATCGGGTTCCTGATTGTCACCGGGATGGAGGAGATCGCGATTGCGCTGCTGGTCCCGACGCACGTGGGGGAGATGCCCACGGTGTGGCACGCCCTGCGCCGCCGCCGCGCGCAGCGGACGCAGTCGCCGCCGGAGAACCCGGGGTCCGACCGCCAGTAACCCCGCTGTTCCCGGGTGCGTGGGAGTGCGGGTGCATCTCCAGGTTGACGGCGGCATTGAGCTCGGTCCTCCCCGTCGCGCCAGTCTTCGACTGGCGCCCGCCGGTCAGAGACGCGGCGCTACGCCCAGAGACATCACCGCCAACTCGGAGATGCACCCTGGGATTACTGCCGGACATGTTTGCTCTGGCGTCGGGGCGTGGCCGGCGTGATATCCGTGGCAGCGGCGAATTCGCCGGGCCAACCTCACTTTACCTGCCATGGCACACACACGAAAATTGCGGCGCCGATGCGACCGCCGCGGCCGTGGGGCGCGGGGGACGCCGCGATGAACCCATCGCCAGCCGGCGGACCGCCCGTCGACGTGCCCGAGTACGCCGCCCTGGCCCGGACCCGCGTGTCGCCGATGGCGTGGGATTACCTCGCCGGCGGCGCGACCGACGAGCTGACGATTCGCTGGAATCGCGCCGGATACGATCGGCTCGCCTTGCGGCCGCGCGTCCTGGTGGACGTGGCGCAGCTCGATCCGCGCGTGACCCTGCTCGGTCGCGAGCATCCGTTTCCCATTTTGCTGGCCCCGGTCGCCTACAACCAGCTGGTGCATCCCGACGGCGAGTGCGCCGCCGCCCGGGGGGCCGGCGCGACGGGAGCCACGATGGTGGTGAGCACGTCGGCGACGATGACGCTGGAGGAGGTGGCGGCGGCAGCGACCGCGCCGCTGTGGTTTCAACTGTACCCGCAGCGCGACCGGGGGATTTCCCTGGGGCTGATGCAGCGGGCGGAGGCGGCGGGTTATGAGGCCCTGGTCATCACGGTCGACTCGCCGGTGCTGGGGCCGCGTTATCGCGAGACGCGGACGAAGTTTACGCTGCCGGCGGGGATGGACCGGGCAAACCTGCGCGGGACGAAGACGGCCCAGGGCGGCCAGCGGGCGGACGAATCGACCATCTACACGCCGCTGCTCGATCCGGCGCTGACGTGGAAGGAGATCGAGTGGCTGCGGACGCAGACACAATTGCCGGTGATCCTGAAAGGGATCCTTGATCCCGACGACGCCGCGCGCGCGGTGGAGATGAACGTGGCAGCGATCGTCGTTTCCAATCACGGCGGGCGAAATCTCGACACGACGCTGGCGACCATCGACGCGCTGCCCGAGGTGGCGGCGCGGGTCGCGGGACGGGTGCCGCTCCTCGTCGACGGCGGCATCCAGCGGGGAACGGACGTGCTCAAGGCGATCGCGTTGGGGGCGACGGCGGTCTTGATTGGGCGGGCCTACCTGTACGGGCTTG
Organism: Opitutales bacterium; assembly: GCA_038249085.1. Taxonomy (GTDB): domain Bacteria; phylum Verrucomicrobiota; class Verrucomicrobiia; order Opitutales; family Opitutaceae; genus ER46. Next base: position 10,890 of record JBBRWR010000040.1, read on the forward strand.
CGGTGGGTGGCGCGGACGGCGTGGCGCGGGTCGTGAATCTCCTGCGCCGCGAGTTCGCGATGGCGATGGCGCTGACGGGCCGGCGGACGATCGCGGAGATCGACGCCGCGGTGATCTGGCGCGGGCCGGGGGTTGACCCGCGCCCGATCCCTCTTCACTTGGAGGCGCGGTGAACGACGACGGCCAGCAAAGTCTCCTGGGACTCTTCACGCCGGCGGCAGGGGTGCATCGGGCGCCGCCGGTCGAGGCGCGGAGCGACGTCGTGTTGGAGCGCAGCCACCGCGCCCGCAATTACCGGTTGACGCTGCGGCGCGACGGCGTGGCCGTGGCGATCATCCCCGCCCGGGGCACGGAGCGCGAGGCCTGGCGTTTCGTGGCGCAACATCGCGACTGGCTGGAGCGCGCCCGGGCGCGACAACGCCAGCGGCCGCGCGCGGCGGAAGTCTGGACCATCGGGACCCACCTGCTGTGGCGGGGCGAGATGACCGCGGTGCGCATCGCGGTCGCGGGCGATCGGCCCCAGGTGTGCCTGGCGGCCGATGTGTTCCGGGTGCCGCGGTTGGAGGGGGATTTGCGGCCGACGCTCGAGGCCCATTTTGCCCGGCGCGCCAAGGTCGAGTTGCCGGCCCGCACGTGGGAACTCTCGGCCCTGACGGGCGTGGAGGTGAAATTCGTGACGGTGCGCAACCAGCGCTCGCGCTGGGGCTCGTGCTCGGCGAACGGCACGATTTCGCTCAACTGGCGGCTCGTGCAGACCCCGGACTTCGTACGCGACTACATCGTTTATCATGAGCTGATGCATCTGCGGGAGATGAACCACTCGGACCGCTTCTGGGCGCGGGTCGAGGAAGTGTGCCCGGCCTGGCGCGACGCCGAGAGCTGGATCAAGCGCAACGGGGCGCTGGTGGGGTTGTAAGGTTTTCGCGCCGCTAAAACCTACCGCCAGTCGAGCAACTCCACCTCGAAGATGAGCGTGGCGTTCGGCGGGATGCGGGGCGGCGAGCCTTTTCCGCCATAGCCCAGCCAATAGGGGATGATGAGGGTGCGTTTCTCCCCCCGCTTCATCAGGAGAAACGCCTCGTCCCAGCCCTTGATCACGTTGCCCATGCCCACGCGGAAGACGAAGGGCACGCCCTTGCGGTACGAACTGTCGAAGGTCGTGCCATCGAGGAGCCGGCCCTCGTAGTGGGCGATGACCTCGCTGCCGACCGTGGGCGTGGCGGTGCCGATGCCGGCGGCGCGGATCACATAGCGCAACCCCGAGGTCCGTTTGACCGACGTCCCGTAGTGTTCCGCGATGAAGAGGTCGTCGTTGGTGGTGAGTTGCGGGTGCTGTTTGTCCATCGCTTCCCGCATCGCGCTGTTGAGCGGGCGATCGCGGGGATCCTGGCGCGAGAGCAGACCGGAGCGGGTGACGAGCGCCGCCGTTGCGAGCACCACCCCGAGCAGGAGCAAATAAATGAAATTACGCATGGAATCGCGGGAGCACCTAGAGGGTTGTGGGGGTCTTGGCAAATCCGGACGCGTTGGGGCGCCGGGCGCACACGGGCGGATTTTTGCACGGTCGGTCGCGCTGTCGGAGCGGCTTTATGCCGCGATGGAATTTCGCACGCGCTGAATCGCAGCATAAAGCCGCTCCGACAAGGGGAATAAGACAAGTCATTTTCGGGCCGGTTCGCCGTGCAAAAATCCGCCGGGCCCCGCCGTGCATTTTTGGAGGCAGGGCTTTATTCGCAATGGGTCCGATACCCCGGAGCTGGCTCCGGGGTTCTTTACTTCTTCGCGAGCAATTCCAGCACCGCCGCCGTCATCGCGGTGATGCCGGTCTTCAGGGTGGGTTCGGGCAACGGGGCAAACTTGCTGGAGTGCAGCGAGGGCAGCGGCGTGCCGGTGCGCGCGCTGGCGGCGACCGCGTCGGGTGCGACCGCGCCCAAGCGGAAGAGGCAGAGCGGGACCTTCTCGACGGTGCGGCCAAACCGGCCGAAATCCTCCCCACCCATCTCGGCCTCGATCGTCTTCACCTGCTCGGCGCCGAGCCAGGCGGTGAAGGTCGCGTGGAGTCGGCGGGTCAGGCCGGGGTCGTTGTAGGCGGCGGGCGTGTATTCCTGCTCCGAGCGGGTGACGGTGGGAAATTTGTCTTCGGGCAGGCCGGCGGCGATCGCCTCGCCCCGGCAGATGCGCCGGATCGCGTCGTGGACGCGCTGGCGCACGGCGTCGGTGTAGGTCCGGACGGTGAGCTGCAACTTCACCTCGTCGGGGATGATGTTGTGTTTGGTGCCGCCATGGATCGATCCGACGGTGACGACGGCGGGATCAATCGGGCTGATCTCACGGCTGACGATGGTCTGCAGGGCCAGGACGATGCGCGACGCGAGCACGACGGGATCCTTGGTCGCATGCGGATAGGCGCCGTGACCGCCGATGCCGTGCACCGTGATGTCAACGGAGTCGACGTTGGCCATGGCGAAGCCCTCGATGGTGCCGATCGTGCCGGCGGGCAGCGTGGCACTGTCGTGCAGCGCCAGGGCGAAGTCGGGTTGGGGGAACTGGCGGTAAAGACCGGCGGCGAGCATCACGCGGGCGCCAGTGCCGGTTTCCTCGGCGGGTTGGCCGACGAAAACCAGCGTGCCCGACCAGCGATCCTTGAGGGCGACGAGCGTGCGGGCGGTACCGACGAGGCAGGTCATGTGTACGTCGTGGCCGCAGGCGTGCATGGTGGAGACCTCCTGGCCGGCGAGGTTCCTGGTGCGGACCTGGCTCGCGTAAGGCAGGCCGGTTTCCTCGGTGACAGGGAGACCGTCGAGGTCGGAGCGGATGAGCACGGTGGGACCGGGGCCGTGCTTGAGCACGCCAACGACACCGAAGCCGCCGCCGAATTTTTCCGTGACGGCGATGCCGGCGGCGCGGAGCTCCCGGGCGACGATGCCGGCGGTGCGTTCCTCCATGAGCGAGAGCTCCGGGTGGAGGTGAAGATCCTGGTAGAGGGCGGCGAGGGAAGCGTATTCCGCGGCGACCTTTTGGGCGACGGCCTCGCGCAGGGCGGCGTCCGCCGGGGCGGCGATCGCGGAGGGGGCGAGACAGACCGAGGCAAAGAGGAGCGCGGAGTAGGCGGGCGGTTTCATGACGTGGGGCGAGATTGAGGACCGCGGTCGGCGGCGCCAGACCGATTCACGGCGGCGACTTTCATCCCGATCGCAACGTCGCGAACCCGAACGCCCATTGACACTCCGCTCTGCTTGGGCGATCAACCCGCCCACCGTATCGGGCGCTCGCTTCTCAATTCCGGCCGATGAAAGCAGCGTGGCGATAACCGGCGTGACGATGAAAGCGACCGATCGAGAAGTCGCCGTCACGACGGGAGCCCAACTCTCCACCCCTCCTCTATGAAACACACATTCGCCCTCTCCTGCGCCTTGCTGCTGGCCCCGCTGGCCTCGCTGCCCGCGGCCGATTCATCGGCGCAAAAACCCAACATCCTCTGGCTGGTCTGCGAGGACTGCACCTCCACCTGGGTCGGCTGTTATGGGAATCCCGAGGCGAAGACGCCGCACGTCGACGCCTTGGCGAAGCAAGGCTTCCGCTACACCCGGGTCTACGCGAGCGCCCCCGTCTGCGCCGCGCAGCGCAGCACCTGGATCACCGGCATCAACTCGATCTCGATGGGCACCCATCCCATGCGCAGCCGCAATGTCATCCCGCATGACCTGATTAAATACTATCCGGACTATCTGCGCGCGGCGGGTTACTACACCGCCAACCACACCAAAACGGATTACAACATCGGGGGCCGCCCGGACGGCGAGTGCTGGGACAGTGCCCAGACGAACGCCTGGGAATTGCGGAAGCCCGGCCAGCCCTTCTTCCAGGTCATCAACTTCAACGAGTCCCACGAAAGCAAGGCGCACGGCGACGTCACCAAGACCCGCCATGCCCCCGGCGAGGTGACGCTGAGCAAATATCATCCCGACGAGCTGGGCATCCGGCAGAACTACGCGAAATACTATGATGCGATGGAAAACATGGACACCGCCGTGGGCCAGGCCCTCGCGGATCTGGACAAGGCCGGGCTCGCGCAGGATACGATCGTCATCTTCAACTCCGATCACGGTGGCGTGATGCCGCGCAGCAAGCGCTTCCTCTTCGACAGCGGCATTCACGTGCCGCTCATCGTCCGCATCCCGGAAAAATTCAAACATCTCTGGCCCGCCGCCGCGCCGGGCATGACGGTCGATCGCCTCGTCAGCTTCCTCGATCTGCCGAAGACGTGGCTCAGCCTGACGGGCGCAACGGTTCCAGCCGTGATGCAGGGCCGCGTCTTGCTCGGCCCGCAGGCGGAGCCGGAGCCACCCTACGTCTTCAGCTTCCGCGAACGGATGGATGAGCGCTTCGACAACCAGCGGGCGGTGCGCGACAAGCGCTTCGTTTACATCAAGAACTACATGCCCTACGTGCCGTGGGGCCAGCACCTCGATTACCTTTGGCAACTGGTGGCCATGCGGACGTGGGAGGACGCACACACGCACCATCGCACGAACGAGGTGACCGGGCGGTTCTTCCAGCTCAAGCCCGTGGAGGAACTCTACGATATGGACGCGGACCCGGACAATGTGGTGAACCTCGCCGGCCGGTCCGAGCACCAGCAGACCCTCGCCACGATGCGCGCCCAGCTCCGCGCCTGGCAGTTGGCGATCCATGATACGGGCCTGCTGCCGGAGGCCGAACGCGAGCGCCGGGCGGCGGACCATCATACGACCATCTATCAAATGGTGCGCGAGGCGAAGCTCTACAACCTGCCGGCCTATCTCGATGCCGCCGATGTGGCGCTGGCGAAGGATACCGCAAACGCGTCGCGCCTCACTGAATTCCTTGGCAGCAAGGATTCCGCCATCCGCTTTTGGGGGGCCGTCGGCATGGTCATGCTCGGCCGGGCGGACGCCCGGGCGCAGGCCGCACTGGCGGGCTTGCTGGATGATCCGTGCGGCGAAGTCAGGGCGATGGCCGCCTGGGTTTTGCTGGTGTCCGGTAAATCGGACCAGGCCCGGCCGGTGCTCGCCGCCATGCTGCAGCGTCACGACCCCGCCACCTTGTGGGCGCTGAACGTCCTCGACTGGTCGCAGGCGGATCTCGCGCCGTTCTCCGCCGCGCTGAATTCGCTTCCGACCCAGGGCCCGGGCATCGTGGCCTACGAGCAGCGCATGGTGGAATTCCTGCGCCAGTCCCGCGGCCTGCCCGTCCCTCCTGCGACGAAGAAAGCGGGTCGCAAAGGGAAGAAGGCCGATTTGAAGGCGGATTTGTAACGGTCACCCAATCCCCGCGCGCCAGATTTCGAAATGAGGTGGGTCTGCTGTCTTCGCGAGCCTCGCGGCTTCGCGTGAACCTCGCCTGGTTTGCGGTGATGATTCGGACAACCCCAGCGGGCCAACCAAATAGGACGCCGTCGCCGGCGTATGGGGTTATCCGGTTTTGGGAATATCTGTGCGGCGGGCTTCTTCATGATATTCCACTCGACATGCCGGTGGCGGAGGTCGATGCACTAACCTCATCATCGTCCGTCATGCCTCGCTCCGAACAGGCCCGCTGGTTTGCCGAGGAAGTGCAGCCGCATGAAGCGGCGCTGCGGGCGTACCTGCACGCGCGGTTTCCTTCGCTGGGGGATTATGACGACATCGTGCAGGAGCGCTACGCGCACCTGCTCCGGGCGCAGGCGGCCGGGCAGGTGCGGTACGCCAGGGCGCTGCTTTTCACGACGGCCCGCAACGCCGCCCTCGATTTCTTCGGCCGCCGCCGGGTGCTGCCGATGGAGGCGGTAACCGATTGCAAGGAGTTGTCCGTCTTGCAGGAGCAGCCCGGCGTGGCCGAACGCGTCGACCAGCAGCACGAACTCGAGGTGCTGGCCGACGCCGTGACCGAGGTTCTCGGCCACCTCCTGCGCAACACGGCGCTGGTCGTGGTCGAGGATGCGAAGTCCGGCGCGCTGACTATCACGCGCGCCGCGCCGCCCGAATTGCCCGAATCGCTCGCCCGCCCCCCCTGTGCTCCCTGTGCTCCCTGTGCTCCCTGTGCTCCCTGTGCTCCCTGTGCTCCCCCGGGCCGCAACTGAAAAACCAACCCAAACACCAGTGAAAAACCGCAGTCTCCTTTCCTTCTTCGCCGGCTGGCTGATCGCCGCGGGGTCATCAACCGTGACGGCGCAGTCCCTGGCGCCCTCCGCGACCACGCCGGCGGAAGCGGCCATCATCCTGAGCCCCTTCGAAGTCACCGCCACCTCGGACGAAGGCTACGCCGCCCGCGAGACGCTCGCCGGCACGCGCTTCAAGTCCGAACTGAAGGACGTGCCGTCGCAGGTTTCGGTGATGACGAAGGAGTTTCTGCAGGACATCGCGTCGGTGACCATGGAGGATGCCTACCGCTATTCGATCAATGTCGAGAACACGGATGAATACATGTCGCCGACAAGCGGCGGCGGCGACTTCAACACCGGGGTCCTGAACACCCGGAACGCCAACCGCATCCGCGGCATCACCACCGCGGGCGTCACCCACGATTTCTTCCAGACGGTCGTCCTTCAGGACAGCTACAACATCGAACGCCTCAGCATCTCCAGCGGGCCCAACGCCATCCTCTTCGGCAACGGCAATCCCGGCGGCATCGTCGACTCCGCCTACCTCCGCGCCAACCTCCAGCGCCCCCGCTACGAGGTCAACTTCCGCACTGACAACTACGGCTCCATCCGCGGCGCAGTGGATTTCAACCAGCCGTTTTTCAAGAACGTGCTCGGCCTGCGGTTTGCGGCCGTCAAGTCCCGCGGCCAGTCCTGGCGCGAACCCGGCGGGCGCGACGACGACCGCTATTTTGGGACGTTCACCCTGAAGCCCCTCAAGAATACGACGATTCGGGCTTACTTCGAGGACGCGATGGTGGACATGACCACGCCGCGCAACGTCCGCTTCGGCGACGAAGTCACCCCGTGGATCAACGCCGGGCGGCCCGCGTTCAACAACGGTCTCACCAATCCGACCGTCATCAACAGCGCGAACAACAGCATCTTTACGCGCAACTCCGCCAACACCCGCACGGTCTTCATCACCGGCGCCGCGGCGCCCAACACCCCCTACACCATCTGGGGCTCCGCCGCCGCCAACAACATCGCGCTGGCCACCACCCGCTATACCGCCACCACCATCGGCCCCGGCAGCAACCCGAACCAGACCGGCGTCGATGCGTACATCTACAGCCTGCCGTATAACGAATCGATCTCCCCCTTCGACGTGAGCATCAACGGCAACGGCACCCGCAATCTCATGTATTCCAAGACGTGGGGCCTGTCCCTCGAGCAGCGGCTGCCGTGGGACCTGTACTTCCAGGTCGACTACAATCGGGAAAAAGTGCGCAACCCCATCTGCGACTTTGTGCGCGGCATCTCCTCGGCGGTGAAGGCCGACGCCAATACGTTCCTGCCCGACCGGGTGACGCCCAATCCGAATTTTGGCCGCTACTACGTCGAGAGCGACCCGCGGGTGTTCGGCTTCCGCGCCGATTCGGAGGAAGTCCGCGCCATGCTCTCCTATGAACTCGATCTGACGAAGCGATCCGGCTGGAGGCAGTGGCTCGGCCGCCACCGCGCCGCCGCGATGTATCAGCGCTCGGAATCGATGAACCTGCAGCAGGAAACCGTCTCGCGCGTGATCCCGGCGGGGGTCTCGCCCGCGACGGTTTTGGACAATTGGGGCGGCGCCACCTACAACACCTTCCGCGTCCGCGCGTACCTCTCGGACCCAACGGATGCGAGCACGGGCCGCACCTACTATATGACGCTCCCGTTCGATCCGCTGCGCACCACGACCTACCCCCTGCCGGACGGCAGCACCTACGTCGCCGGTTACAAGAACCCCTACGGCGGCACCGGATCGGCCAACCTGGTCAACAATCTTTCCGAGGGCCGCGTGTTATCCCTCCAGAACTTCTTCCTCAAGGGTCGCCTCGTGACGAGCTTCGGCTGGCGCCGCGATTCGATCCGCCAGGCCACCTACGTCACGCAGCGCAAGACCGCCGCGCCCAATGCCGCGTTCGAGTCGATGTTTGACCTTGATCCGCCCACCAATTGGTCCGTCTACACCAGCGGGCATACGACCACCCGCGGCGCCGTCCTGCATGTGTTCTCCTGGCTCTCCGGCTTCTATAACGAGTCGAGCACGTGGAATCCGCCCACCGGGATGATCAGCCCCGCCGACGGCTCGCAAATCCCCGGAGCCACCGGCGAGGGCAAGGACTACGGCGTCATGCTGCGGCTGCTCGGCAACAAGATTTCGCTGCGGCTGAACAAGTATGAGAATACGTCGGGGCCCACCGGCAACACCGGCTTCCGCAACGCCATCATCCCGGTCGTCCAGAATATCGAGAACACGCTCATCGATCGCACCGACGACGGCACCGTCAACGTGCCGCGCCCGAAATACTACGACGCGGAACAGGGCACCTATACCCTCAGTGGCCTCTTCAGCGATCTCGTCTCCACCGGGTACGAGGCTGAGATTGTCGCCAATCCCCTGCCCAATTGGCGCGTCTCCCTGAGCGGGGCCAAGGCCACTTCGACGGCGTCGAACATCGGCCGCGACTGGATCAGCTTCATCCGCGACCGCTCCTCCGTCTGGGCGGCCAACGCCAATCTCACCGGACCCAACAACACCAACACCACCATCGGTTCGCGCTATCTGTCGATCATCCAGACGCTGAATCAAATGTCGCAGGCCGACGGGCAGAAGGTGGAAAACGGCCGCGACTGGCGCGTGAATCTCGTGACCCGATATGGCTTCACCGAGGGCGTTCTCCGCGGGACGTTTGTCGGCACCGGGTTCCGCTGGCGCTCGCCCCAGGTTCTCGGCTACCTCGCGTCGCTCGTGAACAACGAATTCACGCTGCCGGGCGCACCAGCACAGGTGCTCGTACCTTCGCGGGACGCTCCCATCGAGGGCAAGGTGCTCGCTGAGACGGAACTGTTCTTCGGATACAGCCGGCGCATCGCCAAGGGGGTGAACTGGCGCGTGCAACTCAACATCCGCAACCTCCTCGACAAGCGGGGTCGGATGGAACAGCGCGCCAATGTCGCCGCAGGCTACACCACCGTGTACGCCGTGCCCGAGCCGCGGAGCTTCATCCTCACCAACACGTTCTCTTTCTGAGTCGGCGAGCGGCCGGGAGTTCCCCGCTCCCGGCCGTTCCGGCGGTCGACAGGGTCAGGGCGGAACCTGCAACAGAACAAAGAGGCAACCCATGGGGAAGCCATCCAGACCGGGTCGCAGTGGTCCTTTTGCAGGCTGGCGCCCGGCGTAACTTTTCGCCAGACCCAAGGCCATGAGCAAAGCACGTTTCCTCGAGCGGCAGGCCGAAGTGGCCAGCGCGGCGGCGCGGTTGCGCGAGGCCGTCGCCGCGCCGGAAAGTTCGATCGTCCGCGACGCCGTTATTTCAACGCTTTGAGTTTTCCTTCGAGCTGGTTTGGAAGGCGCTGAAGCTCTACCTGGAGCGCCAGGGTCACGAGTGCGGTGGCCCGCGTCCGACGCTCAAGAAAGCGTTCGCCGAGGGCCTGATTCCGACGGTGGAGGAGGCGGACGTGTGGTTGCAGATGCTGGAGGATCGCAACCTCACCAGCCATGCTTACGAAGAAGCGCTGGCGACCAGCATTAATCGGAATGTGGTGCGCGATTACGCAAGCCTTCTCAGCTCGATGGCGGGCAGAGTCCAGCGCCTCCCATGGGAGTAAAGCCGTGAGTCAACTCGTGCTGCGCGAGAGGGATCTTGCCATCCTGCGGCGGACGCTGCGGCGTTTCGGCTTTGTGGAAGAAGTCCGGGTGTTTGGTTCCCGGGCGACGGGTACGGCGCGCCGGGCCTCGGATCTCGATCTCGCGGTTTTCGCTCCCGCGGCCAGCAGCCATGAATGGGCCGAGCTGTGCGAGGCATTGGAGGGCACCGCGCTGATTTACGAGTTGGATGTGGTGCGTGCGGAAAGAACCACCAACGAGCGTCTTCGGCAGAAGATTGCGCGGGAGGGTGTGACCGTGTTTCCGGAGGGGGGCGGGCCGTAGACAGCGGAGTTTTCGATTGAGTCCAAAGGACTTTCACTCGGGACTCCTTTGGTTGTGCTTGAGCCAGGCGGCTTGTGGGGTGGCTCCCGGCCGCGGGCCAATTGGGACGGGCCGCGGCCACGACCAGGAAATCGCCGGCTCGGGCGGCGTGCCGGTGATTTGGTGAAATGGATCGGATAAACCTAAAAGGAGCAGTTGGAACCACGGAGACACAGAGGGCACAGAGAGAAGTCAGGTCGCCGATCCGATTCACCCACGGGGTGAAGCAGCCTTTGAGGCGGAGTTTCCCCAACGGCCTTTCTCTGTGATCTCTGTGTCTCTGTGGTCAATTTCATCTGCGGAATTTAGGATAAATCCGGCGGGTATCGAGACCGCGCAGGGCGGGAATTCATCCGAGCCGACCCAACCTAATCCAGGCGGAATATGGAAAGCCGGGAAAGAGGAACCAAGCCGCCGCTGCCTGATTTCCTGAGTTCCACATTTTCTCCGGATTGGCCGAACTCGGGAAAAGGGCGAGATTCGTACTCTTCAACGTGGCGATTCGAGCCTCATGATCAGGCCGTCGAGGATCGCATCGGTCTGGAGCTTGATGCGCTGGCCGGGCGGGGGAGCGGGTTGGTTCGACGCGGCGAGGGTCTCCTGCTGTTGTTTGAAGTCGGCGTTGCCCTTTGCCTGGGCGGCCGAGAGGAAGGCCTCCTTCACGTCGTGTATCGCGCCGCTGTCGGTCAGCGCCTGCGCCGTGCCGGTGCGACCGGTGAAACGCCCGGTCAACGTGTCGCCAATCCACACCCGCCAGTCGTCCTCGTCGGCGAAATACACGGCCAGTGCTCCCTCCTGGGCGGTGCCGAATTGCTCCGCGAGCGCGCGCATGAAGGCGCCGGGTTGTGCGTACTCCGCCGCAGTGGGCGACTTGGCCCGGATGCGCGCGACGATCTTCAGGCCGGTGGTGCGTTCGAGGTTGGCCAGCTTGTAGTTGAAGTATTTCGCGCGGGGCGGATCGAGCGGGAGAAGCTGGTCCGGATCGTCGAAATGCGCGGCCGGCCCCGGTTCACGCATCCCGGAAAATTTTTGCGCGGCGCTGGAGAGCGCGGCAAAGGCGGCCGCGTCGGCGCGGAAGGCCTGGGCGGCGGCGCCGACGCGCCGGATGGTGAGGGCGACGGCGTCGTCCTGCCTGATGTGCGGCAAGACCTCGAGGCCGCGCACCACCCGGCCGAAAACGCTGTGCAGGTAGTCGAGGCGCCAGACCGGTGCGAGGGTGAGGAAGAACTCGCAGCTGTTGGTATCGGGCCCCGCATTGGCCATCGAGAGGATGCCGGCCGCGTCGTGGTTCAAGCCGGGGGCGAACTCATCGGGGAAGTGATAAGGGATGGGCTCCTTCTCGTCGTCGGTGTCCTTCAACCCGGGATTGCCACTTTGCAGCACGAAGCCGGGTACGACGCGGTACCACGTGAGGCCGGTGTAGAACGGCCGGCCGTTGCGCGGGGCGAGCGTGCCCTCGGCGAGGCCGGTGAAATTCGTGCACATCAGCGGCGCGCGGGTGTAGTACAACTCGGCCACGAAGTCCCCGCGCGGCGTCGTGAACTCGGCGTACAAGCCGTCGGGGAGCGTTGCCGGGGTCGCGGGAGTTGCCGGGAGAAGGGAGGACGGAGCCAGGAGAAGGAAACCGAGGAATCGCAGCAGGGTGAGGGGGCGGCGCATGGCCGCACGCTGGAACGGTGCGCGGTCGCGCACAATCAATCTCGCACCGACCTGCGCCGGGTCGGTGAAGGTAAAGTCGCGAAACGCGCGAAGGGCTGCAGGGAGAGCCGGCGGTGCCGGGTCACTGCCCCAGACAGTAAAGCTTGGTGCCGGTGCGGACGAAGAGATTGCCCTGCGAGATGGCGATACTGGAGCGGTGCCGGGTGTCGTCATCGTCGTCCTTGAAATTGGCGGTATGCAGCACCTTGAACTCGCTGCTGCCGGCCTGCACGACCGAGACATCGGCGTCGAAGTTCATCACGTAGATCCGGCCGTCGGCGGCGGTGGGCGAGGCCTGGAAGACCGAGCGACCGCCGAGGTCCCCGCGCCACACGACCCTGCCGTCGGCGGGGTCGACACAGAGGAGTTTCTTCTTGTTGCCGTTGAGAATGTAGAACCGGCCCTCGTAGAAGAGCGGCGTGGGCACGTCCGCGGTCACCTCGCGATCGTTGATCGAAGGCGCGGCCTCGGCGGCATCCTCCGTGGGTTGCACATAGCTTTGCCAGGCGAGGTCCTGGTGGGAAAGCCGGCCGTTGCCGCCAGCCTTCACCGCATAGATGGGGGCGTTTTTCGGGCCGCAGGCGAGGATGACACCGGCGCCGACGGCGGGCGACGGGACCAGACGCCAATGGCCGATCCTGGTTGGGTTCCACGTGCCCCAGCGCCAGAGCTCCAGGCCGTCGGCGGGATTATGACCGGTGATGCAGTCGCCGCCGACCACGACGAGTTCCTTGCGTCCGCCGTGCGTGAAGGGCAGCGGCGTGCTGAAGGCCTCGCGCGATTCCGCCACGGCCTCGGAGGGCCGGAGACTGCGCCAGAGATCCTTCCCGGTCGCGGGGTCCATCGCGAGCAGGTAGGACTCGTTGCCGGTCGGCTGGCCGCGGCCCCGCACCGCGACATCGCGCTGCAGGATCTGCATGACGAGTTGGCCGTCGTGCAGGAGCGGGCTGGAGGAGAAAGTCCACTGGAATGCGAACGGACCGAGGTTGCGCTCCCAGAGTTTCTTCCCGCCGACCTCGAAGGCCACGAGGTCCCCGGTGCCGAAGAAGAAGACAACAATCCTGCCGTCGGTCACGGGTGAGGGGGAGCAGGTGTTGCTGTACTGGCCGTCGATGGTGAACTCGCTGATCTCGGTGCGCCAAAGCTGCCTGCCGGTGCGGCGGTCGAGGCACAAGGCGGATTGCTTTTTCGTCGCGATGTCGGCGGCGGTGACAAAAACGCGGTCGCCCCAGATCACGGGCGTGGCGGCGGACGAGCCGGGCAGTGGGGCGACCCACTTCACATTCTCGGTCTGGCTGAAGCGTGCGGGCAGTCCCTTTTCAGGGCTGGAGCCGTTGTAGAGCGGCCCACGCCAATTGGACCAGTTTTCGGCCTGGAGGGCGGCGGAGGAAAGGACCAGGGCAATCGCAAACAGGGAGCGGGTCATGGCAGCGGGGATGAAGGGAAACGGGCAGGGGGACAAGGACCGCCGGTTGCAGCGTGCGCCGACGGGCCCCCTGCACTCCGGAAGTTGGAGCCCCTCAGGTCAAGTGCACAGGTGGGGTTGTCCGACCCGGGTGGCCAGGGCAGTGTCAAGGTCGTCCTCTCGCCTCGTAGTCTCTCTCTTTCCTCTTTCTCTTAATCTTTCTCTCTCGCAGCCAAACCCTGACGAAAGAGAAAGATAAAGAGGCACGAGAAAGATGGGTCGATCGACTTTGACGCCGCCCGGCCTTGGTCCCGCCGGACGGCAGTGCATTAACCCCCTCCGGGCGGCGGAGAGGAAATCTTCTGTCGGGGGGATCGGATACTCCGGCGCTTGCCGGCGCGCTCGATTCCGCGCAGATCAATCGTCCAGCCAAATGAAGATTCCCCTCCTGGTCGCGGGGCTCTGTTGCCTTTCCGTGCGGGCCGCCCCGGCGCCCGAACTGAAGGCTGTCCGCGTTGGCGCGCGCATCGATGTGACGATCGGGGCGGATTTCTTCACCAGCTACCGATTTTCCGCGGACGAGAAGTACCCGTTTTTCTTTCCGGTCAACGGACCCTCGGGCGCCTCGGTCACCTCGATGCGCAACGGAAAATACCCGCACCACACGTCGCTCTTCTTCGGCTGCGACAAGGTGAACGGCGGCAATTACTGGCAGGAGGGCAACGAGCGCGGGCAGATCCTCTCCGAGGGTCCAATGATCGAGCAGGCCTCCGGGCGGGAAATCGTGATCACCGACACCTGTATGTGGCGCCGGCCGGGGGCCGAGCCGCCCCTGCGCGACACGCGGAGAATCGTCATCTCCGCATCCACGCCGACCCGGCGGGAGATTAAGTTTGAGATTACGCTGGAGCCGCTGATGGACGTGGTGATCGAGAAGACCAACCACTCGTTCTTCAGTGTGCGCCTGGACCCCGATCTCACGCCGGCCATGGGAGGAACGATGATCAACGACGAGGGCGAAACCGGGGAAAAGGTCACGTTTGGCAAGGTGTCGCCCTCCATGATGTGTTACGGCAAGCGCGGTTCCGGGGAGGTGGAGGGCCTCCTGATGATCCAATATCCCTCGAACCGTTGGGATCGGGCGCCGTGGTTTACGCGCGACTACGGTTTCATGTCACCGACCCCGATGTACTGGCCGGCGGATGGCAAGGCCACGCGGCTGGCCAGAGGGGAAAAGGTGACCCTGCGCTACGTCGTGGTGGTCTTCAACGGCCGGCCTCCCGATCCGGCGCACCTGGCCGAGTGGGGTGCGCCACCCGCCGCGCCGTTGAAAAAGTAATCCGCGTTTTCGCGCTCCCTTCCCTTTTATGAAAACCATCACCCGTCGGGAATTCGCCCGCACCTCCCTCCTTGGCACCGGCCTGATCGCCGCGCCGAACCTCATTCCGGCGCGACTGCTCGGCGCGGGTGCCCCGAGCAACAAGGTGCGCGTGGGCCACATCGGCTGCGGCCGCATCGCGCGCGATCACGACATGCCCAACGTGTTCCACTCCGAACTGGCCGACTACGTGGCGGTCTGCGATCTCGACTCGCGCCGCGCGGCGGCGGGGAAGGAGCGGGTGGAAGGGTTCTACCAGGAGAAGGGCCTGCCGGCGCCGCGGATCTCGGTGCACGGCGACTACCGGGAGCTGCTCGCGCGATCCGACATCGACGCCGTTGTGATCAGCACGCCCGACCACTGGCACGCGGAGCTGGCGCTGGCCGCCGTGCTCGCCGCCAAGGATGTCTACCTGCAGAAACCGATGACGATGACGCACGCCGAGGGCATCCTCCTGCGGCAGGCCGTGGCGAAGACGGGCCGCATCTTCCAACTCGGCAGCCAGCAGCGCTGCAATAACCAGCAGTTTCGCCAGGCGTGCGAATTCATCCGCAGCGGCCGGGTGGGGCGGCTCCAGCGGGTCGAGATCGGACTGCCGGTCGATCCGACGGCACCGGACAATCCGGTGCAGCCGGTGCCGGCGAATCTCGATTACGATCGCTGGCTCGGCTGCACGCCCGCGCAGGATTACACGGAGCAGCGGGTGCATCCGCAGCAAGGCTACGATCGCCCGGGCTGGCTGCGCAACGACGCCTACTGCCTTGGCATGATTACCGGCTGGGGCGCCCACCATTTCGACATCCTGCACTGGGCGCTGGACTGCGAGCTGAGCGGCCCCAGTCGCATCGAGGGCCGCGCCGAATTTCCGACGAACAAGATCTGGAACGTGCACGGTGCATATCACATCGAGCTGGACTACCCGGGCGGGGTACGCGTCGCCGTCTCGGACAAATTTCCCAACGGCCTGAAGTTCATCGGGGACGACGGCTGGATTTTCGTCTCGCGTGGCAGCGTGGCGACCAAGGATCCGGCGGTGAAGCGCGGGCGTCTGCGTCCGCTCGACGCGAGCGACGACCGGCTGATCGACCCGAAGGGCGTGAAGGTCGAGCTGCCGCGTTGCGCGGAGCATCACCTCCAGTGGCTGCAATGTGTGCAGTCGCGGAAGACTCCGTTGGTGCCGGCGCCCGTCGCGCACCGCGGCAATGCCGCCTGCATCGTGAGCTGGATCGCGATGAAGCTCGGGCGCCCGCTCACCTGGGATCCGAAGACGGAGCGCTTCGTCAACGACGCCGCGGCCAATGCGATGCTCGCGCGGCCGGAGCGTGCCCCTTACGGCGCGACGCGGCTGGCGGCGAAATACGCCTGATCCGGCGAGCGACGGGCCGGGACGTTTTGCGGGATCCGGCTGTTTCCAAGGGTCCAAACGGGCTCATGCGAAGCTCGCGAAGCGCGCGAAGGTGACCGGCCAACCCACCAAGACGCAGCCGCCGGCGTTTTGGGTTATCCGGTTTTGGGAATATCTGCGCGGCGGGCGTCTTCATGATATTCCGCTCGACATACCGGGGGCGGAGACCGATGCAGTTGCGCAAGAGTCTCCCTGATCATGCCTCCGTCCGAACAGGCCCGCTGGTTTGCCGAGGAAGTGCAGCCGCACGAACCGGCGCTGCGGGCGTACCTGCACGCGCGTTTTCCGACGCTGGGGGATTATGACGACATCGTGCAGGAGAGCTACGTGCGCCTGCTCCGGGCGCAGGCGGCCGGGCAGGTACGCTACGCCAGGGCGCTGCTCTTCACGACGGCGCGCAACGCGGCGATCGATTTTTTCCGGCGGCGGCGGGTGCTGCCGATGGAGACCGTAACCGATTGCAAGGAGTTGTCCGTCTTGGAGGAGCAGCCCGGCGTGGCCGAACGCGTCGACCAGCAGCACGAACTCGACGTGCTGACCGACGCCGTGCGCGCGCTGCCGGATCGCTGCCGCCAAGTCATCATGCTCCGCTATCTCGACGGACTCGCCTACAAGGAAATCGCCGCCCAACTTGGCATCTCGCCCGAGACGGTGAAGGTGCATATGGCCAAGGGCATGCGGCGATGCGCGGAATTTTTCGCGCAGCGGGGTTTGTTAGAAGCCGCCGCGCCAGCGGCGAAGGAGGCTTCCGGTTGAGTACGGAACGCGAAGATGCCGAGATGATCGAGGAAGTCGCGGCCGACTGGTTGGCGGAACGCGAGGAGGGCCTGACCCCGGTGCGGGCGCGTGAATTCGAGCGCTGGTGCCGGCATGATCCGCGCCATGCCACCGCGGTGGTGCGGCTGGAGCAGGCGTGTGCGTTGCTTAAAAAAATGCCGCGGGTGCGGGCGGAGTTGCAGCCGGTCGTCGAGTTTCCCGCGGCCGGTCGTGCGGTGGCGGTATCCGGGGGAACAAACCGGCGCGCTCCCGGGTGGCGGATTGGAGTGGGTCTGGCCGCAACACTCGTTTTGGCGACTCTGTGCTGGTGGCAATGGCCGCGCGCGGGATCGGAGCCGGTCCGTTATGCGACCTCCGCGGGAGGCTACGAACGGGTGTTGCTCGCGGATGGCTCCACCCTGGAGCTGAATGCCAACAGCGAGGCGCGGGTGGATCTCTCGATGCGTGAGCGTCGGGTGGTGCTGCGCGCCGGCGAGGCGCATTTCAGCGTGGCCCGCAATCCTGCGCGGCCATTTGTCGTCGAGGCGGCTGGCGTGGCGGTGCGCGCCGTCGGCACGGCATTCAATGTCCGGTACGCCGGAGTGGCCGTCGAGATTGTGGTGACGGAGGGCAAAGTCACGGTCGCAGCCGCAGCGGCGGGAGCACAGAAGGCAGAGTTCCGATCGAACAGTTCCGGTCCTGAAATTGCTGCGCCGCCGACCGAACTCGTGGCGAACGAACGATTGTTGATGTCCATCCGACCGGCGGCCGGTGTGCCGCGAACCGCGCATCCACCGGTCATCGAAAAAATCGGGCCCGCGACCCTGCGCGAAGTCCTGGCCTGGCAGGAGCGGAAACTCGTTTTTGCCGAGACGCCGCTGCGCGAGGTCGTGACCCAGTTCAACCGGCGCAACCGCGTCCAGCTGGTCGTCGACGATCCGGTGCTGGCGGAGCGCCCCGTCGGTGGGACGTTTGCGGCGGACAACATCGAGGGTTTTGTCCGGCTGCTGGAGAGCAGCGGCACCGTCGCCGTGGAGCGCCGGGGTGAATTCGAAATCGTGCTGCGCCAAATCCGATGAACGGAGCGCATCACCGTGGCCAGATGGGGCAGAATGCGGTGCACGGCCAGGGTGCCAGGACACCGGGGATTTTGCCGGCTGGCGGGTTCGCGTTGCGCGGTGGGCGCGTTGCGGCGATCGGGATCTCCGACAACCCACCGAAGGATAACGCGGCACACGGGGTTGGGCGAATAACCCATTTTGGGGCCAGGTACGTCTTAGGGGTGCATCGTCTTCTCCTCATGACATCGACCCTTACTCCTTCGCTTCCACCTGGCACTGTGTTGGCCGTATATGCAACTTGCGCTACGGCCACGTCGTCGGCGGTCGACACCGCGCGAAAACATTTTGAGATCGGGAGTGGTGACGCCGCGATTACCCTCAAGCGGTTTTCCGAAGCATCGGGCAGTCAAATTGTCTACATGGTCGATGCGGTACGCGGCGTGACGACCAACCCCGTCCGGGGTGACTTCACCCCCCACGAGGCGATCGTGAAGATGCTGGCCAACACCCTCCTCGTGGTGCTGCAGGACCAGAAGACAGGCGCGATTATGATTAACTGCGTCGTGCCTCCGTCCCCGTCCGAAGCGCCTCCGTTCTCCGACTCCAACCGGCACTCCACTTCCGCTAAGACCCCGAAGACAGCGCGGTCGAGGACCCTGCTTGCCCTGTTGGCCAGTTGGCTCGCCGTCCCGGCCGCACTGACTCCGGCGCTGAACGCCGCGGACGACCGTCCCGCCGGCGCGGTGGCTGCGCTGAGCGCAAGCGTTTCGGGCCGGGTATCGAATGCGGCCACCGGCGGTTATCTCGACGGAGTCAAGGTCGTGATCCTGGGCACCGGACGGCAGGTCCTCACGGACCGCGAGGGACGATACGTGCTCGCGGCTCAGCCGGGCCAGGCGATGTTGGAGGTGTCCTACACGGGATTGGATACCCAATACATCCCGATGACGCTTCAGGCCGGCGCCACCGCCACGCAGGATATAGCTCTCTCCGCCAAAATCTACCAGTTGGAGAAATTTGTCGTCGAAGGGGAGCGGGAGGGCAACGCCCTCGCGATCACCCGGCAGCGCCAGGCGGCCAATGTCAAAAACGTCGTGGCCGGCGATGCGTTCGGTACGATGACGGACGACAATGTGGGGCAGTTCCTGCAAAAACTTCCCGGGATCAACATTATCAGCGCCACCGGGCTGGCGCGGCAGGTGATGGTGCGCGGGATCGATGCGAGCCTAAATACGGTGGAGATGGATGGGGTGCAGCTCGCGAATACCAACTCTTCCGGCGTGAACCGCTTCTTCGACTTCCTGCAGGTTTCGCTGTCGAACGTCGAGAGCATCGAGGTGACCAAGGCGCCGACTCCAGACATGCCGGCCAGTTCGCTCGGCGGCACCGTCAACATGGTCACGCGGACCGCCTTCAACCGGACCAACCCCCGGGTCTTCACCTATTCCCTCGGGGTGGTGCGCAAATTGGATCGGATTGGGGGCGGACCCGAACCGCATCGGCGGTGGTACGAGGAGCCCATCGATGGAATCACCCCCTCGGTCAGTTTCAGCTTTTCCGACGTCGTGGGCGCGAAGAAGAACCTGGGCCTTTCGCTGAGCCATTCCCGCAATACCCAGTTCGGCGGCTCGCAGGTAGCGCGCTTCGCTTATCAGACGACTCTGAACCGGCCGGCCTATATTCGAAACGTAAATCTGGTTCTGGCCGGGGTCGCGGGTCCCCACACGCGCGAGAACACCAACGTGAAACTGGAGTACAAGCCGGACGATCGCACGCTGTTCACGCTCGCGGGCGTCTACACGCGGTATCACGAATCCGTGGCGTCGCGGACGCAACTCATCCAGACCCAGGACAACAGCGCGCGATTCCTGCCGGGTTATAGCGAGCTCTTTTCGGAGGCGCCGCCCAACATCAACAACATCTCGCAACTGACCCAATCCCAAGTCGACAACGTCACCCGGAACTACCGCCTGCAGTTGACCGCCGAACACCGGTTGCCCGGCCTCACGCTGGATTACAGCGGCACCGTTTCCATGTCGACGACCCATGCGGATCAGGCTCCCGAGGGGAGGAGTTATCCGGGAATACCCAAGGGGGTATTCACCATCGGCGGACTCACCAACATCGGCTGGAGCATCGACCGCCGCGCGGATCCGGCCTGGCCAATCGTTCGGCAGACGGCGGGCCCCGACATGTATGACCTGGATAACTATAGGACGCTGAGCATGAATCAAAACAACAACAGCGCCCGATCGCTCCAAAGCGAAGCGCGCTTCAATGCCCGGAAGAATCTGGAGCTCGCGGTGCCCGCCTTCGTCAAGGCGGGCGCGCAATACCAGGAGCAACGGCGGAAACGCGGCTGGCGGCAGCCGCATCGCTATACTTTTGTGGGCCCCGGCGGGCTGGGGCAGTTTGCCGACCGGAGTTCCTTTACCCGTGAAATCGTGCACGGGCAGCGCCAGGCTCCCTGGGCGGATGAGTTGGCGGTGTCCCAGCATATTGAGGATTTCCCGGCCTCCTGGCAGGAGGACATTTCCGCCAAGTACGTCGACAAGCTGCGCAACATCCAGGATTTCAAGGAGGCCATCACCAGTCTGTACCTCATGAACCAGGTGCAGCTGGCGCAGCTCGGGATCCTCGCCGGGATCCGCGTCGAGCAGACGGACACCGCCGGCAACGGCCCCGTGAACAAGTCCGTCAACCCGGAGGAGGCGGCGCGCCGGGCCGCGTACGTGGGGGCGCTTTCCGAGGAGGAAATCAAGCGGCGGGCCGAGTATGACTGGGGCACCCGTGCGCACGCGGAAGGGAGTTACCGGAACGTCTTTCCAGGGATCCATTTCAAATACGCGCACCGGTCGAACGTGGTGGCCCGCGCGAGCTACTCCACCAGCATCGGGCGTCCGAACATCGCGTCGATCATTCCCAACACGATTATCAGCGATGACGCGGAGCGGCTGACGATTAACAATGCTGGATTGAAACCGCAAAAGGCCGACAACTTTGATCTTAGCCTGGAATATTACTTTGAACCGATAGGACTTTTCTCCGCAGGCGTCTTCTTGAAGGAAGTCAGCAGCTTCATTTTTCAGGACAGGAGTCAATTCGTCGGCTCCGGTCCGAACAACGGCTACGATGGCCGTTTTGAAGGCTATAACATCGTCACCTCTTCCAATGGCGGCTCGGCCCGGTACCGCGGCTTCGAGCTGAATTATCAACAGCAGTTCTCCTTCCTGCCCGGGTTTTGGAGCGGTTTCGGCCTCAACCTAAATTACACCCAGCTGGAGACCAAGGGCGATTATGGCGCCACCAGCGGGATCGCCACCACGCAGGTGGCCGGGTTCCGGCCCAAGACGGGGAATGTCACGATCAACTATCGCCGGGGCAAATTCGGCGTGAGCCTCCAGACCAACTGGCTCGGCACCTATCTTGCGACCGTCTCGACCAACGCCGCTTCGCTCGAATACGAGGCGCCGCGAACGATCACAACCGCGAAGTTCACGTACGCGATCACCAACCGGACCAGCCTATACTTTAATTGGGATAACATATTCCAGGAGCCCGAAATCAACCGTTATCGCGGTTACAAGGATCGCGTTTCCAATACCAACATCGTGTATTCCGGGATCGCCGCTGGCATCCAAGGCCGGTTTTGAAGATGCCCTTCGGCCAAGTAGCTGGCCTGTTATCGATGAAAACAATAGTATCTGCTTCCCTGCTGGTTATCCTAGCCAGTCTAACGCGCGCGTCTGCCGCCGAGGTGTGGCATTTCTTCGATCTCTGGCATTTTCAACACACTGACAACGTTGAATTATGCCAGGGGCGGCCGGTGTGGAGAAAAGACAAGACCTACGTGGATCCCGTCCGGGAGAACGTCTTTGATGCCCTCAACTCTTGGGCGACGGTGTGGCTGGACAAAGGGAGCGGCAAATGGCGCATGGCTTACTCTGCGAAATGGCGTCCCCTCACGCTGATGGTGGCCGAGAGCGAAAACGGCCTTGATTGGCTTCCACTTCCGTGCCCGACGATACAGCCGGAGGGCGGAAAAATCGCGCCGAATCATGTCTTTACGCTGCCTGATGGCAGCGGCGGCGGTGTATATCTCGACCCCGAGGCGCGCGACGGGTTTCCCTTCAAGATTTTCGCGCATCAAATGGGCAAAACGGTTTACGAGCGCGCTCTGCAAGATCCAAAGCATCCGTGGCACGGCATTGCCGTAAAGGACGGTCGTGCCAAGGCTTATTTCGCCGGGGAGCTCACACTCGTGAGCGCAGATGGCCTGCATTGGGAGGCGCGCTCTGACTACAACTGGGGCCAGCCGCATTGGCATCCGGAGCCGCCTATTTTTGGATTCTGGCACGAACGCGAAAAGCGCCACCTCATGACCGTGCGACCCGGCTGGGGCGATCGGCGCGTATGCTTGCAGGACACGGTGGATTTCCGGCAGTGGAGCGGCCCGGCTCCGTTGCTTCAGCCCGATCCACTCGATGGTTTGGTGGAGTTTTACGGGATGCCGGTATTCCGTTACGGCGGAGCTTACGTCGGCTTGCTCTGGGTTTTCCACTGCGAAACCAGCGAAGCGCCCAGCAGAGGTTACAATCGCGGGATCGGTCCGCTCGATACCCATCTCACTTACAGTTTCGACGGGCGGCATTTTCAGCGAGGCCTGCGGCGGCCGCTAATACCCTTGAACCCGCCCGGTGAAATCGGCGGCGGTGCTATCGAGACAAGCTTTATGGTCGAGACTGACTCCGAACTGCGTTTTTATTCCGATGCCAGCGAAGAGCAGCATGGTAGAGGCCCAAAGCGAAACGCGTCAAAGAATCCGCGCGGCGGCATCGTTATCCACACGCTGCGCAAGGACGGGCTCAACTACCTTCGTAGCAGAGGGGGCACTGCGCGCTTCACCAGCAAACCACTCGTACTCTTCGAGCCTCGACTGTCGGTGAATGTTCTGGCCCCTCAGGGTGAAGCACAGTTTCAACTTTCGGACATGAATGGCGAACCGCTGCCGGGCTTCACCTTCGGCGACTGCGAACCCATCGCGAAAGTGGATGCCCTCAACCTCGCTTTGCGTTGGAAGGGCAAGTCGCTCGACGAAATCGTCAACAAGCCCATTCGCCTCCAAGCCAAGTTCCGCAACGCACAGCTTTTCGCGGTGCGCGGAAAGTTTCATTTCCTCGATGCGTCGGACATGGCCCTGCTCAACGACGGAAAGCCGATCGATCTGCGATGGTTCGACTACTGATGGGAAGGAAACTGGATCTTCAGGAACCGAACGAGTGCGTATTGCAATTGGGACAACGTGTTTGGCGAACCGGAAATCAACCGTTATCTTGGCTACAAGGATCGGGTTTCAAATACCAGCAGGGTGTATTCGGGTATCGCGGCAGGCTTCCAAGGCCGATTTTGAAAACGAAACCTGGCGGAAATCGGGTCGTGGGTCCGGACGCCGGAAGCTTTGCCGGCGTGGCGTTGTCGGTTGCGCTCCTCCTCGGGAGCGGTCTCCCGCCCGCGGGCTGCCGGGCGGCAGCGCCGCCCGCCGGGGTTCACGCGGATGCCCTGAGGAGACTCGGCGCCACCGTCGTGGAGACCGCCGGAGTCGTCACGCAGGTGCGCGCCCGGTGCGATGCGTTTACCGAGGCGGATTTCCGGACGCTGGGGAACTGCCCCACGATCCGGAAGCTGACGCTCAGCGGGAAGTCGATCACCGACGTGACCCTTACCCTGCTCGCCGGGCTCGCCAGCCTCGATGAACTCAGCCTGGACGGTGCCGAGATTTCGGACGAGGGCTACAAGCGGTTCGGCGCCTTCCGTGAGCTGAAGTCGCTCGCCCTGTTTCATCCCGCCTATGGTTCCGCCGCATTCCGCGGCCACGGCCTGGCGGAACTAAAGGCGTTGCCCAGGCTCGAGCGACTGGTCTTCGCTGGCTCCACTGCGGGCGATGCGGCTCTGGAGGGCGTGGGCACGCTCACGCAGTTGAAGGAGTTCCGCACCTGGCATACGGCTCAGACGCAGGCCGGCAATGCGCACCTCTTGAAGCTCTCCAATCTTCGTGTCCTGCGCCTCGGTCAGCGGCTGCCGCAAGGCCGGAACGTACGCCCGAGTTTTGACGAAACGACCCTCGCGACGCTCGCGCAAATCAAGACTCTCGAAGCGCTTGAACTCACCGAGGCCCGTCTCAGCGCCAACATCATCTCGCAGCTGCAGGCGCTGCCCAAGCTCGTCCGACTCAAGCTTGAAACCGTGGCCATCTCCACGGCCGATGTCGCGGCCATCAAAGCCGCGCTACCTCGGGTGACGGTCCTGCATCTGCCGCTGAGCGCGGTCGAGGAAGAGGCGAAACTCGTCGGGAAACTGAAGCTGTGAACCGGTTTTGGGCGGCTAAAACGCGCTGGCCGGACCGCCGCAGACTCCACCGCACCATTGCACCCGTTGCCGGCCGCAACCGGCCAATCTTATCAACGTAGAAATGAAAAACATGATCACTGGAATACGTCTCAACCTCCTCTGGCTGGCGCTGGCTTCGCCGTGGCTGCTGGGGGCGGAATTGCGTCCTGAAAAAACCCTCCCGTTCTGGGACCTTGCCCGGTTGGATGCGTGGAACAACCTCGAGCTCGTCCAAACCCGGCCGCAATTCCGGCCGGAAGCGACCTATACGGATCCGGTTTTTCCCGAGGCTTCGATGATCTTTCCGTCCGTCTGGCGCGATCCAGCCGGCGGTGGCTGGCGAATGATCTACTCGTTGAAGTGGAGTCCGTTCACGCTCCTGGCGGCCACCAGCGAGGATGGCGTGCACTGGCGCCCGTTGGACATGCCGGACCTCATCCCGGCAGGCGGCAAACTCGCGCCCCACCACGTGTTCACGTTCCCCCACGGCCAGGGCGGCGGCGTGTACCACGATCCGGCGGCGACGGACGGGTTCCCCTTCAAGATCTTTGGCCGCCAGGATTCCGGCGGGGTCTTTCCCCGCGCCCTCGCCGATCCCCGCCACCGCTGGCACGCCGTGGCGAAAGCGGAGGGCCAGAAACGCTACATGAGCGAAGCGGTCACGCTCGGCTCGCGGGACGGTTTGCGCTGGGAAATCCTGCCGGACGGCGACTGGGCGTGCGAGGATTGGACGCCGGAGCCCCCGGTCTACGCGTTTTTTCGCGAGGCGGATCGTACTCACGTCATCATTACACGGCCGGGCTGGGGCGACCGCCGGATCGCGCAGCGTGAAACCCGGGATTTCCGCGCCTGGAGCGAGCCCGAGCTGCTGCTGCAGCCGGATGCCCTCGATGTCGCCGGGCCCGTCGGGTTTTACGGGATGCCGGTGCTGCGCAGCGGTCCAGGCTACGTCGGCGTGTTGTGGACGTTTCGCAATTCCAGCAGCGCCCCGGTCAACAGCTTCAACCAGTTCTTCGGCGATTTCGACTCGGAGCTGGCCTTCAGCCTGGACGGACGCAGCTTTCAGCGCGGCAACCGCCAGCCGTTCATCCCGCTCAATCCGATCCCGCAGCACGGCTGTGCGCAGATCCGCGCGAGCAGCCTGGTGGCCGCGGGGGACGAGATTCGCATCTACTCCGAGGCGCACCGGGGAGCCCATGGTCGCGAGGGCCGCGTGCAGAAGGCCAGCGCGGGACCGACCAGCGCGGTGTTGCTGCACACGCTGCGGCGCGACGGTTTCATGCACCTGCGTTCGCGCGGCGATTTCGCCCGCGTTCAGACCAAACCGCTACTCCTGCAAGGAGCGATCCTGGCGTTGAACGCCCTCGCCGCCTTTGGAGAGGTCCGGTTCCAGGTGACTAACATGAAAAGCGAACCGCTGCCTGGACTCAGTTTTGACGATTGCGTGCCCCTGCAATACTCCGACGCCTTGCGTCATGAATTGCGCTGGAAAAACACCTCGCTGGCCGACCACGTAGGCAAGGTGGTCCGACTCGAGCTCTCGTTCCGCCAAGCCAACATCTTCGCCCTCTACGGTCGCTGGCATTTCATTGATGCCCAGGATCTGTGGCTCATCGAAGATGGCAAGTCGGTGCCCGCCCGACGCTTCGACAACGACTGATCGCACTTCCCGAGCCCGTTCCGCCACTAAGCAAAGGCTCAACCCCATGAACACCAATACAACCTCGTCACTTCAATGGGCAGTCCTCACCGCTCTGCTCACCCCACAACTTGGCGCCGCCGACTCCGCCCATGGGGCTGCCGTCAAGCCAAGCGAAGCTATCGTTCGATTAAGCCCGTTCGTCGTCGAGAGCGGAAGCGATTCGGGTTGCATGGCAAGTTCGACGCTGGCCGGAACCCGGCTGCGCTCGTGTGCGTGATCTCGATAATCGATGGACAGTTTTGCGAGATAGCAGATGGCCGGGACGACGGGGATCGCGATTTACACGATCATCGATGGGTGATCGGGTATTTGAGGGAACAGGTCAGAACAGGGTGAGTTGTTCGGCGGCGTGGTCGCGAGGCGCGGTCCGAGGTTGGTGGAGCAGACGGTGAGTGGAGACCAGCAGGTCGAGTTGGCGGGCGTCACGCTGGAGGGGTGCGGCGTGTAGCTTCGGCAAGCGTGCGTAACTCGAAGGCGGGTTTCTGCTACGATGTGGGGAACCATGGCAAAGACATCGACGAGCGCACAGGCCGGAGCGTCCTCGGACCTGCAGACGGTGGCCCAACGCCTCAAGACCTGGCGGGGCACGCGACGACCTGGCCAGCGTATTCCTGAAGATCTCTGGCGGGCGGCGACGGACCTGGCGCGCCGCCACGGACTGAGTCGCACGGCGACCCCCGCGATCATCATGCGGATCGTGGGCTCGCCGCCGATCGCGGACACCGGTTACACGCTGGCCAAACTGCGCTGCGACGCCTGCGGCCAAGTCTTCACCGCCCCCGTGCCCGCGGCCGCCGGTCAGGAGAAGTATGCGCCCAGCGTGCCGGTGACGATTGCGGTTTTGCGCTACGGCACCGGGCTGCGGCATTATCTGCTGGCCATCGCAACGCACGCCGCGGATGTGCAGGCGCGCCCGTCGGCCTGGCTGCCGTGGAGCTACCCGCAATCGGAAAACCCCGCCGCACTCCACCACGACCCGCCAGGCCTACCCGGGTGAAAACGCTCCGCGAAGTAACCGCCCGGCGTCGGACCGAGATAAATATCCTGGCATCGGCATCAGTGTCGGTCTCAATGGCCGGTTTTGATAGCCGGCAGACGAACCGCTCAATAAACCTGCAAACCCCGTTTCGAAACATCACTGTAAACTACCTGACATGTACGCACCGCTTCTTCGGCAGAGTATGAAAACGAAAACGAAAGTCCTGTGGCTACTGAGCTTGTGGGGCGCCTCGGGCCTCATTTGTCCCGTGTTCGGCGCGGAGCCGGCGCCCGGCAGTCCGGTCAAGAAATCCAAAGCGGCCGAGTCCGGGAAGTCGACCGAGCCTCGTAAGAGGATTTCCAACGAGGAGATGGCGGCAATGGCCGGGGTGGGGCCGGATGGGACCTTTGGTCCATCCGACGATTTTGGGCGGGTGCTGAACGAGGCTCTCAAGCGTGAGCCGGTGGCCAAAAACGGCAGGCGAGCTGCGGACATCAACGTCAAGTACGGCGACCACGAAAGAAACACCTTCGATCTTTGGAGGTCCGACGCGCGCGACCCCGCTCCCCTCGTCATCTTTATCCATGGCGGCGGTTTCCGGCGGGGCGACAAGGCCTTGCTGTATAATTCCAGTGTCCTGGCCGACCTGCTCGACGCGGGGTTCTCCGTCGCCGGGATCAACTATCGCTTCGCGAAGCAGAGCCCCGAGGGCTCTCTCGGAAGTATGAAGGATACAGCGCGTTTCGTTCAGTTCATGCGCCATCACGCGAAGACCTATAATATCGACCCCCATAAGATCGCTTGTTACGGCGGATCGGCCGGAGCCGTGGCGTCCCTCTGGCTGGCGTTGACCGACGACATGGCGGAGCCCGGAAGCCAGGATCCCATCGCCCGGGAGTCGACCCGATTGAACTGCGTCGGAGCCATGGCCACGCCAGCGACCCAGGACGTGTTGAAGTGGGTGGACATCCTGGGTATCAGTCGCGAGCAGGCGATGGGGTTTTCCAAGGCGCTGGGTGGGATCGAAAGCGAAGCGGATCTCTTTACGGAGAAGAACATCCGGCTTCGCCAGCAGACCGACTTGATTACATTGATGTCCCGGGACGATCCCCCGATGTTTGTTCATAACAGCGAGACCGGTGAGGTTCCGACCGGTTACGGTCACATGGCGCACCATCCGAATCATGCCCGCGCGCTGAAACAGCGCGCCGATGAGGTGGGCATGGAAGCGGTGGTTTATGCGCCGGAGATTGGACTGGTCGATCCTTCGGGTGACAGTCTGGTCTCGTTCTTTGCCCGCCACCTGCTGCCGAAGGCAGCGGCGGTACGATCAAAGCCATAACGTTTGCAGACAGCCGGACAGGGTCAGCCGGTTGCAAGTTGTGCCGTTGGCGCCCATCCGGTTGAGCGTTTGGCACAGAATGACTGGCGCCGAATTCGCTCGTTGCCCGCTCTTTTCGCCGCGTAGCGGCGAGGAAGGAGTTGGGCGGCTGGGCCTGGTCGCAACGCGGCGTGACTCACCAGGGCACCGCGAACCATGGCGTCAATGCCGCCCAACTCCTACGGCAGGAACGAGCAGATGTACTCGCAGAGCCCGGCTTTTACCGTGATGGTGAACCCGCTGTTGGCGGGCACCTCGAAGGTCGTGCCGGCACCGTAGGCTTGGGTGGTCGTGGTGCCGTCGAGGGTGACGGCGCACTCCCCGGCGACAATCTCCATACGCTCCGCCGCGGCGGTGCCGAAGTGGTAGGAGCCGGGGCGGATGAGCCCGAGGGTCTTCTTCGACGCGTCGGAAAAACGCACGGTGTGGCTCACGACGTTGCCGTCGAAGTAGACGTTGGCCTTGGTGACGACCGTGACGCCGTCGAATTGGGCGGGAAGCGAGGACATGGGAGACGGGTATTGGCCGGGGTCCGCGGGCGAAGCAAGCGTCCAAACCGCCGCCGCGGCAGGGCTCCGGGCGGGGTCAAAGTCGTTTCGCCAATCTTTCTCTTCGCTCTTTATCTTTCTCTTTCGTCAGGGTTTGCCCGCAGGAGAGAAAGAATAAAAGAAAGAAGAAAGAGAAAGACTACGAGGGGAGAGAACGACTTTGACACTGCCCTGGGCAGGGCCGGAGCAACAAGTCGCCTGCCGGCCCCGGCGAAGAATCTTCTTCGCCCCGGGGGGAGGGCGTGGCAGGCTCCCGGCCGAAACGGTGACACCGCGCTTCCCCCCAATGAAACCATGGCTTCTCGGCTTGATGCTGTCGGGTTTGGCCGCGGGCCGGGCCGGGGCGGGACTGCCCGCGGAGGTCACCGTGACGAGCCCGACGCGCTTGGAAATCATCACGAATGGCCGGCCGGGAGGAACGATCGGACTGCGGGCCGGGGAGAGCCTTTCGATCGTCACGACGGAGGGCGATTTTTTGGTGGTGCGGTATCGGAATCTGAATGGTCGCGTCCCGGCGGCCCACACGAACCTGCCGCCCGAGGTGGAACCGGCGCCCGCCGCCCCCGCGGTGGTGGCGCCCCCGCCGCCGGCCCCGATCGTGGTGGCGCCCGCGCCTGTGGCCCGGCCCGGCCCGGCGCCGGTCGTGGCGGCCCCGGAGCGACCGCGCCCCCCGGCGACCGCGATGGAACGGAGTCTGGCCGGCAAGTTGGTGGCGCTCGAGGGCGGGGTGTTGCGACCGGCGGCCCCGGCGCGCCTCGCCGGGGTGCAGTTCTATGCGATCTATTTTTCCGCCAGCTGGTGTGGCCCGTGCCGGAGTTTCACCCCGGAGTTGATCGATGCGTACGGGAAGATCCGCCCGATGTATCCGGAGTTTGAGGTCGTGCTGGTGAACCGGGACAAGTCGCCCGCCGACATGGCGGCCTATGTGCGGGACGACCGGATGCCGTGGCCGGCGCTGGAGTGGGGTGCGATTGCCCAGACGCGCGAGATCACCCGCTACGCCGGCGGCGGCATTCCCTGCCTCGTGCTGGTCGATGCCGGGGGCAAGGTGCTCTCCGACAGTTATCGCTGGGGCCGATACGTCGGGCCGGATGCCGTGCTTGATGACACCTGGAAAATCCTGCGCGATTACCGGCGGGCACATCCCCGGCCCAGGACCTGACTGCCGCAGGGTGCGAGGGGCCCGGGCTCAGGGCAGCTGCAGTTCCATGCCCACCCGGATGGGCTGACCATCGCTCAGCGTCGCGATATTCGCCTCGTAGATGGCGCGCCACTGGTCGGGAGAGTTGTAATACCGGAGCGAGATTTTTTCGAGGGTGTCGCCCGCCTGTACGACGTGAACACGCGGACGAGGGGCGGAGGCGGCCTCCGGGCCAGGCGCGGTCCCGGCCGTCTGGCGCAGACGTTCGGTGTTCAGGCGCAATTCCGCGGTGGGGGTGGCGTCAGCCGAGGGCGCGCGGGCGAGCTGCAGCGCGGCGGTGGTGGCGGGAGCGGGATCGCGCGCCTCGGCCGGGCTGCCGGCCGCATCCGCGGAACCCCGGGCGATCACCACGCCAAGTTGCGCCCGAAAAGCCTCGGAGGCCTGCTCCGCTCTGGCGCGGGCCTGCTTTTGCGCGAGCAGCTCGACGTTGAGCATCTCCAGGGCGTGGTTCGCCTGCTCGTTCTGGGCGGCGGAGTCCTTGAGCCGCTCCGCGAGCACGGCGTTGTCGCCCCGCGTGCGGTCAAGTTCGCGGCGGAGACGGGCGTTTTCGTCCTGCAACTGGGTGGTGGTGCGCAGCGAGGCCGCCAGCTTGTCCTCCAACTCGCTGAAGCGCGAGGCGTCGATCCCGGCGCTCCCGGCCTTCGCGCGCTCGGACTGCAGCCGGGCATAGCTGGCGCGGAGCGCAGCGAGTTCCTTGGTGGCCTCGTTGAGGCGCGCCACATTTTCGGTGGCGGTGCCGGTGCTCCCGCGTTCGAGGGCGACCCGGAAGGCGTCGCCTTCCTTGCGGGCCAGCACAAGTTCCTGTTTCAGCATCTTGTGTTCGGTGGCAAGATTGGCATAGGCCGTCGCCAGCGCCGCGTCTCCGCCCCCGGCGGGGAGCTTTTCGAGACGGCCAAAATGAATATAGCCGCACCCGGACAGCAGGGTGAGAGCGAGGAGCGCGAAGTGGGCGCGAACAAGACGCATTGCACGATGAAGATCGAATGGCGACCGCGAGTCGAGGGCGGAGAGTCGGCTTGCGCTTGGGTGGAAAATATTGTTGTCACCACGAACCCAACCCGTGGCGCCTCCGCGGCATCGCCGGCGCTTCCTCCCCTCCCACCCATGCAAACTAATCCCCGTCTCATTGTCTCCGCGTTTCTTCGCGCCGCAGGCTGCGCGGGCAGCCTCGCCGTGGCGCACGCCCAACAACCAGCCCCGGCGTCCGGCGCCGCGGGCGACCCCGTCATCCAGCTTTCCCCGTTTCAGGTCGAGGCGGGCACGGACCGGGGTTATCAGGCCCTCAACACCCTCTCGGGCACGCGCCTGAACTCCAAGTTGGAGGACCTGGGCAGCTCGATCACGGTGGTGACGATGCAACAGCTGCTCGACACCGCGGTGTCGGATCTGAACGACGTGCTGCTCTACGAGGCGAGCACGGAGGGCACGGGCAACTTCACCCAGTTTACGCCCAACCGCACCGGGGGCGTCGGCGACAACATCGCGGAGGATCCCGCCCGGGCCAACCGGGTGCGCGGCGTCGGTTCGGCCGGCACCAGCGGCAGCGGCGTCAATGTCGCCTTTGGCAATCGCGCGGTGAACACCAAGATTCCCGTCGATATTTACAACATCGACGCGGTCGAGATTTCCCGGGGGCCCAACTCCAACCTCTTCGGCCTCGGCGCCAGCGCCGGCACCGTCAACCTCGTGCCGTCGCAGGCCAACCTCAACCGTGCCACCTCCTCCATCGGCCTGCGTTTCGACGACCGGCTCGGGCACCGCGAGAGCCTGAACCTCAGCCGCCCGATCATCCCGGGCAAACTCGCCGCGCGGATCTCGACGGTGCACGAGTCCAAGGGCTTCACCCGCCGGCCCGCGTCGGAGCGCATCGATCGCCTCTACGCCACCGTCACCGCGCAGCCGTTCAAAGCCACGACGATCCTGGCCTCGTTCGAGAACTATCATAACTTCTACCGCCGGCCCAACTCCCTCATGCCGCGCGACACGACCGTGGAATGGCGTGCGGCTGGCGAACCGACCTGGGATCCCACCACCCAGATGGTGACCTTCAGCAACGGCACCCGGGCCGGACCCTTTCCCGTCGGCAGCGGCGTCACTGCGGAGAATATCACGCTGCCCACGGGGCTGATGCCCGGATCCAACCTCTATGGCCGCCGCATCGCCACGATCGAGAACAGCGCGGTGCAGTCGCTCACGGTGGGCCGCATCGGGAATAATATCACGACCGGCACCCCCTCGCCCTACACCACCAACAGCAACGTGCGCCTCCTCGAGACCGGCACGGATCTCATGCGCAACAAGGCGTCGCTGTACCCGCTCTACTTCCAGCCCGCCATCCGCGACAGCGCCCTCTACGACTGGTCCAAAGTCAATTACATCGCCCCGAACTACGGCCAGGACAAGGCCAGGACCTATGCGGTCGATCTGGAACAGACGTTGCTCAAGACGCCCCAACACCTGCTGGCCGCCCGGGTCGGCTGGTTTCGCCAGGAGTTCGAGCGGAACGCCCGCCAATACCTGGGTTCGACGGACACCGTGGTCTATGTCGACGTGAACGAAAAGCTGCTCAACGGCGCCCCCAACCCGTATTTCAAACGCCCCTACGTCCAGACGGTCGGTCCGATCCAGGTCCGCACGCCGGAAACCTCCGACACGCAGACGGCCGATCTCGCGTATCAATTCACCCCCCGCGAACTGCCGCGCTGGCTCTCCTGGTCCGGCACGCAACAGTTCGGGGCGCACGGCGAGACCGTCCGCTCCGACACCGTCAATTACCGCTTCGCCCCCCACATCGCCGATGACCATGCCTGGGTCAACCAGGCCAACCGCACCGCCCCCTCGCAAATCCTCCAGCGTTTTTACGTCGGCGGCTCGACGAATCAGCGGCTCGAATACGCTCCCTCGCCGATCGACAACATCAACGGCACCTACGACCTCACCTGGTACAATAATCTCAGCGGCCGTTGGGTCAACGAACCGGTCACGGTGGACATGCTGCCCGTGGTCGGCACCACCGCGCGGCGCGAGGAGATCCGCACGCTCAACGCCACCCTGCAGAGCTATTTCTTCAACAACCGCTTCGTCACGACCTACGGCTGGCGCCGGGACCGGCGGCGGGAGCGCACCTCGGCCGGGGTCACCATCGACCCGGCGACCGGCGTCGCCAGCAACGATGCCCACACGAACTGGAATTCCTGGACCGACGACCAGGGCGACGTCGTCCGCGCCTCGCAGCGCGGCGATACCAAGACGTTTGGCGCGGTCGTGAAGCCGTTGAGCTGGCTCAATCTCCACTACAACCAGTCCGACAGCTTCTTTCCCCAGGTCGTGCGGCAGCAGCTCGACCTCAACGGCAACATCCCGAACCCGCGCGGCGAGGGCCAGGACTACGGGGTCAGCTTCTCCGCGCTGAACGGGAAGTTGAACATCCGCCTCAACCGCTTCCAGGTGACCGAATACGACTCGCGCGGCAGCGAGGTCGGCACGATCGGCAACCGCACGTTCCGCCTCGAGGGTCGCATGGAAAACAACGGCAACCGCGACGCCTACTCGTTCTATCCCTGGGCGGAGAATCTCGCGCGCAGCCGGTTTACTACGCAGGGCGTGGCCAACCCCTCCCAGACGCAATTGCGCCCGGCGGTCGCCAAAATCATGAACGTGACCGACGAGTGGCTGAACATCTTTCTCGATTCCGGCCTGGCCCAGCCGCAGACGGTCGGCACGACTGATGTCACCTCCAAGGGTTACGAGATCGAGGCGACCTACAACCCGACGCGCAATTGGCGGATCAAGTTCACCGGCGCCCAGGCGGTCGCCTATGACCAGGCGATCTCGCCGGAGATGTACGATTACTGGCAGAGCCGCCTGCCGACCTGGACCACGGTGCGGGGCGATCTCGTCCCGGGCTCCGGCGATGGCAAGGGTGAGCTCTGGTGGAACACGGTGGTCGGCGGCAACAGCCCGGCCGAGCAATACGTGAGCGCCCTGATCTCGCCCTACCTCGTGGGCGTGGCTAATGTCGGCAAACCCCGCACCCAGGTCCGCAAGTACCGTTGGGCCGCGGTGACCAACTACGATTTCACCGCGGGCAGCCTGAAGGGTTTCAACCTCGGCGGGGCCGTGCGTTGGGAAGACAAGGCCTCGATCGGTTTTGGCGGCAAGGCCCCCGCGACCAGCGGAAGCTTCGCCGGCGCCGTCATCGAACTCGACAAGGACAAACCCTATTTCGACCAGGCGCGGTATTACGTCGATCTTTCGGCCGGCTATAAATTCCGGCTCTTCGGTGACAAGATCCGCGCCAAGGCCCAGCTCAACCTGCGCAACGCCTTCGAGGATGGCCGGCTGCAGCGCGTGGCCGTCAACCCCGACGGCAGCACCTTCGCCTACCGCATCATCGATCCCCGCCAGGTGATCCTCAGTCTGAACTTCGATCTGTAAGGCGCGGCCCCACCCCCGTGCTTCCCGTCACCCGTCCCTTGTAGGGCTGGACCTTGGTCCACGCCGCGAACCCGTTCGATCCTCGTTCCGTGTTTCCCGGCGCGCACCAAGGTGCGGCCCTACCGTCCAGAATTCACCTCAGCGCCATGCGTGGACTGGCGGCGACGACGAAGCGTCGCCCTCCGAAACGGGAGGGCTTTTCGCCGTCCGTTACGACGGGGCCGGGTGCCTGAGCCGTAACGATTCAATCGGAGTGCGTTTCAGCCGTGAGCAGGAAACCACTGAACGGTGGGGCGCGTTGACCCCAACGCGCCTTCGTGCGTTCGCTCTCACGTCGAGCGTCTTGGGGTCAAGCCGCTCCACCTCGATTGAATTTCTACGGCTGAGACGGGCGCGCCCAGGGTGGTGTCAAAGTCGTTTGGCCAATCTTTCTCTTCGCTCTTTATCTTCCTCTTTCGTCAGGGTTTGCCCGCAGGAGAGAAAGATTAAGAGAAAGACTACGAGGCGAGAGAACGACATTGACCCTGCCCTGCGACGCGCCGATTTCTTCGCTTCCCCCCTGTCGCCAATTCGTGCTTGCTCGTCTCACCGCGCCCGCGCGCTCCCCTTCCCGTGCATCCCCGACTCTTCCTCTGGTCTCTCACTTCAGCGCTCGCCGGATTCCTCTTCGGCTTCGACACCGTCGTCATCTCCGGGGCGGAAAAAACCATCCAGGCGCTGTGGCACCTGAGCCCCTGGGTGCACGGGCTCGCCATGAGCATGGCCTTGTGGGGCACCGTGCTGGGCGCGGTGGTCGGCAGCTGGCCCACCGACCGCTTTGGCCGGAGGCAAACGTTGATTGGGATCGGCGTGCTCTACTTCGTCTCCGCCGTCTGGTCGGGCCTGGCCACGGACGTCATCACGTTCATGATCGCGCGCTTCATCGGCGGCGTGGGCGTCGGCATCTCGACGGTGACGGCGCCGCTCTACATTTCCGAAATCGCGCCCGCCGCCCACCGCGGCCGGCTCGCCGGGATGTTTCAGTTCAACATCGTGTTTGGCATCCTGATGGCGTTTGTGTCGAACGCCCTCCTCGCCGGCACGAGTGCGCATGACTGGCGCTGGATGCTCGGCGTGGAGGCTGCGCCCGCGCTCATCTACACGCTGATGTGTTTCATCCTCCCGGAGAGCCCGCGCTGGCTGATCGGTCGCCGCAACCAGCGCGAGGAGGCCGCCCGCGTGTTCCGGCTCATCGAGCCGCAGGCCACGGCGGCGGAAATCACCGCGCGCATCGCCGCGATCGCGGCCGTGGCCCACGAAAAGGCGAATCTGGGCCGCTTCTGGAGCGCGCGGCTGCGCACGCCCATCCTGCTGGCCATCCTCATCGCTTTCTTCAACCAGCTCTCCGGCATCAACGCGGTGCTCTATTTCGCGCCGCGCATTTTTGAACTCACCGGTCTCGGCGCCAAGGCCGCGATGTTGCAGTCGGTCGGCATCGGGGTGACCAACCTCGTCTTCACCTTCGTCGGCCTGTGGTTGATCGATAAACTGGGACGCCGGACGCTGCTCTACCTCGGATCGGTCGGTTACATCGCCTCGCTGGGCTTGTGCGCCTGGGCGTTCTTTACGGGGGCCTTTGCGTTGGTGCCGGCCTGCATCTTCGCCTTCATTGCGGCGCACGCCGTGGGTCAGGGCGCGGTGATCTGGGTCTTCATCGCCGAGATCTTTCCAAACCGGCATCGCGCCGAGGGGCAGTCGCTCGGTAGTTCCACGCACTGGATTTTCGCGGCGCTGCTGACCACCCTCTTCCCCTCGATGGTGACGGCCTTTGCGCCCGGCTACGTCTTCCTCTTTTTCTGCTTCATGATGGTGCTCCAGCTCATCTGGGTGAAAATGATGGTGCCGGAGACCAAGGGCCGCCCCCTGGAGCAAATCGAACACGATCTCGGCCTGGCCCAGGCGGCAGGTGAATGAAATTCCGTAGCCTTATCTTTACCGGGGTGGCGGCTGCGCTCCTCGGTTTCGCGCTGGTGGGGCGCGCGGCCGAGGCGCCGGCACCGGTCATGCGCGATCTGGTGGTCACCGGCCGCTACCTCCAACTCCCCGTGAAGCACGGCGCGCCGAAGCGGCTCGTTGCCCTCGGGATCGACGGCGCCAAGGTGCGTGAATTCACGATCGAGCTCGCCGAGGAGACCGTTAAACCGGATTTCTGGGTGGAGGCCGAGATCGACGCCTGGCGCGGGCGCTCCCTGCAGGTGCGGGCGGAAGGCCTGCCGGCCGGCTCGACCGCGCTCGATCGGATCGAGCAGGGCGACACCCTGAAGGACGCCGCCGATCTCTACGCGGAGCCGTTGCGGCCGCAGTGGCACTTTTCGTCGCGCCGCGGCTGGAACAACGATCCCAACGGGCTCCTGTATTACGAAGGTCAATACCACCTCTTCTACCAGCACAACCCCTTCGGCTGGGGCCATGGCAACATGACGTGGGGTCACGCGACCTCGCCCGACCTCGTGCACTGGGAGGAGCGGGGCGACGTGCTGCACCCCGATGCCCTGGGCACGATGTATTCGGGTTCCGGCGTCGTCGACTGGCGCAACACGAGTGGCTTCGGTACGGCGGGCCGGCCCCCGCTGGTCCTCATCTATACGGCCGCGGGCGGCACGAACCCCTGGTCCCAGGGTCAACCGTTCACCCAATGTCTCGCTTTCAGTGCGGACGCGGGCCGCACCTGGGCGAAATACGCGGGCAACCCGGTGCTCG
The DNA here is from genome assembly GCA_038249085.1 of Opitutales bacterium. Lineage (GTDB taxonomy): Bacteria > Verrucomicrobiota > Verrucomicrobiia > Opitutales > Opitutaceae > ER46. The sequence goes on from JBBRWR010000040.1 coordinate 48,085, forward strand.
GCGAACGCGCGCCGAAGAACCGCGACCCCAAGGTGATTTGGCATGAACCCACCCGGCGGTGGGTGATGGTGGTCTATGTCGGTTACCCCAAGGCGGGGGGCGAGAAGGACGCCAAGGGCCGCCCGGCGGTGAACCATACGATCGAGTTCTTCGCCTCGCCCAACCTGCGCGAGTGGACCTACCTGAGCCGCGTGGAGGGATTTTTCGAGTGCCCGGATCTCTTCGAACTTCCGATCGACGGTGACGCCGGGAACAAGCGCTGGGTCCTGCACGGCGCCAGCACCGACTACATGGTCGGCCGTTTCGACGGCACGACGTTCACGCCGGAGACGCCGATCCTGAAGGGCACCCGCGGCAACGCCTACTACGCGCCGCAGACCTTCAGCGATATGCCGGACGGGCGGCGCGTGCAGATCGGCTGGGGGCGCGTGCCGATGCCCGGCATGCCGTTCAACCAGCAGATGTTTTTTCCCTGCGAACTCTCGCTGCGCACCACCCCCGAGGGCCCACGGTTGGCGTGGAACCCGGTGCGAGAGTTGGCGACCCTGCGGGGCCGGACCCATCGCGTCGCGGAGGGGGCGCTGGCTCCGGGCGACAATCCCCTTGCGGCCGTGCACCTGCGCGAATTTGAAATCGAGGCCGAGATCGAGCCGGGCGCGGCCACGGCGGTGGGTTTCAGGTTACGCGGCGTGCCTGTCGTCTACGATGTCGCCCGCCAGGAATTGACGGCTGAGAAGTCGAAGGCGCGGATTCCGCTCGAGGCGGGTCGCCTGCGCCTGCACGTGTTGGCCGACCGGCGGTCGCTGGAGATTTTCGGCGATGGTGGCGTCGTTTATATGCCGCTCAAGATCGCGCCGCCAACCGACGACACCACACTCGAACTCTTCGCCCGCGGCGGAACGGCGACCGTGCGGGCGTTGGAGGTGCGGGAGCTGAAGTCGATCTGGCCGCAGCGCCCGTAGGAGTGGCGGGAAGACGCTCCGCTGCCCGCGACGGCTTCGTCCTGCTTCAGTCAGAGAAACGAGCGGCCCCCGTGAGCCTCGCGGGTCGGAGAATTCCAATGAAGGGTGGCTCCCAATGCCGCGAAAGTGGGCGTTCCCCCAGCCGCAACGACTTCGGGTGGTATCTGGCCCTTGCGGGCGGAAAGAGGATCAACACCTGCCGCCGACCAGCTACAACCTGGGCGCATCTCCACGTTGACGGTGGTGACGGGTGCGGCGGCGGACGCGGAGGTCCACCCTCCGTTAAGGCGATATTTGGCCGTGGGAGGGCGCTGCTCCGTCAGCGCCGTTTGCATTTACCGTCAAGGTGGAGATGCGCCCACTCAATCTGGCCAACCGCCGCTACTCGGCTCGTCCTCGGCTTAGCCTCCTGTAAATATGAATTGGCAGACCCGCAGAGAAGCACAGGAGGTCGAACCGAGGACGAACCGAGAAACCGAAATGCCCGACCCAGGCTCAGATCGAATCAGACCGGATCTCACCGGGCTGGCGTGAAGGCTCCCCTCGCGATGGAGCCGGTCATGCCAACCTCCCTCGTCTTTGGCGTGGTCCAACGGGGTCTGCCTGTTACAGGTTAACGCTTCCCGAGGGCGCGCAACCCGGGTTTAGCGCGGAGGGCAACGACGCCCTGACCCAAAATTGGGCTAAGGCCGAGCTCACGTGTCCGAAGCGCGCCGGCGTGCCTGAGAGCATGGCGCGGCGACTTCGCATCCAGTATCCCGGGGCGATTTATCACGTCATCAATCGCGGAAATTACCGAGAAACTCGCCATGGGTTCGCCCGCCTCGGTGCGAGTGGCGGTTGGTCGATTCGTTAACATGTAACAGGCAGACCCCGTTGGCCTCGCCGGCGCTTTCGAGTGCTGCGGACCACCGCTGTTCCCGGACTTCGCGCGCGCCTGACCGTTCGAGGGCGCGCGGGTCGGCGACAACAGCCAGATCTCGAACGAGAGCGGCCTTGCCGCGATTGAGCACGTGGTAAATCGCGCCGGGATATTCGAGCCGTAGTTTGCGTGCCACTCATCCACGCTCCCGTGCGTGGGGCGAATCACCACCACGTTATCGACCTGACCTTGGGTATACCACGAGCTTGACATTGTCGATCGAGGCCCGTCCCGCGCCCCGGCTTTTGTCAACTGCCAGCCCGATCCGCGATCCGCGACATGACCCCGTCCGGTGTGGGAGCTGAAATCGATCTGGCCGCGGCGTCCGTAGGTTGGGCGGGAAGGCGCACCGCTGCCCGCGACGGCTTCGTCCCGCTTCAGGCAGGGAAACGACCTGCGCCCGTGGTCCGCGCGGGTCGGCGAATTCCATTGAAGGGTAAGTCCTAATGGCGCGTAAATGGGCGCACCCCTCAGCCAACCAACCATGAAAGCTAACCTGTCAGGACGCAGTAAACTGCGAGCAGGTATTCCGACCTGGGTTTCCCGGGCCTTTTTGTTAGTGCTGCCGGCCAGTCTCGCCGCCCAGACCTCCTCGCCGTCAACCCCGACCCGTGCGGAAAACGCGGAGGTCTTTGAACTCTCCCCCTTCGAGGTGAACGCTTCCAAGGATGTCGGTTATGTCGCCACGAGTTCGCTCGCCGGCGGCCGCACGGAGATGTCCCTCAAACAAACCGCCGCGGCGATCTCGGTCTTCACCCGCGAGTTTCTTGATGACATCGGCGGGGAGTCACTCACCGGGGTGGCCGAGTGGGGCCTCAACATGGTGCCCAAGCCGGATCCCAACACCGGCCTGCAGGGCGAGTACAACGTCAACTTCCGCGGGCTGGGCAACAGCTTCCCCAGCCGCAATTACTTCGTGTGGTATGTGGACTCCGACAGCTACGTGACGGAGCGCTACGAATTCGCCCGCGGCCCGAACAGCGTGTTGTTCGGCGACGGTAATGTCGGCGGCATCCAGACGACGTGGACCAAGCGGCCGATTTACAATACGAGGAAGCGCAGCGTCGAAGCCAAGATCGACTCCTGGGGCGGCTGGCGCAGTTCGTTCGACGTGAATGAACGGGCGGGGCCCAACTTCGCCGTGCGGGTGGCCGGCCTGTACCAGGATTATCAGGGCTGGCGCGATGGCGCGATCAACCGCCGGGATGGGCAATTCCTGAACGCCGGCTGGCGTCCGACCAGGATGACGGAGCTCCGCTTTGAAGCCGAGAACGGCCGCGTGAAACGCTCGCTCTTTCCGAATACCTATGCCGACCAGGCCTCCTACTGGAACCAGACCACCGTCAACACCGGCACCGCCACGCCGAGCACCAGCGGCACGGGCATCGCCCGGGTTTCTTCCAACGCCTACTACCTTTTTGTCCCGGGCATTCCCGACTCCGGCTTCCAGGACTGGCGTAATTCGTACCGGACCACCGGCAGCAGCCTGGCCATCGCGGATCAGGTGCGTCCGGACCTGGAAACGTTGCCGTTGCTGTCGCGCCGCAAGTTCAACCTGCAACCCAGGGACTCCCTGTCCCTCCTCGACTACGAGTCCTACACCGCGTTTTTCGACCAGAAGCTGCCCGGCGGCTTTTTCGTGCAGGTTGCCGGCAACCTGCTGCACAACGACCGGAATGCGTTGAACACGCAGCAGAACTTTGCCGAGTACCGCATCGATGTTAACCGGCTGCTGCCGGATGGGCGGCCCAACCCCAAATTCGGCGTGCCCTTCGCCGACCAGACCCGCCAGACCGTGCGGGCGGAAAACCATGTGTCGGACCTGCGCGCGCTGCTCACCTGGCGCCACCGTCTCCCCTGGCTCAACCAGACGGCCAGCCTCATCGCGGGCCGGCGCGTCGATCGGTTCGACCAGTGGACGCGGGTCCTGCATCGCGTCAACGGCCCCAATCCCGACCAGACCTCCACCGACAATCAGTTTCGCACCCGCCTCTACTACGACGAGCCGCAGGCGTACGACGCCGGGCTGTTGCCGGCAGCCCCGGGCTTCCAATTCGCGATGGAAGACACGGCGATCAGTCACCAGAAGAAGACGCTCGATTACGTCCAGTTCGCCGCCGTCAGCCAGCTCTTCCAGGATCGTCTCAACGTCGTGGCCGGGGCGCGGCGCGACGACTTGACCAATGTGCAGGAAACCACCGCCGGCATTCCGACGGCACCGGTGACGCGCGCGCCGCAGCTCGGTGCCGTGGTCGTCAATCCCACGACCGGTCGGCCCGAGGCCCTGGCAGGCGTGAAGGGGATCAACACCTATACGCCGACCAGTTACAACCTGGGCGCGGTCTTTTACCTGCTGCCCTGGCTCGGGGTGACCGGAAACTATTCGGAGACGTTCGCCGCGCCCAACAACGGCAACAACCTCCTCGATGGTACCCCGCCCAACATCTCCCGCAGTTCGGGCAGGGATTTCGGCTTCCGCCTCGATTTGCTCGAAGGCCGGGTGTTCGTGTTTCTGAATTACTACAATTCGAAGCAGGTCGATCGGCTCATTGCGGGCATCCGCACGACCGAGCTCAACCGCCTCTGGACCAACCTCAATCGCAACGATCTCGCCAACCTCGCCTACCGCGATCTCGAGAGTGTGTCGGGGCGCGGCTATGAGCTGGAGGTGACGGCCAACCCGACGCGCCTGCTCCGACTGATGGCCAACGTCGCCCTGCCGCGCACGTATCTCGACTCCACCTACGAGCAATTGCGCACCTATGTGGCGGAGCACCTCGCCACCTGGCAGGCCGGGGCCGCGAATCCCACCAATCCCAATCGCACGCAGATGAACAACGACCTCAACGCGATTCAGGGCGACCTGAACGGCGCGGCGGTGGGCACGGTCCTGAACGGCACGCCCAGGTACACCGCCAACGGCTACGCCACGGTGACGATGCCGTCCGGACGGTTCAAGGGCTTCGCGTTTGGCGCCGGCATGAACCTCCGCGGCCCGACCAAGGTCGCGTCGGCGGTGGGCAACCCTTTCGACTATCTCTATGCCGAGAGCTACCGGATCGTGTCGGCGCACCTCAACTACTCGCGCCGCTTCGGGAAGATCAATGCCCGCTTCCAGCTCAACGTGGCCAACGTGCTCGACGAGGACACGCTCGTCATCACCAACTACAATAATTACCGGCCGGGCAACATCGCGGCCAATCCGCTGGTCACCGCTCCTTCCGCCTACCGTTACCTCGAGCCGCGGAAGGCGACGCTGACGGCGAGTTTCGGCTTCTGAACCTGGAAAGAGCGGTCGGAAGCTACAAGCCGCCGGGCCCATCGCGGGCGAACCAACCGCCGCCGCTCGGCTCGTCCTCGGCTTGGCCTCCTGTAAAGATGAATTGGCCAGACCCGCAGGGAAGCACCGGAGGTCGAACCGGGGACGGACCGAAAAACCGGTAAGCCCGACCCAGCCCAGATCGAATCAGACCGGATCTTACCGGGCTGGCGTGAAGGCTCCCCTCGCGATGGAGCCGATCATGCCAACCTCCCTCGTCATCGGGGCTTTCCCGCGGCGCCGGTCGGGTTGGGCCGTGGGGCGCTTCGCCGCCGCCTACCGGTTCGGCCGCGTCCAGGAGATCTTCGCGATATAGACGTTGGGCTGGCCCGGCGCGGCCCCGGTGAGGCAGTCCACGACCCACGTCTCATTTTCCGTCACGTTGCAGACCCCAAAGTTGCCGAAGGCGCTGCCGAGGTTGGGCAGGAGCACGCGTTCCGTGGCGCGCAGCACCACCAACCGGGCGGGATCGACCTGGGCGATGAACAGCGGGGCACGATGGCGAAAGACCTGGTCGTTGTCCGCACCCCGGCGCGTGTATGCCAGGTAAAGCCCGTCGGCGTGGGTCACCCAGTGCTGTTGGGTGTTGTAGCTGCCCAGGTCCCCGCCGTCGTCGAACTTCCATGCCCGGGGCTCGTCAAAGTGCAGCCCGTCGGCGCTCTCGGCCACCCACGCGCCTTCGTCGGCGCGGAGCGTGAGGTAGAATTTGCCGCCGAAAGTGATCAGCGACGGTTCATAGAGGCCCGTGCGCCGCCGCTTCGCCCCGAGATCGACCGTGTGCTCGCTGCCGTGCTCAAGGTAGCGCAGGATCTCTCCGTCGAATCCGCAGCGTACCACCGTCACATAATTGATTTCACCCGGACCGCTGCCGTAAAAATAAATGGGCAGTAGGATCTCGCCGTTCGGCAGGTCGACCCGCTGCGTGCAGCCGGCCCGGGCGAAGTGAAACTTCGGATCGGCGGGCATCTCCAGCTTTCGCCAGTGATTCCAACGCCGCGTGGCGGGATCGTAGACGGCGTAGGCGGTGTCGCTGGGACCGCGGGGTACGTTCCGACTTTCCTTGAGCTTCTGCCAAAACGTCGCGCCCGTCACGAGCAGCCGGCCGGTCTGGCGGTGAAACTGGGGCGTCAGGTCAACCGGCGCTTCGAGCAGATCTCCGTCGTGCGCCACGCGGTCGACTTCCGGCAATCGCTCCGGTCCGGTCCAAGTGGCGCCGAGATCGCTCGTCCACATCGCCGCCAAGCCATGGTACATGTGCGTGCCGGTGCGTTCGATCTTCTGCAGTGTGATCACTACGTCCGGCCGGGCGCCCGCCGCCCGGGGGACGATGCCCGCCCGGGCCTGCATCCAGTAGGTGCCGTCGGCGGGAGCCGCCAGCGGAGTACTGACGTCGATGGCGCGGATGAGCGACGGCGGCGTTTGCGCGCCCACCAGGGGGCTGAGCCCGAGCAGGGCGCAGAGGAGGGCGGGTCGCGAGGCAGAGGGAAGTGAGAGCATGGCGTGTGGGCGATTGGGTTGATACCCGACAAGGCTCCGATGTTGCCGGTCGGAGAAACATTCGGCAGCGGGCCGCCGCTGACAAGACTTCGCTCCCCGGTGGAGGCGCCGAATCCCGCAGGAGCTGGCCGGGCGCAGCTCCGAGTTGACGGTGGCGTCGAGTTCGGTCCTTCCCGTAGCGCCAGTCTTCGACTGGCGCCCGCCGGTCAGAGACGCGGCGTTACTCCCAGAGGCATCACCGCCAAACGACAGATGCGCCCGAGCTGGCCCAGGTGAGGTCTTTCTGCTCGCGTCGCGCGACCGGCGGACGCGAACATTTGGACTCCCCTCACTGATGCTCTCCCCCAGCCCTGTTTCCCGGCGCGCGTTCTTGCGGCACGGCGCGGCGTTCACCACGCTTTGCACGATCGGACCCCGCACGTTCGCGGCGCGCGACTCCACCACCGATGAGCTCGTGCGGGAACTGGTCCGCGCGAATGACCGCCGCATCCCCGCGCTGCTCGCCCAGCAGGAGCGCAGCTCCGGTCACCGCTGGCTGGGCGGGCTGATTAACGAGTACGGCCTGCCCACCGCCCAGGGCACGTCGGGGTTCATCGTCGCGCTCACCTGCGCCGCCGTGGCGCCGGACGGAAAATACCACCATGCCGCCGAGCTCGTCGAACCGCTCCGTCTCGCCGTGCGGTATCTGATCGCCGCGCAATATGCCGATGGCACGGTCGATCTTAACACCACCAACTTCCACTCGCCGCCCGACACCGCGTTCATCCTGGAGAACATGGGCCCGGCCTACGCCCTCTGGCGGGCCAGCGGAGTGCCGGCGCTGCTTGAGGTCGCCGCGGAGCTGCAGAAATTCATCGTCCGCGGCGCCGACGGGCTCGTCACCGGCGGGATCCACACGCCCAATCACCGTTGGGTCGTCTGCGCCGCCCTGGCGTGGGCGCACTCGCTGTTTCCCAATCCGAAGTATGTTGCCCGCGTCGACCAGTGGCTGGCCGAAACCATCGATCTCGATCCCGACGGGCAATACACCGAGAAGAGCACGACCGTCTATTCGCCGGTGGTGGACCGCGCGCTGATCACCGTCGCCCGGCTGCTCCACCGTTCCGATCTCTACGCGCCGGTGCGCAAGAATCTCGAGATGACGCTCTATTATGTGCATCCGGACAACGAGGTCGTGACCGAGGCCTCCCGGCGCCAGGATCGCTACCAGCGCGGCAGCATGGCGCGTTATTATTTTTCCTACCGCCATCTCGCCCTGCTCGACGGCAACGGACGCTTCGCCGCGATGACCCGCGAGATCGAGCGCACGGCGCGGGCCCAGATCGGCGATCTGCTCGTGTTTCTCGCCGAGCCGGATTTCGCCCGCGCGCTGCCGCCGGACGCACCCCTGCCGACCGACTACGCCAAGGTCTTCGCCTACTCCGACCTCGTCCGCATCCGTCGTGGGAGGGCGAGCGGCACCATCCTGGCGGGCAACACGACGCTGTTTTCCTTCCGCAAGGGGGCCGCCGCGCTCGAGGCCGTGCGCCTGGCGAGCGCGTTTTTCGGCAAGGGTCAGTTCAGCGGCGAGGCGCTCGCGGGGCGCGACGGCCGCACCGTGTTGCGGCAGGCGCTCGAAGGTCCCTATTTCCAACCCCTCTCGCCGAGCCAGATTAGCGGCGGCGAGCACGTGAAGATGGCGCCCACCGGCACCCTCGCCGCCGGCAGCAAGGCCTTCCGCACGCGCAGCAATGTCCAGAATCTCACGGCGGTGGTCACGATCACTGAGCAGGCGGGCAGGTTCCGGCTCGAGTTCGCCGTCGAAGGCACGGCGGAGGTGCCGGTGGCCATCGAGCTCGCGTTTCGTCACGGGGGAAAACTCGAGGGGGTCGAGCCCGTGAAGCATATGCCCGATGCCTTTCTCCTGCGCGCGGGCCTGGGTCGCTATGTGCTGGGCGACGACACCATCGAGTTCGGCCCCGGCCACGTTGAACACACCTATACCCAGTTGCGCGGCGCTCTGCCCAAATGGGACGGCCAGAGCGTCTACCTCACGGGGCTGACGCCGTTTCGGACTGTGGTGACGATTGGGTAAAGGGTCGGAAAACCAAGGGATGAATCTTGAAATCTAGAATCTGTCATCAGCCATCGGGAAATTTCAAACCACCGGGTTCTGGGCCGCCACCCAGTTCCAGCCGTCACACTTGGCCTGGAAATCCGAGATTTCAGATGACCGATGCTCGATTTCAAGTTCTCCGACCTTAAACCTCCCCATGCCCTTTGCCATCCGCTGCATTCTGTTCGTCGCAGTCCTCGCCACCGCGCTCCCCGCCGCCTCCGACGCCACCGCGATCGAACGCGCCGCCGCGAACGGCATCCTCGTGCAAGAGGGGCTCAACCGCTGCAACCGCTACCTGCACGCCTGGCTCAACGCGGCGGAGCCCACGACCGGGCTCATTCCCCGCAACCTCACGGACAGCCCGTACTGGAACGGCAAGGACAGCGCGGCCGACAATTACCCGTTCATGGTGCTCAGCGCCGACCTCACCGAGCGCCCGTTGCTGGCGTCCCGGCTCGAGCCGATGCTGGAGGCCGAGCGCCGGCTCACGACGCGCCCGGGCTGGCTTAGCCTCACCGACGATTACAACCTGAAGGGCACCCCCGGCTTGCGCCACGCCACCGCCGATCCAGAGCGCATCTTTTTCAATTCCGCCGAGTATGTGAAGGACGGCCTGCTCGCGCTCACCGAGTGGCTGGGGCCGAGCCCGTGGAGCGAGCGGATGTTCGAGTTGATCGACGACTCCTTCGAGCTCGCCGCGGTCGAAACGCCCTTCGGCAAGATTCCCCTCAAGGGCGCGGGGCGCACCGTCGCGGTCGAGGTCGGCGGCGACTACCTGCAGTCCCTGGCCCGGCTCTATTGGATGAGCGGCCGCGAGGAAAAGTACCTCCGCTGGGGCATCCGCCTCGCCGACACGTACCTGCTGATCGAGGGCAAGAATCACCCGACCCGCGACTTCGCGGCGCTGAGCCTGCGCGATCACGGCTGCGAGATCATCAGCGGCCTGTGCGAGTTCTACGCCACGCTTCACTACGCCGGCCAGTTGCCCGCTGGGGCGGAATGGGCCGCGAAAAAGGCCGAATACGAGCCTCACATCCACCAGATGTTGGATCGCGTGCTGGAGGTGGGCATCAATCCCGACGGCCTGTTCTACAACGTCGTCAACCCGCAGACCGGCGTCGTCGTCAACCGCGGCCTCTCCGATTCCTGGGGTTACGTCTACGACGCCTACTACACGGTCTTCCTGGTCGATGGCACCGTCGCGTACCGCGAGGCCATCGTGAAACCGCTGGCGGCGCTCCAGGGGAAATACCGGGGCTACGTTTGGGAACCGCGGAGCGACCGAACGCGATTTCCCCGGGGCAGTCAGGATGGTTACGCCGACTCGATCGAAAGCGCGCTCAACCTCTACAACCGTTTCACGGGCGATCCGCGGGTCGCCTCCGCGGCGGAGTGGCTCGACTCCGAGATCAAACAACTCTGGTCCTTTCAACCGCCGGACGGCATCATCGAAGGCTGGCATGGCGATGGAAACTTCGCGCGGACCACGATCATGTACTGCCTCTGGAAAACCCAGGGGGTGACGGCGCAGCCCTGGCGCGCCGACCTGCGGTTGGGCGCCGTGCGCGAGGGAGAGACGATCGTGCTGGTGGTCTCGGCCGAGCAGCCGTGGACCGGCACCTTGGAGTTCGATCGCCCGCGCCACGCGGAGAACCTCGAGTTGCCCGTCGACTGGCCGCGCATCAACCAATTCCCCGAATGGTTCACCGTCGAAGAGGGTGAAACCTACGCGATTCGCACCGGAGGTGACGCCGCCCGGGTCAGCACGCAGGTCGAACTTGCCCGGGGCTTCCCGGTGACGTTGGGCGGCCACCAGACCCTGGTACTCACGGTGACGGCCAACCCCTGAATCCCGTTTACCGCCGACCATGACGAATACCAACCGCCGCTGCTTTGATGTGGGCGGGGTGCCCTCACCCCGCAAAGATTCGCCTGACCGGCCGGAAAGTCGCGGGCTGAGGGCACCCCGCCTACACCCTGGGAGTCGCTTCCGGGTACGTTCTCCTTTGGCCCTGAGCGCATTCCTCTTGGTTTTGTTCGGGGCCCTGGTTCCTGGTTCGGCCTTGGCCAAGCCGGGTCCGAACATCCTCTTCATCCTCGCTGACGATCTCGGGATTGGCGACGTGTCGTGTTACAACCCGCACAGCGCGTGGCGCACCCCGCACCTCGATCACCTCGCCACCCAGGGAACGATGTTCACCGACGCGCACGCGGCGGCGTCACTGTGCACCCCGAGTCGTTACGCCATCCTCACCGGTCGCTTCGCGTGGCGGGGCCGGTTGAAGCAGGGGGTCGTGAACGGCTATCAGGGCGGCCTGATCGAGCCGGGGCGGCTGACGCTGCCGGAGTTCCTGCGGGCGCACGGTTACGCCACCGCGGCGTTCGGCAAGTGGCACCTGGGGCTCGACTGGGTGCGCTCCGGCCCCGGGCCGGAGGACGTCGACTTTGCCCAGCCGGTCGGAGGCGGCCCGCTCGCGCATGGCTTCGATCGCTTCTTCGGCCTCAGTGCCTCGCTGGACATGCCGCCTTACGTGTGGCTGGAGAACGATCGCGCGACGCGCGTGCCGACCGGCAAGATTGGCGACAGCCCGCCGCCGAAACTCTGGCGGGGCGGGCCAATCAGCTCGGACTTTGTGATGGAGGAGGTGGAGCCGACCTTGATCGAGAAAGCCAGCACCTACCTCCGGGAGCACGCGGCGGCCCGCAGGACGAAACCGTTCTTCCTGTACCTCCCCCTGGCGGCGCCCCACACGCCGCTGCTGCCCACGGGCGAATTCAAGGGCAAGACCCACACGACGGACTACGGCGATTTTGTCACCCAGGTCGATGCCGACATCGGCCGACTCATGGCTGTGCTCGATCAAACCGGGCTCGCCGCCGACACGCTCGTCGTCGTGACCTCGGACAATGGCTTTGCACCGGCCGCGGGTCTGCCGGAGCTTGCGCCCTTCCACCACGATCCCAGCGCGGGCTATCGCGGCTACAAATCCGATCTCTTCGAGGGCGGTCATCGCATTCCCTTCATCGTGCGCTGGCCCGGACAGACGCCGGCGGGCGCGCGCTCCTCCGAGTTGATCGGGCAGCTCGATTTTTTTGCCACCTGTGCCGAGGTGCTCGGGGCCCGCTTGCCGGCCAACGCCGCCGAGGACAGCGTGAGTCTCCTGCCGCTGTTGCGCGGGGCCAAACTGGCCGCACCCGTGCATGAGGCGCTCGTGCATCATTCCGGCGAGGGTCGTTTCACCATCCGCCAGGGGCAGTGGAAACTCCTGCTCTGGCCGGGCTCGGGCGGCTGGAGTTCGCCGACGCCCAATCCCAGCCAGTGGCTGCGGGTGCCGGCGGAGGATCTCGGCCGCCTGCCGAAGTATCAGCTTTATGATGTCGCGGCCGATCCCGCCGAACAGCACAACCTGATGGCCGAGCATCCGGAAGTCGTGCAGCGGTTGGGCCGCTTGCTCCGGCGGTATATCGAGTCGGGCCGCTCCACCCCGGGCGCGGCGCAACCCGGCGCCCCCGCCGACTGGCCGCAGCTCGCCTGGATGAAGGAGTTTGCCCCGTGAGGGGCCCGGGGGTCAGCGCTGAGGGCACCGCGCCCACAACTCGCCGACCTCGACCGTCTGCCCGCCGTGCTGCTGCGCGCGGCCTTTGCCGGATAGACATCGCCAGACTTGCACCCACCGCGCCGTTGGGCGACCGTTTTACATCTTCTCATATGAGCGACCAGACCTCCGTCGAATTCGCCCTGCGCGGCAGGGCCTATGACCGGGATTTTTCCCCGGCCACCGGGGTGCCCATGGCGCGATGGTTGGAATTCAATCGCGAGGTGCAGGAATTCGTGCAGGGCAGCGATGCAGCCCGCATCTTCAATGATCTTCAGGTTCAGGTCGTCGAGGGATCCTATCTCGTTCGTGTGCTCGGTACCGTCGCGATGTTGAGTGCGGTCGCGGGCGACATGGCGAAGCTCGCCAAACCCGGCGCACTTGCCCGCATCGACCGCAAGCGCGCAACTGTCGCCCGCGCGTGGCAGGGCCGTGCGCAAACCGATCCCGCACTTGCTTACGAACTCCGCAGTCACCTCGCCGGATCTGCGGTGGAAATTAGCATTACGCACGACACCACCTTCGACGAGCCTAGAGCCGACGTTTGGATCGACGTGGAGCAGTACCTTGTCGGCACGATCGAAACTTGGGGTGGATCCGAAAGCGTCAACGTTCACCTGCGGCCGCGGAACTCGAAACGGCTGGTGAAGATCGATGCCCGCCCCGAACAAATCGCCCGTCAACGTGAGAATCTAGTTTATCACCAGGCGATCGTGCATGTGACCGCGAAGGAAAACATGCGCACGGGCGAGATCGCGGACCACCGTCTACTCGACCTGCAACCGTACGACACGAAGGTGTCGGAGGAAGAGTGGCAGCGGCTGTTCGCGGGTGGTGCCAGAGCTTGGGCCGAAGTCAACGAGCCGGGTGCGTGGGTGGAGGACCTGAGAGGAGGCTCCCATGGCTGAAGGGGTGCTTCTCGACACGAGTTTTCTCATTACTCTGGCCAAAGCCGATGGCACGCGACCGAATCACGAAGCCGCCCGCCGTTATTTTGATCTCTTTGCTGCCGATGGGCACCTGATGTATCTTTCGACGATCGTGGCGTCGGAATTTCACCTGCGTCAGCCCCTGGCGGAATTACCCGAATGGCGCTTAAGTAATACCGAGGACTTTCTTACTGAGACGCTTGCGGCGTTGCGTGTCCGGCAGGGTCGTGAAGAGCACGCTGCGGCTTAACTGCTGCATCGCTTTGAGCGTGGTCTGCACCGTGCGCCAGTTGGCGA
>JBBRWR010000041.1:0-60786 GCA_038249085.1 Opitutales bacterium
CAATCGGAGTGCGTTTCAGCCGTGAGAAGGAAACCACTGAACGGTGGGGCGCGTTGACCCCAACGCGCCTGCGTGCGTTCGCTCTCACGTCGAGCGTCTTGGGGTCAAGCCGCTCCACCGCGACGGAATTTCTACGGCTAAAAGGAGCAGTTGGATCCACGGAGCCGAGAGAAATCAGGTCGCCGGTCCGATTCACCCACGGGGTGATGCAGCGTTTGAGGCGGAGATTCCCCAACTGCCTTTCTTGGTGATCTCAGGGTCTCGGTGGTCAATTTCATCTGCGGAATTCAGGATCAGGTCTCCTCGGTTCGACCTCGGCTTGCGCTCCGGTGGTCCTGATGGTTTGGATCCTTCCCTTACGCCGCATCGGTCGATCAGGTCCCGGGTCCCAGCCAAGGCACAGGAGGCCAAACCGAGGACAATCCGAGGCCCCAGGCCAACGTCTCGGATCATTGGACCACGCCGCCGCGTTCCGCCCCCCGTCTTGCCCGCCGCGTCAGCTCTACAGAATTTCGTCAGAGGTATAACCAAATCGTGTCAGACCAACGATTCGGCTCATTGGGGCTTGCGGGCCACCGCCAGGACGGAGGTGCCCCAGGGCCAGACGCCGCCCCACCGGATCCACGCCAGCTCGATCGACATGATCGCTCCCAGCACCGCGTCGATGGGTCCCGGGTACTCCTTCACATCACTGGTATCGGAGGCGGCCCGGAAGAGCTTGCGTCGCGCCCACACCAGGGGAAACAGCAGCGAATTCCAATGCGTCAGGATCGGCACGGTGAAACCGGCGGCCCGCAGCAGGTCCGCCACCTCGCGCCGGGTGTAGCGGCGCTTCGTATGCACGGCGTCGTCGTGATACGACCACATCCACATGTAGGCCGGCAGGTTGATCACCGCCACGCCCCCCGGGCGCAGCACCCGGAAAAACCCGGCGATCGCCACCTCGGGATCATAAACCATGCTCACGACGTCGAGTGAGATCACCGCGTCGAAGGTCCCCGCGGCAAAAGGCAGGGCCGTGATGTTGGCCTCGCGGATATCCACCGCGGGGCCGCAGCGTTCGCGCGCCAACTGGCAGGCCAGGGCCATGAAATCGATCCCGATCCAGCGAAAGGCCTTCCGCCATTGCCGGGCCCGGATGATGAGCCCGCCGGTGCCGCACCCGGCATCCAGCACCTGCGAATTTTCGGGCAGGCCGACCGCGGCCAGGGATTGCTCCACGTGGGAGTGCAAGGCGCGGAAATACCACATCCGGTCCTCGACCCCGGCCAGTTTCAGATATTCTTCGGCGTTCATCGCGGGTGTTCGGCCCTCACCTCGGCAGTCCGCTCCCGCGAGTTCAACTGCAATTCTCGGCCCAACTCCTCCACGGGCGCAGTTCCAGGTTGACGATAGCATTGAACCCGCTCCTCCCCGTCGCGCCAGTCAGAGACACGGCGCTACTCCCAGAGGCGTCACCGCCAAACGACCGATGCGCCCCTACTCCACCGGCCGCGCTCCCGCCACCACTTTGAACGACATGCGCTCCAGGCCAAACGTGCGCAATTGGTAACGACCCTCGCCCAACCGCACCGCCGCCTCCGGCGAGCGCAACGCGAAACGGTTTACGCCGGGATGCAGTTCCAGCCCCGGCAGCACCAACGGGACGGCCTCGGTCCCGACCCGCACCGTGCGGATCGGCCGGCCTTCGTGTTCGAACGTCACCTCCCGCGGCGTCACGCCGACCAGACGCAGGGTCAGACTCACGGCGATCGGCTGGTCGTAGGGATTGAAATACGACAACACCGCGTCGTCGTTCGCCCAACGCATGCCGTCCGCGGATTTTGGATGCCAGCCTTGCCCGAACGTCAGGGTGCGACCGAGCGGCAACCGCGGTTCCGCCGCCGGGTGAAGGAACACGACCACCTGAAAGCCGCGCGGGCCTTCGAGGCGGCGCTCGTAGCCCAGCTGCGCCAATTCATCCAGCAGGCGCTGGGCGCGATCCTCAAAGCCCTTGCGGTTCAGATAGAGGGCCGCAAAGCCATAGGCTTCGAGCCGCCGCACCAGGGTCGCGGTCGGCACGTTTTCCAGATCGCGCTGCCAGCGGCTCGGGGCGTGCATTTTGGCCGCGCCGTAACTGAAGCGCAGCGTCTCCGTGACCAGGAAGGGTCGGAACAGATCGTAGTCGGCCAGCCGGTGGGGCGCCACCACCTCGGGAAACCCCATCACGGGCAATTGGAACACCATCGCGCCGGGCGGCAGGATCGCCTCCAACTCGCGCCCCAGCCTGCGGTCGCCATTCACCCGTTCGGCAATCTCCGCCTCCTCCCCGGCGGTGGCCTCCCGCGGGACCTGATCGATGAGGCCCAAGCCCGCGAGCCCCAGCGCCAGGCCCCAGCGCCGCCAGGCGGGCCAGCCCACTGTCAGCCGCGACAAACGCCCCGCCACGAAGAAGAGCAGCAGCGCCGAAAGGAAGATCCCCACCCGGTTCGTCGCACGGAAAATCTGGATACCCGCGATCAGGGCGACGACATTCGTCACGCCGCCCACCGTCGAATAGGCCACCAGCCAGCCGATCGCCAGGCTCTGACCGGGTACGGCGCGCCGCGCGAAGATGCGGCGCATCGTGACAAACCCGAGCCACAAGAGCGCCCCGATCCCGATCACCCCGAGATAGGGCAGGAAGGCCTCGCCCCGCCAGGTCGACCATCGCACATAGCGGTCGCCCAGGGCGGAGAACGCCGCCCAGCGATGATAGGGGGGCGGCACAACCAGCTCAATCGGCTTCAAGGCGTAGATCTCCGTACCCGCGTAGTTGCGCGCGATCATCGGGGCCCCTTCCGGTTCCTGCGCGAAAAGCCAGACTTCGAGGTTGATCGCAAAAAACACCGCGACCGCGAGCGCGATCGTGGCCAGGCCGATCATCAGATTGGCCCGCCGCCGCTGATCGAACCACTGGGCCACGATCGCCCAGCCCATCAGCTGGAGCCAGAACATCAGGTTGTACGGATTGCTCACCGCCAGCGCGATGGCGGAGCCCAGGCACACCACGGTTCCCCGGCTCCGCCAGGCGAGGCGCCGGCTGCGGGCCACCAGCCCTACGGCCAGCAGGCCCAGCGGCACCGGCCAGGTGAAGGCGATCGAAAAGTGGCCGAGGCCGCGGTGAAAGGCCTGATAGGTGAAGGCAAACAACATCGCCCCGGCCCACGCCCATTCCACCCGCACCCGCAGCCAGCGCGCCGCAAAATAAAACGCCAGCGCCGCGCTCACCGGCGCGAGCAGCATCACCACGTTCGACGCCGCAAACAATCCCACCAGCCACGTCAGCCCGGCGACCACGAGGAGCAGCGGCTTGTCCGGCGTCGGGTAGGCACTCCAGTGGGCGCCAAAGGGGGCCCCGAGACGCGCAATCACCTTGGGCCGGAACGGCCAGATGTCGCCATCCGCCGCCGCCCGCATCTGCGCCAGAATCTCGGGCGTGTCGCCCAGGTAATCCGTCGGCAGGTTCCACGCCTCGGCCGACCAGCGATGAAAATGGGCACACCACACCAAGGCCGCGGCGAGCACCAGCAAGCCGACGCGCCAATGGGCGGCCAGGGCCGCCAGGTATTTTTTCAGGGTGGTGGAAGAGGGCACGCCGAAGGGAAATGCGTGCTGGGTGTCGCAGCTAACAGGGAAGAAAAGGGCGGCGTCAGCGGTCGCGCGCAAGCCCGCATTTCCGGCCCGCGGACAAGACGAAAAGGTCGGCAAGATCCCGGAGCGCGGCCAGGTCGCCTCGCCATGGCCTGGCGCCGCCGCGGCCGTTCCCCTCCGCTACCGCACCACCGACACGAGCGTGTCCGCGCCCGCCGCCGCCTTGATCGATGCGTCTTTCAACCCAAAGGTCCACGACGGATCCCGCCGCAGGCTTGTGCCGTCCGTCGCGGCGCGGGGGCGCAACGCCCCACGGTTGACGCCCGGCCGCAGGACCAACCGCGGCAGGCGGACGACCACCGGAGTCTCGTCCACCGGGATCACCCGCAAGGTGCGCCCCGCGAGTTCCAGGGCCACTTCACCCGCGGCGGGCGCGACCAGCGTCAGCTCCAGTTCAACCTCGAGGGGATGGGCGCAGGGGTTGAAATAGGAAAACACGCCATCTCCAGTGGCCCAGCGGACGCCGTCCTCGAGCCCGGATTGCCAGCCTTGCCCGAGCGTCAGCGTGCCGGCGAGCGGCCAGCTGGGCGCGGTCGCCGGCCGCAGCAGCACCACCACCCGGTTTTCTCCCGCGTCCTCGAGTCGCCGGGTGTAGCCCATCGCCTCCAACTCGCGCAGGATCGGTTCCGCGCGATCCGCGTAGCCCTTCCGGTTGATTTCGAGCGCCGCAAAACCGCCGGCCTCCAGGCGCGCGACGAGCGCGGGTGCCGGCAGCTTTGCCACCTCCCCCTGCCACTGGCTCCGCGCGCGAAACTTCGCGGCGCCGTAGCTGAAGCGCAGGGTCCTGGTCGTGAGGTAGGGCCGGAAGAGCTCGTAGTCGGATAGTCCATACGGGGGCGCGACCTCGGGGAAACCCATCACCGGGAGTTGGAAGACCATGGCCCCGGGCGGCAGGACCGCCTCGAGTTCGCGCCCCAATTGGAGATCCGCGCGCGCGTCCGCGGCCGTCGCCTGCCGCTCCGCCGCCGAATCCGGCCGCGGAATCTGGTCGAGCAGACCCACCGCCGCCACGCCGAGCGCCGCCCCCAGGCGCAGCCCCGACGGCCAGCGCCGCGTCAGGCGCGAGAGGCGCGTGACGAGGAAGATCAGCACCAACCCCGCGATGAACGGCACCACGCGGTTCGTGGCCCGGAAAATCTGCACGCCGCCGAAAAGCGCCACCACGTTGGTCAGGCCCCCCACCGCCGCGTACGCCACCAGCCAGCCGATGGCGAGAAACGGACCCGGCAGCGGTTGCCGCGCAAAGATTCGCCGGGCGGCCACCGCGGCCAGCCACAGCAGGCCGGCGATGCCGAAGATCCCCAGATAGGGCAAAAAAACCTCTCCACGCCAGAGGGACCACCGCACGTAACGATGGCCCAGGAACGCGAACGCTTCCCAGCGATGGAACACGGGCGGAATGAACAGCTCCATCGGCTTGAGCGCATAGATCTCGGTGCCGGCGTAATTGCGCGTCACCAGCGGCAGACCCGCCGGTTCCTGGGTGTGGATCCAAAACTCGAGGTTCACCGCCACGAATGCCGCCACGGCCAGCGCCATCGCGGCGAGGCCCAGCCTGAGGTTGTCGCGCCGGCGGGCCCCGTACCATTGGGCGACCACCGCCCAGGTCATCAATTGCAGCCAGAAGAGGAGGTTGTAGGGCGTGCTCACTCCCAGCGCCACCGCCGTTCCCAGGCAGACCAGCCCGCCCGCACTCCGCCAGTCGAGCCGCCGGCTCCGCGCCACGAGCCCCGCCGCCAGCACGCCCAGCGGCACCGTCCACGTGATCGCGACCGAAAAATGGGCCAGTCCCCGGTGAAAGGTGGGGTACGAGAAGGCGAACAACAAGGCGCCCGCCCAGGCCCACTCCCACCGACAGCGCAGCCAGCGGGCCACCAGGTAAAACGAGAGCGCCGCCGTCACCTGGGTCAGGATCATCCCCACATTCGCCGCCGCAAACAATCCGATGAAACGGGCCAGCCCGCCCAGCACCAGCATCAGGAGCTTGTCCGGCGTCGGATAACCATTCCAATCCGCCCCGAAGGGCGCACCGAGCCGGTCGATCACTTTCGGCAACAGCGGCAGCGTATCGCCGTCGGCCGCCGCCTGCATCTGCGCCAGAATCTCCGGCGCATCCCCGCCGTAGTCGGTCGGGACCTGCCAGTCGGCGACCGTCCACTTGTCATAGTGCGCACACCAGATCAACGCGGTCACGGCCACCAGCAGGCCGGCGCGCCAGGAGGCCGTGAGAAGAGTGAAAAGTTTTTTCAGGGGAAAATAAGCCAAGCCGGAATGGACGCGGGCCCCGGGGCCCCAGCCTCCGCTCCACAGAAACCACGCCCCCTCCGTCGCGCGCAAGCCCGCTTTTGCCGATCCGCTCCGGCCGGGTGGAGCAGCCGGTTGGGGGTGAGGTCTCCGGCGGTACCGCCGTGTCTTTGACCGGCGGGCGCCAGTCGGAGACTGGCGCTACGGCACAGACAAGCTCTGCGCCACGGGCGACCCAGAGATGCTCCCCTCTCCAGTCCCACCGGTTCCACCCCGGTCGATGTCGAACGGACGCTCCCACCTCGCAGTTCCTCTTGCTTCTTTCTCATAATCCTTCTCTCCCGCGGACATACCCTGACGAAAGAGAACGAGAAAGAGGAAAGAGAAAGATTGGCCCATCGACTTTGCCTCCGCCCGCCAGTCCCACCGGGTGTATTTGCAAGTTGGCGGTGACTTCCCTGTGGGCGCGGTGCCCTCACCGCGCGAACCGACGGAAACGGTCTGACTTCATTTTCACGTATTACGTGAAAATAGCCCGCGGGGCGCGCCGGCAACAGGGGCGGAAATCGGAGGGAAAACGCGTAACGTGGGGGTGAAGGAGGCGATGCGGGTAATTTCACGTATTACGTGAAGATAACTCGGAGATGCACCCGCCCCCACCCGCCCGACTGCGGAAAGTTTGCCAAGCCTCCCGCCGCCGCCTTCGCTTTCCCCTCGTCCATGCGTGCCTCTTCCCCTTTGCCCCCCGCCGCCGGCGCTTTTTCCCGGCGCTTCATGTCCTACGCGGGGCTGTACTGGGATGACGTCGAGGCGAACTCCGCCTGGCTGCGCAATCACGCCACCGTGCGCCTGCCCCCGCTGGCGGACGTGAAGGGACTGATCGTGCGCGGACTGGTCCTGGCGCATCCCGAGGCGACCGGGCTCGAGACCGGCGCGCCCGGATTGCGGCTGGCGGTCAACGGTGCGCCCGCCGGGGAACTCATCCAGCCGGCGCCGGGCGCGTGGGAATTGCAGGTGCCCATCGCCGCCGCCGAGTCCGCCGTCCTCGCGTTGAGCCTCACGGGTGTCAGCTTCACCAATCTCCTGGCCTGGACCGGCCGCGTCACCGGGCTCGGCGCGTGCCAGCGGTTCCGGAGCCAGCGCAAGAACCGCCAACTCCGCGTGACCACCATCACCACGGACACCGGCGAAGTGATCTTCGACTTCTCCCGTCGCGATGCGCCCTGCTCGATCGACTACGCCCGCCGTCACGCGTCGCTCGGGCTCAATATCGTGGGCTTCCTCACCGCCGACCTGGGCGTGGGCGAATCCGCCCGCTGCATGGTGCGCGCCGCGGATGCCGCCGGCTTGCCGACCGCCCTCGTGCCGCTGAAGCTCCATTGCCGCAACCGCCTCGGCGATCTGACCTATGCGGCGCGGCTGCAGGACGAGAATCCCCACGGGATCAATGTCATCCACCTGGATCCGCCCGCCTCGCGCGACCTCGACCACCACCACGGCCGGGCGTTTCGCGCCGGCAAGTACAACATCGGCTATTTCGCCTGGGAACTGCCCGAATTTCCCGACGCCTGGATGCCCAGCTTCGATTATTACGACGAAATCTGGTGCCCCAGTGATTTCACGGCCGCCGCTGTCCGCGAAAAATCCCCGCTGCCCGTGCTGACCATGCCGCACGCCATCGCGTTTGCCCGGCCGGCGGAAACCACGGCCGGGCTCCGGGCGCGGCTCGGCCTGCCAGCCGATCCGTTTCTCTTTCTCACGCTTTTCGATCTCAACTCCTACGCCGAACGCAAGAATCCCCGCGCCGCGATTGCGGCGTTTCAGGCGTCGGGTCTCGCCGACCGCGGTGCCGCCCTGGTCATCAAGATCCAGAACCGCGCCGCCAACGAGGCTGACTTCGCCGCGCTCCAGGCGGCCATCCGGGAACAATCCGGCATCATCATGCTGACGGAAACGCTTTCGCGGGCCGACCTCTACGCCCTGGAAGCGGCCTGCGACTGCCTGATCTCGTTGCACCGTTCCGAAGGATTCGGACTCGCGGTCGCCGAATGCATGTACCTGGGCAAGCCGGTCATTGCCACCGACTGGTCGGCCACCGCCGAATTTGTCACCCCGGAGAACGGCTGTCCTGTTCACGCGCCGCTCGTCACCCTCGATCGGAATCACGGCCCGTATGCCAAAGGGGCGACCTGGGCCGATCCGGATCCGGCGCACGCTGCGGAGCACATGCGCACCCTTTTTGCCGATCGCGCCCTGGCGGCCCGGCTCGGCGCGGCCGCCCGGATCACCGTTGAAGAGCGTTTCTCCCCCGCCGTCATTGGGGCCCGCTACCGCCGGCGCCTGCAGAGCATCGCCACGTTCTAGTCGTACTCTCCCACGTATCAGCGATAAAAACCTTAACTCACAATGTAACCCATTAGGTTACATTACCTCTGGTTGGTCACGGAAATCGTGTGGGGCACTTGACGAAGTAATGCCAGCCCGCGGTGCCCGGGGGGGCGCCACCGCCGGCCCCGGCCGCCGCTACTGACAACATTGTAAGGCGGATTGCTTTTTCCCCCCGGGCAATCGGCGTTAGGAATCGTCATCAAGATGATTTCCACCCCCAACGAGGCTTCCCCCCCGCCGCGGGTGCTCTTGGTCGAAGACGAACCGAAGACCCGCGAATCCATCACGGAAGGACTGCGCATCGAGGGCTGGACGGTCGCAGAAGCCGGCGGAGGAACCCAAGCCACGGAATTGCTGGCCACCGAGAGCTTTGACCTGCTGGTGCTCGACTGGATGCTGCCGGACCGCGATGGCATCGAGGTGCTGCGCGATCTGCGCGCCCGCGGCCTGGCCACGCCGGTCCTGATGCTGACCGCCCGCAGCACGTTGAGCGATCGGGTGGTGGGTCTCGACAGCGGGGCGGACGACTACCTTTCAAAACCGTTCGCGTTCGCCGAACTCCTGGCCCGCTGCCGGGCCTTGCTACGCCGGCCCGGCTTCGCCCACGGCGGCACCCTGGTGTGCGACGATCTCCAGCTCGACACCCGCGCCCGCGTCGCCGTGCGCGCCGGCCGAAAAATTCCGTTGACTCCCCGGGAGGTCGACGTGCTCGAGTATCTCATGCGCAACCAGGGCCAGACGGTCACCCGCGAGATGCTGGAACGCGAAGTGTGGAAGCAGCCCCAGCGGCTGACCTCGCTCGACAACGTGATCGACGTCCAGATCATGCGCCTGCGCAAGAAGGTCGACCCGGAAGGCATGGAGCGCCTGATTCACACGATGCGCGGGGTCGGCTACCAAATGGGGGGCAAACCTGATTGAAGCCGCGGCCCCGCCAGCTGGAACGTTGGTGGAACCGTCGCACGATTCGCTTCCGCCTCGCCCTGTGGTACGGCGCCGGCGGCACGCTGCTCCTGACCCTGTTCGCGGCGACCCTGTATTTCTATGTCGCCGCGCGCATCGCCCGCCCCCTCGATCACCAACTCCGGGCCGACCTCGCGCTCGTGGAGGCCAATCTCACCGTCGCCCCCGACCACACCCTGCTGTGGCAGGGGAAACGCATCCCCCGGACGGCTCCCCGGATGACGGGTTTGCCCTGGTTCGAGCTCTGGGACGAGGACGACCACTTGGTGCGTCGCGTCTGGCCGTTTTCGGAAAGTCGCGCCCTGCGATCGCCGCCGCCGCCGAATCGCATCAACGCCGAGACCGGCGTCATCAGCGTATTTAACGTCGCCCCTGAGATCCGCCTGCGGGCTCTCTCCGTGCGTTTCCAGGTGCCGGGCAGGCCCACCCACTGGATGCTGCGCCTGATGCGGATCCACCAACCGTATCGCGATACCCTGCCCGAGTTGCGGGTCATCATTCTGGTCGCGCTACCCATCGTGGTCACCCTGTTGGTGCTCGGCGGACACTTCTTCACCCGCCGCTGGCTGCTGCCGCTCGACCTGATGGCGGACGAAGCCAACCGCATCACCATCGACGACCTCAGCCGGAGACTGCCCGTGGGCAACGCCCACGATGAACTCGGCCGGCTGGCCAACATCTTCAACGTCACGCTGGATCGCCTGCAGAATTCGTTCGAGGCGCTGGACCGGTTTGTCGCCGATGCCTCCCACGAATTGCGCACCCCCCTGACCACCCTCCGCAGCGTCGGCGAGGTGGGGCTGCGCCGCAGCCGCACGGTCGAGGAATACCGCGAAATCATCGGCTCGATGCTGGAGGAAGCCCAGCGCCTGCAATTACTCGTCCAACGCCTGCTCGAACTCGCCAGCGCGGAAGGTGGAGGCCACGGGGCGCACCGCCGGGCCACCAATATCGGCGAGACCGCCGCGGAATGTGTGAACGAACTCGGGATCCTCGCCGAACAGAAGAATCAACGCCTGACGCTCGAGGCCGACGACTGCATCGCCAAGATCGATCCCGTGCTGTTTCGCCAGGCGCTGCAGAACCTGATCGACAACGCGATCAAGTACAGCCCGGAGGACACCGCGATTTCCGTGTCCGTGCGCGAGCAAGACGAAACCATCCACGTGAGCGTGTCGGATGAGGGTCCCGGGATTGATCCCATCGACCGCGAGCACCTGACCGAGCGGTTCTTCCGTCCGGATCGCTCCCGGCAGCGCGACAGCGGAGGCTTCGGGCTCGGCCTGTCGATTACGAAGGCCTATCTGCGCGCCCTGGGCGGCACGCTGGAATACGAGGCCCGGGTTCCCTGCGGGAGCACCTTCCGCCTGCTGCTGCCCAAGCAGTGATCGGGGCCGCGCGCGTCCGGCGGCGACCCGTCTACTGCAATTGCCAGATTCCGATCTTGCGCACGGTGGCGATCCGTTTCCAGGGCCCCGGGCAGCGCTGTTGCAGGACTTCCTCCTCCTCGATGTCGAAAATCACCGCGTAGATGGGTCGGCCGCCCTGCCGCGCCAGCGCGATATAGCGGGCAAACTCCGGCGGCGTGATCGAGTCGTAGACGAGGGACGGCAGGGGCGTCGCATAATACAGCGCCCCGCTGAAGACCGAGCAGATGACGATCGCGTTGGCCGGCAGGCGTGCCTTGACCACTTCCGCCATGTCGGCGTACGCGTTTTCGTATTCCGGCACGTAGAAGATCCCGAGGCCCGGCGTCCAAAACCACGAGATCGCCCCGGCCCAAAGGGCGAGCCCGAGGGCGACCACCGGGCGAAAGGCCCGCGGCCAGCGGGCACCCACCCCGCGGGCCAGCGCCTCCGCGCCCACCAGCGCCGCCAGGATCAACGCGGCGCACCCCGGCAGGATAAAACGCAGGCACCACCAGACCTCCTGCGAGACGTCGTAGAAAAGATAAATTCCCACCACCGCCAGGCCGCCCAGCGCGAGGGCGAAAAATTCGCGGTGCCGCGTTTCCCGGCGGGTCAGGGCGGCGAGAGGCAGGAGGAGGACCACCGCCGGCAGCAGGATCGCCAGCCACTTGGCGAAATGCACGGCGGTCGGCCAGCCGTAATCCAGGGAAAACGCCGCGGTGTAATTGCCGTAGCCGGAGCGCAGCACGCCGCCATAAAGATGATGATTGTAGAAGGCCAGCCACGCCGCCCCCGGCAGACCGCCGAGGACAAAGCCGCCGAGGAGCCGCGGATTGCGCCCCACCAGGAGGGCCAGGGCGGGGGCCAGCACCAGGTTGGTCGGGCGCACCAGCACCGCGACGGCCAGGGCCGCCCCGCAGGCGACCGCCCAGCCGGCGGCCGCCCGCGCCCGCAATCCCGCGTAAAAGGCCGCCAGCATCCACGTCGTGGCGAGGGTGTCGCTCAGGGTCTGGATCGAGGTGAAGATGAACACCGGAAAGGCCGCGAGCATCACCGCCCCGGCCGCCGCCAGTTCGAAGCCGATCCCAATCTCCCGCGCGGCGCCGTAGAGCAGGAGCACCGCACCCACGGCGGCGAGCAGTTCCACGGCAAACGGTCCCGCCCACCAACCGGCGAGACGGCCGGCCAGGGCCAGGTGCAGCGGTAAACCCGTGGGATAGGTCGGCGCCAGTTCCGGATTGCCCGCAAACAGGTTGAAACCCTGCGGCGAAAAATGCCGCGGATTCACCTCAGCCGCGGGCCCAAACTCGGCCGGCACGCGCAGCTCCGTGCGAAACTTCCCAGCCGCAAACAACCGGGCGGCGTTCAAGTAGCCCGACGAGTCGGACCCGCCCGCCACGACCGTCGTGTTGACGCCCAGGAACACGGCGTACGCCAGCAGCACGAACCCCGCCACCCAGAGAAACCAGCACGGGGCCGGCGACGGCCGGGGAACGCCGCCAACGGGCGCGGTCTCCGACCCGGCGGCGGGGGATGAGGGTGAAGGGGACATGAACAACGGCGGGCAACCCTGACGAAAGAGGAAGATAAAGAGGAACGAGAAAGATGGGTCGATCGACCGTAACACCGCCCGGGCCGCGCCGCCGCAGGATCAGCGTCGCAGCTTGCGCAGCCAGAGCTGCCCGCCTCCCCCGCGCGCGCACAGGGGCATGTGGGTGCGGAACCAGTCATGCCGCGTGTTGAACAGCCAGCCGGTGAACAGCTCGATGCGATACGCGGTGTTGTGCATGAGAAACGCCCGCAGCAGGTATTGCTCGTTCCAGGCCCGGCCCTCGTCGAGCCACGAGCGCGGGTACTCGAGGTTGCCCGCGACATCGTGGATGTGAATCAGCACTCCGGGCGCCAGCGCCGGCAGCACGTCGAAATAAAGCCGGTTCACGTCGCTGCCGATCTTGCTCACGTGTGAGGAGTCGATGAAGAGCACGTCGTTCTCCTCCAGGGCGGCAAAGGTCGCGAGCGGCACCTCCTGCACCCGTTTTTCAATCAACGTCACCCGCCCCTCGTCCTCGGGGCGCAACAAGGGCCGCAGCCGCTTCATGTCGGGGTCGATGAAGGTGAACTGGATCTTTTTTTCCAAGGCGCCTTCGTTCAGATCGAGCATCGCCGCCGAGCTGAAACCCGAGCCCACTTCGATCACCCGCCCCGGCCGCGCCTCGCGCAGCATGCAGTAGAGCATGATCGCGTCGAAATGCCCGTACGATGGGTTATCGAGATGGAAACGCCGGTCTTGGCCGGCCTTTTCCGGAAACGGCTGCTCCGGGTAAAAGGTCGCGAAGCGCTCGAGCCGTTCGACCTGGCCCGCCTCGTTCAAGTCCACGCCGGGAAAGGGCGGCCCGAAACCGCCGCGCGCGAAGGCCTCCGCGACTTCCTCCCGGGAGGGCAGCGGCGAATAGAAATGCCCCGGGGGGAAGAACCGCGCCCACTCGCCCTGAGCCGCCCGCGCCGCCGCCAACTCGGCGCGCAGGCGCTCGTTTTCCTTCACCAGGCGCGGGGAGAAGGGCAGCAACCGGAGCAGCGCATGGGTGCCGGAACTCATGGGGGGCTAACGTGCCATGGGCGCGGGCCGCACGACGACCTCCAAATTCGCGACCAGAAAGGAAAGTTCCCGCAGATCCGTGCCCGAGCGCTCCGCCGGTCGGTCACTCCGGAAAGCGAGCACGGTCTCGCCCGGCGGCAGCGTGAGGCCAAATTGAAACCCGGTGTAGCTCTTCGCGACCACGGTGTCGCCCCACAGCATCCGTTCGCCCAGGCTGATCCGCAGCCTGCGCTCACCTTCCACGGAACTCGCCTGGCCCTGCAGCGTGACGAGCACCGGTCCGCCCGAGTCGTTGAGCAGGCGGAGGGCGGCGTCGCCCGAGGTCCAGCGCCAATGGTATTTCGCGTTGATCTCGGTCCCGTACCAGCCCTTCCCCGGGAGGACCCGGACGGCCCGGGCCAGCGGCTCCACGCCGCGCACCGTGTGAAACTCGTAGGGTGGCGAATACTCATAATACGTCGCCGTCAGGGTCAGGTTGCCGATCAGAAAGATCGCCGCCCAGCGCCACCCCCGCGGCACCAGGATGTTAAACGCCAGCGTCATGGGCAGGAGCACGCGCGTCGCCGCCCCCGGATAACCCTCCCACACCGGCGTGGACATGAACACCATCATCAACGCAAACGAGGCGCCAATCCGCCACCACCGGTCAGTCGGGCGCCAGCGCAGCGCAAAAAACAATCCCTGCACCGCGAGGGCGGTGATGGTCGCCAGCGTCGCCCATGAGAGCGGCGTCGCGTCGGGTCCGTTCAGATCTTTCCAGGTGAAGGCAACCTTCTCGGCGAAGCCCACGAGGGGCAGGGTGAAATTGCCCATGCCGGGATCTTCCGCCGGCCCGAATTTCAAACGCACGTACAGCATCCAGGCCAGCAGCGGCAGCGCGATGCCGATCGCGATCAGCGCCATGCGTCCCCACTGGCGGGGCGAACGCCAGCCCGACCCTCCGGCTGGCGCGGGGCCCGGGCCCAGGCCCGCACCGGCGAGCAGGCTGGTCTCCTTGGTCAGAGCCGCCAGCGCCAACGCCACGTATCCGGCCGGGCGCCGGCCTTCCTCGAGCCACCGCATTGCGAGGGCGACCAGTAACAAGGCCGGGCCGTCGACGAGGGAGTGGCGCACACTCATGCACAAGCCATGGGAAAACAGGACCGCCGCCCAGCGCAGGAAGTTCTCCCAGGTCGTGGGCGGAAACCACCGGAACAACACCCAGGCGAGCGCGAGCCAGCAGGCCACATTGATCAGCGCATGCACCTGCACGATCCAGGCCGGTTGACCGAACCCGAGCGTCCACGCCACCCAGCTCGGAAGCATGCGTTTGGCCCGGTACGGCAGATTGTCGATCGCCTCCAGCAACTCGGGATTGTCCAGCAGCGGATTCAACGCCAGCTGCACGTAGTAGGCCCCGTCGTAGCCCGCCGAGTCATCGTAGACATAATGCGGAACCTTCCGCAGCGCCGTCACCTTGGTCCGGTCGAGAATGTCACCGATGGAGAGCAGGCTCGAGAAGCCGGTGTCGCGCTGGTAATATTGCGCGACGGCGCCGAGAAAGAAGACGATCGCCGCCACGCACGCGAGTTGCGGGCGCAGGCGGAGCCGGTGCAGCAACACCCCGCCCGGCGGGCGCGGCGAGGGCGCGCTCATCCGGCGCGCCGCGCACCACGCAGGCAGGCGGAACGAGGCGGACCATGCGGGCGCTTGTCTTCCAATTTTCTCACAGACAACTTGCGGCATCACAGAACGCGATCGCGCCATGTCAAATCCGAATCCCCCCCTGCTGCTCGATCTCTCGCACACCTGCCACACGCGGGCGCGCACGGGCATCCAACGGGTCACGCGGGCGATTCGGGACGCGCTCGGCGATCACGCCCGGGCGATCACGCACGACCCCTTCCTCCGGGCCTGGCGCGAGCTTGAACCCTGGGAACGGGCCAACCTTGCCGCGGACACCCCGGCCACCAAACGCGGTGCCCGGTGGCCGTGGCGCACGCGCCTCCGCAGCACCACCCGCCGCCATCTGGGCGCCGGCACGCCGCCGCTCCCGGACAACGCCGGCGTCGTGGTGCCCGAGGTGTTCTCGCCGGGTGTGGCGCGCGCCTTCGGCCCGCTGTTCGCCCGGGTGCGCGGTCCGCGGGTCGCCCTTTTTCACGATGCGATCGCGCTAAAGCTCCCGGAACTCACCCCGACGAAAACCGTCGCCCGCTTCCCGCCCTACCTCGTGGAATTGCTCGCGTTCGACGGCATTGCCGCCGTCTCCGAGGACTCGCGGACGGCCCTGGTGGACTATTGGCGATGGCTGGGCGTGGCGGAGTGCCCGCCCGTGCGCGCCCTTCCGCTGGGGATCGATCTGAAACCGGGCACGCTTCAGCCCACCGCCCCGCTGGCGGCCACCCCGGTGGTGCTCTGTGTTGGCAGCATCGAAGGACGCAAGAACCACCTCGCGCTGCTCGAGGCCTGCGAGCAGCTCTGGACGCGGGGCGCCAAGTTTTCGCTGCACCTGATTGGCCTGGCCCACGCCGCCACGGGGGCGGCGGCGACCGCGCGGCTGCGGGCGCTGCAGGCGGCCGGCCGCCCCCTGCGCTACGACGGGGCGGTGAGCGATGCCGCCGTCGAGGCCGCCTATGCCGCCTGCGCGTTCACCGCCTATCCGTCCCTGGCCGAGGGTTTCGGGCTTCCCGTGGTCGAGAGCCTGGCCCACGGCAAACCCTGCATCTGCTCCGGCTTGGGCGCCCTCGGCGAATCCGCCCGCGGCGGCGGCTGCCTGCCCCTGGCCGTCATGGATGTGCCTTCCCTCGCCACCGCCCTCGCCCGCTTGGTCGAATCACCCGCAGCAGTGGCGGCGCTGGCCGCCGCGGCCCGGTCCCGGTCCTTCCGCACCTGGCCGGCCTACGCCGCGGAACTCACGGCCTGGATGCGCGAACTTCCGCCCCGGCAGTAGGTTCCCGAGCTCCGGTGGGAGGCGTCCGGCCCGCCAAACGGGTGCATCCCGAGTTGACGGTGGCAGAGAGCCCGGCCCGCCCCGCAGCGCCGGTTTTCGACTGGCGCCCGCCGGTCAGAGACGGGGCGCTACACCCAGAGACCTCACTGCCAATCGACCGATGCGCCTTTCCATTTGCAATACGCCCGGGCGCCACCCACCGTTTTTCGAGCCATGGCGTTATCCTTCTTCAGCAAAAACAAAAAGGCGCTCCTCGCTCGCTGCCGCGACGACTACGCCACCAAGATGCGGCTGAAGTATGCGCCTTTCTATCACGCGATGGAGGCCCAGAGCGGCACCACCGTGAAGCTCGACGGGCGCGAGATGATCATGTTGTCCAGCAACGATTATCTCGGGCTGTCCTTTCACCCCAAGGTCATCGAGGCCGGACGCGCCGCGATGTTGCGGTGGGGCACCAGCACGACCGGGGCCCGCACGTCCAACGGCTCGCGCACCTACCATCTCGAGTTGGAGGCGAAGCTGGCCGCGTTTCTCGGCCGCGAAGCCTGCCACATCCATGTGGCCGGGTATCTGGCCTGCCTTTCCAGCGTCGCTTCCTTCGCCCAAAAGGGCGACGTCATCCTCGCGGACAAGAACATCCATTCCTGCCTCTGGGATGGGATCCGCCTGTCCATGGCCACGGTGGAACGTTTCTCGCACAACAGCCCGGAGGACCTGCGCGAGGTGCTCACCGCGGTGAATACCGACGCGACCAAGATGCTCGTGATCGAGGGCGTGTATTCGATGGAGGGACACATCGCGCGCCTCCCCGAAATCACGGAGATCGCCGAGGAACACGGTTGCTTCACCGTCCTCGATGACGCGCACGGTTTCGGGGTCCTCGGCCGCAAGGGCCGCGGCACGGCCGATCATTTCGGCCTCAACGACAAGGTCGACGTCATCTGCGGCAGCATGTCGAAATCGCTGGCCAGCACCGGCGGTTTCGTCGCGGCCTCCTCGGAGATCATCGAATACCTCCGGTCGCACTCGAAGCAGACGATATTTTCGGCCGCCATCAGCCCGAGCCAGGCGGCCTGCGCGCAGGCCTCGCTCGAAATCATGCAACAGGAGCCGCAGCATCTCGATCGCCTCTGGAACAACACCCGCCGCTACCGGGCGATGCTGAAATCCCTCGGGCTCGACACGTGGGAGAGCGAGACGCCCGCGGTGCCGATCGTCCTCGGCTCGAAGGAGCGCGTTTATCCGTTCTGGAAGGCCTTGATGGAAAAAGGCGTGTTCACCGTCATGTCGATCGCCCCGGCGGTGCCGGCCGGCAAGGACCTCATCCGCACCGCGATTTCCGCGATGCACACCGAGGAGCAATTCGACAAGATTGCCGAGGCGATGGCGTACGCCGTCAAACGGCTTTAGCTTACCGGCGTCAAGCGCGTCGCCACCCAGCCCGGGATTCCCCCCGCAGTGTCACGTAATACGTGACACTTTTCCGGAGCGGAACTCCACCAGGGAAGGGGCAAAATCAATCGAGGCCGGGGTGCTCCCGCTCCGCCCTCAGCGCAACGGCACCGGTCGCTCCTCCACGCTCTCGCGCAGGAGTTTCAGCCCGGCCAGATAGTCGGCCGACGTGGTGTCGGGGCTGAAAAGCCGAAAAACCACCATTACTCCCGGCCAGGCCTTCAACCCGGCGGTCAGGTGCAGGTATTCACCGGGCGGAGGATCCGTGCGCCCCACCAGGCTCGTGTCCGTGAAGACACAAAAGGTGCCAGCGCCGCGGCGGGGCTCGAGTTCCTCGAAACGCATCGCCTTCTCCTCCGAACCCGCGACGAAAGATTCAAACAACTCGACCATCCGTTCCTTGCGCGCCCGGGCCGGCAGCGCCCCGCCCTCGGGGTCGGGCACAAACACCAGGTGCAGGCTCACGCGCTGGCCGGCCCCCGCCAGCTCGAGATTGACGAGACCCGCCTCATCGCGGCTGCGGGTCACCGTGAAACCCGGCGGGACCGCGACCGAAACCTTGCGGTGCTCGAAGAGGAGCACGGACTCCTCGCGCTGGGCCGCGGCGTAGCTCGGAAGCGCGGAAACCAGCAACCCGAGCAGGAATGACGGCACGGAAAGTTTCATGGCATGAAGCGACGAAGGGCGATCGACCCGCGAAGCGGGGAAAAGTTGCCGTGCGGACGCGGGTGCCACGCTTCCCCGGGTTCGTATCTTCTCACGACGATTTCCGAGGACCCCTGGTGCGGTTGCCGCGTTGCGCCCCGTAGCGGCCGCCCGGGCCCGGACGGCGTTTCACCGCCCCGCCCTCACCCCACTGGCGAGCAGGGTTTCAAAACCGGGTTCGACCGTCTCCCGCGCCACCGCGGTCACCTCGACCTTGGAAAAACCCGCCTTCTTCAGGAAGCCGTGCAGCGTGCTCTCGGTGAACCCGAGCCACACATCCGCATACAACTCGCGCGCCTTTTCGAAGGTGTGTTCGTTGAGATCCAGCACGAGGATCTGGCCGCCCGGCCGGAGAATGCGGAAGGCCTCGTCGACGGCCCGCTGCGGATGCCGCGCGTGGTGTAACGCCTGGCTGAGGATCGCCAGATCGACCGACTTGTCCGGCAGCGGCACGCGCTCGATGTCCCCGAGTTTGTAGGCCAGATTGGCGAGCCCGTTCTTCCGCGCCAGCTCCATGCCGACCTCGACCATGCGGGGCGAATTGTCCACGCACCACACCTGCCGGGCCCGCTGCGCCAGGAGTTGGGACAACAGCCCCTCACCCGCCCCAAGATCCGCGATCTCGATGGCGGGCGTGAGGCGCAGGGCCAGGTGCCCGATCGCCTCCCAGGAACGGCCCGGGCAGTAGTTCTTGCCGAGCCGCCCCGCGATGAGATTGAAGTACTGCTCCTGGGTGCGCCGGCGCTTCTGCAGGATGCGATCGAGATTCTCGCGGTCCGCCGCCAGTGCCGTCGATTCACTCACCGCGTCCAGCGCGGCCCGGGTCAGCGCCAGCGTCTTGACCGGCAGCGGCGCGCGCAGCGAATAAAACGCGTTCTTCCCGTCCCGCCGATCCGCCACGAGGTTCACCGTGCGCAGCAACGCGAGCTGCGACGAGATGCGGGACTGACCCATGTCGAGAATTTCCTGGAGTTCCGCGACCGACAGTTCCTCGCGCGACAGCAAGGCGAGCAGACGCAACCGCGTCGGGTCGGAGAGGGTCTTGAGAATTTCCCAGGGGGCGTTCACGAGCCCACGAACGTGGGGCCGCGGAACGTGGAAGGCAATTTCCGAGCGTCACGGTCTTTCCGGCGCCGCAGCCTCTCTCGCCCATCCTCTCCGGCCGCAGGAAACGCCCCGCCCGCCGCCCTCCCCGCTGCGGCCAAGCCGTCCCGGCCAAATAAAAAAGGCGGGCACCAGGCCCGCCTTGAAACCGATGATCGTGGCGTCGCGACTCAGCGGGCCGGCTGGTCCGCGAAGCGGGAAATGCTCCCGATCACGTAGTCTTCCTCGTTACCGCCGGCCTTGACCCGCACCGTCTCGCCCTTCTTTCGGCCCATGAGGGCCGCGCCGAGCGCGGTCTTGTAGGAGATGACATGCTTGACCGGATCACCGTCCCACGCCCCGAGAATGGTGTAGGTCGTGTCGACCCCCGCGGCGTTGCGGACCTCGACCACGGTGCCCACGCTGACTTGGTCGGTCGAGGCTTCGGCGAAGTTGCTCACCCGGGCGCGGCCCAGGTCCCGCTCCAGCAGCGTCTTTTGCGCCATGAGGACCTGCTGGTCCTGCTTCGCCATCTTGTACTCGGAATTTTCCTTGAGATCGCCGTGCTCGCGAGCCGTGGCGATGGCTTTCGAATTCTCCGGGATCTTCTTCGAGACGATCGTCTCGTATTCCTCGCGCTTGCGGTCGTAGCTCGCCCGGGAGACGATCAATTGCTCTTCCTTGCTCTCGGCATCCGCCGCCACCAGCGACTGGATCTTCGGGAAAATTTTGATGAAACGGGCGAGCAGTGACTTCTTCGTCAACTCCTCAAACCCCTGGTTCAGCATCAGCGTGTTGGCGAGGTCCCGCGCCGTCTCGGGGTCGGCCGTCGAAAGCAGATCGGAGATGAGGTCGGTGTCTTCGCTCAGGATGTCCGCGAGCGGGATCCGGCGCGCGCTGGACGCCTGCAGCGCCTCATAGTCGATCGCGAAGAAGATCGCGCTGAGCAGGCGCGGGGTGATCAGGTCATTCAGCAGCTTGGCAAACTTCTTCGAGTGCCGGTTCTTGACGATCCACAGCAGCACGGGCGCCCGGAGATTCTGTTCGGTCTGCCAGCGTTTCAGGGTGGCGGCGAGCTCGTCCGCGTGGCCGTGTTCGACGAGGAAATTGATGCACTCGGTCGTGAACTTGCCCTGCGACGTCTTCAGCAGCGTGAAGAGCAGATCCCGCGACTCAATCGGATGCGTCTCCTGAATCAGGTCGAGGAAGCGCGACTGAAATTGGACCGGGATCTTGTCGGCGATGCCGGGAAGATCGCGGACGTTGCCGATGATCGTCGCCTGCGACGGCTCAAAATTCACTTCGGCCCCGACGGCCCGGGCCAGATCGTCGCGCACCGCGGCGCCGTAAAGGCGTTCGGACTCATCCAATTGGTTGGATTCGCGCACCGCATCGGCCACCCCCTTGAGGATGACTGAAAGATCAATTTTCACGTCCTTCCTGCCCGTTGCCACCATCATCTGCTCGGCCAGCAGGATGCGGCGCCGGGCCGAGCGGGTGCCGGTGAACTGTTCCATGATCTCGTCCTCGGCCGAAACCGGGACCTCGCGCAGCACATAACACTCGGTCTTCTTGACCGGAATCGCGATCCGGGGGTCCTTGGCCACCGCCTTCTTGGCCACGGCCCACCAGCGCTTAAACTTTTCCTCGCCAATCACCTGAGCGAGCATGATCTCCAGCTCGATGGCCGTGGCCGCATTGTTCGGGTAAGCCTCGAGGCCCTCCACCACGAGTTGGGCGGGATTCTCTGCCGCCAATTGCTCGATCTTCGCGGTGTCGGTTTCTTTGCGGACCAGCAGGTGCTTCACCGGCAGCACTTCCATGGTCCCGATGCAGAAGGCCGGATCCATCGGGTGCCCTTTCTTGCCCTTGAAATCGATGATCAGCCGTTGCGCCGCATCGTCATACCGCTTGATTTGCCCAAAGCCCCAGCTGCGATGCACGACATAAGAGCCGGGTTCCATAGCCTCGAGCTTGGACTTGGCCGCCTTGAGGGACGGCATTTTGGCTATGAGCGCGGAAACGGCTTCGGAATTCATGGTTGCGTGTGTGAGGGCCTGAACGGGAAAGTAGAGCGGACAATGTCCGGCCTTGTCAAACCGAGTGTCAAACCCTTCGGAGCTCACGCTGGGCCGTCTCGCCTCGCGATCCATGAATATCACCTCCTCTACCGCGCCGGAATCCGGCCCGGTATCCTCCTGGGCGACCGCCGCCCGGCTCGTCGCCCGCTGGCTCGACCGCCGCGAGCGGCTCGACGCCCTGCTCGAAACCCTGCCCCGCACCTTGACCGGACCCGATCGGGCCCGGTGCCAGCACCTGGTCATGGGGGTGGTGCGCCATTTTGGACGCATCGACACGGCCCTCGGCCGACTCATCAGCCATCCGCCGCGGTTCTCCACCCGGGCCGTGCTTTGCATCGCGGGATTTGAGCTGATCGAGGCGGCGCAGGACCAGGATGACGGCCGGGTGGCCAAAATCGTCCACCATGCGGTCGAGCAGACGAAGGCGCTCGCCAGCCCGGCCGAGGCCCGGCTCGTCAACGCCGTGGTCCGCAAACTCGCCGGACCCATGGCGGCGCCCGCGCCCACCCTGAATGTCGATGCCGAGGAACTCGGGGCGTATTTTTCCCATCCCGCCTGGCTCGTGCGGAGCTGGCTCGCGCAATTCGGCCCCGGCGCCACCCGCGCCCTGCTGGAGTGGAACCAGCGTCCGGCTCCCGTCCATGCCCGCTGGCGGGCGGACGCCACGACCGAACCCACCCCCGATTTTCTCCTACCCACCGCTTGGCCCGGAATTTTCGAGATCAAACCCGGCCACTGGGCCAGCGTCGAACCCCTGCTGGTGGCCGGCAAGATCTACCTCCAGGATCCCTCGACGCTTATCCCGGTCGAATTGCTGGCCCCTCTCCCCGGCGAATCCGTGCTCGACCTCTGTGCGGCCCCGGGCGGCAAGAGCCTGCTCATCGCCGATGCCATGACCTCCGGCGCCTCCGCCGAAGGATCCGCCCCACGCGGCCGCCTCGTCGCCGTCGACTTGCCCGGCATCCGCATCGATCGCCTGAAGGAAAACTTGTCGCGGATCGCCGGGCTCGACGTCGCCCTGGTGCAGACCGACCTCCTGCAGCCCGCGATTCCCGTCCTGCGGGAGCATCGCCTACCCGAGGCCTACGATGCCGTCCTGCTCGACGGGCCCTGTTCCAACACCGGGGTCATGCGCCATCGCATCGACGTCAAGTGGCGACTCCAGCCGGGTGACTTCAAGAAACATCCCCAGCAGCAGCGCTCCCTCCTCCATGCGGCAGCCCGGTTGGTCGCGCCGGGCGGGCGCCTCGTGTATTCCACCTGCAGCCTCGACGGAGAGGAGAACGAGCATGTCGTGCGCGCCTTTCTCGCCGGCAAGGCCGGCGGTCCGTTCAAGCTGGAGAAGTCCGTGGTGAGCCAGCCGTGGACGGCGGGCCACGACGGTGGCGGCGCCTTCCTACTCCGCCGGCACGGGTAGGGGCGGCGCTGGCGCCCGCGGCGGAACCAGTTCGAAGACCCTCACCCGGGTCTCCGTCTCTTGGTTGCCGTTGAGAAACGTGAACACGATTTCATCCGCCGTGGCCACGAGTTGCTCGTAGCGCCGGAGGTCCCACTTCGCCATGGGTTCGCCATTGATGCGGATGACCAGATCGCCGCGCTCGACGCCCGCCGCCTGGGCCGGGGATCGGGGCACCACGCCCGCCACCCGCCAATAGGCCGGGGTCTTGCTGAAGCTCACCCCCGCGCTCCGCTGCGCGGGCATGACGATCGGCCCCCGCGTGTCCCGGTGAAACGTCACCCGGTCGCGCTGCTGATCAAACGTCACGACAAAGTGCCGCAGGATGCCCCCGCCGATGGCCGACAACTCGTCGGTCAGGTCGACGATGGGCGCCTCGAAGACCTGATCGCCGATCGCCAGGGTCTCGTCCAACCGGCCCAGGCGCTGGCGGCGCTCGCCGGCGATGGTGCCGACGACGGCCCCCTCGGTCGGCCCGAACGCGAAACGCGGGTTCAAGCCGACGATGTTCACGCTGAAGGCCGCATCACTGCCGGAGTCGATCAGCGCCACCAGGGAACGCTCCCCCAGGCGCACACTGATCAGCGGGATCTTGCGGGCATCGTCGAACGGCACGATCGTCCCCGGCACCGGGGTCGGGGTGTTGGCGGGACGCAGCACCAAGCGGCTGCCCGGGTAATCGAGGGTGAGCAACGTCTCCCGAAACAGCGGGAAGCCCAGCACCCCGTCGATGGGCACCCCGAGATGAGCCGACAGCGCGGCGCAATCGTAGAGCAGCACCTCGACATCCTCGAAACGGGCTTCACCCAATTCGATCCGCCGCAGGGAACTGCGGGGCAATTCCACGATGCTCCCCTCCGCGCCCCGGACGCGCAAGGGCGGGGCGGGAGAGGCGGCCGCTCCGCGGCCCGGATAACGATGGGCCAGCGCCGGGGTGACGAGGGTCACCGAAGAGCCGGTGTCGATCAGAAAGCGGTAGGGGCCGTGCCGATCCCACTTCGTCTCGATCAGCAGGAAATTGCCGATGGTTTGGGCCGGCAAGACGACCAGGGGCGACGCCACGGTCGTGCGGCCGGGCTGCGGCGGCTGCGAGCGAAACGAACCCACCGAACAACCCGCCAGCACCAGCAGGCTGGCGACCACGCACCCCACCCGCCAGGCCCGCGGCTCGAGGCCCAGGCGGAGCAACGACGCCCAGGCGACCTGCGCTGGACTACCGTGGGCGTTCATTTTTCCGGCTTCGGCAGCTTTCGGCTCAGGACCCAGGCGCCAATGACCACCACGGCACCGACCAAAAACACCGTCAACGATCCGCAAATCCAAAAGACGACTCCGGCGATCACGGGGGTGAAGGCCCGCGACAATGCGCCCAACGATCGGAAAATCCCCAGCACCCGGCCCTGGTCCTCCGAGCTGGCGTACAGGGATATCAGGCCGGTGGTGGAGGGATTCACCAGGCTGGAGCCGAACACCAGCACGCCCACCCCGGCATAAAGCTGCCACGGGGCCGCCGCAAAACCGATGGCCACAAACCCGAGCGACGACGCCGCCAGGCCGATCGACAGCACGCGCAACTCGTCCACCACGCGCAGCATCTTGCGCACGATATACCCCTGGGTGACGATGGCGCAGACCCCGAGGAAGCCGAGCAGGTACCCGTTGTCGCGCGCCGTGTAGCCAAAGCGCTGCGTGGCCAGAAAGGTGAGCGTCGCCTCCATGGCCACAAACGCCACCGAGAAGACAAACGCCACGAGGTTCGTCCGCCGCAGAGCCGGATCATCCAGGCCGAGGATGGCCCGGATCGGATTGCGCAGGCGGGGCTCGCGCGCCGCGGCCTTCGCGCCAGAGGAAAGCGTTTCCCGGAAACGCGCCGAAATCCAAACGAGGTTCACGACCGACAGCACCAGGGCCAGCAGCGCCGGCACCGAAAACGGATTGATCCCATAGCGCACCAATCCGGGAAAACGCGCGGCGAGGTTCAACTGCACCGTCACCGCCCCCAGCATCGGCCCCGTAACCAGGCCGAGCCCAAACGCCGCTCCCACCAGTCCCATGGCCTTGGACCGCTCGGAACGCGAAGTCACATCGGCGACCGCGGCCGTCGCCACCGACAGGTTGCCGCTGAAGGCTCCGCTGACGATGCGGGAGAGCAGGAAGAGCCAGAACGAACCGCTGAAGACCCACACCAGGTAACTGAGCCCGGTGCCCGCGACGGTGACCAGGAGGATCCCGCGGCGCCCGCGTTTGTCGCTGAGCGCACCCCAAAACGGGGCGAAGACAAATTGGAGGATCGAAAACAACGAGGCGATGATCCCGCCGAACAGCACCGGCGCGTAGCTCGCGATCCCCA
This sequence comes from Opitutales bacterium, assembly GCA_038249085.1. Lineage (GTDB taxonomy): Bacteria > Verrucomicrobiota > Verrucomicrobiia > Opitutales > Opitutaceae > ER46. The sequence continues at coordinate 25,329 of JBBRWR010000041.1, forward strand.
GCGCCTGCGCCACCGCGTCCGTCTGCCCCAGGATCCAGCCGAGGACGCCGGTGCGTCCCTCGAGCTTCAGGTAATAATCGAGCAGGTCAGGTCCGAGCGGAAACCCGATCGAAAACCCGATGAGGTCGATGTAGAGCGTAAGGAAGATGACCCCGAGCGAGAGCGGGCGCGGGGCGGCGGGCGGAGAAGTGGGTGCAGGGTTCGACACGAGATGAGCGGGCCAAGGAAAGGTATCCTCCGCCCGACGCCAAGGAGCAAACGCGGGGCGGGCGCGGCGGGCGGGCGTGTCCCATCGGGCAAAAAGACTCCTCCGGGAGTAGCGCCGTGTCTCCGACCGGCGGGCACCAGTCGGAGACTGGCGCTACGGGGAGGACGAGTTCGATGCTACCGGCAACCCGGAGACGCGTCTGCGCGGCGGAAGATGAAAATGGCACGGGACGCGTCGCCTTACGCGAGCAACGCCCGCAATTCCCGTTCCAGCGCCGCCCGGGTGAAGGGCTTGCCCAGAAACCGGACGGGACCCGTGGCGCCGAGGCGGCGCACCACGTCCTCTTCGCTGTAGCCGCTCATCAGCAGCACCCGCACGCCCGGGTTGAGCTCGCGCAGCGCCGCGAGGGTCTGTTCCCCGCTCAGGCCCGGCATCAGCACGTCGAGCACCACGACCTCAAATCCAGTGGGATTTTTCCGCAGGCTCGCAATCGCCTCCGCCCCGTCCGCCGCCTCCGTCGGCGTAAACCCGAAGCTGCGCATCATCTCCGCCATTATAAAGCGCACCTGCATCTCGTCGTCCACCACCAGCACGTCGCCCGTGCGGCGCCAGCGGCTGGCCCGAGATTCCCCTTCACCCTTCGCCGCAGGCGCGGGTTCCGCCACCGGGGGAAAGAGCAGCCGAAACGTCGTGCCGCCACCGGGCACGCTCGTCACCGCCAGCGCGCCGCCATGCCCGCGCACGATGCCCAGCACCGCCGCCAACCCCAGCCCGCGGCCGGAGAATTTTGTCGTGTAGAAGGGATCGAAAATCTTGCCGAGCACCTCGGGCGGCATGCCCGTCCCATCGTCGCTGACCTCCAGGAAGACATAGTCGCCGGGAGGCAGGTCCGCCCCCACGACACATGGGACCAGGGTTTCCGCCGTGACCGCCGTCACTCCGGTCCGCAGCACAATCTCGCCCCCACGATCCGCGATCGCATCCGCGGCATTCAACACGAGGTTCATCACAATCTGGCGGATTTGCGTCGCATCCGCCGACACCGCCGGAATGCCCCGGGGGAGCTCGAGGCGCAGCCCCGCCAGGTGCGCAATCGACACCTTCAATAACGGGACCATCTCCTCCCCCAGCGCCGAAAGATCGGTGGGCTCGACGACGAACTTGCCTTTGCCGGCGTAGGCCAGCATCTGCCGGCACAACTCCGCCGCCCGCACCGCGGCGGATTCGATGGCGCGCAGCTTGGCCTCCACCTCATGGCCGGGAGCCACCGCGAGGCGCGCCAATTCGGCATTGCCCAGCACGGTGCTGAGCAGGTTGTTGAAATCGTGCGCAATCCCCCCCGCCAGCAGGCCAAGGCTTTCGAGTTTCTGCCCCTCCAGGAGCTTGCGTTCGAGGGCCAGCCGCGCCGTCTCCGCGCTTTTCTGCGCCGTGATGTCAATCGCCAGGCCCTCGAATATCGGCGGTTCACCCCGCGCATAGATCCCCCGGCCCCGCGACAGCACCCACTTCTCGCTCCCGTCGCGCGTGCGCACGCGATACTCCACCTCAAATTCCGTCCGCTCCCCGATGGCCTCCCGCGTGCGGGCGCGCACCCGCGCGAGGTCCTCGGGATGCACGATCTCACGCAAATGGATTCTGCCCTCGATAAAATCGCCCGGCTCGTAACCCGTCAGGTCCAGCGCCCCCTCGCTGACAAAAGTGAGGCTCAGGCCCTCCTCGTACGTCCCGCGAAACGCCATGCCCGGCAAGGCCTGCATCAGCGCACTGAGCTGGCGGCGGCTTTCGCTCAATTCCTCCGTGCGCTGGCGCACTTCCCGCTCGATCGTGCGCGTGCGACGGAAATGCGAGAGGAGCAGGCTCGAGCCCAGCAAGGTGACCGCCAGGCCGGCCACCAACGCCATCAACGGAGAGCCCAGGGTGAGCGCCGGCGGCACCACCGCACGGCGGTAAAGGATGGTCCAGCTGCGCCCGGCGACCCGCAGCGAAGCCACCCGGTGCGGACCGTGCCGTAGCTCGGCTTCAGTCGGAATCTCTTCACGCGATCCTTTCGGTTGGTGGTAATACAGCATCCGCCGGTCGGCCCGGGTCACCGCCTCGTCCACAAACATGACATCGAGCCATTCGCCCGGAGCCCGGTTCCAGGGTTGCACGAGCAAATCCGCGACCCGAAACACCCCCAGCAGGAAACCCTGCACGCCGGCGGCGTTGCCCGCCTCCCCGTCGCGCTCCAGCACCGGACAGACCATCACGATGCCGTCGCCGGCTTCCACTTCGTAGACCAGCTTGAATCGTCCACTCAAGGCGGGCGCACCCGTGGCTGTGGCCGCGGCAAAGACCGAGCGCAGAGGACTGGCCGCCGCATCGGAGCCCACCACCTGCTGGTTGGAAACAAAGGGTTCCACCAAGAGGACGGGGAAATACTCGGCCCGCGGCCCCGCGACCACGTCCCTGCCACCGCCCCGCGGGCGCTCGCGAATGCGCCCCGCGCTCCCCAGCCGCCCGGCCTGGGCCGCCTCCCAGGCCGCCCTCTCCTCCGCCCGCACGCGGGGAGCCCATTGCAGCCCGAGGAATCCCGGGTGACGCGCCAACTGCTCCCTGGCCACCGCGGCGAACTTGGCCTGATCGATGGCGCGACCATGCGTCATGAACACCCGCATCGCCATCAGGCATTCCTCATAACCCTCCAGCGTCTCGCGAATGAGCGCGTGCCGGGCCGTCACCTGTTGGGAAAAAGCCAGTTCCTCGTGCGCCTCCGCCGCCGCCTGCGCGTTGCGCCACAGCCAGAAGGAAGTTCCGACCCCGGCCAGCATGACCAGACCGACGATCAGCCGGTCAAAACGGTGGGTCATGCCGCGGGCGACACGCATACCGGGTGAACGAGGCGTCAATCCGAGGGGGTCGAGCGCGGGCAGCCCGCCCTTAGCTCTGGTACGGCAGCGGATGCTGGCCGGTCAACCCGGCGACCCGCTCGCGCACCTGCCCGAGGACGACGGCCTCGTCCGGAGTGCCAATCGCCCCGAGGACCGCATCGATGCACCCGGCGATCTCCTCCATCTCGGCCTCGACAAATCCCCGCGTGGTCACCGCCGGGGTGCCGAGCCGGATGCCCGAAGCCTGGAACGGACTGCGGGTCTCGAACGGCACGGTGTTCTTGTTGCAGGTGATGTGGGCCAGATCGAGGGTCTCCTGAGCCTTCTTCGCGGTCAGATCGGGGAACTTGGGCCGCAGGTCGACCAGCATGAGATGGTTGTCCGTGCCACCAGACACGATCTTGTAACCCCGTGCCGTCATCGCGGCCGCCAGCGCCCGCGCGTTGCGGACAATCTGCTCCGAGTAAACCTTGAATTCCGGTTTCAGGCACTCCCCGAAACACACGGCCTTCGCCGCGATCACGTGCATCAACGGCCCCCCCTGCCCGCCCGGAAACATCGCCGAATCGATCGCCTTCGCGCGTTCCGCCCGGCAGAGAATCAGGCCGCCCCGCGGCCCCCGCAGCGTCTTGTGGGTGGTGGTCGTGACAAAGTCGGCGTGCGGCACGGGCGACGGATGCACGCCCGCCGCCACGAGCCCGGCAATGTGGGCGATGTCGGCAAACAGCAGCGCCCCCACCCCCCGGGCAATCTCCCCCATCCGCGCAAAATCAATCACCCGCGAGTAGGCGCTGGCCCCCACCGTGATCATCTTCGGCTGCTCCCGCGCCGCCACGCCGGCCAGTTCATCATAGTCGATCAGGCCGTTGTCCTCGCGGACCCCATACTGGCAGAAGTTGTAGAGCTTGCCCGAAAAATTCGCCGGATTGCCGTGGGTGAGATGACCGCCGTGGCTCAGGTTCATGCCCAGGACCTTGTCGCCCGGCTGCAGCGTCGAGGTATAGACCGCAAAATTGGCCTGCGAACCCGAGTGCGCCTGCACGTTGGCGTGCTCCGCGCCGAACAAGACCTTCGCCCGCTCGATCGCGAGGGTCTCGACCTTGTCGACCTGCTCGCACCCGCCGTACCAGCGCTTGCCCGGGTAACCCTCGGCATACTTGTTCGTCAGGACGCTGCCCTGGGCCTCCATGACGGCCGGATAAGTGAAGTTCTCCGAGGCGATCAGCTCGATGTGACCCTGCTGGCGCGCCAACTCGGCGGTGATGGCGGCGTAGATTTCGGGATCGAGAGTTCGGAGGGGAGTGGCGTCAAGGGTCATGAGGGAGGGAAATGGGTTGTTCGATGCGCGATTGCGGGCAGGAGCGCCCGAAGTCGCCAGAAAAAAATCACCCGTCAGCCGACCAGAGTGCGGAGGTGCCGGACGAGGGAGGGAATCGACTCCACCATTTCATCGCGCGCCGCCTCGTAGAGCGGCAGAGGCCCACCGAAGGGATCGCCGATCTCGCGGTCCACCTCGCCCGGCATGAATTCGCGAAAGAGGTGAAGGTGGCGCGGCGGTCGATCCGTCTGCACCTGGATCATCGCGCGATGCGTCTCCGTCATGCACAGGACGACCAATGCCCGGTTGAGCATCTCCTGCGTGACCGGCTGGCTGCGATGCGCGGAAATATCGAGTCCGACCTTCTTCAGGGCCGTCACTGAATTTGCCGAAACGGCATCGCCGCAGCGGGCCGCGACTCCCGCCGAGGTCACGCGGTAGGACTGGAGCGGCCCGTCCTCGGCATCCAGGGCATGCTGCAACAGCGCCGCAGCCATCGGGCTGCGGCAAATATTGGCCGTGCAGACGACCACGATCTCCCCGGAAGCGGACACGAGGAGGGAAAGGATACGGTTTTGCGCGAAACGCAAAGCCGGATTCGGCGAAAGCCCTGGTTCCGGCGCAGCGACGAGTTGGCGGTTGTAGGCGGGGTGCCCTCACCCCGCGATCTGTCGTCCCCGCCGGGCCGCGCGGTGAGGGCACCGCGCCCACCTGGAAGTCACCGCCAACTCGCAGATGCACTTCCCTAGTTCCGGCGCAGCGCCACCAGCGACCGGTGCAGATGGACGGCGCGCTGCAGGGTGGCATCCACGCGCGGAGCCTCCGGCTTGGCGTCGACCGCCGCATCGTCCGCCGGATCGGCCTCCGGGCTCCGGGCCAGCCGCGCCTCGTCGTTACGAATCTTGTCGGGATGGTCGGTCACCAAATCCGCCACCGGGGTGCCTTTGGCGAGCGCGTCGTAGGCGGTCTTCTCGGCTTCCGGGTTGGATCGCACCACGACATCCGGTTCAAAACCGGGGCCGGGAATGCCGATGACCGCGATGCCGGTGCCCCGATGAGGTTCCCGCAGCGCCTGGCGCAACTCGGCGGAGGTGTCACGGTTCGCGAGGACCAACACCGGCGACCGCGGTGACGCGCGAAACTTGAGCCAGGCCACGAAGGCCACCGCCGCCTCGCGCCCGGCGGGCACGTACCGCACGTCGACCACGCACGCCGGGGTGGACCCGGCGGGTTTCGCCGGCAAATCCGCCGGAAGATCCCTCACGCGCACGTAGGCCAGACCGTGCCCCAGATCACACTCCAGCGACGCCGACCTCGCCGCGGTCGGGAGCAGGAGCAGGAGGCTCAGACAGGCGGGGCGCAGCCGGTTCATCGGCGCGAGAGCTGGCGGGCCCCGATATCGCGGCGGAAGTACTTGCTGGAGCACTCGATCGTCTCGCACGCGGCGTAGGCGAGATCCGCGGCGGCCCGCAACGTCGGCGCGAGCGCCGTCACGCCCAAGACCCGACCGCCATTCGTGACCACCTGGCCGCCGGCATTCGTCGCAGTCCCCGCGTGGTAGACGGTCACCCCCGCGGGCAGGGTGGCGGGAAAAACAATCGGGTCGCCCTTCGGATAAGCCTCGGGATAACCGCGCGCGGCGATGACCACGCAGAGGGCGTGTTCCGGCCGGATCGCGAGCGTGGTCCCCGCCAGTTCCCCACGCGTCGCGGCCCACAGCAGCGCGAGCACGTCGTTCACCACCCGCGGCAGCACCACCTGCGTCTCGGGATCCCCGAAGCGCGCGTTGTACTCGATCACGCTCGGCCCCTCCGGCGTCAGCATGATACCGATGAAGAGCGTGCCCCGATAATCGATGCCCTCCGCCGCTATCGCCTCCACGGAAGGCCGCACAATCTCAGCCTCGATCCGCGCGTACAGATCCGGGGTGACCACCTCCGCCGGAGAGTAGGTGCCCATGCCGCCGGTGTTCGGACCGGTGTCGCCGTCCCCCACCCGCTTGTGGTCCTGCGAGGTCGGCAGGATCACGTAGTCCCGACCCGACACCACGACCAGAATCGAAGTCTCTTCACCGACGAGGCAGTCCTCCACGAGAATCTGCCGGCCGGCCGCGCCAAACCTGCCCCCGGCGAGCATGTCCCGCACCGCGGCTTCGGCCTCGCCCCGGGTCTGGGCCACAATCACGCCCTTCCCCGCCGCCAGGCCGTCGGCCTTGATCACGATCGGGATGCGGCGGGTGCGGAGATACTCGAGGGCCGGGGTGACCTCGCCGAAGAACGCCGCCGGGGCTGTCGGGATCCCATACTTCAGCAGAATCTGTTTCGTGAAAATTTTCGACGCCTCGAGCCGGGCGCCATCGGCCTTCGGGCCATACACGGGAATCCCCGCGGCGATGAGCCGGTCCGCCAGGCCCAGCGAGAGCGGCACCTCCGGCCCCACCACGACGAACTCGATCTGCTCGCGCTGTGTGAGGGCGACCAAGCGCGCGACATCATCGGCCGCCACGGCGAAGCAGGCGGCCTCCGGCGCGATGCCCGCGTTGCCCGGGGCACAAACGACGCGGGGCTGCGCCGGGGAGGCGAGCAGCGCTCGCACCAGCGCGTGTTCGCGCCCACCCGAGCCAACGACCAGGACGGAACGGGGAAGAGCGGTGGAGTCCAAAGTGATGGCAGTCACAGGGCGGAACTTCGATGAACCGAAAATCCGCGCAACGCCAAAATCCCGCGAATTCAATTGTACGCGCCATCCCCACCGGCTAAGCCCCCCACCTGTGACCAAAAGCCGTCGCACTCGCGGGTTCACCCTGGTGGAGGTGATGATTGTCGTCCTCATCATCGGCATCCTGGCGATGATGGGACGCGTGGCGGTGAAGCGGATTAATCTGCGGGCGCGGGCCTCGACGTACTGGAACGATTGCCGGGTCTTTTCCGAGGCATTCTACCGCTATGCCGCGGAGAAGGGCGACTTCCCCGCGGATCAAGCCGCAGCCGGACTGTTTCCACCCAACATGGATGGTTACATCAACCGCACCCAGTGGCTCCGCGCCACTCCGCTCGGCGGCACCTACGACTGGGACAACAAAAACGCCAGTAACAGCATGGGCGTGAAGTTCCGCGGGACGATCCGCATCAACAAGTGCAACTGGACGATCGCAAACCTGCAGCAACTCGACCGGTGGTTTGACGACGGCAATCTCGCCACCGGAATTTTCCGCGCCACCGACGCCGGCGCCACCGTCTTCTTTGTGATGGAGGCCCTCTGATGAGTGAACGCCCGCCCGCCTCCCTCACCCTCACGGCGCTGAACCTGAGCATCGATGGCTCCCGGGTTGCACCGGAGCAGGGCAAGGCGAGCGCCCAAGTCGCGCCGGACGCCGCGCTCGCCGCTTTGCAGGCCTTCGAACGCCTGCCGGCGATGGATTTGGTGGGAGTCGAGGCCAGGCTTTACCTCGCCGGGCCGCAGGGAAAGGTGGCGGTGCAGAACGAAGGCGGCCGCCTCTTCGCCGCCCTGGTGCCGGAAACGGTCAACACCATGACGGAGAGTTCGCCGGAAAACATCATCGCGCTGGTCTGGAGTGGCGCGCCAGCCGGACCCCCGATCGCGGCGGACTCGACCGCGACGGCCGCACCCGCCGAATCTCCTGCGCCACCGATCGGCTGGCGCCAGCGCCTCGCCTCGCCCTGGACGGTCGCCCTTCTGGCCATTGTGGCGCTGATCATGGCCGTCGCCAGCTTTGCGCCCGACACCCCCGAGGGCGTCGAAATGATCCGCGACGGGGCAAGAATCTCCGCACTCCACGCCCGCTTCAACGGCCGGTACGGCGCGCCGAACAGCACCACCCTCGTGCTGGCCTCGGGCAACCTCCGGGGCGTCGGGGCCGACGCCACACGCGGAGCGGAAAATCCGCTCTTCGAGAAGACCTACGGGTATGGTCTGCGCGGCGGCCACGAGGTTTTGGTCGTCGACAACGGCGCCCTCCTGGAACCGCAGGAGGACGGAAGCCTGAAATTCCTCGAGAGCACGTATCCGCCCCAGGCGCGTTGACCCTTGTCGCCCGCTGGGCCACGAGCTTATACCAACAGCTCGTGATTTCCGGACCGTAGGGCGACACCGTGGTGACGCCATTTCGCCCGCGAGGCGCGGACCAAGGTCCGGCCCTGCAAAATCAAGTCATTTCAAGCCGTCGGTATGAGGCGGGTTGGCCGCACCGACCCGATCGCGAATCCCCGCCTACAGCACCTGCAATTTCTTCCGGTAAAAATCCACGACCTCGTCGGGATCGTCCGTGAAAAGCATGTAGTCCGCCATCCACGCCGGCGCCCGTTTGCTCTGGATCATCGTCTCGATCTGGCTGCGCAGGTGGCCCCAGAAACCGGCGTTGAAAAACACGTACGGGATGCGGGGCCGGATCCCGAGCTTCAGGTTGCACAGCTCGATGCCGATCTCCTCGAGCGTCCCGACCCCGCCGACGTTGAAGACGCAAAAATCCGCCGCCTCGAACCATTTCTGCCGGAAGTGCCGCGACGACTCCTGGAAGGTGTTGAAGAAGTCGACCCCGAGTTCCGGCGGCTGGGCCTCGAGCTCGAGGAAACACGCGCCGGTGAGCGCGCCCTTGGCCCGGGCCTGATCGGTCGCGAGCCGCATGACGCCGCCCCCGCCGCCGGTGAGCACGCCCAGATTGTGACCGATGAACGACGTGAGCTTGTCGACCAGCGACGAAATGCGATCCGAATCCTTCTGCTCCAGCCCGATGGCCGAGCCGTAAAAGGCCAGGATGGTCGACTCGTCGAACCGGCGCGCGCTCTCCTCCCGCACGAAGAAACCGTGGTCCTTCTTGTAGGTGTGCAGGTAGAGATCCTTCGTCAATTCGTCGTACCAGTAGACCTGAAAGCCGATCGAGTTCAGCGTGTCCAACCGCCCGTGGGCATGGCTGGAGAAGAAGTAGCCGTGCGTGCGCGAGGCCATGCGGAAAATGATCCGCCGCAGCTTGAGGTCGGCGATCCGCGTGAGCAGCTCGATCTGCTCCAGCAGGTTGGGAAAACAGTCCACGATGAGCGTGTCGGCGTGCTCGGGGGCGTGGTCCAGCGCCTCAATCATGGTGCGGCTGCCGACCGGGCAGACCTCGCCTTCCAGCACTTTGCGCAGATCCTCGTTGGCCCGCACGAAGACCGCCCGGTTTTCCATCGAACCCGTCTTGCCCCGCAGGGAAATCCTGGTCCGGGGTGCGGCCGCCCCGGTCTCCCGGGGAGGATTCTCGTCCAGGCACCGGTAAAGGCCGGTCGCCATCGAGAGCAGCCGGGTGCGCTTCTTGGCCAGGGTCTTGAACTCGGGATCCTCGACTTCCGGCGCCCGGAAGACGTCGACCGACACCACCGGGTTCACCACCGGCTGGTCGCCCGGGTTGTAGATCTCCAGCATGATGTTCGTGCCAAAGGTCTTGATCGGATCGAGCAGGACCGCGCTGGTGTGGATGCCGAAGTTGCCCGCTCCCTGGTTGAGCACCACGAAATGCTCCTTCAGGTACATCGAGCAGCTGGTGAGGATGCCCGAGTGCGGCGGGATGGCGAGGGGCGCCGCGTCGTGGCGCAACTGCACCCGGTCGAGAAAGTTGCGCCCGGCGTGACCGCTGACCACCCGCTCGAAGTCTGAACGCAGCAATTTCGGGCTGAGCGTATAGCTGAGGTGATGCGGCGTCAGGAAGACCCGGCCGTGCGAATCGATGCTGATCGTATTGGGCAGCTTGATCCGGTTCTCCTTCAACGCATCCCAGATCTCCGCCGTGGCCAGCTTCGCCGCCGCCGGCGCAAGGAAAAGCCGGCCCACCGGAGCCCCCAACCGCATCAACTTCTTCCAATATGAGGCATTGGGAAAACTCGGGTCGTAGATGAAGGCGTCGGCCTGAAGTTCGAGCCGGTTACCCTCCACCTGGGGCCCGCCCTGGATGATCATCTCGATGCCAATGCGGGCCAGGGAGCTGCGTTCGGAAAACTTGAGGCTGCCCAGATTGGCCTTCAGGAACTCGAATTCGGCCGGATGCCGCGGCCAGAAAGCCAGCGTCAGCGACACAAAACGATCGTCCTTGTTCTTGACGGAAAGGATCTGTCCATCCGGGCTGGTCCAAAATTGATCAGGGTTCATGCGTCGAAAAGGTCCCGTGATGGCCGATCCCCCCGGCTGACACAAGCGGGGAGATCGGGATTGCTTTCCCCGGGGCGGGTGGCAGTGGTGGAAACTTTTACGGCACAAATTCAGCGCGGCCGTGACCACACCAACCCATAATCCATTCATGAAATTCAAGCAAATCGCCTCGATCTGCCTGCCCGTCCTCGGCTTCGCCGTGGCGACGGCCCAGGAGGTCAAACTCAACGTACCCGGGGCGGCCCCGGCCGCTCCCGCCGCCCCCGCCTTCACCGATTCGCAACTCATCGAGGAGTTCGGGTGGTTCATCGGCAAACGCGTCGGCCTGACCGAACTCGAGTTCAGTCCGGCGGAAATCGCGCTGCTGATCAAGGGCCTCGAACAGGCCGCCGGCGGCAAGGACTCGCCCTACGAGCTGGAAAAAATCGGGCCGATGATGGACGAGTTCATGCAGAAGAAGCAGGCCGCCTACACCGCCAAGCTGAAGACCAAGAACCAGTCGACCAACGTGGACTTCTTCAACAAGCTCAAGGAGAACAAGGCGGTCGTCGAGCTGCCCAGCGGTCTGCGCTACGAGATCATCCAGACCGGCGCCGGCCCGGCCCCGAAGCCGACCGAGACCGTGAAGGTGCACTACACCGGCAAGCTGATCGACGGCACCGAGTTCGACAGCTCGGTGAAGCGCGGCGAACCGGCGGAATTCCCGCTCGACCAGGTCATCGCGGGCTGGACCGAGGGTATCCAGAAGATGAATAAGGGTGGCAAGATCAAGCTCTACGTCCCGCCCCACCTCGCCTACGGCGACGACGGCCGCCCCGGCATCCCCCCCGGCTCGACCCTGGTGTTTGACGTCGAACTGATCGACATCAAGCCGCCCGCGGCCGCCCCGGCGGTGGCTCCGGCACTCCCGGCCACCAAGTAAGGGCCGCACCTCCGGGTGCCTGCTTTCCTTTCCGCCCCCGGTTTCCCCCGGGGGCTTTTTCTTGCCCCCCGCCCCCTGCCCTCAGGGCGGGGTCAAAGTCGATTGGCCAATCTTTCTCTTGGTTCTTTATCTTTATCTTTCGTCAGGGTTTGCCCGCAGGAGAGAAAGATTAAGAGAAAGAAGAAAGAGAAAGACTACGAGGCGAGAGGACGACTTTGACCCCGCCCTGCGCCCGCCTCCGCCGGCCGTCATGGCAGCTTGACGGCCTCGAGGCCAATCTCTCACTTTCAGACTTTCCGCTCGGCGCATACACCACCCCATGCAGCACCATGAACTCAAGTCCCCTCCCCGCTGGTTTCTCCGCGGCCAGCCGCCGCCTCCTCGCCTCCTGCATCGTTCTATTCGCCACCCTCGTCGGATCGGCCCTTCGCGGCGCTGAAGCCAGCGGCGTGATTGCCGGATTGGTGAGCAACGCCGGCACCGGCGATCTGCTCGAGGGCGCCCGGATTTCGCTGCCGCAGCTCGGCCTCACCGCCCTGACGGACAACACCGGCCGCTTCGTGCTCACCGGGGTCCCAGCCGGCACCCATGAACTCCTCGCCACCTACACCGGGTTGGATCCGCTCCGGCACACTGTCGCTGTCGCGGCTGGCCAGCGCGTGGCGCGCGACTTCGAGCTGACGACCGGAATCTACAAGCTCGACGCCTTCACCGTGGCGGCCGAACGGGAAGGCGGCGCCGCCGCAATCACCGCCCAGCGCAACGCCCCCAACACCAAGAACGTCGTCGCCATGGATTCCTACGGCAACCTGCCGAACATGAGCGCGAGTGAGCTCGCCATTCTGCTGCCGGGCGTGTCGGGCAATATGAACCTCGAAAACGGCATCGACGGCTTCACCATCCGCGGCATGGGGGCCGGCATGAACACCATCACCCTCGACGGCGGGCTCTTGTCGAGCCAGGGCGGCATGGCCCGCGCCACCCGGATTAACAACCTCACCGGCGCCATGTTCGAAGGCCTCGAATTGATCAAGGGCCACACGCCCGACAAGGGGGCGGACTCCCTCGGCGGCACCATCAACCTCAAGAGCCGCTCGCCCCTCAGCATGAAGGAAAAGCGCCGGGTGACCTACAATCTCGCCCTGCGCTGGGCGCCGCCGTTCTTCGAGACGATTCCCCTGCGCGAGGCCCACCGCACCCATCCGCTCCTCAACGTCGGCTACTGGGAGGTGTTCGACGTCGCCGGCGGCACCCGGAACCTCGGCGTGGCCGTGAACACGTTCTACAGCGAGAACGCCGCCGGCGCCCACAGCACCACGCGCGAGTTCCAGAACACCACCACCCAGCCGGCGTTCCTCTACGACTACAATACCTTCGACCAGTACAACAACCGCAAGCAGGCGAGCCTGAACGTGAAGGTCGACTACCGGCTCTCGGCCACCACCAAGCTGTCGCTCAACACCATTTACAACGACGCGAACGAGATGGGCAAATTGCGCTTCACCACGCGCGCCTTCACCAACCAGGTCGTCGGCACGACCGGCACCGCCGGGATCCTGCCCGGCTACACCAATCGCATCACACAGGTGCGCCAGTCCACCGCGTCCAATTTCGACGTCGCCACGCAGGGACCCAACAACTTCTTCCTACGCATGCGCCACCTCGACCTCGGCGTCGAGCACAGCTGGGACCGCGTGCAACTCGACTACGGCGCCATGTACAGCCGCACCCATATCAACAACGGGTCCGGCAACGACGGCGGTATCTTCACCATGCGCGTCAACAACCTCGGCTGGATTCTCGACCGCACCGATTCCGACCTGTATCCGCGTTTCACCCAGACCGCCGGGCTCGACATCGCCAATCCGGACAATTACCGGCTGAACGGCTTTTTCCAGAACAACAATCTGGACAACGATCACGAGTTGCGGGAGGCGCGCGGCAACCTGAAGTACACTCTGCCGACCAGCCTGAAGGCGTTTCTCAAGACCGGCTTCCTCTGGCGCGAGCAGGCGGCCCAGGACAACAACCACAACCGTCGCTGGACCTACCTGGGCACCACTCTGCCGTCGGATCCCTCGATCACCATCGTCAACACCCGGAAGACGGGCCGCCAGGTGCCGTTCTGGTATGCGTCCCAGTTTTTCCATGACCGCAACCCGATTGAGCCCTCCCTCTGGCGGGAGGATCAGTACTGGGGCCAGCAGGTGAACTTCACCGGCACGCGTCGCGTCACCGAGACCGTGACGGCGGGATATGTGATGACCCAGGGCCGCATCGGCAACACCGGCTTCCTGGCGGGCGTGCGCACGGAAAAGACGGAGGCCGGCAGCTGGGGCTGGGTGCGCGCCCGCACCGTGAGCACGACGGCGCAGCGGAACGCCGATCCCATCGGGTCGGCGCTGAAGGACTATGGCGACACGCGGCGCGAATTGCACGGCCGCTACACCAAATCGTTTCCCAGCGTGCATCTCACCCAGGATCTGGCGCAAAACTGGAAGGCGCGCCTGAGCTGGTCGACGAGCTTCGGCCGACCCAACATGACCAATCTCCTCCCCAATGAGACCATCAACGAAAACCTGCAGACGCTCACGGTGAACAATCCGTCACTGCTGCCGCAGACGGCCTCCAACTGGGACGCCTCGCTTGAGTATTATTTCGAACCCGCCGGCAGCATTTCCGTCGGCTGGTTCCACAAGACGATCAAGGACTACATCGTGAGCGGCATCAATATGGGCACGATCGGGACCGGCACCGACAATGGCTACTCCGGCGAATACGGCGGCTTCACCCAGCTGAGCTCCGCCAATGCCGGCACCGCCTACGTGCAGGGGGTCGAGCTGAGCTACCAGCAGCAATTCACCTTCCTCCCGGGCCTGCTCAAGGGCCTTGGTGCCACCGCCAACTTCACGGCCCTCGAGGCCCACGGTGATTTTGGCGGCACCGACTCCCTGCAGACCAACGAGGTCGCCGGCTTCGTGCCGCGCATGGCCAACCTGAGTCTCTTCTGGCGGTATCGCGGCTTCAGCTCCCGCGTCATCGTCAACTACACCGGCGACTACATCACCGACTACACCAAGGGCTCGGCCGGACTCAACCGCTACCTCTACTCGCGCACCGTCGTGAATGCGGGCATCGGCTACCAGATGAACCCCTCGCTCACGTTTTCCATCGACGTCAACAATATCGCCAACGCGCCGCAGCGGGCCTATCGCGGCATCCGCGACCAGATGCAGTTCACGCTTTTCGGCGGCACCACGATCACCGCCGGCATCAACGGCCGCTTCTGACGCCGCCCTCCGCCCGTGCGGCGCCCGCTCACCCCGCGGACCGTCGCAACCTCCCGCCCCCGGCTTCCCGCCGGGGGCTTTTTCTTGGCCCGCCGGCGCCCCCGCGTCGGCGGGCCGGTGGGACTCCTCTGACAACAATGTAAGGTCCGATCGCTTGCCGGTGGCACGCTCGTTTCGTCGACTCACCCATCGTCAGCAATCCAACCCAACCCAAAACCATGAACTCGCGTACTCTCCGCCTCAGTGTTCTCGGTGCCCGCCGCCTGGTCGTTTGTCTCGCCGTGGTCTTTACCAGCCTCCTTTCGACGCTCCCGGGCGCGGTCCCCGGCGGGGCGATTGCCGGCTCGGTAAGCAACGCCGGCACCGGCGATCTGCTCGAGGGCGCCCGGATCTCGCTGCCCACCCTGGGCCGCGGTACGCTCACGGACAACACCGGCCGTTTCGTGCTCACCGGGGTTCCGGCCGACACCTATGAACTCGTTGCCACCTACACCGGCCTCGACCCAGTCCGACACAACGTGATTGTCACCGCCGGCCAGCGCGTCGCGCGCGACTTCGAACTGACCACGGCCGTCTACAAATTGGAGGCCTTCACCGTCGCGGCGGAACGCGAGGGCGGCGCGGCGGCGATCACCGCCCAGCGCAACGCCCCCAACACCAAGAACGTCGTTGCCATGGATTCCTACGGCAACCTGCCGAACATGAGCGCGAGCGAACTCGCCATCCTGCTGCCGGGCGTTTCCGGCAATCTGAACCTCGAGAACGGCATCGACGGCTTCACCATCCGCGGCATGGGTGCCGGCATGAATACGATCACGCTCGACGGCGGGTTGGTGTCCAGCCAAGGCGGCATGGCCCGCACCACCCGGATCAACAACCTCACCGGCGCGATGTTCGAGGGCCTCGAACTCATCAAGGGCCACACGCCCGACAAGGGCGCGGATTCGCTCGGCGGGACCATCAACCTCAAGAGCCGCTCCCCGCTCAGCATGCGGGAAAAGCGCCGGACCACCTACAACCTGGCCCTGCGCTGGGCGCCGCCGTTCTTCGAAACGATTCCGCTGCGCGAGGCGCACCGCACCCATCCGCTCTTCAACCTCGGCTACTGGGAGGTGTTCGACGTCGCCGGGGGCACCCGCAACCTCGGCGTGGCCGTGAACACATTCTACAGCGAAAACGCCGCCGGGGCCCACAGCACCACGCGCGACTTCGAGAACACGGCCACCCAGCCGGCGTTCCTCTGGGACTACAACACCTTCGATCAATATAACAACCGCAAGCAGGCGAGCGTGAATGTAAAGATCGACTACCGGTTGTCGCCGACGACCAAGCTGTCCTTCAACACGATTTACAACGACGCGAACGAGATGGGCAAACTGCGCTTCACCACCCGCGCCTTCACCAACCAGGTCGTCGGCACGAGCGCGACCGCCGGTATCCTGCCCGGCTATACCAATCGCATCACGGAGGTGCGCCCCGTCGCCGCGTCCAACTTCGACGTCGCGACCCAGGGCCCGAACAATTTCTTCCTGCGCATGCGCCACGTCGATCTGGGCGCCGAGCACACCTGGGACCGCGTGCAACTCGACTACGGCGGCCTCTTCAGCCGCACCCACATCAACAACGGGTCCGGCAACGACGGCGGCATCTTCACCATGCGGGTCAACCGGGCCGGCTGGATCCTCGATCGCACGGATTCGGATCTCTATCCCCGCTTCACCCAGACCGCCGGTCCCGACATCTCCAACCCGGATTCTTACCGGCTGAACGGCTTTTTCCAGAACAACAACATCGACAACGACCACGAGTTGCGGGAGGCGCGCGCCAACCTCAAGTACGATTTGGCCGGCAGCGTGCAGGCTTTCCTCAAGACCGGCCTGCACTGGCGCGAGCAGTCCGCCCAGGATAACAATCACAACCGCCGCTGGTCCTATCTCGGCACGACCCTGCCCTCGGACCCGTCCATCACGATCGTCAACACCCTCAAGACCGGCCGCCAGGTGCCGTTCTGGTATGCGTCCCAGTTTTTCCATGACCGTAACCCGATCGAGCCGTCGCTCTGGCGGGAGGATCAGTACTGGGGCCAGCAGGTGAACTTCACCGGCACGCGCCGCGTCACCGAAACCGTGACGGCGGGCTATCTCATGGCCCACGGTCGGGTCGGCCACACCGGCTTTCTGACCGGTGTGCGGACCGAGAAGACGGAGACGGGCAGCTGGGGCTGGGTGCGCGCCCGCACCGTGAGCACGACCGCGCAGCGCAACGCCGATCCCATCGGGTCCGCGCTGAAAGACTACGGCGACACAAAGCGCGCCTTGAACGGCAGCTACACCAAGTCGTTTCCCAGCGTGCACCTCACCCAGGATCTGGCCCAGAACTGGAAGGCGCGCCTGAGCTGGTCGACGAGCTTCGGCCGGCCG
Source organism: Opitutales bacterium (assembly GCA_038249085.1). Classification (GTDB taxonomy): domain Bacteria; phylum Verrucomicrobiota; class Verrucomicrobiia; order Opitutales; family Opitutaceae; genus ER46. Next base: position 42,495 of record JBBRWR010000041.1, read on the forward strand.
GCCATGACCAACCTGCTGCCCAACGAGACCATCAACGAAAACCAGCAGACCCTCACGGTGAACAATCCGTCCCTGCTGCCGCAGACGGCGTCGAATTGGGACGCGTCGCTCGAATATTATTTCGAGCCCGCCGGCAGCATTTCCCTCGGCTGGTTCCACAAGACGATCAAGGACTTCATCGTGCGGGGCATCGAGACGGGCACGATCGGGACCGGCACCGACAATGGGTACTCCGGAGAATACGGCGGCTTCACCCAGCTGACCACCGCCAACGCCGGGACGGCCTACGTGCAGGGGGTCGAGCTGAGCTACCAGCAACAATTCACGTTCTTGCCGGGTCTGCTCAAGGGCCTGGGCACGACCGCGAACTTCTCGGCGCTCGAGGCCCATGGTGATTTTGGCGGCACCAGCAGCCTGGGGACCAATGAAGTTGCCGGTTTCGTGCCGCGCATGGCCAACCTGAGCCTGTTCTGGCGCTATCGCGGCTTCAGCTCCCGTGTCATCGTCAACTACACCGGCGACTACATCACCGCCTACGCCGACGGGACGCCCGCACGCAATCGCTACCTCTTCTCGCGGACCGTCGTAAACGCGGGCATCGGCTACAAGCTGCGACCGTCGGTCACGTTGTCCGTCGACGTGAACAATATCACCAACGCGCCCCAGTCCGCCTATCGCGGCATCCGCGACCAGATGCAGTTCACGCTTTTCGGCGGCACCACGATCACCGCCGGCATCAACGGCCGCTTCTGAGGCTGGCCGGCGCGAGTCCGGGCGCCCGTCACCGCACCGTCGTCACGATGCCCGCATCCACGATGTTGGCGTCCTTGGTGATGAGTACCCATTTGTGCACCTTGGCGGTGACGGTGATGATGCGGTCGAATTGATCGCCATGCGGCAGGCGCAGCGCCGGGGCGGCGATCGCGATCGGCCGCGTGATTGGCAGCAGCTGCATAAACTCCAGCCGATCTTTCTCGTGCCTCTTTATCTTTCTCTTTCGTCAGGGTTTGGCCCGGGAGAGAAAGAGGAGAGAGAAAGACTGCGAGGCGAGGGAACGACTTTGACCTTGCCCTGCGATACGCTTCCGGGATCGAACCGACTCCCTTTCCCCTGGTATTTCCGCTTTGCGCCCCGCGGGCGCCGCCCCAAGCTCGCGCCCCAACATGAGTTCGTCCCCCGCGTCGCCCGGCCCCGTGCCCATCGAAACCGAGGCGGTCCTGTCGCTGCATCCGCAAATCTTCGGCCATCCCCAGCCGCTCTACACGCTCTTCTTCGCCGAACTCTGGGAGCGCTTTTCGTATTACGGCATGCGGGCGCTGCTCACGCTCTACATGGTCGCCCCGCTCGCTGCCGGCGGGCTCGATCTCCCCACCGCCCAGGCCAGCCTGATCTACGGCACCTACACGATGTCGGTCTATATGCTCTCGATTCCGGGAGGAACGATCGCAGACGGCATCCTCGGGTCCCGGATGGCCGTGTTGCTCGGCGGCATCGTGATCGCCTGCGGTCACTTCTCCATGGCCTTCCCCAGTGAGTTCACGTTCTACCTCGGCCTGGTGCTCATCGTGCTCGGCACCGGCCTGCTGAAACCGAACATCAGCGCCATGGTCGGCCAGCTCTATGCGCCCGGCGACGTGCGCCGTGACGCCGGCTTCTCCATTTTCTACATGGGAATCAACGTCGGCGCGTTCATCGCCCCGTTGGTGACCGGCTTCCTCGCCCAGCACAGCCTCTTCAAAGCGATGCTCGCGCGTTGGGGCTTCAATCCCCAGCACGCGTGGCATTGGGGCTTCGCCGCCGCCGGCGTCGGCATGGTCCTCGGCCTGCTCGTATTTGTTATCTGGGGACAGGATCTGAAGCAGGTCGGGCCGCCCCCCGCCCGCGGGCCCGGCGCCTGGAAGAAGCCCGTGGTCATGGCCCTCGGCACGCTCGGCCTTTGGGGGATCGTAAAACTCTCCGACCAGCCCGCCTTCAACTGGATCCGCTACCTGTTCGTCCTCGTGCCCATCGGCCTCATGCTCTGGTTCGGCTATTCGCGAAATCCCGAGAGCCGCCGGCTGGGGGCGATTTTCTTTTTCTTCATCGGCGCCTTCATCTTCTGGGCCCTGTTCGAACAGGCCGGCACGTCGCTCACCCTTTTCGCCGAAGGTCATACCGCCACCCACGTGGGCGGCGTCGAAGTGCCGTCGTCCTGGTACCAATCCGCCAATCCGATCTTTGTCATCCTCCTCGCCCCGCTCTTTGCCCTGCTCTGGACCCGCCTCGGCACCAAACAGCCCTCGAGCCCGATGAAGTTCACCCTCGGCCTCTTCTTTCTCGCCCTGGCCTTCAGCCTGATGATCCCGGCGGCGCGGCTGGCCATGCAGGGCCGCGTCAGCCCGCTCTGGCTGCTCGGGCTCTACTTTCTCCAGACGATTGGCGAGATGTGCCTGAGCCCGGTCGGCCTGAGCACGTTCACCAAGCTGGCGCCGCGCCACCTCGTGGGCGCGATGCTGGGCATCTGGTTCCTCGGGGCCGCCTTCGGCAACAAGTTCGCCGGCGTGCTGGCCGCGAGCTTCGGTGAGGGGGATGCCGGCCACCTCGACCGCTTCTTCGGCCAGCAGTCCGTCGCGGTGTTCATCGTCGCCGCGATCTTTCTCGCCCTCGTGCCCTGGGTGCGCCGCCGCATGGGCGGCATCACGTAGCCGCATCTCTGGCCCGGCCCACCCACAGCGAGACGGTCACACCATCAGAGGGATCGGGGCGGGGATGAACTCCTCCTGGCCCTCGCTGCTCAGGCGAGCAGGCGGGTCAGCTCGGAGCGGCTCTTGACCTCGAGTTTGCGGAAAATCGTGTTCAGCTGAAAATCCACGGTGCGGGTCGACTTGCCGAGGCGCTGGGCCACCTGCTGGTTACGCAGGCCCTCCGCCACCAGCAGCGCGACCCGTCGTTCGCTGGGAGTGAGGTGTACGAGGTGCTGCAACGCTTCCGTCCGCAATTCAGCCCTCGCCCCGTCGAGATTCACTCCGGAAAGGAAGGTCACCCAAAAACCGGGGCGGACGAACGCGTCGTGCTCCGGCTGGCTGATTTCGACGCGCGCGGTCAGACCGGCGAGCACCGGGTGCTTGATCCGCACCGTGCGGGTTACCACCCCCCGCTGTCCCAGCGCCGTCGCGTGCTCCGATGCGACGTGCAGGCTCGTGCAGGCTGAATCGATATCCCGCGGCACGGCAAAGGACGAACGGGCGTTCACGGCACGGGCCTTCTTGTAACCGTAGTTCCAAACCGCGCACCAATCGAAGGCCTCCTGGGTCGCGAAGGCCAGCTGGCGGTGTTCGTCCAGAAACATCACCGCGATGGGCAGGCCCATGATGAACTGTTCCAGCGACTGGCGATGGCTGCGCTCCTGTTCCAGCTGACGCAGCCGCCTCAATCCTGCTTCGAAAATCGGATACAGGAAACCGAGGAGGTCCCGATCCTCCCGGCGGAACTTCCCCTGTTCCTTGCTGCGCCGGATGCTCAACACCGCCTCGGGGGCGTCGGCGTTCCAGAAGGCGAGATGCACAAAGTCATCCCACCCGCTGAAGAGCTTCTCGCGCTCGAGGCGCCGCAACTGCGCGCGCGGGTCCTCCCGCAGGACATCCTCAAAGGTGTAGAGTTTGACCTTGGGATGAGCCGCCAGGAAGGGCCGCGAGATGCTCAGGCTGTTGACCGGCTGGCTCGCCCGCCGGCCCTGCGCGACCACGAAGTGCCGGCCTCGCGACGGTTGATAGTCGATGATGCTCAGCAGCAGACTGCACGAATGGTGCGGCAGGCAGCCGCGCAGCAGGCGCAGGCTGGCCCGCCAGAAGCTGTTCAAGTCGTCCGCCGTGAGGAGACCCGAAAGCAGACGCGCGGCCGGCGGAGGCAGCGAGTGCAGGGGGAAACCGGGAATCATGGAGACGCGGGGGGCCATCGCGGTGAAGTGCAGCGACCGTATCCCCTCCGCGCACACGTGCAAGCAAGCAGACCCGTGAAACCGCGCCCCGCCGTTCAGGTAATTCCGCCTATGTCCAGCCACCTCGAGTTCTGTCACTGTATCGCTTTCCACTCCCCCGCGACCCCGGGCACCTACGTTCCGGGGTTTTCCACCTGAACCCCCTCCCCGCCATGCTCTCCTCGCTCCTGCGCGCTGCGCGTCTGTTGGCCGTTTCCGCCCTCACCGCCGGCGCGGTCGGGCAGGTCGCGCCGCTGGCCCTTCCCTCCGCCGCCGGCGAAGCCGATTCCACCGTGAAGCTGGAGGCGTTCACGGTCACCGGATCAAACATCAAACGCCTGGAACAGGAGCGCATCCTGCCGGTGACCAGCCTCCAGGCCGGGCAGCTCGAGATTTATGATCCCGGCCAGCCCTCCGATCTCCTGGCCTCCCTGCCCATGGCGTCGGGTTTGCCGGGCAACGAAGCGGCCCTCGCCACGCAGAATGCGCGCGGCGACAACGCCAGCCTTTCGTTCCGCGGGCTCTCCTCCGGCAACACCCTGATCCTGCTCAACGGCCGGCGGCTCGCCCCGCACCCAATCAGTTGGAACGAGCAGGGCGTGCCGGCCCTCTCGGTCAATGTGAACCAGCTGCCGAACCGCGGTATCGAACGGGTGGATATCCTGCGCGATGGCGCCTCCTCCATCTATGGCGCCGATGCCGTCGCGGGCGTCGTCAACTACGTCATGCATCGTCGGTTTCGCGGCACCGAACTGTCGCTGCGTTACGGCATCACGGACTATGGCGACGGGGCGGAGTATCGCGCCTCGCTGACGCACGGGCTCGATTTTGCGCACCAGCAGGGCCGGCTGATCCTCTCGGCGGACTACCATGATCGCAAGGGGACCTTCCTGCGCGACCGCTGGTTTTCCCAGGATGGCGACATGGTCGCCCGGGCGCCCGCGCCCTGGAACGACTACTCCGACCCCGCCTTCAACAATCGCACCACCACCAGCGCCTACGGGCAGTTCAACACCGTGACCGTCGACGGCAAGGACCAGTTCGGGACCTTCCTTGTCACGAATCGTCGACCGACGGGGGTTCCCTCCACCCTCGCGAACACGACGGGCAGGTTCTACCTGCTGCCCACGACCGGCACCGGGCAACCCGGCATCGGCACGGCCGTGCCGGCCCGCAGCGCCGACGGCCCGGGCCGGGATTACTACTGGAATCTGAACGAAATTCGTTCGCTGCAGCCGCAGTCCAGGCGCGCGAACATCTTCCTGGGCGGCGAATACGATCTGAGCCCCCGCCTCACCGCCTTCGGGGATCTGAATTACTATCGGGCGCGTTCCGTCGTCTACCGCGACCCGGACGTCTACCAGAGCAGTGTGAACGGGAACCTGGTGATCCCGGCGAACAATCCTTACAATCCATTGGGCGAGCGCTTCTGGAATCCCACCGGCGCACCCAACTCCGATGGCACGCCGCGCCTCACCGGCTCCCCCTCGGCGGTCAACGTCGTCAACCACCGCTTCTGGGACTTCGGCGCGCGCGAGGACACCGTCACGACTACCGCCTACCGCGCCCTGGCGGGGCTGCGCGGAACGTTTGGCGACACCTGGTCATGGGAGGGCGCGGTGATGCAGGCCCAAGGCCGGGGCCGGGAGTACGAACCCATCCAGCGAATCAGCCTGACGCAGGCCGCGGTCCTTCAGACCGACCCGGCGAAGGCCCTCAACGCGTTCGGCCGCGGCTATGCCGTGCGGAACGGGGCGTTGGTCGACACCGGCCCGCTGCCAAATGCCCCGGGCGTCAAGGAATCGGTCTACGGCGTCTTCGAGCGCAACGGCTACACGCGGTTGCGCAGCGCCGACTTCCGCGCCAGCGGCGAGGTCTGGCCGCTCTGGGGCGGCAACAAGCTCAGCATGGCCCTGGGGGGCGAGTATCGCTGGGAAAATTTCTCCGACCTCCGCTCGGCCTTCTCCGGCCTCAACCCGGCGTCCTCCGGACTCGATCCCGCCCGTTCGGACGTCGTGAGCGCCTCCTCCGTCCCCGACACCTTCGCCGACCGCGACGTGATTTCCGGTTATGCGGAGCTTTCGGCCCCGCTCGTCGGCGGCAACTTCCGGCGGCCCCTGGTCCGGGCACTCGAATTGAGCGCGGCCCTGCGCGTGGAGCATTACAGCGAGTTCGGCAACGCCAGGAGTCCCAAGTTCGGCCTCAACTGGAAGCCGGTCGACTGGATTATGGTTCGCGCGTCGCGCAGCAAGGGCTTCCGGGCGCCCTCCCTGCCCGCCCTGTATCGCGCCAGCTTCTACGGCACCGCCCTCAACCACCGCGACACCTATCGCGACGTCGTGACCCAGTTGCCCACCGACACCGGGCTCAACCGCATCAACCGCGTCGAGGGAAATCCCGATCTGAAGCCGGAGCGATCGGCGGGCATTTCGGCCGGCATCGTCGTCGATCTTCCGCGGTTGAAGGGGCTGTCCCTGAGCGTCGACTACTGGGAGATCAAGCACACCGACATGCTGGGCACCAGCGGCAGCATCACGGAAGACCGCGACGCCCTGACGGCCGCCACGCAGGCGGCGCTCGCCGCGGGCCAGAACATCAACTCCATCGATCTCGGTTCGGGCACCCCCCGCTACTTGGGCGATCCCGCGGTCGTGCGCCTGCCCGTGACGCAGGAAGACCGGAATTTCTTCGCCGCCTACAATGCCACCCGGCCGCCCGGCAGCCAGCGCGCCGTCGTGGGTGGCATCGATTACCTGCGCACAACCTACTTCAACAAGTCCGGGCAATTTGTGAACGGCTTCGACCTGGGCCTCAGCGAACGGCTGCGTTCCCCGACCCTGGGCAACTTCCAGTTCGAAACCAACTGGACGCGGGTGGTCTCGTTCTTCACCTACACCACGCCGGACGCGCCGCGCACGGAATTGCTCGATACCAATCTGGCCGCCGTTTCCGGCGCGTCGCCCAAATGGCGGGGCAACGTGCAGCTGAACTGGCGCCGGCAGCAGTGGAGCGCGGGGATCGGCCTGTTCTATATCGGCAGTTTCACCAATGCCGGCGTCACGACCTCCCGGGCGACCTACGAGTCGCTGGGATCACCCTCCTACCTGCGCCCGATCTTCACCAACGGCAGCACCTTTTACCGTTATGTCATCAGCGACACCCGGACCTACAATACGTTTGTCACCTACCGCCTGGGCCGGGAAGGTGTTCACCACCTGCTGCAGGAGACCAGCCTCCGGCTGGGCGTGAATAATCTCTTCAACACCGCCCCGCCCTTGTCCGACGACAATAACGGATACGAAACCGCACTCTATAACACGATGGCCAAGGGCCGGATGTATTCGCTCACTGTCACCAGGAAATTCTAGCACCCTCGTGATCACTTTCCCCTCCTCCTCACCTCGAAAACGCAGGCGCTTCGTTCGCTCCTGCCTGGGCGGCATCGTACTCGGGCTGGGTTTGACGACCGGCCCCGTCGCCGGTGCGCCCGCCGAACCACCGGTGCCGCCGGACGGCGGCGGTCCTGCCCCCACGGTCCTGTTCGTCGGCAACAGCCTTATCTTTGCCGCCGGCTCCCCCGTGCGCTACTACCGCTCGGGCTCGGTCACCGACCTCAATGGCACCGGGGTGGGTGGCGTACCCGCGCTCTTCCAGGCGTTCGCGACTCAGGCGGGTTTGCGCTTCGCCGTCACCACCGGGGTCGCCGATGCCGATCCCTATGACGGGATTGGGCCCGGCCTGGTAAACCTCTGGGCCCATGATAATCACCACGGGAGCAGCTACGGCTATTACCTGGAGGCCCTGGTCGTTTTTGGAACGTTGACGGGACTCGATCCCCGTTCCCTCGGCGAAAGGGAGCAGTGTGCGTTTGATCTGGGCCTGGCGAAGGAGGAAGCCTCCCGCCTGCAGCAGGTGGCCTACGCGGAATTCGTCGATCAGCGAGGCCCGGGCAGTCTCAAGGCCTTCGCGCGGATCGCCATTCCCCATCCATGACGACGACGAACCGCGCACGTTCGCTCCAAAATTCCTGAACCACGGCATGCCTCCCGCCCAAGAAGACGCGACCCAACCCACGGGATACAGCCGCCGCCAATGGTTCGGCTGGATGCTCGGCCCGGGCGCCTTGATCGCCACCCTGCTCATGCCGCCGCCGGAGGGCCTCGACGTTGCCGGCTGGCGGACTGCCGGGGTCGCGCTGCTCATGGCGGTGTGGTGGATCACCGAGGCGGCGCCCATTCCGGTCACGGCCTTGCTTCCGCTGGTGCTCTTTCCCGCGCTCCATCTGGGCGGCATGCGCGAGACCGCGGCGCCCTATGCCAGTCCGATCATCTACCTTTTCCTTGGCGGCTTCCTCATCGCCCTCGCCATGCAGCGCTGGAACCTCCACCAGCGCATCGCCCTCAATCTCCTCAGCGTCATGGGCACGCGGCCCTCGCAGATTGTGGCGGGTTTCCTCCTGGCTTCGGCCTTCTTGAGCATGTGGGTCAGCAACTCGGCCACGGCACTCATGATGCTGCCCATTGCCCTTTCCGTCGTCGAATTGCTACCCGAGAAAGTGAGGATCCAGCCCGCCCAGCGCGCCTTCGCCACGGCGCTGCTCCTCTCGGTCGCCTACGGCGCGACGACGGGCGGGATGGCGACCCTGATCGGCACCCCACCCAACGCCCTGCTCGCCGCCTACGTCGAAAAAGTGTACGGCCTCCACATTGGTTTCGGTCAGTGGATGCTCCTCGGGGTGCCGGTGACCTTGCTGACCCTGCCCCTCGTCTATCTGGTGTTGACGCGCATTTCCTTCCGACTCGAGCCCGGCGAAGTGCCGGGCATGGCGGACCTGCTCCGCCGGGAAAAGGCCCGGCTCGGAAAATTCAGCCGGGGTGAAGTCGTGGTGACGCTGGTCTTCGCCCTCACCGCACTCGGGTGGATCTTCCAGCCCGCGCTGGTGCGGTTCGTCCCCCTGCTGACTGACACCGGTATCGCCATGACGGGCGCGATCCTGTTGTTCCTGATTCCAGTCGACTGGCGGCGCGGCGTGTTCGCAATGAACTGGAAGGCCACCAAGGGTATGCCGTGGGATGTGCTGCTCCTGTTTGGCGGGGGGTTGAGCCTGGCCGACAGCATTGATAAACACGGCCTGTCGCGCTATCTCGGCGACCTCGCCAGTGCCTTGCACGGTATCCCGATGCTCGCGACGCTCTGCCTGGTCTGCTTCGGCATCAAGATGCTGACCGAGCTGACCAGCAACACCGCCACGGCGGCGACGTTCCTGCCGGTGGCGGCCGCCATCGCCCTGAGCCTCGGGCAGAATCCCCTCCTCTTTCTCATCCCCACCGCGCTGGCGGCGAATTGCTCGTACATGCTCCCGGTTGGGACGCCGCCCAACGCGATCGTCTTCGGCAGCGGCCAGATCACGCTCCCGCAGATGGCGCGCGCGGGTCTGTGGCTGAGTGTGATGATCGTGCCCATCATCGTCGGTCTCGTCATCGGGATCGGCCGTTATGTGTTTGATCTGCGGCTCGACACCCTGCCGGGGTGGATTCGCTAGATCCGCCGGCGCCGTCCCGCCGCGGACGGCGGCCGCTCCCTGCCTCACTCTTCCCCATCCATCATGAAACGATATCGCATCGCAACCATCCCGGGGGATGGCATTGGCAAAGAGGTCGTGCCGGCCGGCGTGGCCGTACTGGAATCCGCCGCGCGGAGATTCGGCTTCGGCCTCGACTGGGATTCGTTCGCTTGGAGTTGCGACCTTTACCGGGAAACCGGGGCGATGATGCCCGCCGACGGGCTCGCGCACATCCGTCACCACGACGCCATCTACCTCGGGGCGGTGGGATATCCCGGCGTGCCCGACCACGTTTCGTTGTGGGGGCTGCTCATCCCCATTCGCCGCGAGTTCCAGCAGTACGCCAACGTCCGTCCAGTGCGCCTCATGCCCGGGGTCACCCCGCCTTTGCGGAACCGCCAGGCGGGCGACATTGATTTTTGCGTGGTGCGTGAAAACAGCGAGGGTGAATACTCCGAGGTCGGAAGTCGTGAAATCTTGGCGTCCGGGGAGGAAATTGTCACCCAGCAGTCGATCTTCACCCGCCGGGGAGTGGATCGCATCCTGCGCTACGCCTTCGAAACCGCCCGCCGGCGCCCCAAGCGGCACCTGACCTCCGCCACCAAGTCGAATGGCATCACCATCACCATGCCCTTTTGGGATGAACGATTCCGCGCGATGGCCGCGGAATATCCCGAGGTGCGCACCGACCAGTACCACATCGATATTCTCACCGCCCACTTTGTCCTGCATCCGGACTGGTTCGATGTGGTGGTCGCCTCGAATCTCTTCGGCGACATCCTTTCGGATCTGGGGCCGGCGGTGACCGGCACGATTGGCATCGCGCCCTCCGCCAACCTCAATCCCGAGCGCGAATTCCCGTCGATGTTTGAACCCGTGCATGGGTCCGCGCCTGACATCGCCGGCCGGGGCGTCGCCAATCCCATCGGCCAGATTTGGTGCGGGGCGCTGATGCTGGAGCATCTCGGACAACCGGAGGCCGCGGCGGCGGTCGTGCAGGCGATCGAACGCGTGATTGCGGCGGGCCCGCGAACCCGCGATCTCGGTGGCAGCGCAACGACGCGCGAAGTTGGCCGGGCGATTGCGGACGCGGTTTCCAGCGGTTAGCGAAAACAATTCCCGCACCCGTTCCGTCGGATGAAAGGGGCGCCAACCCCTTGCACCAACCTTGCCGGAACGGCCCGAATGATGAGGGCAACCGACGCGGTCCGGCGAAATGAGCAGCGAGTCGGGAAGCGGAAGGCGGGAGGCGAGCAGATTCTTTCTCTCGCCGCCACGCGGCGAGTTTGGGAATTTGGCGACCCGGCCGACCCGCCGGCCTTTGCCCGCATCGAATTCTCCCCGAACCTTCCGGCACCCCCGCCACATTCCATCCCATGCCCATCCGCGCCTGGTTTCCCACCTTCATCTATTGCGAGCCCCTTCAGGCCTCCGGCCTTGAGCGCTTCAATCGCGAACTCGCCCACGAATGCCGGCAATTGCGCGACTTCGATCGCGCCGGCCGCCGCTGGTCGGAGAAGAACTATCCCGGCGGTTACACCAGCTACGCCTCGATGAACGAGCTGCACCGGTTCTCGAGCACGTTTGCCACGCTGGAAAAGAAACTCACCCGCCACGTGCGCACGTTCGCCCGCCGCCTCGACCTGGACCTGCGCGGCCGGTCCGTTAACCTCACCGACCTCTGGGTCAACATCATGCCGCCCAGCGCGGCCCACTCCCTGCATCTGCACCCGTTGTCCTTCATCAGTGGCACCTACTATGTGGCGACGCCGGCCGGCTGTCCGGGCCTCAAATTCGAGGACCCGCGGCTGGATCGCTTCATGGCCGCGCCACCCCGGCTGCCCGCCGCCCGCCGCGAAAACCGATCCCACGTCACGTACCCGGCGCAAGCGGGCAACGTGATCCTTTTCGAGAGCTGGCTCCGGCACGAAGTCGCCACCAACCGGGTGGAAGAAGAGCGCATCAGCGTCAGCTTCAACTTCAATTCGGCCTGAGTCGGGCGCGGGCGCGCCGGACCGAGGAAACATTGCCCGCCCGCGCGCGTCGAAAGGCGCTGATGTCTTTGCCTCACCTTTCCGTACGCCCCTGCCGGCGCCTGGTCACCTGCGCCAGCGCATTCTTTATCCTGGCCGGCTGCGCCAGTGAACGCGGAGCGCGGGAGGACCGCCGCGATGCCGCCGCCGCCGCGCCCGCCGCCCCGATGCCGGAGATGGAGGCCAAGGCGGTGTTTTTCGCGGGCCAGCTGGAAACCGAGGTGCTCCTCGGCAGCGGCGGCTTCGCGCCCCGGGCCGCAAAAGACGCCGCCGGCTCGACTCCGCGTGAAGAGCGCAGCCCCGGTAGCTTCAGTGGCGGCGCTGCCGGCGGTGGCGGGGGCCGACGGGGCGGCAAGGGTGGTGCCTCGCGTGGGGGCGAAGGCGCGGAAAGCCGGGCCAGCGGTCGAGGCGAACCGGCCCCGCGGATCCGTGCCAGTAATGCGCCGCCCGTCCAATTTCATCTTCGGCTCACCAACCACGGCGGCGAACCCATCGCGGTCGAGGTCACCGATTTCAACTCCGACCTCGGCAACTTTGTCGTGCAGCCGCGCCTGATCACGGTTCCACCCGGCGGCTGGATCGAAGCCGACCCGATGACCTCGCGCCTGGGGCTCAGCGCCGATGAGATTCCGGTGACCATCACGCTGCGCGCCGGTGGCCGGACGGAGAAACAGGTGGTAATCCTGCGCCCCAAAGCGGGAGACCCGTTGCCCAGCCCCGCACCTGCCGCCGCCCGATCGCCGTGATCGGTTCCCCGACCCAATCTCTGCCTTCGCCGGTCCGCAGCGAACGGCTCTTCGTCGCCCTCGCGTTGCCTCCGCCGGTTCGCGAGGCCCTGGCCGTTCTCGCCCAACCCCTGCCCGGCGTCACGTGGACCCGCCCGGACCAATTGCACGTGACCTTGCGTTTTCTGGGCGAGGTGCCGGGGAAAAAGATCGACGCCATCACCACCCGCCTGGCCTCCATCCAGGTCGCGGCCTTCGTCCTGCCCCTCGAAGGCATGGGCACCTTCCCGCCCCACCGCCCGCCCCGCGTGGCCTGGATCGGCGTGGGCTCCGGGCACCCGCGGCTTTTCCAATTGCGCCAGCGTCTGGACGACGCGCTGCTCGCGGCCGGGGTGCAATTCGACCTGCGCGCGTTTCACCCCCATGTGACCCTCGCCCGCTGTACCGAGCATGCTCCCGGTCTCGCCCCGTGGTTGCACACGCACCGCGCTTTCACCGCGCCTCCCTTCCGGGTCGAGGCCTTCGATCTCTACGCCAGCGAGCTGCGCCCGACCGGGGCCGTCCACACCCTGAAACATCGCTTCACACTGGCGAATTAGACCAACCCGGCCATGGTCCGGCCATCATGTTGCTCATCCGCCGAATGGTCGACCGGCATCGCGCCTACACCGCGATCATGCTGCCGGGCGAACCGCCGCGCATCTTTCCCACGTCCGACTATGAGCACGGCCGCATCCTGCAAATCTACAAGCAGGACCGCCCCTACGAGGGTATCCATAACGACTTTTCCGAAGCCCCGTCTGGGCCAGTGGCGGGCCCAAGGAAACCGGCAAGGGGAAAAGTCTGATCGCGGAGGGGGCCGCTTCGCCGCCGCCGCTCGCCGGGCGCGGGTCACGAGAAGGGCAACTTCGGGTTGGCGCTGCCACGCCGTCCACTTGAGAATCGAGTCTGATCGGTGAAATCTCCTCTCCTCATGAAGTCTCTGCCCTTGCTCGGTGGCATCCTTCTCGCCCAGTGCGCGCTGGCAGCCGGGGCCGGGGCCCCGGCACCGCTGCTCCTCTGGTCTCCCCAGCCCGCCCGCCAATGGGTCGAGGCGCTGCCCCTCGACAACGGCCTGCTCGGCGCGATGGTGTTGGGCGGGATCGCCGCGGAGCGTCTGCCACGCAACGAAGACACCGTCCGTTCCCGCCGCCCACACCACAACAACCTGCCCACCGCGCGGCAGGTCCTGCCCGAGATTCGCCGGCGGATCTTCGCGGGCGACCACGCCGGAGCCTCCGCCCTCGCCGCCGCGATCGGGCAAGACTTCGCGACCCTGCACCGCACCCACACCGCCGCCTACCGCGCGCAGTTCGGTCGCGACGTCGATTTCCGACAGCGGCTGCCCGCCGCCCGCGATCGGCTGCCGCCGCTCCGGATCGGACGCCACCACCAATTGCAGGAATGGCTGGGCGACTGGGATGATCCGAAGGACCAGCACCGCCACATTTTCCACCTCTACGCGTTGTATCCCGGCAACGAAATCTCCCCGCGCCCCCCGCAGCGGGTTTCGCCCGAGGCCAAGCCCATGACCCCCACCGCGCCCCGCGAGTTCGCCTCCGATCTGCCGACGCCACCGGGTGAAACTGTTGCCTGGGTGTCCATCCATTGAACCCAGTCATGCATACCTTCGTTCCGCCGCTACTGGCGCTGACCCTCGCCTTCGCCCCTCCCGCCCTCGCGGCCGAACCCGCGCCCGGTCGGCAGCGCGGCCAAACCGTCCTCGTCGCACCCGCGGCGGACGGGCAGCTGCGTTATCAGCCGTATTCTGACCGTGGTGACGTGCTGCCGGATTTTTCGCACTGCGGCTATGGCGGGGGCGGCGTGCCCCTGCCCGACGCGGCGGTGCGCGAGACCCTGCAACCCGAGCCGGAAGGCGGTGACGACACCTCCCGCATCCAGGCGGCACTCGACCGTGTCGCCCAACTCCCGCTCGGTGGCGACGGGCTGCGCGGCGCCGTGCTGCTGCGTCGCGGCCTCTACCGGTGCGGCTCCCCCCTGCGCCTGACCGCCAGCGGCCTGGTGTTGCGCGGCGAAAGTGACGGCGAAGACGGCACCGTGCTCCTCGCCACCGCGCGCAAGCAGCAGCCGCTCGTTCAGATCGGCGGCGCCAGCGGGCCGCGCGAAGACGCCCGGTCGCGCCAGGAAATCTCCGATGCCTGCGTGCCGGTCGGCGCGCGCACCTTCACGGTCGCGGAGGCCGGCGGGTTCACGGTCGGACAAACCGTGTTCGTCGTCCGGCGCAGCAATGCGGCGTGGATTACCGCCATCGGCATGGATCGCATTGTGCCCCGCGCGAGTGATCCGACGTCCACCAGGCAGTGGTCGCCCTTTGAGCTGAAGTTTGACCGCGTGATCACGGCGATCGACGGCCGCCGGGTGACGGTCGATGCCCCGATCGCCTGCGCCATCGAGACGCGCTGGGGCGGAGGCGCACTCGCGGGTTACCGCGACGCCGGCCGGATCGAACGTTGCGGGATCGAATCGCTGCGCGCGGTCTCGGTCTTTGACCGGGGCAGGACCGCGGATTACCAGGGCGAGCGGGTGTTCGTTGACGAAAACCACGCGACCCATCTGGTGGCCTTCGAGTCGGTGAAGCACGCCTGGGCGCGGCAGCTGACGGCCGTCGCTTTTTATCACGGCCCGGCGCGGATCAGTGCCGCGGCCAAGTGGGTCACGGTCACCACTTGCACGTCGCTGGCCCCGGTGTCGGAGATTACCGGTGGCCGCCGGTATCCGTTCAGCGTGGACGGCCAGTTGGTGCTGGTGGAGCGGTGCCGCTCGGACCGGGCGCGGCACGCGTTCGTGTTTGGCGCCCGCGTGCCGGGCCCGAATGTCTTCCTCGAATGTGTCTCGACGCACGACTACGCCTCCAGCGAACCGCACCATCGCTGGTCGGTCGGCGGACTCTACGACAATGTGCAGGCGGTGCTGGCGATCCAGGATCGAGGGGCCATGGGCAGCGGGCACGGCTGGGCGGGCGCAAATTATGTGGTCTGGAACAGCCGCGGATCGCTCATCTGCCAGCAGCCGCCCACCGCGCAAAACTTTGCGATCGGGTTCGTCGGCCAGCGGGGCAAGGACGCCTATCCCCGGCCGGCCGGTTGGTGGGAAAGCACCGGCGTGCCGGTCGTTCCCCGCAGCCTCTATCGGGCGCAACTCGCGGCGCGGCTGGGCCCGTAGCGCTGACTGGGCCGAGGCGCCGCCGCGGCCACCTTTTTTGGACGCACCCGCCGGGCCGTTCGTCGCAATTTGGGCGCGGTTGGTCGTCCTCGACTGGCTTCACCCGTCCAACCGGTTTGAACTGCCCGCATGAAAACGATCGAGGTCAGGGACGAGGTTTACGCGGCGCTGCAGCGGCTCGCGATCGGGTTTCATCGAACGCCGGACGAGGTGCTGTCCGCCCTGCTCAACGTGCCCAAGGCGTCGCCCGAGGCGGCCGAGCCGATTGCCGCCTTCATCCTCAGCCGTGAGTTTCGGACCAAGTTCACCGATGCCGACAAGTACCTGACCCTGTTGGCCTGGATCGCGGCACATCATGCCGCGGAATTCAGCGAATTCATTTTGGGCCAGTCCAGCGGGAGGCGCTTCCTCGGCATGACGCGCGACGAGGTCGTCGAGACCTGCCGGCATAACCAGGCCCGCCAGATTCCCGGCACCCATTACTGGGCGATCATGAACATCGATTCCGCCACCAAGCGCCGGTTCCTCGCGCGGCTGCTCGAATACATCGGGTATCGCGATCCGGTGATTGAATTCGCCGGCGGCATCTTCGGCGCGCGCGTCGGGCCGCGGCGGGGACGCTTCGCCACCTTGGTGGCTTAAGGGCGTTTCGGGCTTTCGCCGCGCCGGGGGTGGCCGTAGCGTGCGCGCATGTCCGCCGCCTCCGCCCGTCTCCACGCCCTCGTTACCGGCGCCTCCCGCGGCATCGGCCGCGCCATCGCCGTCGGACTCGCCGCCCGCGGCTGCCGCGTGGCCCTGCACTATCAGAAGAATCGCGCCGCCGCCGAGGCCACCCTCGCCACCCTGGCCGGCGACGGGCATGCGCTGTTCGCCGCCAACCTCGCGGACCCAGCCGACGTGGCCCGCTTGTGGCAAGAGGCCAGCACCGCCGGGGCCGGCTGCGACCTCATCGTCAACAACGCCGGGATTTATGTGGAGCATGAGCCGCTCGCGACTTCCCCCGCCGCGTGGCAGGAGGCATGGCAGGCCACGCTGGCGACGAATCTGCTCGGACCCGCGCAACTCTGCCACCTGGCGGCCAACGCCATGGCGGCGGCCGGCCGCGGACGCATCGTGAACATCTCGTCGCGCGGGGCGTTTCGCGGCGAACCCCGCGCGCCCGCCTACGGCGCCAGCAAGGCGGGCCTCAACGCCCTCAGCCAGTCGCTCGCCCGCGCCTTGGCCCCGCACGGAGTCTATGTTTTCTGCCTCGCCCCCGGCTGGGTCGACACCGACATGGCGGCCAGCCACCTTGCCGGACCACAGGGGCCGGAAGTGCTGGCGCAACACCCCCTCGGCCGGGTCGCCACGGCGGAGGAGATCGCCCGGGCGGCCGTCTTCTGCGCGCTTGACGCCCCGGCCGCGATGACCGGCGGCATCATCGACGTCAACGGGGCGAGTTACCTGCGCACCTGAGGCGCTACCGCAGCCGGGCAAACAGCCAGACGGCGATCGTCGTCATGCCGGCGTTTGGCAGCCACGCCGCCACCACCGGCTCCACGACGCCCTTGGCCGCCAGCGAAGTCGAAAGGGTGCTGAAAAGGTAGTAGAGGAAGAACAGTCCGATGGACTTCGAGACCCCGACCGCCGGATTCACCCGCACCCCGGTCAC
Source organism: Opitutales bacterium (assembly GCA_038249085.1). Classification (GTDB taxonomy): domain Bacteria; phylum Verrucomicrobiota; class Verrucomicrobiia; order Opitutales; family Opitutaceae; genus ER46. The sequence continues at coordinate 59,644 of JBBRWR010000041.1, forward strand.
GGCGAACGGGATGGCGATGGCGATGACGATCAGGGGGCCAAAGACGTCGGCAATCAGGCCATGGTACTGCACCGCGTAGGCCGCCAGCTTCGGGCTGTGCTGCACCTCGAGGTGCGCAATCAGGGCATGCAGTTCCCAGAGCGACAGCCGGGCCGGCTTGCGATCGATCAACAACATGAGTTCCGGATCCTCGCGGTACTGCGCGACAAACTTCTCCTCAAACGGCACCGAGCCGACCGTCTCACCGTTTTCGGGCGCAAAGGTGAGTTCCCGGCCCCGCGCAAACATCCAGCCGTTGCGGGCCGGGTCGAACCACGCCTCCGCCGCCGTAATCCGCCGGCGCTCCCGCCGGAATGCGTCCAGTTCCGAGACCGACACGCCGTACCCGTGTTGGGTGTTCTTGCTGTAGCGATTGAAAAACCACATCCGCCGCGCATCGGGATTGTCAAACGCGACACTGAAGACCGCCCCGATCCGGTCAGGCGGCAGGGCCTTGGCCGACTGGCTCTGAAATTCAATGCCTTCCTTCATCGCCCGGGATTCCTCCACCGACCACGGCACGATCGAAGTGTTGAGGAACCAGGAGAGCCCGCAGCACAACACCCCGGCCACCCAGATCGGGGCGGTCATCCGGGCGAACCCCACCCCGGCGGCGCGCATCGCCGTGAATTCGTTCGCCCGGTGGAGCTTGCCCAGCACGTAGAGCAGCGAAACCAGCAACGAGAGGGGCAGCACCACTGACAGGAAGCTCGGCATCCGCACCGCCACATAACGCGCGAGGACCGGCCCGCGGGCGCCGAGATCACTCAGGGTCCGGAAATCATCGTACAGCACCTGCAGCAGCAGCAGCCCGCCGGTGGCGGCTAGCACCAACCCGAGAATCTGCAGCCACTCGCGCATGAGATGCCGGTCGAAGGTGTTCAAGCGCCCGCGAGTTGAACGGCTCCCCCCCGGCGCGGAAAGAACAAAGCTCAGACCCGCCGCCCTCGGCCCACCTCCGCCCCCCCCCACCGGAGCCTCCCCCTTTCCCCCTCTTCCCCCCTTCCCCCCCAACGACAGAATTTTGTCACACGTGTGACAAAATTCTGTCGTTGGGGGGGAAGGGGGGAAGAGGGGGAAAGGGGGAGGCTCCGGTGGGGGGGG
>JBBRWR010000042.1:0-59596 GCA_038249085.1 Opitutales bacterium
CAACGTAGGCGTGGACGGTCCGTTCGGACCGCCCGCGGATTTTAAACTCGCGTTCGAATTTTTCTCGTATGGGGGACATGGCCCCGCCACCATGCCTAATGGAATGGTCGGTCCACTACCAAACGTCCGCCCGCCAGCCCTCCCCCGCGCCGCGCGAGGGGCGTATGGGGTCAGGCTGTTGCACGTTGCGAATCGCGGAGGCGCCAGACGCTGGAGCGCAGAGTCGTGGGATGGCCGAGCGACAGCGCGTGGACAAGCCAGGAGTAGGGAGCGGCCACCTGCTCACGCAGCTGCGCCGCCAGCGCAACTTTCCACGGGGCCATCTTTGGTGCCTCGACGAGGTCGGATTCAGTCCGGCCTGCAGCGTGCAACGCCTCTTGCAGCGCGGTGCGCCAGCCCATCTCCTGCAGTTCGCGCCGTTCATCCCGCAGCATCAGGCCGGCCTCAAGTCGGAGGTGGGAATTCTCCCGCGCAACTGCCCGTTTCCACCCGAGTGTCCCGATGGCCCAACCTTTGGAAAGCTCGGCGAAACCCTGTCGCTCTTGCTCCGCCGGGTCACTGGCGAGTTCGGACAAATACGTGAGATACCGCGCCCAACCTTGCGCGTTGTCCTCCAATCCGAGCTGCGAGAGCAGCGCGTTCACCGCCAGCCACGCCGGCCGTGGTGCTTTGATCAACCGGCGAAGACTGCCCCGCGAAAACACCGCCGCCTGTCCGGCCGGGACGATCTGTGCCCTGACAGGATTGAGATGAATATAGTTGATCACGCGAACGAGGCTGGCCGCATCCTCCACCAACAGCGCCTGATATCGGCCTTGGAACAGGTGCCCGTGCTCCGCGCGATACCGGTTGAAGCGCGTGGCAAACGTGCTTTGCAGCCAGTGCATGCCGTCGACGAGATTCGCCCGCGGCGTTTCGAGCCCCACATGATAATGGTTCCCCATCACCACGTACGCATGCACGCGCCAACCGTGACGAGCACACCCCTCCTCCAGGGTCGTCTCGAACGCCATCGCCGCACCTGCCGTGGCGAAGACATCGCGCCGGTAGTTTCCGCGGTTGATGACGTGGTACAATGCTCCTTCGTATTCGACGCGGATGCGGCGGGCCATGCCGATTCGAAATCATATTTCCGACGTCTCCTCCACCCCTGCATCACCCCAATTTTGGGTACACTTCGAACTTCAGTGCCTCGTTCGGCCTGCTTCCGCCACCCGCCGCTGCAACGCGCAACAGCCTGACCCTGTCCGGCTGCCCGCCACCCGCCGCTGCAACGCGCAACAGCCTGACCCTGTCCGGCTGCCCCCGCCACCCGCCGCTGCAACGCGCAACAGCCTGACCCTGTCCGGCTGCCACCCTGTCCGGCTGCCGCTGTCCGGCTGCCCGTCCGGCTGCCGGACCCTGTCCGGCTGCCCCGCAAAGTTTTTTCGCGGCGCGAAAAAACCAATCCGGCTTTGGCGGAGCCAAAACCGCTCAGCTCGCCTTTTGCACCGGCTCCAACCGCTCGATCGCCACGATGTGCAGCAAATTGAGCGCCACCGCGGTACCGTCGTCTTTCTCCACGAAAACCTCGCGCAACAGACGTGTAATTGTGAGATGATCCGGCGTCGGTACGTCGTAGCTCCTGCCGCTTGAGGTGACGATCGCGAAGGGCACAAACGGCGCGGCATTGAGCCGCTTGTTCAGCTCGGCGAGCATGACGGTCGTTTGATTGAATTCGGGAGGCATAAGGCCGGTCAGAGACGTTGCGTCGGTGCCTTCGCAATGCAAATGCGTTTTTTCGCTGCGGGAAAAACCAATAGGATTCTGGCGCAGCCAAAACCGCTGGAGATCACCTCGCCTGAACGAGTACGACCTCCGTATCCCCCCGCCGCTCGGCGCGCATGCCGAAATCGGAGGTCATCAGGCGCACAAAACCCTCGACGTTGTCGGAGCGGAAAGTGGCGCTGAGGCGGAGCGAACAGAGGTGGTCGTCGCCAAGCGTGAGGTGCACGGGGTTGCGGCGGTTGAACTCGGCCAGGATCTCCGGCAGCGACGCGTTGGTGAAATCCAGCAGCCGCGGCTGCCAGGCGAGGCGCGCCTCGATCTCGGCGGGGGAGAGCGCCTGCACGGCCGGTGCGGGTGCCGCGGGTGCGAGCGAGACAACGGTGCGCTCGCCGGCGGAGACGAGGGTACCAGAGGTCAGAGGTCGGAGGTCGGAGGTCAGAGAGAGAACGTCGGAGGTCAGATGCGAAACGTCAGTATTCGGCCGACCACTTTGCCGCCGGCGTTCGGCGTCCGAGTCGGTCGAGCGGCCGCCTGCTTCCGCCTTCCGACCTCTGACCGCTGACCTCCGGCCGCTGGCAGCTGCCGGCCGCCCCCCGTCGTCCGCCATCACGGCGACTTTTCCTTCCGTCACCAGCACCTCGACGGCGGTCGGATCGAGTCGCACGTTGAATGCGGTGCCGACGGCGCGCACCGTGACGCCCGCCACTTCGACGACGAAGGGTCGCGCCGCATCCTTCGCCACGGTGAAGTGCGCCTCACCCCGCTCGAGTTGCACCCGGCGTTCGCCCGGCGTGAAACGATCGCTCACCACCGCTCCGCGGTTGAGTTCAACCACGGAGCCATCGGCGAGATCACGGCGCTCGATGAGGGCAAGAGAGGGCGGCGCGGCCGAGGGTGGGACCGCCGGCTGCTGCCACAGGAAAACACCGAGCACAAGAGCGGCCGCCGCCAGGAATGAAAGGGAGAGTGAGGGTGAAAGGGGGAACCCGAACGGTCGGCGCCGTTTTGGCGCGAGCAGATCCGGATCCGGCACGGCGTGCACGGAGGTCTGCAGGCCGGCGAGACGGTCGAGTTCGTCCCAACCCCAGCGGTGCTCAGCCCAGGCGACGCGGTGGCGCGGATCGGCCGCGAGCCATTGCGAAAACGCGTCCTGCTCCGCCGCCGTGAGACCGCGATCGTGCCGCAGCACCCATGCCGCCGCCGTCAGCCCGGCGGGGTCGGAATCGTTCAGTTGGGGGAACTCGATGCTCATGCGTCCAATCCCTCGAAGCCCACGGAACACACCGAAGACACGGAACTCGGAATATCTTCCGCGTGTTCCGTGTCTTCCGTGGGCCAAGGTTTGCGCGCCTTCATCAGCGTGGGCCCCGGCCTTAACCGTGGCGGCGAAAATAAGCGATGCACTTGTGCAGCCCGATGCTGCCCTGCGACTCAACCGTGTGCTCGGAGATCCCCAGCCGATCGGCGACCTCCTGCTGGGACAGGCCGTAGATCTTCCGCAGGGTGACAATTTGCCGGCAACGCCCCGGCAGGGATTCAATGGCCCGCTGCAGCAGGCGCAGATCCTCGGCTGCCGCGACCGAGTCGGGAATCGCCGCACGCTCGTCCAGCACCCCGGCGACGTCGGCTTCCCCCACGGTATCCGGCCGCGCATGACGCTGGTGGCGGAAATGGTTGAGGGCGAGGTTGCGCGCCGTGACAAACAGGAAGGCCCGCGGACACGCAATGGAGCCGGTCTCCCGGGCCCGCATGAGCCGGGCATAAGCCTCCTGCACGACATCATCGACGTCCTGCAGACCCGGGAAGCGCCCCGCCAGCCACGAGCGCAGGGCCGCTTCGTGGGGCTGCACTTCCTCGGCAAACCAGCGGAAGAACTCGGATTCAGGTGACGGCATCGATGATCGGATGGGCGCCCATCGCAGGGTACGCCCATCCACTAGACACCTGAGCGCGTCAAACCAATGCAAAGAATTTGGCCGCAAACTTTCCGATCGAATTTCGCAACTTCCGCTCGGCATCGCGCGGGGATCGGGCGAGCATCGCCGAAGCCCATGATGTCGCACCAGGATTCACCACCCTATGTTCTCGCCCTCGGCGTGGGAGCATTCACGCAGGGCGTGTTGGCGGCGCTGAAGGCCGGCGGCGCGCGGGTCGCCACCTACCTCACCCGCGACTATGCCCATTACGGCCCCGGCCTCATCGGCCCCGTGTTCGACGCGCAGGTCCACCCGAATCCTTGCCCGCTCCTCCGCCAGGACCGGCCCGACCTGATCATCCCGCTGTCGATCGAATGGAATGAACGGCCTTGGGCGGAGGAATTCCTGCGCCTCGGGATTCCGTTTCTCTGCCCCACCGGCGCCGCGCTGGAGCTGGAGCGGGACCGCGACCTGGCCCGCCGGCTCTGCGCCCGCCACGGCATCGCCTTTCCGACCGCCTTCGTTGCACCCGACCAGGCCGCGGCCATGGCGCTGGTGCGGGAGCGGGGCCGCCCGTTTGTCCTGAAGAATCCGATCTGCGGACCCAACAGCCCGATCCACACCCTCGTCTGCGAAACGGTCGAAGACACCCTCGCCTGGCTCCCGCGGTTGGACTACGCTGATGGTGTTTTTCTGCAGGAATACCTGGGCCGCGCCGAGGCCGGTCACATCGCCCTGGTCAGCGCGGGAGAGATTTATCCGCTGGTGACCAACCAGGAGTACAAACGCGCCTTCGACGGCGACATGGGCGTGGTGGCGGGCGCGCCGCTGGGTGGCCTCGTCGAACGCGATCCCGAGGATCGCCACGGGCTTTGCCGTGAATTGCTGCAACCGCTCCTGCCGTGGTTCCGCGAGGTGAATTTTCACGGACCGGTGCAGGTCACCGCCATCCGCCATGAAGGACGCTGGCACGTGCTGGAGTACAACGTCCGCCTCGGCGTCACCTCTGGTCCGCTGATTTGCCGCCTGCTGGCCAATCCCCTGGCGACGATGCTGGCGTGCGCCCGGAACGAACCGCTCGCCCCCCGCTGGCACCCCGACCGGGTTTACGGCTGCTCCGTCACCCTCGCCGGCTATGGCTATCCGTTCACCACTCTGAACGGCCCCCGCGTGCCGATCACCCGCCGGCCGGACGAAGCCGCCCTCACCCCTGTCGATGCCAGCGACTGCCTCCCGCCCGCCGGCACCTCCGACACCGAGGTGCTGTGGAACGAAGTGGCCTTGTCGCCCGACGGCCGTCTCGAGGCCACGGGGCACCGCCTCTGCGACGTCGCATCGGTCACGCCCACCCTCGCGGCCGCCCTCGCCGGAGCCTACGCCGGGATCGGCCGACTGCACTGCCTCGGCAGCTATTACCGGCGCGACATCGGCCAATCGCTCTGGCCGCCGGGAGCCGGCGCGGCCGGCGGGCGCATCGAAACCCCCTTGGCGCTGCGTTCCGCCTGGCTGGAGATCGATCTCGGCCAACTCGGGAGGAACGTCGACGTCCTTCAGGCCCAAGCCGCCCGGACCAACCCGCGTCCGCCGCGCTTGCTCGGCGTCGTCAAGGACGATGCGTTCGGTCACGGCGCGGTGGAGGTGAGTCAGACCGTCGTCGCCCACGGCGTCGGCCATCTCGCCGTCGCCGAGGTCGGCGAAGGGATCGAACTGCGCCGCGCCGGCATCGCCGCGCCCATCCTCGTCTTTGGCGAACGCGATCCCGCCGAACTCCCCGCCTGCCTGCGTCACCACCTCACGGTGGCGGTCAACGACGAACGCATTCCCCTCGCCCTCAGCCGGCTCGCAGCGGCGGCGGGACAGACGGCGAAGATTCATCTCAAGATCAACACCGGCATGAACCGGTACGGCGTGGCGGCGGCGGACGCCGCCCGCCTGGCCCGCCGCTTGTCCGCGCTCCCCGGGCTCGAGTTGGAGGGAATCTTCAGCCACTTCGCGATGTCCGACGCCGCCGATCCCTCGTTTTCGCGCGAGCAACTCCAGGTGTTTCGCCAGGCGCTGACCGATCTGGAGGCACACGGCCTGCGCCCGCCGCTGCGGCACCTGTGCAACTCCGGCGGGTTTCTCAATTTTCCCGCCGCCCATTTCGACCTCGTCCGGCTGGGCCTGTTGCCCCTGGGGTTGTTTCCCTCGCCTCACCCCCCGCGACTCGCGGGCCTCGCGCCCGTGATGACCGTCAAGGCCCGCGTCGCCCTGGTGCGCGACGTGGCGGCGGGCGACTCGATCGGGTACGGCCGCAAATTCAAGGCCCCCACCCCGCGCCGCATCGCGGTCCTCCCCCTCGGCTACGGCGACGGCTATCCGCGGTTCGCCAACCTCGGCCATGTCCTCCTCCGCGGCCAGCGGGCGCCCATTCGCGGCGGCGTGACGATGGACGCCCTCATGGTCGACGTAACGGACATTCCCTCCGTGGCGCCCGGCGAGGTGGCCGTGCTCCTCGGTCCGCAGGAAGCGGACGCGATCTCCGCCCATGATCTCGCGGGCTGGGCGGGCACCGTCTCCTACGACGTGCTCGTGGGCTGGAGCCGGCGCCTGGAGAGGAAGTACCGGCGATGAAACTCGCGTTCTCCGAATTCAAGTCGGATTACGCCCGCTACACGTATTCCTACGTCATCTGGGGCTTCCCCGAAACCGGCGAGACTCCGGCCGATTTCCTCGAGCGCGGGTTCCTGCCGGGCGCGCCCGATTTGAGCCGCTTCTACCTCTGCCGCAACCTGCGCGTGTTGCTCGGGCGCTTCACGCTCTCGTCGGAAAACCGGCGCATCCTGCGCAAGGGCGCCGGCCTCTCGGCCGAACTCGTGCCCCGGGCCCGGTTCAACTACACCGCCGCCCAGCGCGCAGCCTGGAAGACCTACGCCGACCAGCGCTTCGGCGAGGACAAGATGGGCTTCGATCGCCTCGACCGCCTGATGAGCTCGCCGGTGATTTCGCACCTGCTCGTCTTCCGCGAGGAGGCCAGCGGCCGGGAGCTCGGCACCGCGTTGCTCTACTTGGAGCCGCCGCGCGTCGCCTACTACTACTACGCCTTCTACGATCTGGCTGCGTTCCAGCGCAACCTCGGCATGTTCATGATGACCTCCGCGGTCCGGCACTTCGCCGGACTCGGCTTCGCGGCCCTCCACCTCGGCACGTGCTATGCGGAACCCGCGCTCTACAAGACCCAGTTTGCCGGGCTGCAGTTTTGCAACGGGCTCGGGTGGTCGAACGACCTCGAGGAGCTCAAGTTCCTCGTCCGCCGGGAAGCGGCTTCGGTCGAGCAGCATCTCTTCGAGACCCCCGAATACCTTGAGCGCTTTGGTGGCCAGGTCGCAGCGGACCTGGCCGGGAAGAGCCGGTTCCGGCTGGACGCACCCGCCAGCCCGCCCTGACCAGACGGAGGTGGAACGTCGACCGCGCCGGCGGGACCCTCCGTGGCGATCCTGCCCGACTGGAATTGCAGTCGCGGCCCGGGCCTGCGTCATTCCGTCGTGGCCGAGAACAACCTCATCAAGTCGCAATTCGTCGCGCTGCTCGCGCGCAAGGATGTCGCGGCCCTGAAAAAGGAGATCGAGCCCTGGCTGCCCGCCGATCTCGCGCCCCATCTCGCCGATCTCCCCGTCGAACAATTGGCGGCGCTCTTCCGCCTCTGTCCGCAACCGCTCGCCACCGCGACCTTCTCCTACCTCCGGCCCGAGGTGCAGAAAAAACTGCTCCGCACCCTGAGCCAGGCGCAGACCGCCGCGCTGCTCAATGCGCTGCCGCCGGACGATCGCACGGCCTTCCTGAACGAGGTCCCGCTGGATGTCGCGATGCAGCTCCTCGGCATGCTCACGCCGGACGAGCGTCATATCGCGCAGTCGTTGCTCGCCTACCCGGAGCACTCGGTCGGGCAGATGATGACCCTCGACTTCGTCGCGGTGCGACCGGAATGGACGGTGGGTGAGGCGCTCGCCTACATCCGCGAACACGGCTACGATCGCGAGACGCTCAACATGGTCTATGTCGTCGACGAGGACGGCCGGTTGATCGACGACGTCCGCGTGCGGCGATTTCTCCTTTCACCCCTGGAACGTCCGGTGCGGGAGTTGCTCGACGGCAACTACGCCATGGTCGCGCCGACCGATGATCGCGAAAAGGCGCTCGCGTTGTTCAAGCGCTTCGACCGTGTGGCGCTGCCGGTGGTCGACGAGGATCGCAAGCTGATCGGCATCGTCACCTTCGACGACATGCTCGACGTGGCGGAGGCGGAGGCGACGGAGGACATTCAAAAGCTCGGCGGCACCGAGGCGCTGGACGAGCCGTACACGACGATCGCGCTGGGGCGCATGGTGAAGAAGCGGGCGAGCTGGCTGGTCGTGCTCTTTCTCGGGGAGATGCTCACCGCGACGGCGATGAGCTACTTCGAGGACGAGATTGCGAAGGCGGTGGTGCTCGCGCTGTTCGTGCCCCTCGTGATCAGCTCGGGCGGCAACGCCGGCTCGCAGGCCGCGACCCTGGTCATCCGCGCGCTCGCCCTCGGCGAGTTTCGCCTGCGCGACTGGTGGCGGGTCATGCGGCGGGAGCTGGCCGCCGGCACGATGCTCGGGCTCATCCTCGGCTCCCTCGGATTCCTCCGTATCGCGATCTGGGCGCAGTTCACGCCGATCTACGGCCCGCACTGGTTCCTGGTCGCCGCAACGGTGGGGATCGCGCTGGTCGGCATCGTGCTCTGGGGATCGCTGATGGGCTCGATGCTGCCGCTCGGCTTGAAACGCCTCGGCCTGGACCCCGCCACCTCGAGCGCGCCCTTCGTCGCCACGCTGGTCGACGTGACCGGCCTGATCATCTATTTCACCGTGGCCTACGCGCTGCTGCGCGGGACGTTGCTGTGAGGACGACGGACTGACAAAGGAATGGGGGCGGAGGAACGAAACCATTCCCCTGCCCCCATTCCTTTGCCCGATGCCCTGGCTGGGGGCGGCGGACAGCTGGGAAAACCCAAGACGCGGACGACCTCAGCCCTTACCACCCCATTTGTTCATGGCGCTCACTTTCGTCTGCCCAGAGCGGTGACGATGCTCATTCATCGGGGCGAATGACGAAAGATCAGCTCAAGCGACTTGAAGCCGACCTCTGGGCCGCCGCCGATAACCTCCGCCTGATCTCCGGCCAGCTCCGGGTCGACGACCGCGACCTCCAGTTCCCACCCAGCCTGGCGGCCGGGACCAAGCAGTCCTTGCGTTAGGGCGATAATCGTCAGGTTGGCCTGCATCCAATTTCCCCCGTTACGCCCGTAGGCGGGCAGATTTGAGGCCGTATTCCAGGAATGGTCAGGCGGAGCTTGAGGGGCCCCTGATCGCACCGCGGTTCAAGTCCGTCGCAGGAAGCAACACGCGTCCTCCCGAAGCAGACGCCTTGACGCTGGACCGGTCGTGATACAACTTCGTCTCACGATGCCCGCCACCGCCACCATCCGCGATCTGCGCAATTCGTTTCCCAAGATTCGGAAGCTCGTCGAGGCGGAGGGCGAGGTGCTGTTGTCCGAAAGCGGCCAGACCAAATACCGGCTCGTGCTGCACACGCCCCGCCCCGCCAAGTCACCGCCGGCCGTGGATTACTGGTCCCGGCTGACCTCCTACCAGCCGACGCCCCTGACGCGGGCGCAGGCACAGGCCCTGCACGACGACAACCGTGGCGACCGTTGATCAGCTCTACGCGGATCCGAGTGCGCTGCTAAAGCTCTATCTCAATGAGCCGGAATCGCGCGGGATGACCGCGTGGCGGCTCAGGCATTCCGGTCCCCTGCCCGTAACGCACCACGGGCGCGTCGAACTCGTTAACGGCATCGCCCTTGCCGCGCACCGCAAATTCATCTCCGCGGCCGTCCTGGCGGCCGCCCTGGCTGCGCTCGACGACGATTTCGAGACGGGGCGATTTCGCCAAACCGACCTGCTCTGGCGCTCCGCTCTCAAACGCGCGGGCGAGCTCTCCCGCCGCCATACCCCGGCGCTCGGCACCCGCTCCCTCGATGTGCTGCACGTGGCTTCAGCGCTCGAGTTGGGCCTGCGTCGATTCGTCAGTTTCGACGAACGGCAGCAGAAACTCGCCCGGGCGGTCGGGCTTGGAGTCATCGTGCCCGCCGTCTAGCCGCTCCGCTCCGGCGTCGCCCCGAGCCCAACTTCATTTCCGAGGATCAGCTTGAGCAGACTCGCCTCCAGCGACTCCAGCACGTCCACGGCTGCGAAGTGCTCGATGGCCAGACGGAGGACCGGGAGGACCTGGCCGACGGCTCAGGGCGGGCGAACAAGCAGGAGGTGAATGTGATCGACCGGCTGCGGAAGGCGGCCGTCGCCCTGAATCCCGGCATGACCCAGCCGGCCATCGAGGCCGCCTTGGAGGAAACTGACCGACCGGCGAAAAACCCTGCTGCCGGTGCCGGCCAACCGTGAGGGCTACGAGTTGATTCGCGACGGCATCCCGGTGGAATTCGAGGACGCGAAGGGCCGGCCGCAACGGGAACGTGTGCACGTGATCGACGTCAAAAAAGTCCTCGAAGAGGTCCGCGATGAGCACCTGCCGCCGACCTGCGACCGCACCCTGTTCAAGACGAATGGCGACGAAGCCTTCGGGCTCGTCCTCGACGACGCCACCCAGGGACGTAATTGAGCCGCGTAAGGGGTGCCGGCGCCAGGGCCACCACGCCCCGAGATCACCGCTCCACCCCACCCCGCCAGATACAGTTTTTTGTCACACCTGTGACAAGAAACTGTATCTGGACGTCTTCGATCGATCGGGGGGAAGCGGGGGGGGAGAGAGGCTCCTTGGGGTCGGGCGGACGAGCGGAACAATGGCCGCGACGCCCCAGCGGCTGATCAAATCACCGCCTCCGGCTGCGTCGCCACGACCGCCGGTTTCCGGCGAAACCAGAGCCGGGCGCGGTCGAGCCAGAGATAAACCACCGGCACCGTGTAAAGCGTGAGCAGGTTGCTGACGATCAGTCCGCCGACGATCGCAATCCCGAGCGGACGGCGCATCTCGACGCCCTCCCCGGAAGCCAGCACCAGCGGCAGGGCCCCGAGCATCGCGGCAAAATTCGTCATCAGGATCGGCCGCAGGCGCAATTGCGCCGCCTGGAAGATCGCGGCGCGGGGGGTGAGATTATCGCGGCGCTCCGTCGCGATCGCGAAGTCGATCATCAGGATGGCGTTCTTCATCACGATGCCGATGAGGAGGAAGAGGCCGAGCAGCGCAATCAGCGAGAACTCCGTGTCCGTCAGCCGCAGCGCCAGCAGTGCTCCCAACCCGGCCGAGGGCAGGGTCGAGAGGATCGTGAGCGGATGCACCAGGCTCTCGTACAGGATGCCGAGCACGAGGTAGACCGCGATCAGCACGCCGAGAATGAGGAACGGCTGGGCCTGCAGGCTGCGGCGGAAATTCTGCGCCGAGCCCGACAGCTGCGTCTGAATCTCGCTCGGCAGCATGATCGTCGCCATGCCCCGCTCGATCGCCGCCAACCCGTCCTCCAGCGACACGTCCGGCGCGAGGCTGAAGCCGATGTGTTCCGAGGCAAATTGGTTCCGGTGCCGCACCCGGTCATCAACCAGCGAATAATCGTAGCGGGTGAACGCCGAGAGCGGCACCCGCTGACCGTTCGCGCCGATGACCTGCACCTGGTCGAGCACCGTGGGATCCTCGGTGTACTGCGGCTCGAGTTCCATCACGACCCGGTATTGGTTCAGGCGATCGTACAGGGTCGCAATCTGCCGCTGGCTGAAGGAATTGTTCAGCACCTGCGCGACCATCTGCATGTCAACGCCCAGCCGCCGCGCGGCCTCGCGATCGATGTGCAGCATCACCTGTTGCGTGCCGCCCTCCGACGGCGTGTCTACATCCACGAGTTCCGGCAGCTCCTGCATCACCCGCGAGACCTTCGGGGTCCAGGTGCGCAGAAGGCCCAGATCGCTCGTCATCAGCGACAGGTCGTAGGAGCTGCCGTCCGACATGCGGGGGGCATCGATGTCCTGCGCGCCATAGAGGTAGAACGCCCCCCCCGGGACCGGCGGCGCCGCGAGACGCAGGCGGTTGATCACCTCGGTGGCCGAGACCTTGCGCTTCGCCAGCGGCTTCAGGCGCACAATCATGCGCGCGTTGCTCAACCCGGTGCTGCCACCCGCGGTGCCGATCACATCCTGCACCGCCGGATCCGCCATGATCAGCCGCCGGTAGACCTCGATCTTGGGCTGCATCATCTGATACGAAAACGCATCGTCGCCCCGGGCAAAGCCGAAGAGCGTGCCCGTGTCCTGCGTCGGCAGGAACCCCTTCGGAATCTTGATGTAGAGGGAAATGTTGAGCGCGATCGTGCCGACCAGGATGATCAACATGAGCGTGTGGTGCTGCAGCACCCAGCCGAGGGAGCGGGAATAGCCCGACCGCACGGATTCAAAGGTTCGCTCCGTCATCCGGCGGAAACCCACGGCCGGCGCCACCTGTTTGCGGGGCAGCAGGCGCGCGCACAGGCTGGGCGTCAGGGTGAGCGACAGCACCAGCGACACGGTCATCGCCGCCGCCAGCGTGATCGAGAACTCCCGGAACAACCGCTCCACCAAGCCGCCCATGAAGAGGATCGAGACAAACACCGATACCAGCGACACGGTCATCGCCAGCAGCGTGAAACTGACTTCACCCGAACCGCGCATGGCGGCCCGGAACGGCGAGAGACCCCGCTCGATGTGCCGGGTGATGTTCTCCAGCACGACGATGGCGTCGTCGACCACCAGACCGGCGGCCACAATCAACGCCATCGCGGAGAGATTGTTCAGCGAAAACCCGAAGAGGTACATGATGCTGAACGTGCCGATGATGGACACCGGGATCGCGAGGCACGGAATCAGCGCCGCGCGCGCGCTGCCGAGAAAGAGGAACACCACGAGCATGACGAGGCCCGACGCGATCAAAAGCGTCTTCATCGACTCGCGCAGTGTCGCCCGGATGCCGGGTGAACGATCCATCACCACGGCGAGCTCGGCGTCCGCGGGCAGCAGGGCCCGCAGCGCCGGCAACTGCTTCTTGATGGCGTCAACCGTGGCAATGATGTTGGCGCCCGGCTGCCGGCTGATGTTCAGAAGCACGGCGGGGCGATCGTTGTGAAACCCGCTGCTGTGCCGGTCCTCGACCGAATCGGTGACCTTGGCGACGTCGCCCAGCCGCACCGGCGCGCCGTTTTGGTAACGGATCACCAGAGGCAGGTACTCCTCCGCGCGGCGCAGTTGGTTGCTGATCTGCACCTCCCATTGCCGTGCGCCGTCCTCGATCGTGCCGCGGGGCCGGAGGGAGTTGGCGGCGCTGATCGCCCGCCGCACCTCGTCGAGCGCGATGCCGTAATGCGCCAGGGCGTTGGGATTCAACTGCACGCGCACCGCCGGCAGCGAACTGCCGCCGAGGCTCACTTCGCCGACCCCGGCAATCTGGGAAATCTTCTGGGCCAGAATCGTGGCGGCAAAATCGTAGAGCGTGCCCGGGGCGAGGTTCGGCGAACTCAGGGCGAGCGCCATAATCGGCGCCTGCGCCGGGTTGGATTTCCGAAAGCTGGGGTTGCCCGGCATGCCCGACGGCAGCTGGCCGCGCGCCGCGTTGATCGCCGCCTGCACATCGCGCGCCGCGGCGTCGAGTTCGCGACCGAACGAGAATTCCAGCGTGATACTGCACGCCCCCTGCCGGCTGTCGGAATAGATGCCCGTCACCCCCGCGATGCTGCCCAGCGCCCGCTCCAGCGGGGCCGCCACGTTGGCCGCCATCGTCTCGGGGCTGGCTCCGGGCAGTGACGCGCTGACGCGGATGGTGGGAAAGTCCACCTGTGGCAGCGGCGACACCGGCAGCAACCCGTACGCCAGCGCCCCCACCAGCACGAGCGCGACGGCGACCATGCTGCTCGCCACCGGCCGGCGGATAAAGGGGCGGGACAGGTTCATGGGAGAAAGATCGCCCCAAGCTTCCGGCCTCCCGGCAGGGGCCGGTGTAGGCGGGGTGCCCTCACCCCGCGGGGTGGGGCTTTGGTCGCAGGCGACCAGCGGGGTGAGGGCACCCCGCCCACATGGGGCCGTGGGTAACTCACGGCTTTACTGGCTCCATTTTCCCGCCCGCCCCCGACGCCACCAGCCGGCGGGACTTGGCGCGCTGTCCCAGGCGATCAAAGAACAGATAGACCACCGGCGTGGTGAAGAGGGTGAGCACCTGGCTCACCAGCAGGCCACCGACCATCACGATGCCCAGCGGCTGCCGCAATTCCGCGCCCGACCCGGACGACAGCATCAGCGGCAGGGCCCCAAACAAGGCGGCGAGCGTGGTCATCATGATGGGCCGGAAACGCAGCATGGCCGCCTTGTGGATCGCATCCCGCGGCGAAAGCCGGTCCCGCCGGGTCGCCTCCAGCGCAAAGTCGACCATCATGATGCCGTTCTTCTTCACCAGCCCGATCAGCAGGATGATCCCGATGATCGCGATCATGTCGAGGGGCCGGCCGGTGATCCACAGCGCGAGCAGCGCCCCCACGGTGGCCGACGGCAGGGTCGAGAGGATCGTGATGGGATGGATGCTGCTCTCGTACAGCACGCCGAGCACGATGTACATCGTCACAATCGCGGCCAGCACCAGCAGCAGCGTGCTGGAGAGCGAAGCCCGAAACGCGTTCGCCGCGCCTTGGAAGCGCATCTCGATCGCCGCCGGCAAATCGAGCTCGAGCGCCGCCCGTTCGATCTGCTCCACCGCATCCCCCAGCGACGCCCGCGGCCCGAGGTTGAACGAGATCGTCACCGCCGGAAACTGGCCGATATGGTTGATCAAAAGCGTGGTGGGGCGCTCGCTCACCCGCGCAATGCTCGAGAGCGGCACCGGCCGCCCCCCCCGCGTACGCACGAAGATGCTCGTCAATGCCTGGGGCCCCACCGTGAGGCGCGGGTCGACTTCCAGCACCACGCGATACTGGCTGGTGTGGGTGAAAAGAGTGGAGACCTGGCGCTGCCCGAAGGAACTGTAGAGCGCGTCGTCGATGTCCGCCACCGTCACGCCGAGGCGGCTGGCGGCGTCGCGGTCGATTTCCAGGAAGGCCTGCAGGCCCCGGTTCTGCAGGTCGCTCGCCACATCCGCCAACTGCGGGATCTGCTGGAGGTGGGTGACCAGTTGCTGCGTCCATTCCTGCAGCAGATCCTCGTCCGGACAGGTGAGGGTGAACTGGAACTGAGTGCGGCTCACGCGATCCTCGATGGTCAGCTCCTGCACGGGTTGGAGATAGAGCGCGATGCCCGGCACGGCGCGGGCCGACGCCCGGAGCCGATCGATCACCTGGAGCGCGGACTCGCTCCGCTCATTGTGCGGCTTGAGGTTGATCAGCATGCGCCCGCTGTTGAGCGTGGCGTTGGTGCCGTCGACCCCGATGAACGACGAGAGGCTGCGCACCGCCGGATCCTCGAGGATTTTCACCGCCAGCTCCTGCTGGCGCTCGGACATCGCCACGAACGAGGTCGACTGGGGCGCTTCGGTCACGGCCTGCAGCGCCGCGTTGTCCTGCACCGGGAAAAACCCCTTGGGCACATATACCCAGAGCACGGCCGTGAGGAGCAGGGTCCCGAGCGTGACCAGCAGGGTCAGCGTCTGGTGCTGCAGCACCCAGTCCAGCCAGCGGCTGTAACGGGCAATCACGGCGTCGAGCAGCCCCGGTTTCGCGTGCGCGTGCAGCTCCGGCTCCGGCAGCATGCGCGCGCACATCATCGGCGTGAGCGTGAGCGAGACGACCAGTGAAATCAGGATCGAGACGGCCAGCGTGATCGCGAACTCGTGAAAGAGCCGCCCCACCACATCGCCCATGAAGAGCAGCGGGATCAGCACCGCGATCAGCGAGATGGTCAGCGAAACGAGGGTGAAGCCGATTTGCGAGGCGCCCTTGAGCGCGGCCTCCATCGGCGACTCACCGAGCTCGCGGTACCGCGCGATGTTTTCGAGCATCACGATGGCGTCGTCGACGACGAAGCCGGTGGCGATGGTGAGCGCCATCAGGGTCAGGATGTTCAGCGAGTACCCCGCGAGGTACATCACGCCGAACGTGCCCACCAGCGAGAGCGGCACCGCGATCGAGGGAATGATCGTGGCGGCAAAGTTGCGCAGGAAGAAGAACGTCACGAGCACCACGAGGAGCACGGCGAAGATCAACTCGTGCTGCACCGAACGCACCGAGGCGCGGATGCTCTGGGTGCGGTCCGTCAGCACCTTGAGCTCCACCGCCGCCGGCAGGTTGGCGGAAAGCTGGGGCAGCAGCGCCTGCACCCGGTCGACCACCTCGATGACATTGGCGCCCGGCTGCCGCTGCACGTTGACGAGCACCGCGGGCAGCTTGTCCGCCCACGCCGCCAGACGGCGATCCTCGGCCGCATTTTCGATCCGGGCGACATCGCCGAGCCGCAGCGGCGCGCCCCCGCGCCACGCGATGATCAGGTTGCGAAACTCCTCGACCGAGCGGAGCTGGTCGTTGGCATCCATCAGAATCACGCGGGTCGGCCCGTCAAAGCTGCCTTTGGGGGTGTTCACGCTGGCGGAACTGATCGCGGCGCGCACGTCGGCCATGTTGAGTCCGCGCTGCGCCAGTTCGCCGGGATTGATCTGCACCCGCACCGCGGGCCGCTGGCCGCCGGCCAGGCTCACCATGCCCACGCCGGGAATCTGCGCCAGTTTCTGCGCGATGCGCGTGTCGACGAGGTCGTACACCTGCGGCAGCGGCAGGCTGCCCGAGGTGACCGCGAGGGTCATGATCGGGGTGTCCGCGGGGTTGACCTTGCGGTAGACCGGCGGCGTCGGCAGGTCATTCGGCAGCAGGTTGTCGGCGGCATTGATGGCCGCCTGCACCTCCTGCTCCGCCACGCCCAGCGAGACGGCCAGGGAGAACTGCAGCGTGATGACCGAGGCGCCGCCCGAGCTGTTGGACGACATCTGGTTGACGCCCGGGATCTGCCCCAACCGCCGTTCGAGGGGCGCGGTGATCGCACTGGCCGTCACCGCCGGACTCGCGCCCGGATAAAACGTGAAAATCTGGATGGTGGGAAAGTCCACCTGCGGCAGCGCCGAGACCGGCAGGAGCCGAAACGCGATCAGGCCCGACAGCAGAAGCGCGACCATCAGCAGGCTGGTCGCGACCGGGCGCAGGATGAAGGGGCGGGAGGGACTCATTTGCCCTTCTTCCCCGACTTCTCACCCTTGCCGGCACGCTCCGCCTTCGGCGCCGCGGCGGTCGGCGGGGAGGCCGGGCCGATCAATTCCACGGTGCGCCCCTCCCGGAGGCGATCGATGCCTTCGAGCACCACCCGCTCCCCAAAGGTCAGGCCCTTGGCGATCACCTGCCGGGGTCCGTCCGCCGGCCCCAGCACCACGTCCCGCACCGTGGCCTTGCTCTCCTCGTTGACGAGGTAGACATAGGTGCCACGCGAGCCGAACTGCACCCCTTCGACCGGAATCACGACCGCATCGACGAGCGTGTTTACCCGCAGTCGGACGTTGACGAATTGGTTGGGGAAGAGCTGCTCCTCGGCGTTGGGAAATTGGGCCTTCAGCCGCAGCGTGCCGGTTGCGAGATCGATTTGATTGTCGATGATCTCAAGGACGCCGGTCGCCAGCCGGGTTTTCTCGTTGCGATCCCAGGCCTCGACCTCGAGGCGCTTGCCTGCGCGCACGGGCTCGACCACCTTCTGCAGGTCGATTTCCGGCACCGTAAACATGACCGAGATGGGGCGGGTCTGCGTGATGACCACGAGGCCGCCGGAGTCGCCCGGGCGGATGAGATTGCCGGCGTCAACCTGGCGCAAGCCCAGGCGACCCGCGATGGGCGCCTCGATCTTGGTGTAGGCGAGTTGCCGCCGGGCATCGTCCACCTGCGCCTGATCGCCGGCCAGCGCACCCTCGCGATCGGCCAGCAGGGCCTGCTGCGCCTCCAATTGCTGCTGCGTCACGAGCGCCTGGGCGTTGAGCTGCTTGAAGCGCTCCAAATCGGACTTGGCCGTCTGGACCTGCGCGGCGTCCTGGCCGAGGCGTGCCTCCGTCTGCGCCAGCCGGATCTCGTAGGGCAAGGGGTCGATTTCAGCCAGCACCTGCCCCTGCTTCACCTCCTGACCCTCCTCAAACAGAATGCGCAGCAGCGGACCTTCGACCCGACTGCGCACCGTGACGGTGTTGAGCGGCACCACCGTCCCGATAGCATGCAGATACACGGCGAGATTCTGCTTCTCCGCCGGCACGGCCCGCACCGGCACGGGCGTGGTGCTGCCGCGCGACCGGAAGGGGCTGCCGCCGCGGCTCGCCTTGGCCGGTTGGTCGTAAAAACCAAAGTACCAGACGGCGCCGGCAAAAAGCAGCGCGACCAGGCTGTAGAGCAAGCTGTTACGACGAACGGAGGGAGCGGAAGGCATATCGAATAGAGGGGCACCGGGCCCGAATGGTCCGGCGGCAACCGCCAGACGACCACGCCTGCCGATACGTTGCTAGAATTTTCTCGCTTCCTGCCGCAGGTTTCACCGCGGGCGTCCACCACCCCAGTGCCGCGCAGGACCGCCCTGGGTTCCTCCCATCGGGACCCTTCCGTCCCTTTCCTCCCTTTCTCGTATTCCATCGGCCCCTACACCGCCCGCCTTCGGCCTCATCCGGGCAAACCGGTTTGCCCGGTCTAGACCCGAAACCTGGCCTCATTTTGGCGCTCGCCATTTGACAGCGCCCCGGTGCGTTTCATCGTGAACGCGTGGGTGTTTGTCGCTTTTTTCCCGCCGTTTGGCTCGCGGCCGCACTGTGCTCCGTCTCCTCCGCCCCGGCCCGGAGCCTCTCGTCGAAGATGGATTATCCGCCGCCGCTGCAGGTGGCTCGCACCATTGCCGCCAAGGATCTCCTCACCTCCGCCCAGCTCCTCCTGCCGAAAGGGGCGTTCCTCGGCCCCCTGCTCGACGAGCGCTACGCCGTGATCAAGCATGACTGGCTGGAGCGGACGTTCATCCCCTTCTATCGCAAGGCGGTGGTCGCGCTCCGTGATGCCGCCGACGGCGGGGGCCAGGAAGGCGCGGACTGCGACGACTTCGGCATGTTTCTCCGCGATATGGCGGGCATTGCCGGCATGCTGGCCGGCACGGCCCAACCCTCGGCCGCCAAGGTGATTGTTTTCCAGGACCAGTCGTTTTCCGGCGTGGGTCGTACGCGGGAGCGGCATGCCATCGGTCTCTTCCTGACGGATAAGGGCTGGTATGTGCTCGAACCGCAAAACGCCGCCACGCTTGTGCCCATCGCGGCCTACACCAACCGCAACAGCATCCAATATATCACATTTCACTGACCGCCTTCCGGCGTCGGCCCCCTCAAGTTATGAACATGAAAACCAAAAGCGCACTCCTCACCGCGCTGGCCCTCGGGTCGGTCGCGTTTGCCACCGAAGCAACCTCCCCTGCCGGCGTCGTTGCCACGCCTTCACCTGCCGCGACCGCCGATACGCCACAACGGCTCGACAAGTTCATGGTCACCGGCTCTCTCGCCGACTCCGCTGAAACGCCGACGCGACTCGACAAGTTCATGGTGACCGGTTCCCTCGCCGACCCGGCCGGCGCGCCGACGCGACTCGACAAGTTCATGGTGACCGGCTCCCTCGCCGACCCCGTCGATTCCCCGCTGCGACTCGAGAAGTTCATGGTCACCGGCTCAATGGCCAAAGCCCCGCGGAAACCCGCCGGACCCGCCCGGCTCAAGTAGGATTTTCGCCGGCTGGCGAAAATCTCAGAACGAGTACGTGGTCGTGAAGCGGAATTCGCGCGGCTGCACGAGGTCGAGGCGGCTGTAGGCGACGCCGCGGCCGCCCGGCAACTCGAAGCCGCCCGGAGCGGTGGCGGAAGTCGCCAGGCGCGAGGGGATGAAATCGGACCGATCGAGGAGATTGGAAACGTTGACCTGAAACCGAACCCGGCCGGGCAGGCCCGGGAATTTTCGCGTGTAGCCCAGCATGAGATCCGCGGCTGTGATCACACGGCCCCTGATCTCCTGTCCCTGTGCGTTCGAGCCGATGACGTTGGCGCTGCGCCAGCGCCAGCCGCCGCCGACCGTCACGCCCGCGAGCCGCCCCCGCTTGATATCGTACGCGGTGAACAGGCTGATCTTGTGCGGCCGCACGCCCCAGCGTTTCTGCTGCGATTCCTTCTCGGCGTTGAGGGAATCGACCAGGTTGAAGATCTCCTCCGCCACCGTCATCCCGTTCGACGTGGTGAGGGTCGAGACATTCGCCCCGGGCCGCAGGCGCGACAGCTCGATCCACTTGGCCACCGTCCCACCCGCCTCATAGGCGTTGGGGTCGACGACATACTGACCGGCTGCGTTCTGCGAGACCCCCTGCACGAGCAGGATCGGGTCGGCCTGCTTCAGTCCGAACCAGGTGATCGCCTCCGCGGCCAGGCCGTTGCGCCCTGAATCCGTATAGGAGTAATTGGCGACCAACCGCCAATTGGGCGTCAGGTTGGCGGTGACGCGCGCCTCGTAGCCCTTCGAATCGAAATCGTTGGAGATGGAATTCACCGGCGGCGTATAGGTCTGGTAGAGCGGAGCCCACTGGCTCGCGGAAAACGACAGGCCATTGCCCACGAGTTCGCCGGCCAGGGCATCCATGACCCGGGTATTCCGGGCGGTCAGCGTGTTGGCCACGGGGGCCGTCACGCGGCCCCGCTCGCTGCCCTTGAAGTACACGAGGCGGGCGTTCAGCCGTCCCTCCAGCAAATCGAAGCCCAGACCGTAGTCCTCGCCCCGGCCCTTCGAGAGCGGGGCCAGGTTGCCCTCGGGAAACGTCGTGCGCGCCAGCGACGGCACCCCGACGTTGGACGAGCGATTCACAATCACCGACATCCAGTCGAACACGTGGTACACCAGGCCGGCGGTGCGGGTCTGGCCCTTCATGTGGTTGATGATCCCGTTCGTCGGATTCGGGTCCACCACGTCGCCCTGGATCGGATCATTCCGGTAGCCCAGTTGCGTGTTCTTCACCTTGTCCTCCCGGTAACCGAACGTCGTCACGAGTTTGGCGCCGAAGAAGAAGCTCTGCACCGCGCCGAGCTTGGAGTCCATCTTCTGCATCATGCCGCCATTGTCCGCCCCGCCGGCGCTCACGTTGGCGTAGGCGGTCTCGTAGGTCTTGCCGTCGAACGTGAACGATGACGGGAGCCGCCGCCAGTCCCCCGTGCGATAGGTATTGTAGCTTCCTTCGGTGAGATAATTTCGCACCGTGACGCGGTTGTTGGCGTTGATCGGATCGGCGTTGTAGGGTCGCCCGGCCATCACCAGCCACGAGTTGGCCCGTTTGTCGGTGATGTCGGTCCGGGAGGCGGCCGCGGCGAGGCGGTGGACGCCGAGCCACTTGTATTTCGTGTCGACGGTGTAGGAGGCGGAGAGTCGCGTTTCCTTGCTGTCACCGTAGTGGATGTCGCGCGTCCAGGTGCCGTCGAAATAGAGTCGGCCGACATACGGGTTGGCCGGTCCGCCAATCCCGAGGGTGCGATTGGCGTCGCCCCGCAGGATAGGAGCGTTGCCGTTCATCAGGTTCACGACGGCATTCGTCCGCTGGTAGTTCTGCGCCAGGTTGAAGATGAGGTTCCGCACCGGCTGCCAGTCAGCGGTAATGGTGTAGTTGCGCAGGGTTTGATCGCGAAACATCCCCGGCCCGGTCGCGTTGCCGTTTACGGGATAGAACCCCGGATCATAGATCCGGAGCGCCGACGCCGTCACGCCTGGGGTCCCATCGGGGGCACGCACGGCGGCATTGTTGTAACTGCTCGTGAGGTAGGTGCCAATGGCGTCGAACAGGATGCCGTCGTTTTCGATGAAGATCGCCCGCCGGTTGTTGCCCCCGCGCGTGCCGTCCCGCCCGGTCACCCCGAGGGCCAGCATGGCCGCCGTAGGGGCGGCGGTGGTGGGCGTGAAGGTGACCGCCGCGGCGCCCCGCGCTTCGCGGTTGTCGTACCAGGCCAGCACCTGCTCGGTGTCGGAAAACGAGCGGACGACCGCGGTCGTGTCGCGGCCCATCTCCCCCATGGCCACGATCGTCAGGGTGCGCAGCGGCCGGTAGGTCACCGAGCCGAAGATACGCTCCTTGTCCTGGAAATCGAACGCCCGCCAGCCGCCGTTCTCCTGGTTCAGCGCGGAGACGGCGACCGCCAGCTTGTCCTTGATCAACACCCGGTTCGCGTCGAGTTCCAACCGGCCCCGGCCCCAAGAACCGGTCCCATAGCGCACCGCCCCGCTGTCGCGGTGGACCGTGGCGACCTTCGACGACTGGTTGAGCAGCCCGCCGGGCGAACCGATGCCGAACAGGATGCTGTTGGGCCCGCGCGCATCCTCGAACCGGCCCACCCGATAGGGATCCGGCGGCGTGATGCTCGGGAAATAGTCCATGCCGAGCCCGGCGATCAAACCGCGACTCTGGACGCCGGCGGTGAGCGCATGGCCGCCGATGATGCGGTTCTGCTCCGAACTCGCCCCCTGCGAGTTCGTATCCATTTCTCCATTCACCGAATATTCGAGGAGTTCACGGATGTCCGTGATGGCGATGTCGTCGAGAAATTCCTTGGTGAAAACCGACACGGAACTGGCCGTGTCGCGCAGCTTCGTGTTGAGCCGGCTGCCGGCGAGGGTGTTCTCCGCCACGTAGCCGACGTCGCTGCTCGTGTTCACAGTGAACGGACTGAGTTCGACGATTTCCTCTTTCTTGGGCAAGGCGCCGGGGTTCGGGCCCGGCTCGGCGCCCGGGGAGGCCAAAGGCAGGCAGGCAGAGGCAAGCCACACGCAGCGCGCGGCGCGGAATTTCGGGGTATTCATGGTTGGGGGGTAGCCACCGACACGCCGGGTCGCAGGGCGGATTCGCTCCACGGTCGGCGGCCGAACTCACGCCGAGAACTGATCCGGCCCGAGTCCTCCGTCAATCCCGGACTGGAATCGACGAGCGGCGGGCCACGGCGGATTTTTGCACGGTCGGTCGCGCGGTAGGAGCGGCTTTATGCCGCGATGGAAATCCGCCCGCGCTGAATCGCGGCGTAAAGCCGCTCCTACAAGAGGAATCCGACAAGCCATTTTCGGGCCGGTTCGCCCTGCAAAAATCCACCGTGCGCCCGTCCTCTCGCGCCCCATTTCTTTCACCGCACGCCGCATGAAGCCGCGCCTCGTCCGCCCTCATCGCCGGCGCCACGGTCGAAACCGCCCCTTCCGCGCCACCGCCGCAGCCCTGGAATACGTCGTGCCGGCTGGCGCCCGGGCAAGTCACGCGCCCGGGCCCCGGCCTGCTGAGGTCACTCAGCCGGATTTCACTCCGGCATCCAGTTCGAGTTCGAAAAGCAGGTCGCTGCGACAGATGTCGCAGTTGACGTAGATCACCGGCATCCGCCGCAGCTCGCGGGCGTCGCACCAACGATCAAAATACGGGGTGTAGAGCGGGCTCTTGAAATAGGCGATGGCTCGCGTTACGTCGGCGAACCCCATCCCGCGCGATTCGAGGATGGCCCCAATCACCTCCATGCTCAGATCGATCTGCTTCTTGGGGTTGCCGTCCCACGCGGTGAGGCCGCCCGGATAAATGCTGGCGGTGCCCGAAACAAACAGCCGCCGGTACCCGCCGGAATCGATCTCCATCGCCCGGGCGAAGGAACTCCCGTACGCGGGCGCCGGGCATTGCAGCGGGGAGGCAACCTCCCGGGCGATCGCACTCGGATCGGTCGGCCGCATGGCCCAGGCCGCGACCGCCAGCGCCGCCCCGGCGGGATTCCGACCCGCCACCCCGGTGCTGGCGGGAATCGATCCCGTCCGCCACTTCACCGCGGCATAATGGGCGTTGCGCACCCGGTTAAAATCGTCGTACCACGCCAGAATGTCGTCGTTGTAGAACCACGTGCGGATTACGTCGGCGAGTTCGAATCCCGCCAAATCCAACGCGCATTCCAGGTTGCCGAACATCTGCTGCACCTGGGCCGGCGCGCGCAGGGCGGTCGAGTTGGGGCCAAAGCCTCCCAGCAGGCAATGGCGGGCGCTGCCGTCTTCAAATACCGAAGCCACCACCCGATTGCCGAGGCGCACCCGCGTCACCGGCCAACCCCTCACCGCAAAAACCTGTACCCCGGCCAGCGCCGCGCCGTCGCAACTCACACCCTGCACCCACGTCAACGGCCACGAGACCGCGCCCAACGCGTCGACCATCGCGTGCTCAATCGCATCCCGTTCCGTCAACGAACCAAAGAGCATCACGCTGAGGACCTCGGCCTCCTCCGCGGCCAGCCGCTCGGCTACCCGTTGAAACACCGCCGCCACCGGCTCCCCGGCCGCCGGTCGCTCCGAAATCACAAATTCCGACGAACGCTTCGTCGCGCGAGCCAACAGGTTGCCCGAGTCCGCCTGTGCCCTGCCCGTCCCGATCGTGTCCATTCCAGTGGGGTGAGAAATCATGTTTCCGCAGACGACTTCCCGCCCAGCGCGTTACGCGGGCTGCGCGGTCGCCGCGATTATCACATTCCTGACTAAGGCGTATTAGCATGGGTGCAATACACCACCGAGGTGTAGCGCTGCCCCCATGACACCGTCACTGTTTTCCGGCGCGCGCCGCTCTGCGCCGCAAAGTTTCGGGCCTCCGATCATGTCCACCCCCGCCTTCACCTTTTCCTCCCCGATCCCGACGCCATCACCGTCGCCGTTCCGGAGGTTCTGGCTTCCGCTCCTGGCCGGGGCGGTGTGGTGCGGTGTCCTTTCGGCCGGAGCCAGCGCCGCGGCGCCGTCACGCGCCGCGTTGAGCCCTTTCGAAAGACCTTTGCCCGCCCAGCCCCAGGGCGCAATTGACCGCGCTGTCTTCGCCCAACTCGAGCGCCTGGGCATCGAACCAGCGCACGGCTGCACCGATGCCGTTTTCCTGCGGCGGGTCTACCTCGATGTCATCGGCACCCTCCCGACCGCAGCCGAGGCCCGGCAATTTCTGCAGGACCGCACCCCGGACAAACGCACCGCGCTCATCGATCGTTTGCTGGAGCGCAGCGAGTTCACGGACTACTGGACGTTGAAGTGGAGCGACCTACTGCGGGTGAAGGCCGAGTTTCCCATCAACCTCTGGCCCAACGCGGCCCAAGCCTACCATCGCTGGATCCACACCGCCGTCCGTGACAACCTGCCGTACGACCAGTTTGCGCGTGCGCTGCTGACCAGCAATGGCAGCAACTTCCGCGAGGGCCCGGTGAATTTCTACCGCGCCATGCAGTCGCGGACCCCCGATAGCATCGCCCGTACCGTGGCGCTCACGCTGATGGGGGTGCGAGCGGAAAAATGGACGGACCGCCAGCGGGAGGAGATGGCCGTTTTTTTCTCCCGGATTGAATACAAGGGCACCGGCGAATGGAAGGAGGAGATCGTCTTCTTCAACCCGGAGAAGCCCCTCAAGGCCCCTTCAAACCGGTTCGTCTTTCCCGATGGCACGACCGCCCCGCTCGCCCCCGACCAGGATCCGCGCATCATCTTTGCCGACTGGCTGATCACGCCGCAGAACCCCTGGTTCAAACGTGTCATCGCCAACCGGGTGTGGTCGTGGTTCTTCGGCCGCGGCGTCGTCCAGGAACCCGACGACCTCCGGCCGGACAATCCGCCGGTCAACCCGGCACTGCTCGCGGTCCTGGAAAAGGACCTCGTCGCCTCGAGCTACGACCTGAAGCGCCTTTTCCGCAGCATCCTCACCTCGACGACCTATCAACTGTCGTCAATCGCCCGGAGTGACGACCCGGCGGCCGAGGCCAATTTCGCCTTCTACCCGCTCCGCCGCCTCGACGCCGAGGTGTTGATCGATGCCCTCAACCAGATCAGCGGCACAACCGAGAAGTATTCGAGCGCGATCCCGGAGCCGTTCACGTTCATCCCCGAGGATCAACGCTCGATCGCGCTGCCCGATGGCAGCATCACCAGCAGCTTCCTCGAGACCTTCGGCCGGCCGGGACGCGACACCGGACTGGAGACGGAACGCAACAACCGCGTGACCGCCGCGCAGCGCCTGCACCTGCTCAACTCGACCCAGGTCCGGAAGAAGATCGAGTCGGGACCGAAACTGCAGGCGTTGTACAAAACCAAGGGCAAGGGCAACTCGCGCGAGACCATCGACGCTCTCTACTACACCATCCTGTCGCGACCGCCCACGGATGGGGAGCGGCAGGCGGTCCTCGAGCATCTCAAGGCGCCGGGTATCGACGCCCGCGGCGCCGCCCAGGATCTGGCCTGGGCCCTCGTGAACAGCGCCGAATTCTTTTACCGCCACTAGGTTTCCCCTGATTCCAGCCCTCCCTCATCATGAATCTTCATCACAGCGACGACCCCCGCCTCTGGAGTCTGCAGTCGGAACTCCGCATGTTCGCCCTCGACGCGCCGCCCGTCACCCGCCGCACCGCCATCCGGGCGGGCGTGTTGGGCGGCGCCGGAGCCCTGCTCGCCGGTTCCCCGCTGGCCCGCGCCCTCACCCCGGCCCCGGCACCTCAGCCCAAGGCGAAGTCGGTCATCCAAATCTGGCTCTGGGGCGGCCCCTGCCACATTGACACCTTCGATCCGAAACCGGCCGCCGGCAGCGACTACACCGGATCGCTCAGCACCGCCATCCCGACGAATGTCGCCGGCATCCAGGTCAACGAACTGCTGCCGCTGCTCGCCAAACAAGCCGACAAGTACGCGCTCATCCGCAGCATGACCCACGGCAGCAATGCCCACGAGACCGCGGCCTACACGGTGCAGACCGGCCGGGCCTCGGGCGGGCGGGATGTCTTCCCCGGCGTGGGCGCCGTGGTCTCGCTCTTCAAGGGTTACGAGGCCGGCTACAAGGGACTCCTGCCTCCCTACATCGTGCTGACCGACTTGCAGGGCCGCTTCTCCGAGTCGGGTTTCCTCGGCCCGAAATTCAAGCCGTTCGCCACGGGCGGCGATCCCGGCGCCGCGCGTTTCATCGTCGAGGGCGTGGTGGCCCCCGGTATCAGCGAGGAACGTCAGCGGGCCCGCCGGGAACTGCTGCACCAGCTCAACACGTTCGAGCGCGCGACCACCCGCGGGGATCCGCGCCTCGCCGCCTTCGGCCAGTGCGAGCAGGACGCCTATGAGATGATCCTGGGCGATGCCGGCAAGGTCTTCGAACTCGGGCAGGAGAAGGACGACGTCCGCGAGCGGTACGGTCGCACCACGTTTGGCCAGTCCTGCCTGATGGCCCGCCGGCTCGTCGAGCGCGGCGTACCGTATGTGACCATCAACTACAAGGGCTGGGATACGCACAAGCAGCACTTCCAGATCATGCGCCGCAAGCTGCCGGAGCTCGACCGGGGCGTCGCCTCCCTGCTCGGGGATCTCGCGAGCCGCGGCCTGCTCGACAGCACCGTGGTCTGGGTGGGCGGCGAATTCGGCCGCACCCCGCGCGTCCTGTGGGAAGCGCCCTGGAACGGGGGCCGCGGGCACTACGGCCCGGTGTTTTCCACCCTCGTCGCCGGCGGCGGCTTCAAAGGCGGTCACGTCGTCGGCGCCTCTGACGCCCGGGGCGAGGAAGTGAAGGATCGGCCCGTCCATCCCAGCGATCTCATCGGCAGCATGTACGAATTGCTCGGCATCGCCCCCGACGCCAGGCTTCCGCACCCGGAGGGGGCCGATGTGCGGGCGGTCCCGACAGTCGCAGCCGAGGTCAAGCACGGTGGCCGGCTGAGCGAAATCATGTAACCCGCCCCTGCGCCCATGAAACCGCCCGCCCGTTTCTTCTTTCCGCTCGGCGGCCTGTTGCTCGCCCTGCTCCCGGTACCGGGGTTCGCCCAGACTTCCGCCCCGCGCACCACCCCCACCATTGCCTATGTTTACCCGGCCGGCGGCCAGCGCGGCAACACGGTCGTCGTCTCGGTGGGGGGGGAGAAACTCAGCGGAGTCAATGCCGCCTACACTTCGATCCCCGGGGCCCTGATCAAGGTGCTCGGTTACGATCGCCCCCTGGCCCAAAAAGAGGTGAATGATAACCGCGAAAAACTCCAACAACTGCAGCAGAAACGCACCGCGGCGCGGGCCGCCGAGAAGGGCGGCAAGGCGGAGAAGCCGCCGGCGGCGTGGACCAGCGAGGATGAAAAAATGCTCGCCGAGGTCCGGGCCCGGCTCGCCAAGCGCCCCGCCCGCCAAACCACCCCGGCCCTCGCCGAAACCGTCACCCTGCAGCTCACGCTCCCGCCCGACACCAAGATGGGCGATCATGAATTGCGCGTCCGGACGGCGGCGGGACTTTCCAATCCGTTCGTCTTCCAGGTGAGCGATCTGCCCGAGGCCGTCGCGCCGGTGGTCACCGGTTCCATCTACCCTCCCCCGTCCACGGCCGCCCGGGAGGCCGGCGAGCCCAACCGCGCGAAGAAGACCGCCCGCGAGGTCAAACTCCCGGCGATCGTCAACGGCCAAATCATGCCGGGGGTGATCGATCGGATCCGCTTCGCCGCGCGCCAGGGCCAGCGCCTCACCATTGCCGTGGCCGCCCGCGCGTTAGTCCCCTACCTCGCCGACGCGGTGCCAGGCTGGTTCCAGGCCACGCTGGCCCTGTACGACACCGAGGGCCGCGAGGTCGCCTACGGCGACGACTATCGCTTCAATCCCGATCCCGTGCTCGCTTACACCGTCCCGGTCGACGGCAACTACACGATCGAGATCAAGGACTCGATTTATCGCGGGCGGGAGGATTTCGTCTACCGCATCGCGATCGGCGAGCTGCCGTATCTCACCGGCATCTTCCCCTTGGGCAGCGCCCCGCAGCCGCAGACGACCTTTGACCTCGCCGGCTGGAACCTGCCGGCGGAAAAGCTCACCATCCCGGCCGAAAACCACGCCCCGGGCACCTTTCTGCTCGCCGTGCGCAACCAGGGACACCTCTCCAATCCGATTCGGTTCGCCGTCGACGCCGGACCGGAGACGAGGGAATCGGCCCAACCCCACGACAGCTGCACGGCCGCCCAGCCGATCACCCTGCCCGCGATCGTCAACGGTCGCATTGAGAAGGCGGGCGACTGCGATTTCTACGCCTTCGAGGGCCGGGCCGGCGACAGCATCGTCGCCGAGGTCTTCGCCCGGCGGCTCTTCTCCCCGCTGGATTCCGTGCTGGAGCTGACCGACGCGGCGGGCCAGCGCCTCGCCTTCAACGACGACTACAACGACAAGGGCTTTGGCCTCCTCACGCACCAGGCGGACTCGCGGCTGACCGCGAAGCTCCCGGCCGACGGAAAATATTTCCTGCGCCTCGCCGACACCCAGCATCGCGGCGGAAACGAGTACGCCTACCGCCTGCGCGTGGGTCCGCCGCAGCCCGACTTCGAGCTGCGCGTCGTGCCCTCGACCCTCAACGTGCGCGCCGGCGCCAACGTCCCGGTGACGGTGTATGCGCTCCGCCATGACGGCTTCGACGGCGAGATCATCCTCGGTTTGAAGGACGCGCCGCGCGGCTTCTTCCTGAGCGGCGCACGGATTCCCGCCGGGCAGGACAAGATTCAACTGACCCTGACCGCGCCGCCGGCAGCCCTGGACCAACCCTGCGACCTGCGTTTTGTCGGGCAGGGCATGGTGGCCGACCGCGCGCTGGTGCATTCCGCGCTGCCCGCCGATGACATGATGCAGGCCTTTCTCTACCGGCACCTCGTCTCGGCGAAGGAGTTCAAGGTCTGCGTGGGTGGCCGCGGCGCGCCCAGCCGACTGATCGGCAAGACCCCGCTGCACCTCGTCGCCGGAGGTGAGGCCCGCATCGAAATCGCCGCGCAGGTGGCCCGCAGCCTGAACAATGTAAAGGTCGAACTCAGCGACGCCCCCGAGGGCATCACCGTGAAGCGAGCGCGCACCACCCGCAATGGTTACGAGGTCATCCTCGCCTGCGACGCCGCCAAGATGAAGCCCGGCTTCGAGGGCAATCTGATCCTGCAGGCGTTCGGCGAGCGCCCCGCGGCCAAGAAGGGCAAGCAGCCGCAGCGCTCCCCCCTCGGCACGCCGCCCGCGATACCGTTCGAGGTCGTGGCCCCGGCCAAACCGTCCACCTAGTCGCTGATTCCAGGCGGGGCTTCGGCTGGCGGCCACCACCGCGGGGGCTTGAACCGGTCCTGCTCAACGTTGGACGGCTGGGCCGGCGTTCTGCCGGCGACGCCCGCCAAATGCAAACTCGACCAACGTGCACCCGCGCCCCAAAGGGCCTCCATGTTCATCGGACATTTTGGGGTGGGCTTCATGTTACCAATTTCTTTGGCATCGTAGTTTTCCCCGAACTGGCGTCGTAGGGTTTTTCGAGGGTGGGCCGGACGGGCGTCGGGTTTTGTCGCCGGATTGCCGCGCTGTGGTCGTAGCCGGCAACCCAGATGGTGTGGAAACCAGGCCGTGGGCTGCAACGCCGCGGCGCGCTCGTCACGGTTTTGACCGGAGCGATCGTAGCCTTTGCGGCCGGAGGGCGGTCGTAGGGTACGATGTGAGCAGGGTTGGCGTGCGGCCTCCGCGCCGCAGGCGACGTTCCGGTCGTAGTTGCGACCGCGATGGTCGTAATCGTTTGGCCGCTCGGTTTATGATCCGGTGAGTTCGCGCATGGCGTCGTGGAAGGAGCAACCGAGCACCTGGACGAGGAAGTCGATGGCATTGCCGCCCAGCTCGCGCTCGGGCCAGCGCCAATAGGAGTCTTTGACGATGAGGCCCGGGAAGGCCGCCAACTGGAAGTTGCCGCCGCCGGTCTCGACGAGTTGGAGGCCGCGTCTTTCGAGCAACGGCAACAACGGCGTCAGGCGGGCGGTGCGAATCTGTTCGCGCACGGCCTCGATCGAGGCGCCGAGGCACTGATTGCGGGTGCGGCGCAGCAGGCCCTCGCCGGAACGCACGACGAGGGCGAGCGCGTCCTGGGTAAAGGTGTGGTGGCCCAGCCCGGCGCGGTCGAACTCGGTGAGGATGAATGCTTCGATCGCTTCCGGTGCGACCCGGGCGGTCGGTCGCTGGCGCTCGAAGCGGACTTGAATCGTGCGTTCGGGCAAGTGCCGCGGCGCCTCGAAGCGAACCGCTTTGAAGGAAAAAGTGTTGTCGGCGCGCACGTGGCGTTCCTCCTCGACGAAGAACAACTCGTCGTTGACCTCGTTCGGCGGGAGGAAGCGCACCCGGTTGCGGTCGAGCGCGAAGCGGTCCAGTGGAGTCAAGCCGAGGACGGAATGGAGCTGGGCGTTGGAGTGTTCTTCGACCCAGGCGGTGAACTGGCGGTTGAGCGCCTCCAGCGACGAGAGATCGAGCGCGCGGGCGAGAAACTGATCGCGGACGGTCCGGAAGAAACGCTCGACTTTACCTTTGTGGCGTTGTCGCGCACGGGGAAAATCCACCGGTGCGAGATCGGGCGGGGCAATTCGGCCGGCCGCAAGAGCGCCACGAGGGCCGGCGGCGGCGCTCAGCCCAGCAGTGGGCGCTGGAAACGCAGTTGAAACGCGGCGATGGGGCAGCCGCCCGCGGGAAAGACGGCCGGAAGATGCTCGCTGGTCTGCAGCAGCGGATCGCGCTGGGCGCTGCCGGCACTCCGACCCCATTCAAGCGGTAGTCTTGATCCGAGTTTGCGATCTCACTTCGGCACAAACCCGGCACTGCTTACTTACGACGGCACTGCGGCCGGTGACATTTGACGGCAACTCGCTCCACCGCGCCAAGTGACAGGACGAACCGCTGGAAAACGGCTGGAATTGGGAGGGCCGTCCCCCTCGGTCTCTTTCGGGCCCGCAACGTGACCCTCCAGGACGGCAACCTGTGCGTCACCGTGAGCAAGTTCGATGCTCCCCTCATGAGGCGAGGCAAGACCTTCACCCATCAGGGCACCATCGTCCGCTCGCTTTATCCGGGGCAACCGGGCTGGTATTTCGAAGGCCGGATGACGGCCATCGCCACGCATTCGAATGGAATCAAATCCTTGACCAAGTTCGATTGACGCCGCCCATACTGAACGCTGCCGCGGCACGCGGCCGTTTCTTGAACAACCCGTCCATCGTAAAATCCCGTGAAAAACATCTCCTTCGACCTGACCGGAAAAATCACCCTTGTGACCGGCGCCACGCATGGCATCGGCATGGCCATTGCCAAGGGTCTGGCCCAGCAAGGGGCCAGGATTTGCGTCAACGATATTGACGAGGCCAAGCTCAAGGCCTGCCGGGAGGCCTACGCGGCGGACGGGGTGGACGTTTACACCCTGACTTTCGACGTCACGAACGAGGCGGATGTGGATCGCGGCATTGGGCAGATCGAGCGCGAGGTGGGTCCGGTGGATATTCTCGTGAACAACGCCGGGATCATCAAGCGGGTGCCGATTCTCAGCATGGCCGTCGCTGATTTCAAAACGGTGCTGGAAGTGGATCTGGTCGCGCCGTTGATCTTGGCCAAACGGGTGGCTCCCGGGATGATTGCGCGCCGCGCGGGCAAGATCATCAACATGTGTTCAATGATGAGTGTTTATGGCCGGAATTCGGTCTCGGCCTACGCTGCCGCCAAGGGTGGCCTCAAATTGCTGACCCATAACATGTGCTGTGAATGGGCGAAATACGGTTTGAACATCAATGGAATCGGGCCGGGTTACATCGCGACCGCCCAGACCGCCCCGATTCGCGTCAACGGTCACCCCTTCAACGATCTCGTGATGACGCGCACGCCGGCCGGTCGCTGGGGCGAACCCGAGGATTTGGCGGGCGCCGCGATCCTGCTGTGTTCGGAAGCGGGCAGCTTCATCAACGGCCAGGTCCTGTACGTGGACGGCGGCATCATGGCGAATTTTGGCTACGTGAAGGGAGAAAACGATCTTTAGCGAAGCGCGCGCGCCGCGTGCCGGGTTGAGACTTTGGTGGCGGGAGGAGTCGCTTGCTCCGTCGCGACGCGGTGCGGAGTCTGTACCCTCGTCGCGCAGCGCCCGGAGCGCAACACCATCCAGTTTGCCGAAGACGGGCTGAACTTCCACGTCATCGGGTCGGTCAGGGAGGCGCCGATTGCGGCGGGGATCTTCCGGCCGGACTTCTCTGACGGCGTCGGTGTCGGGGAGGGTGAGTCGGCGCGGCCGACCTGGGGCATCTCTCACGTGGTGGTTCGGACCCCATGGCACCACCTGCGGCGGTTTGAATTCAGCTCGGATCTGGCAAAGTAGGACGGCTCACGGGCGACGGGGCGCCAGGGGAAACGCGGGCCTCGCGCGGGTGGTCTCGGCCGTAAGCTCGTGGGGCGTGGGGCACTCGGGCTCGAGGTGACTTTGGCGAAGATGGGCAAACGCTGTGCATGGCCCTGGTCGCTGAAGCTTCACCGGGTATCCCTCGCGGTCGCATGCTCCCGGCGAGAGTGGAGTTTCGGGGTGGCTCAAACGACTCCGTGCCATCCGAAGTTCGTAGAGCGGAGACTGGCGGAGGAGACGCGATTTCAACAAGAACCCAAGTGCCGCTAATGGATGATTCTCCGAGTAGAAATCCCGCCAAAATCGGGCGTGATCGCGCTGCTTGTTGTTGAGAACTTTCGGAGCGGGCGGCCAAGCTTGAAAGCTTCCTTCAGGTGAATTCGCGCCACTTCGGCCACTGACGCGGAGATTCCAGTCGGGCAATAAACGATCGACAGCCTTGCGCATCCATACCGGCTTTTAGCCCTATGCGGAGAATAAGGCCCTTATTCTCCGCATGAAAAGCGGAGATTGCCTTTTGCCGTGCGGAGAATATGAGATATGTTCACCGCATAAACTGCGGAGATTAGATGTATATCCACGAACGAAAGAACTGGCCGGACTTCACTTGGGACCATGCCGCCATCACTCCGCTGCTGAGTGATGTGAGGCATACGCAGGGGCGCTTGCTCGGCAAGATGGAAGGCTTGGGCTTCCAGCTGCGCGAAGAAGCGACCTTGGCCACGCTCACGCAGGACGTTATCAAGACTAGCGAGATTGAAGGGCAGAAGCTGGATATCCAGCAGGTTCGCTCCTCGATCGCGCGGCGCATGGGCATCGAGATCGCGGCCCTCCCGCAGGTGGATCGCAGCGTCGAGGGCATCGTTGAAATGATGCTGGACGCCACACGCCACTATCAGAAGCCGCTCGATCAGGATCGGCTATTCGGCTGGCATGCGGCGCTGTTCCCGACCGGGCGCAGCGGCATGCAGAAAATTACCGTAGGCGGCTGGCGTACCGATGCGTCAGGGCCGATGCAGGTTGTTTCCGGTGCCTACGGGCGGGAGAAGGTTCATTACGAGGCCCCGACTCATGACAGGCTGAACGCGGAAGTGACCCGGTTTCTGGCGTGGCTGAACGCCGGGTCTGCAACCGATCCGGTCCTGACCTCGGCGCTCGCGCATTTCTGGTTCGTGACGATCCATCCATTCGACGACGGCAACGGGCGCATCGCCCGCGCTATCGCCGACATGATCCTCGCGCGCTCTGAAAACAGCGCTCAGCGTTTCTACAGCATGTCGGCGCAAATCCAGCGCGAGCGTAACGCCTATTACGATATTCTCGAAGCCAGCCAGCGCGGCGACCTGAACATCACCGCATGGCTTAAATGGTATCTCGCATGCCTCAGGCATGCGATAAATTCATCCCATGAGATTCTAGACGCCGTTTTGACGAAGGCGAATTTCTGGAAACGCCACGAGGGGGAGAAGTTCAGCGACCGTCAGCGCAATCTCATCAACCGACTTCTGGACGGCTTCGACGGCAAGCTGACTTCCTCAAAATGGGCGAATATCGCCAAATGCTCCCCGGACACAGCGCTGCGCGACATCACCGACCTGATGGAGCGGAGCATTCTGGCAAAGGATGACGCTGGTGGACGCAGCACCAGCTATCACCTGAAATAAAACGGCAGCCTGCCCGATGTGCTCGCGCTACGCCTCAGGGATGCTACTCGCCCGCTAGCCGACCACGCTCCGACCGGCCTACTTGGAGAACTCCAGAATCCGGTTTTTAATTTCTGACCGGCGAGTTCGCGTTATCCAATCACTCGCCTGACGAGATAAGAGTGCAACTGGCAGAGTTACGGTTCGTTAGAAAACTGGCGGAGAGGGAGGGATTCGAACCCTCGGTAGGTTGCCCTACACACGCTTTCCAAGCGTGCGCATTAGACCACTCTGCCACCTCTCCGGAGGTCCGGTCAGCCGTCTTTTCAACCGCTGTCCGTTGCACGAGGGGCCAAGGAAGGTCAGCCCCTCGCCCGGGTCAACCGCAAATCCTCCGCGGCGTCGTGCCCGGCAGGGTTCTGGCTGGAAGATCCTTCGGGCCGGGGTGAATTACGGCGCCGGCGTCGCGCCGGCGGTGAGTTGGAGGTGCTTGGGGCGGTGCGGATGGGCGCGTGTTGCGAAAAGGGAGAAGCCAGAATCAATCCTGATTTCGAGCATGCCTCCTGCTTCTGAAGTCTCCCAGGGAGAGGGCGTTGGGTCGCTGAGTCCGCAGTCTCCAGACGGGCGGGAAGTGGAAGGTTTTTCGAAAAGCGACTTGCGCGGGGGAGGGGCGAAGCCAACCCTGCGGAGGATTTTAACGACCACCGGCACCACCCACATGGTAACTGCGAACACCGAACTCGGCTACAACTCCAAGGTTGAAGGCGGCGTGATCGTGTCGCGAGCGGATGCGGCCATCAATTGGATCCGCACCAACTCCATGTGGCCGATGCCCATGGGCCTCGCGTGCTGTGCCATCGAACTCATGGCGGTGGGCGGCGCGCGGTTCGACATCTCGCGGTTCGGGGCCGAAGTGATGCGTTTTTCGCCCCGGCAATCCGACTGCATGATCGTGGCCGGAACGGTCACGTACAAGATGGCCCCGCAGGTCCGGCGGATCTACGATCAGATGGCGGCACCCAAGTGGGTGATTGCCATGGGGGCGTGCGCCAGCTCGGGCGGCATGTACCGCAGCTACGCGACCCTGCAGGGCGTGGATCGCATCATTCCGGTCGACGTCTATGTGAGCGGATGCCCGCCGCGGCCGGAGGCCCTGCTTGATGCCCTCATGAAACTCCAGGCGAAGGTGCGGCGGGAACCGTCGGCCAGGCGCCTGCTCTCGGCTTAGGTTTTTGAAGTGCAAAAACCCATGGCCGACGCACTCGTTACCGCCCTGCAAGGCAGATTCCCGTCGATCACGGAGCGCGCCTCCGCCGATCATCCCGCGGTCAACGTGCCGTTGGACGAGATCGTGGCGGTGCTCCGGTACCTGCGCGACGAGCAGGGCTTCGACCTGCTGATGGATCTCACGGCAATCGACTGGTCCGAGGGGGCTTCGCCGCGCTTCACGGTGGTGTACCACCTGCTCTCGACCGCGCGCCCCGGTTCCTACGTCCGCGTTGCCGCCGCCTGCGCGGGGACCGAGGCGGAGCCGACGGCACCCAGCATCGTGAGTCTCTGGCCCGGTGCCAACTGGCACGAGCGCGAGTGTTTCGACATGTTTGGCATCAAGTTTGACGGCCATCCGGACCTTCGCCGCATCCTGATGTGGGACGGCTATCCGTACCACCCGTTGCGGAAGGAATTTCCGCTGGCCGGCATCGAGACCGCCCTGCCGGTGGCCGACATCGAGGAGGAAACCGGCACCCGGGTCGTGGCGGCGCCGATGGCGGGCGGCCCGTTTGTTGCTTCGACCGGTGAGATCAACCTGACGGAGGCCGAGCCGCGGGCCAAGGATCAGAGCTGGAGCGATCGCGCGGCCCAGCCCGGCCAGACTCCGCTGCGGCAGGTGAAAGAGTAACGCGCGACCCCCATGGCCACCGAATTTTCCTATCCTGACAGTGCGGCCAAGGCGGCCCAGGCGGCGCCGGCGGAATTTGAGACCGAGAAGATGTCGCTCTCGATGGGGCCGTCGCATCCGTCGACCCACGGAGTGCTCCGGCTCCAGATGGAACTCGATGGTGAAATCCTGACGAAGGCGGACCCGGTCGTGGGTTATCTCCACCGCGGCGACGAGAAGATCGCCGAGAACATGACCTACAACCAGTTCGTGCCGTACACGGACCGGTTGGACTACCTTGCCCCCCTCGCCAACAACATGGCCTATGCCATCGCGGTTGAACGCCTGGCGGGGTTGAAGGTGCCGCCCCGGTGCGAGGCGATTCGCGTCCTGACTGCGGAGATGGCCCGGGTCTCGTCGCACCTGATGGGCCTCGGGGCGTTCGGACTCGATGTGGGGGCCTGGACGGTGCTGCTCTACACGCTCGAGGAGCGGGAAAAGCTCTACAAGCTCTTCGAGGAACTCACCGGCGCGCGCTTCACCACCAGTTACACGCGCATCGGGGGTGTCACGCGGGATGTGCCGGAGGGCTGGCTCGGCCGGGTCCTGGCGTTTTGCGATCAGTTCCTGCCGATTCTCGAGGAGACCCTCGCGCTCCTCACGCGCAACAGGATCTTCATGGATCGCACGGCCGGGGTCGGCGTGATCTCGCGGGCGGACGCGATCGCCTATGGCCTCACGGGACCGAACCTGCGCGGCAGTGGCGTCGGCCTTGATCTGCGCAAGGACAAGCCGTATTCGGGCTACGAGCACTACGAGTTCGACGTGCCCGTGGGCGCGACCGGCGACTGCTATGACCGCTACCTGGTGCGCGGCGAAGAGATGCGCCAATCGATCCGGATCATCCGGCAGGTGGCCGCGAAGCTGCCCGATGGTCCCTGGTATGCGGAGGACGCGAAGCGCATCTTTGCCCCACCCAAGGACAAGATCCTCACCTCGATGGAGGAACTCATCCAGAATTTCATGATCGTGACCGAGGGCCCGCAGATTCCGGCCGGCGAAGTGTACTTCGAGGCGGAAAACCCGAAAGGTATCCTCGGCTTCTACATCGTCAGCAAGGGCGGCGGGGTGCCCTACCGGCTGAAGATCCGCTCCCCCTCCTTCTGCAACCTATCCATTCTCCCCAAGATTTGCGTCGGCTGCCTGATCTCCGATGTGGTCGCCATCCTCGGCTCGCTCGATTTCGTGATGGGCGAGTGTGATCGCTGAGAAAATTGCCCGCAATTTTCTGATGAACCTCAAGCCCGAGACTCTCCAGCGCATCGACGAGGTCATTCCGCATTACCCGGAAAGACGGAGCGCCACCCTGCCGTTGCTGCACCTGATTCAGGAGGATGTGGGTTACATCCCGCCGGAGGCGATCGAGTGGGTGGCGACGAAGCTCGGATTGGAACCGATCAACGTCTACGAGGTGGTGACCTTTTACCCGATGTTCCGGCAGAAGCCGATTGGGCGCCGCCACGTCAAGGTCTGCCGCACCCTCTCGTGCGCGTTGCGCGGCGGTTTCCAGACCTGCGAGACGTTTGAAAAGGAATTTGCCACGAAGCGCGGCGAGGTTTCGCCGGACGGCGAGGTGACGATCGAGTTCGTCGAGTGCCTGGCGAGCTGTGGCACCGCGCCGGTCGTGCTCATCGACGACGACCTGCACGAAAACGTCGACTGCGCCCGGGCGAAGCAACTGAGCGAGCAAATCAAGGCCGAGGCCGCAGCGCGGCGCTGACCCGTCATCGAAAATCGCAATTCCTCAATCGAAAATCCCTGCATGTCCGCCCCCGCCCAACGCCGGATCATCTTCCAGCACATCGACGAGCCCGGCTACACGAATGATCTCGCGTGTTATGTCCGCCACGGCGGCTACGAGACGCTGAAGAAGGCGGTGACGATGCCGCCCGCCGCGATCATTGACGAGGTGAAGAAGTCCGGCCTGCGTGGGCGGGGTGGCGCGGGCTTCGGCTGCGGCCTCAAGTGGACCCTGGTCGACCGGAAGAGCGGCAAGCCCATTTACCTGATCGTCAATGCCGATGAGTCCGAGCCGGGCACGTTCAAGGATCGCTACATCATCCACCAGGATCCCCACCAGCTGATTGAGGGCATCATGATCACCTGCTGGGCCAATAACGTCCGCCAGGCGTACATCTACATTCGTGGGGAGTTTCCGCACGGCGCCCGGATTCTGGAACGGGCGATCGCCGAGGCCCGCGCCGCCCACTTCACCGGGCCGAACATCCTGGGCACCGATTATGGCTGTGAGATTTTCGTCCATCGCGGCGCGGGCGCCTACATCTGCGGCGAAGAGACCGGCCTGATCGAGTCGCTCGAGGGCAAGCGCCCGTATCCGCGGATCAAGCCGCCTTACTTTCCCGCGGTGCTCGGCCTCTACCAGTGCCCGACCATCGTGAACAACGTCGAGACGCTCTGCCACGTGAAGTACATCACGGAGGTCGGGAGCGACGCCTTTGCGAAAATCGGCATGCCGAATAATACCGGCACCCGCATCCTGTGCGTCAGCGGCCAGGTGCAGCGGCCGGGTTACTACGAGTTCGAGGTGGGAAAGATCACGCTGGGCGAGCTGCTGTACGAGGTTTGCGGCGGACCGCTGCCGGGCCGGACCTTCAAGGCGGTGATTCCCGGCGGTTCCTCGGCCAAGGTCCTGCGCTTCGGCGAATCCTTTACGCTGAAGAACAAGGATGGCACCACGCGCACGCTCACCGTCGAGGACATCCCGATGGACTTCGACACCATGGCCGCGTGCGGCACGATGGGCGGCTCCGGCGGCGTGATCGTGATGGACGACTCCGTCAGCATGGTCGAGGCGCTGGCGAACCTCAACGCGTTCTACGCCCACGAGAGCTGCGGCCAGTGCACACCGTGCCGCGAGGGCTCCCTCTGGATGAAGAAGATTTCCTCTCGCATGGTGCACGATCACGCGCGCGCCGAGGACGGGGAATTGCTCAAGAGTGTGGCCGACCAGATCGCCGGCCGCACCATCTGCGCCTTCGGCGAGGCCTGCTCCTGGCCCACCCAGAGTTTTGTCGCCAAGTTCGGCGATGAATTCGCCGCCTATCCCGCCGCCAAGCAGGTCCCGAAATCCGTCGGCGCCCGCGACCTCGTCTGAGTTTGATTACCACGAAATACACCAAACACACGAAAACCTGATGAGTTCGAACCACCCAAGCGTATCCGCTGAGTTTCGTGTCTGCAGTGTGTTTCGTGGTTAACTGCCTTTGTCCGCCATGATCCCAACCGCCCAACCCGACCTCGTCACCGTCAACGTCGACGGCCAGGAGATCGCCGTGCCGCGGGGCACCAATGTGATCGAGGCGGCGCGGCTCGTCGGGGTGGACGTGCCCTACTATTGCTACCACCCGAAGCTTTCGATCGCGGGCAATTGCCGGATGTGCCTGATCGAGATCGGCCTGCCCGCCGTCGATCCCGTTTCCAAGGCGCCCATCCTCGACCCCCTCAGCGGTCGGCAGCGCATCAACTGGATCCCGCGGCCGCAGATCGGCTGCGCCACCAACGTTTCGCCGGGCCTGCACATCCGCACCCAGACACCCCAGATCAAGGACTGCCGCGAGGGCGTGATGGAGTTCCTGCTCATCAACCATCCGCTGGACTGCCCGATTTGCGACCAGGCCGGCGAGTGCAAGCTGCAGGAGCAGGCGACCGGTTACGGGCGCGGCTACTCGCGTTTCATCGAGCAGAAGAACGTCAAACCCAAGCGCACCCAACTCGGGCCGCGCGTGATGCTGGACGACGAGCGCTGCATCCTCTGCTCCCGCTGTATCCGTTTTTCCAAGGAAATCGCCCGCGACGACGTCCTCGGCTTCATCGATCGCGGCAGCTATTCGACCCTCACCTGCTTTCCCGGTCGGCAGCTCGCCAACAATTATTCGCTCAACACCGTCGACATCTGTCCGGTGGGCGCGCTCACGAGCACGGACTTCCGTTTCAAGATGCGCGTCTGGTTCCTCAAGCAGACCAACAGCATCGACCCCGAGTCGAGCGTCGGCGCCAACACCGTGGTCTGGTCGCGCGAGGGTCTCATCTACCGCATCACGCCGCGCCGCAACGACGAGGTGAACGACACCTGGATGGCGGACAGTGGCCGCGATCTCTACAAGGGCGTGCGCGCCGGGAACCGGCTCGGCACCTGCCGCGTCAACGGGACGGACAGCGCGCCGGATCGGGCCCTCGCCGCCGCCGCCGATCTGCTCAAGGCCTCGGCCGGGGCAGTCGCGGTGGTCGGCTCCGGCCGCAGTTCCGTCGAGGAGCAATTTCTCACCCGGAAGCTGGTTGACGCGCTCAAGGCCTCGGCCCACCTCGTGGGTCGGGTGGGAGAGGGTGACGGGATTCTCGTCTCCGCCGATCGCAATCCAAACGTGCGCGGCGCGCTCGTCACGGGCCTGATCTCCGCGGTGCCCTCCCCGCAACTCACGGCGCTGGCCGCCGGGATCGACGCCGGGACGGTGAAGACGATTGTCAGCGTGGGCGAGGACCTGGCGCCGGCCGGACTCAGCGCGGCCCAATTGGCGCGCGTAGCCATCATCTACCTGGGCACGCACGCCAATGCGACGAGTGCGGCCGCCGGCGTGGTCATCCCGACGCTTACCGTTTTCGAAAAGAACGGCACGTTCGTGAACCAGCAGTTCCGCCTGCAGAAGTTCCTGAAGGCCGTGCCGGGCCCGGCGGGAGTGGCGGAGGACAGCGTCGTGCTGGCCGGGCTCGTGGCCGCGGTGGGCGGGGCGGCCGTGCCGGCTGAACTGCCCGCCCTGTGGGCGGTGCTGGCCGCCGAGGTGGGCGCACTGCAGGGAATTACTTTTGCCCAATTGCCTGAAACCGGGCGGGTGCTCGACACCCCGGCCCTGGCCTTGCTGCCCTTTCCGGAGGGAGCGACGCTGCACCATCAACCCGCGGTCCGCTCGTGAACCCGAGCCTGCCTCCCTCCCCTCGAGCTGACCCGCGCGGTGGTGCCGCCGGCCTCGCGTTGGCCGGGCGGCTTCTGCTACACCCTTGATTATGCGCACGCCTGTCTTCATCGCCCTCGGCCTCGCCTTCGTCCTCATGGGAGCCGGTCTCTTCGCCCTTACGTTGGGCAAGACCAAGGAGCTTCCCGCCCATCCTACCAAGACGCAGCTGCGCGAGCAGGCGACGCAGGCGGCGGAGACGAGAAAGATGCGCCTCGCCGCCGCCATCGTCGTGGCTTTGGGCTGCCTGATCTCCCTGATGTCCTTCTCCTGAGATGGTCGATTTCTACCTCAACCTTCATCCGCTCGTGCAGGGTGTGCTCAAGGGGCTCGCCGTGATCATGGTCATCTTCCCGATCGGCGGGGTGTGCTCCATGGCGGAACGCAAGGTCTCGGCCTGGATTCAGGGCCGGCCGGGTCCCAGTCGCGCGATCGTGCCGTGGTTCGCCTGGGTGCCGTTCCTGGGCACGTTCCTGCAGCGCCTGGGGATCTTTCATGTCATGGCCGACGGCGGCAAGATGCTCTTCAAGGAGGATGCGCTGCCGGGCCACGTGAACAAATTCTACTTCGTCCTCGCGCCCATCATTGCGATGATGCCTGCGTTCACCACGGTGGTCGCGGTCCCGTTCGGGGCCTACTTTGATCCCGCGGGCCGTGTCATCCCGCTCGGGTTGGCCAATGTCGACGTCGGCCTGCTCGCGGTCTTTGCTGTGTCGTCCCTCGGGGTGTACTCGCTCATCCTCGCCGGCTGGGCGTCGAACTCGAAATACCCTTTCCTCGGCGGGGTGCGCGCCTCGGCCCAACTCATCTCGTACGAATTGTCCCTCACCCTCTCGGTGATCCCGGTCTTTCTCTGGATCAACGCCCCCGGCACGCCCGGCACCATGAGCCTCGCGCGGGCGGTCGAGTTTCAGAGCGGCACCTGGCAGGGCCTCACCATGGCGTCGTGGGGCGGCGTCTGGTTTGTCTTCCTGATGCCGGTCGCGGCCCTGATCTTCCTCGTGTCGTTGTTCGCGGAGACCAACCGCCATCCGTTCGACATGGCCGAGGGTGAGGCCGATCTCGTCGGCGGCTTTCACACCGAATACGGCGCCTTCAAGTGGGGCCTGTTCTTCGTCGCGGAGTATGCCCACATGCTGGTGGGTTCGGGCGTCTTCACGCTGCTCTTCCTCGGGGGCTGGAATCCCCTGCCGTGGGTCCCGCTCGCGAGCCTGATCGGCTGGCTCGCGGCGCTCTCCCCCCTCGCCCTGCATCCCCTCTGCGTCGGCGTGCTTTCGATCGGCATCTTCCTCGCGAAGGTCCTGGCGCTGATCTTCTTCTTCATGTGGGTGCGGTGGACCGTGCCGCGGTTCCGCTACGACCAGGTCATGGAAATCGGCTGGCGGAAGCTCCTGCCTCTCGCCCTCGCCAACCTCGTCGGCTACGCGATCGCCATCGCGCTCCTCCCGAACCAATAACCGCGCCGCCTTCCCGCTCCCGCCATGGCCGTCATTCCCGTCGAACGCAAACCGCTCACCTTCGCCGAGCGTACCTACCTGCCGCAAATCGCGGGCGGGTTGAAGACGACGTGGCAGCACCTGATCCGGCCGAAGACGACGCTCAAGTACCCGGAGCAGCGGCCCGCGATTTCGCCGGGCTACCGGGGCGTGCCCACCCTGGTGATGGATCCGCACGGCCGCGAGAAATGCGTCTCGTGCCAGCTCTGCGAGTTTGTCTGCCCGCCCAAGGCCATCCGCATCACCCCGGGCGAGATTCCGCCCGGCGCACCGGCCGAGCACGTCGAGAAGGCGCCGCGGGAGTTCGAGATCGACATGTTGCGCTGCATCTA
Source organism: Opitutales bacterium (assembly GCA_038249085.1). GTDB lineage: Bacteria > Verrucomicrobiota > Verrucomicrobiia > Opitutales > Opitutaceae > ER46. The sequence continues at coordinate 43,276 of JBBRWR010000042.1, forward strand.
CTGCGGCATGTGCCAGGAGGTGTGCCCCGAGGAGGCCATCTTCCTGCAGAACCAGTATTCGATGACCGGTTACACCCGGGAGGAGATGGTCAACGACAAGGCGCGGCTCTACGAACTCGGCGGCACCCTGCCCGACGAACATTTCAAGTGGGATCGGAAGAAGACCGCCGAGACCCACGGCAACGATCGGCATTGAGCCCATGACCACCGGCCAAATCCTCTTCAACCTCTGCGCCGTCTTCACCCTGGCTTCCGCCATGGGCGTGGTCGTGAACCGGAATGCCGTGCACGCCGCCCTGTGCCTGCTGCTGACCCTGCTGGGCGTGGCCGGGTTGTTCGTGGCTCTCAACGCCTACTTCCTGGCCTTCCTGCTGCTGCTGGTCTACGCGGGCGCCATCGCCGCTTTGTTTCTCTTCATTGTCATGCTGCTGGACACCCGGGGCGAGGCGCGGCCGACGCTGCACCGGCTGCCGCTGGTGGCCCGCATCCTGGCCACCGGGTTGCTCCTGGCCGGCGTTGCCTCGTTCCATGCCCGCGGCCGGCTGCCCTCGCCCGACCTGGCGACCGTGCCGGCGACCGGTGCCAACCTGAAGCTCTACGCCTACCAATTGTTCACGACCTACCTGCTGCCCGTGCAGGTCCTCGGCTTTCTCCTCCTGATTGCGATGCTCGGCGTCATCGTGCTGAGCAAGAAATTCGAGGGACCGGAGGGCCACCCCTGATGCCTGCGACCCTGCACACCTACCTCCTCCTCAGTGTGGCGCTGTTCGCCCTCGGATTGCTGGGCGTGCTCATCCGGCGCAACACCCTCGTCGTTTTCATGTGCCTCGAGCTGATGCTCGTGGCCTCGACCCTCGCCCTCGCGGCGTTCTCGCGCTTCAACGGCACGATGGACGGCAACGTCTTCGTGTTCTTCATCCTCACGGTCGCGGCCGCCGAGGTGGCCGTGGGCCTCGCCATCATCGTCGCGCTCTTCCGCCGCCGGCAGACGATCCAGCTCGACCAACTCAATTCGTTGAAAAACTGAGCCGATGACGATGTTGTTTCCCGCGATCCTGGTCCTGGTGCTACCGCTGGTTTCCGCGGCGGTGATCGCACTGTTCCTGCGCCGGGCCGGCGGCGCGGCGGCGGCGGTCTCGGTCATCACGGCGGCCGCCATCGCCGTCATTGCCGTGATCCTCGCGGTGCACAACGAGCGCTTTACCGATGCGATCGAGTGGCTGAGCTTCGGCGACTTCACCCTCTCGCTCGGCATCCACTTCGATGATCTCGCCGCCCTGATGCTCGTGATCGTGGCGGTCATCGGCCTGTGCGTGCAGGTGTTTTCGCTGGGTTACCTGCACGACGACGCGGCGCGCGGCCGCTACTTCGGCGGGCTCTCCATCTTCATGTTTTCGATGATCGGCATCGTGCTCGCCGACAATCTTTTCATGATGTTCATCTTCTGGGAGCTGGTCGGCTTCAGCTCCTGGCTCCTTATCGGCCACTGGCACGAGCGGCAATCCGCCAGCGACGCCGCGAAGAAGGCCTTCATCGTCAACCGCGTGGGCGACTTCGGCTTCCTGCTGGGCATCGTGATGTGCTACTGGGCCAACCAGACGGTCAACCTGGGCGAGCTCGCCGAGCTCAACGAGGCGCACGGCCTGGTCTACAGCCGGCTCATCCCGCTGCTCCTGTTCTGCGGCGCGATCGGCAAGTCGGCGCAGCTGCCGCTGCAGGTCTGGCTGCCGGACGCGATGGAGGGCCCGACCCCCGTCTCCGCGCTGATCCATGCGGCGACCATGGTGGCGGCCGGCGTCTACATGCTGTGCCGCATCGAGGTGCTCATGGTGCCCGACGCGCTCACCGTCATCATGTGGACCGGCGTCGCCACGGCGCTGTACGCCGCGCTGTGCGCCGTCACCCAGAGCGACATCAAGAAGGTCCTCGCCTATTCCACCCTCTCGCAACTCGGCTACATGGTCGCCGCGTTCGGCCTCGGGTCGATCACCGAGACGCATGTGCACGACGGCGCGACGCACACGGTGGCCTTCGCCGTCGGAGTCGGGGCCGCGATGTTCCACCTCACGACCCACGCCTGCTTCAAAGCGCTGCTCTTCCTCGGTTCCGGCTCCGTGATCCACGGCTGTCACCACGAACAGGATATCTTCAAGCTGGGCGGCTTGCGCTCCCGGATGCCGCTCACGTTCTGGACCTTCACTGTGGGGGTCGCGGCCATTGCCGGCTTCCCGTACCTCGCGGGTTTCTTCTCCAAGGATGCCATCCTCCTCCTCGCGTGGATGAAGAATCCGGCGGTCTTTGGCGTGCTGGCCTTCACCGCGGTGCTCACCTCCTTTTACATGGTGCGTCTGTGGAAGCTTACCTTCCTCGGGGTGGCGCGCAGTGAGGCGGCCGGCCACGCCCACGAGGGCGGATTGTCCCTCACGGCCCCCCTCGTGGTGCTGGCGCTGCTCTCGATCGTCGCGGGCTACACGGGGCTGTACCCGGCGGTGTTCGACGAGGTGTTCGGCCTGATCCCCGAAGCGCAGGGCTCGGACCATACCCTCATCCTGCTCACGAGCCTGGCGGTCCTGATCGTCGGCGCGGGGTCGGCCTTCCTGCTGTACGCCCCCGCGACGACCGACGCCCTGCAGCAAAAGTCCCCCGGACTCTTCGGCCTGCTCACCGCCCTCAAGGGATCGTTTGACCGGGTGTACGATTATTACGTGGCGAAGATCCAGCAGCGTTTCGCGATGCTGCTGAACTTCCTCGAGCAAATTTTCCTGGCCGGCCTCATCGTGCGCGGGCTGGCCGGGGTGGTCGGGCTGTTCGGGCTGGGCGCCCGGGCGCTGCACGTGGGCAACGCCAACGCCTACGCCTATTGGTTCCTGCTCGGCCTGGTGGCCCTGTGGGCCTTCGCCACGGGACTGCTCCCGTTCTGATCCGATGAGCCACCTGCCTTTCGATCCCCTGCTGACTGCCATCGTCGCCCCGCTCGCGCTGGCGCTGCTCATCGCCTGCGGCCTGCCGAAACGCTGGTCGGTCCGGCTCGCCTACGTCGCCTTCGCCGTGCCGCTGCTGATGGCGCTGCACGTCTGGTGGTATTTTTCCACGGCGGCGCAGACCAGCGGCTATGCGTTCCTGACCCAGTATTCGACCGGCCTCGACGAGCTCGGCCTCACGCTCAAGCTCGGGCTCAACGGCATCGCGCTGCCGCTCTTCGTGCTGGCCGGCATCGTCGGCTTCGCCGCCGGGCTGTACGCCATCCAGTCGCAGGCGGAGCGGCTCAAGATCTACCTGATGCTCCTGCTCATCATGCAGGGCGGCCTGATGGGGATCTTTGCCAGCGTCGACGTCTTCTTCCTCTATTTCTTCCACGAACTCGCCCTGATTCCGACCTTCATCATGGTGGGCGTCTGGGGCGGCCGCGACCGCAGCTACGCGGCGATGAAGCTGACGATCTACCTCACGCTCGGCGCGATGATCTCGCTGCTCGGCCTGATCGCGCTCTACGCCAAAAGCGGAGTGAACAGCTTCGATTTGATTGCGCTGAAGGAGCACCTCGTCCGCTTCCCGCTGGCGGTGACCCTCCAGCAGAACCTCTTTGGCCTGCTCGTCTTTGGCCTCGGCATCCTCGTTTCCCTCTGGCCGCTGCACACCTGGGCTCCCCTCGGTTATGGCGCGGCGCCGAGTTCCAACGCGATGCTCCACGCCGGCGTGCTGAAGAAGTTCGGGCTGTACGCCCTGATCCAGGTGGCGCTGCCCCTCCTGCCGGCGGGACACGCCCACTGGGCCCACCCGCTCGCGTGGCTGGCCGTCATCGGCAACGTGCTGGTGGTCGGCTTCATCACGATGGCGCAGCGCGACCTGAAACAGATGATCGGATACAGCTCCGTCATGCACATGGGCTACGCGTTTCTCGGCCTCGCGACGGGCTCCGCCCTCGGGATCGGTGGCGTCGTGCTCCTGATGGTGGCGCACGGCCTGTCCGTGGCGCTGCTCTTCCTGCTCGCGACCAGCGTGCATCACCGCACCCACACTTTTGCCCTGGATGAAATGGGCGGGCTCGCGCAGCAGACCCCCGTGCTCGCGGCGCTCTTCATGGCCGCGACCTTTGCGAGCATCGGCCTGCCGGGCTTTGCCAACTTCTGGGGCGAACTGACGATTTTCGTCGCCCTCTGGCAGTTCTCGCCGCTCCTCACCGCGCTGGCCGTGGCGGGCGTGGTGATTTCCGCCATCTACGGCCTGCGGGCGGCGGCCCGGGTGTTCTTCGGGCCGGCGACTGCGCACCTGCAGGAAGTGACCACCCGCCACCCGCCGCTGGATCTGCGCTGGTCGGAAAAAGTTCCGGCGCTGGTGCTGCTCGCCGCGCTCCTCTTCCTCGGGTTCTGGCCCAAGGCGCTGTCGGAGCCGATCAATGCCGCGCTGCCCACCCCCGTCCGGATCGCCGCCGGCCCCGCCCTCCCGTGATGACTCTCGAAGCCCTCAAGCTCGCCGCCGCCGACAATCTCTGGAGCGCCATCATCCCGGAGCTCATGTTGGGCTGCCTCGCCCTGCTGCTGCTGGCGCTGGAGATGGTGCTGCCCCGCCGCCATCACGCGCTGATCCCGGACGTCGCGAGTGCCGGCATCATGGGCACGCTCCTCGGTCTCTATTTCAACTGGAGTTCCGTGACGCTGGGCAGCGAGACCTTCAGCGGCCTGCTGTACCACAGCACGGCCGGCCAGGTCATGCGGGCGTTCTTCCTGCTGGCCGCGCTGCTGGTCTCCCTGCTCGCCCGCATCACGCTGGCCCGCCAGGCGGTGCCGCGCGTCGAGTTCTACCACATCCTGCTGGTCGTGACGGCGGCGATGATGCTCCTGGCGCAGAGCAATCACTTCGTGATGCTGTTTGTCGCGCTCGAGACGCTGACCATCGGGCTCTACATCCTGGTGAGTTATCACCGCACGAGCCCCGCCTCCCTGGAGGCCGGTCTGAAGTACCTCCTCATGGGGGCGCTCAGCTCGGGCCTGCTGCTCTTCGGCATTGTCCTCCTCTACGGTGTGGCCGGCAACCCGTTGCTGCCCGCGCATACGTCCCAGGCGATGAATTACTCCGAGCTCGGGCGTTTCCTCGCGGCCAATCCGCACCACTTTGTCGCCAGCCTCGGCATCGTGCTCGTGCTCGCGGGCCTCGCGTTCAAGATCGGCGGGTTTCCTTTCCAGATTTGGGTCCCCGATGTCTACCAGGGTGCGCCCACGCCGGTGACGGCGTTCCTCGCCGTGGCTTCCAAGGGCGCGGGATTCGCCGTGCTGCTCAGCCTCTGCGGCGCAGGCGGGGCGTTCTCCGCCTACGACTGGCTCGTGACCCCGGTGCTCACGGCGATGGCGGCGGCGACGATTCTCTTCGGCAACATCGCCGCGCTCACCCAGCACAACGTCAAACGGCTGATCGGCCTTTCCGGCGTGGCGCACGCGGGCTTTCTGCTTCTCGGCGTCGTCGCGGCGCGCAACACGCCCATGGCCACGGGGGCGATCTACTTCTACCTCTTCGCCTATCTCTTCGCCTCGTTCGCGGTCTTTGGCGTGATGACGCACGTGGCCGGCCCGGACGACGCAGATCAGGAACTCGACCACTATGCCGGCCTCGCCCGGCAGAGTCCGTTCCTCGCCACCGTGCTGGCCGTGGGACTGGGCTCGCTCGCCGGCATCCCACCGCTGGCGGGTTTCATGGGAAAACTATTCATCTTCATTGCGGCGTTCGAATCCGGCGCCCGGGCCCTCCTGGCAATCGCCGCGCTCGGCGTGGTGATCTCGATTTATTATTACTTCGGCTGGATCAAGGCGGCCTTCTTCGAGACGTGGACACCTCCGGCCGACGCGGACTCCGGCCCCACCCGACCGGCGCGCACACCGGTGGGGCTCGTGGCCGGCGTCACCTTGGGCGTGCTCGCGCTCGCCTCGCTGGTCATCGGCTTCTATCCGGGCCCGCTCGGGCAGTGGCTGACGATGCGGTAGGAGTTTGTCGGACGTCAGGCGAAAGTTGGCGGGCGATCCGGGCACTTGTCCGCGGGTGAAGCAGCCCTGCCGACAAACTCCTCATTTCGCCGCCAGGCGGCGAAGAGAATTGCCGTCCTGCCTTTGCAAAATTGGCTTTGGTCCTCCGCTTGTGGCCTCCGTTCTGCGGTGGGTATTCTCTCGACCAACCAGTCGCCACGGTGGGGCCGGCTCTCCGAGCCGGCCTGAACAACTACGGCGTGGAAATGCGCTTCAGCGAATGCCGTTTCAGCGAATCACCCCTTGCCTCGCCCTTCGCTCGACGTACCGTTAACCGTACTCACCTGCCATGAAAACCGCCCTCAATGCCTGGACCGAGGAAGAGCTCATGTCCCTGCCGAAGGACGGCTATCAGCCTGAACGGATCGAAGGAGAACTCATCATGAGCCCGGCTGGATTTGACCATGAACGGATTGGCGCCCGTCTGCTGGCGCGGATGACGCTCCATGCCGAACAGCACGCCCTCGGAGTTGTCTGCGGATCGAGCCTCGGCTGCTGGATGACCAACGAGGACCTGCTTTGCCCTGATGGGTCCTCTAACCGCAGTGCATGGTCACTCCCTCCAAAGTGATTGAAGCACTCGGACGGCGCGGCGGGATCGTCGCAGTGCTTCTGGCTGCTTCCGCCGGGCCGGCGCCGGCGCAGACCTACGAGTTCAAGACCATCGCCGGCCATCCGTCCTACGGCTATGACCCAGAGGGCTATGGCGCGCCGCATGGCAGCGCTGATGGCCGGGGCGACGCCGCCCGTTTCTACGTTCCGTCGGGCGTGACCGCGGACATGCGCCTCGTAATCCGCGCGGTCGGCCCGTCGCTGGATCCGTTTGGGATCGGCGGGTTGCTCGCCGACCCACGCATCGAACTCTTCGATGGCGCGTCGCGGCGCATGGCGGCGAACGATCACTGGAGCGAGGCGGGTGGACTCGCCGCCGCGGAGCTCAACGCGGCGTTTGCCCAAGTGGGCGCATTTGCATTGACCAGCAGTGCCTCGAAGGATGCGGCGCTGCTCGTCACGCTCGCTCCCGGCAACTATACCGTGCAGGTGAAGGGCGCCAACTCGACCACCGGCGTCGTTCTCGTCGAAGTCTACGAAGTCCCGTAGCCGGTTGTCGCGCGGTGCAGGCTCAATACCGCTGCAGCAACTCCAGCATCGCGCGGTCGAGTTGGTGGCCTTCCCACGGCTCGTAGACGACGTCGGCCCGATTGCTGTCGAGCACGCCGAAGCCGCCGCGAAAATTCCACAGCGCCCAGCCCCAGCCCCCTTCCTGCGCCGTCGCGAGCACATCCACCATCCAGCGCAACCCGACCGCGTGCGGAGTATGTTGATACGCGCCCATCTCGCCAATCATCACGCCGAAGCCCGCCGCCTGCGCGTCGCGCCACGGGCCGTAGCACGTTTCGCGCAGCCACACCCGGTCGAGGTTCGCGGCCGTGCGGAATGCGGCGCCGCCGCCGGCGGGATCGAATTGCACGGCCCCCGCCTGCTTCAGTCCCCAGGAGTCGACGAGATTCAACTGCCAGCTCTGCCCACCGCCCTCGATGGCGAGGTGGCTGAGCGTCAACCAGTCGCCGTCGCGATTGCGCAACTCCACGCGCGTGACTCCCGGGGGGATCGCGAAGGAATAATCGCGGTCGTAGAGATTTTGGTAGGTCTTATACTCGGGGCGGAGGACGGACTTCTTCCACTCACCTTCGCCCGGTCCGGGGACGAACAGGTGTTCCCAGAGGACGGCGCCGCCGCCATCGGTGGCCACGATCTGTGCCCGGCTGGAAACCGAGTTCACGTGCAGCCGTAGCGTCCTGCCGCCGAGCGGGCCGGTCAGGACGAGCGGGGATTGAAACTCCTGCTTGCTGTTCCCGTACAGAAACGCGCTCACCTGCGGCGCGGGCCAAGCGGGGGTCGGCCAGCGGTCGGAGCCATTGATCCAGCTCGCGCGAAAGTGGCTGATGTTCATCGGCCGGTAGCCGCGGGTGCACAGGCCGACCCCGAGCGCGCGCAGGGAGAGCGGCGGCACGTTGCCGTACTCGAGGCCGTCGCACAGGACGAGCCGGTGGGGATCCTCGGCGCGGATGGCCTCGACCATGATCTTCACCACGGCGAAGTAGCCGGCTTCGGTGACGTTTCCCGGTTCATTGAAGAGATTGAAACTGAGCCGCGCACTCGGGATGCCGCGGTAGCGCCGCGCAAATGTCGCCCAGTGGGCGGCGCACACGCGCTGCGCCTCGGGGGCGGTCCACACGCTGCGTGCTTCGGCGGGTTTCGCGACGGTGTAACCGGGCGCGCGATGAAAATTGAGCGAGACGTGAATCCCGTATTCGCCGCCCAGGGCGACGATCCGGTCGATGTCCGCGAGTTTGGTCTCGTCGATCCGTTCCCAATCACCGCCCGCGATCCAGCAGCGATAGTCCATCGGGATGCGCACGAAGTTGAAGCCGAGCGACGCCATTAGCCGGAAGTCCTCCACCATCACCTCCGCCGGAGTGGGGGCGGACTTCACGTTGAACTTGTAGAGCAGATTGAAGCCACGCCAGCGCGGGAGGTGCTCCGCGGTGGCCTCCGGCAGCGGGCGGGGATACGGAAAGGTTCGCGGCGGTGCCGCCAAGGCGGAGGCCGTTATCGAAACCAGCCCGAGCATCGCCATCAACAGTCTGCGGCACATGGCACCAGCCTGCCCGACCGGCGGTCGCAGATCACCCCAAATATCTCCAGCTGCCGGCGTTTTCTGGTTTCCCTGCTTGCGCCTTTTGCGCCGCTTTGCGCCGATGGCGCACCACCGCATGAGAATCACCGGCCTCGCCCTCGTTCCACCCCCCACCGCCGCGGATCTACCCAAGGTCACGCCGGAACTGCTCGCCTCGGTCCTGGCCCGCTATTCGCGCAGCAATGACGGCCTGGCCACCATCCTGGCCAAGGTCGATCTCGCCAATCCGGATGCCTCAATCGACCGCATCCTGAAATTCGTCGACTATGGACACGCCTCCATCGGCGGTCTGACGGGTGGCTTGGCCGTCGCACTCGATGATGTCTCGATGTGGCTGGCGTATAAAATTTTCGAGATCGCCACGATGGCCGACGGCCAGGAGTCGAGCACGCGCTACATCACGATGGACGCCGCCAACGTGCCCACGGCGGAGGAACTGGGTATCCCGGTGGATCTGGCGCCGCGCTGGCGCGACGTGCTCGCCCGGTCGTTTGCGGCCTACCACGCCGAATACGCGCGGCTCGATGCCCTCGCGACCACCGAGCCGGAGCGGGTGCGCTTGCCCGCCGACGCGAAGCCCGCGGTAGTCACCCGCCTGCGCAAGAACTACGCCCTCGACCGCGCCCGCTACTTCATCCCGCTCGCCACACGGACGAACCTTGGGCTCGTGCAGTCGTCGCGGATGTGGGCGATGACGGTCAAACACCTCGCCTCGCTGCCGCACCCCGAGGCGCAGGCCGCCGCCAGCCTGATCCGCGAGGAGTTGCTCAAACAGTCGCCGCGGTTGATGCGCCACAGCCAAGCGGACAAATCCTACGAGGAACAGGCCCGGCAGGAACTCGCCCGGTCGATCGAACTCGGTCGCGCCCGCCTCGCCGCCACCCCGCTGGCCGACGAGGTTTGGGTTCATGTCGACCGCGCCACCCCGCCCTGGCTGCCCGAGTCCCAGCCGGTCGCGGAGGCCCTGCGCCACCGCACCAATCGCTATGGCCACCAAGGTGCGGCCACGCGCCGGATGCGGGTGACGTTTGCCTGGAACAACATGGCGATTGCCGAGTTGCGCGATCTCAACCGCCACCGGACGGGTCATCGCTACACGCCGCTCATCCAGGCTGGTTTCTACCTGCCGCCCGAGATCGATCGGGCGACGTACGCCACCTTGCTCGCCGACCAGCTGGAACTCACGCGGGAACTGCTGGCGCGCGGGTCCCCGGCCTATGTTTACTCCCTGCTCTTGGGGGCGCAGACGCCCTTCGAGCATAGCACGCATGCGGACAAGTTCATCTATGAGGCCGAGCTGCGCACCGGCATGGGGGCGCATTTCCGGTATGCCGAGCACCTGAGCGCGGCCTTGCGTGAGTTTCTGGCCCAGGTGCCGGCGGCGCGGGAGTGGGTCGTGGAAGGCACGGCCGAACCCGAATAGCCGTCCGAGCACCTGGTCTGGGCTGCGCTGGGTTGACGGTGCGGCACAGGGTTTACGCCGGGGTGGCCCGCGGAAGGGTTAAGTTCTCACTTGCCGCAAAATGGTGGCGTCGCCTTGCTGGGCTGTGCGCTTGGCCATGAGATCCGCTGTATTCGTGTTGCTCCCGGGTATCTGCCTGGCCGGGTTGGCGGGCATCCCAGCCCGCGCCGCGGATGCTACCACCACCTTGGACGCGACGCAGCGCAACACGCCCTACGCGCCCGCTGCCACGGTCACCCCCGAGAAACAGTCCCCCGCGGCGAAGCCCGACCCCAGCGTGCAGGAGAAACGATTTCAGACTCAGACGGTCGAGCGAAAATCCTCGCCCCTGTTGGAACGACGCGCGCCGATCGATTTGCGGGAGACGCGGGAAAAGAACGTGATCAACAAGGACTCGCATCGACCCGAGGCGATCGAACAACCCCGCAGCGCCTTCAACCACCAGCCGGCCGGAATTTCGACGGGAGACGCCGCGGCCAAGCCGCCGCTGGTGGCGAAGTATCAGGACAGCCTGAAGGCCGCGAGCGCGAGCAACATGGGGCGCTTCCCCGCCTTCGACCAAGCCACCTCGGCCAAGATCAACCGTTTTGTTTTTCGCAAGAATCCGACCGATGCCCCGGGGGCCTTGGGCGGGGCCGCAGTGACGCCAGCCGCGGGAGGATCGAGCATTCAGAAATGAACGCCAGCCCGTCCCCTTGATGAGCCGATTCCGCGTTCTTCAGTTCAACATGCAGTTTGGGCAGGTCTGGGATGAAACCTACCCGGATCGCGCCCCGATCCGGCTCGAGGCGACGCTGGCGGAGATTCGCCGGCACGAGGCCGACATCATCCTGCTGCAGGAGGTCGAGCGCGCCCTGCCGGGGGGAGTGCAAGTGCAGCCCCCGCCCAATTACACCCGGCTCACCGCCGCGCTCGCCGGCTACCACAGCTGGTTCAGCTATCCCAAGGCGGATCCGCGCGAACTGCCCTTCGGCATCGGGCTCGCCATCTTTTCGCGGACGCCGCTGGTTGGAAACACGCGGGTAAACCTGCCGTCGCCGCCGATCGAGTTCGATTTCTTCGGGGAAAAAACCACCCCGACCGATCGGCTGCTCATCGGCGCCAGGACGCACGTGGGGGAGCGCGAGCTGCAGTTGTTCAACACCCACCTGCTGGCGTTCTTCATGCTCGGTTCCAGCAGCACGTCGAACCCGTTTCAACGCGATCGCATCGCCGAGCTGCTCGCCACCGTCCCGGGTCCCGCCATTCTCACCGGAGATTTCAACGTGAGCCGACACGCCTCCCTCGTGGCCCAATTCGCCGCCCACGGTTTTGCCACGGTGCAGGATTCCGCAGTGACGTGGCGCCGCCGCCCGTTCGTGCTCGACCACGTCTTCTACAACTCCCCGCTGCGTTGCGTCGGCCATCGCGTCGTGCCCACGCCCGCCAGCGACCACCACGCGCTCGTGGCGGATTTTGAGTTCGTCTAGTTCTTGGCGGAGCCGGTGCGCCGCACCCGCTCCTTCTCCGCCTCGCGATCTTCGTCGAAGCGGGCCCGTTCGCTGGCCAGCTGCTGCTTGATCTTATCGATCTCCTCGAACTTCTGGTCGGCGAGCGCGTCGTCGAGCTGCTTCTTCAGGAAGATTTCCCGTTCCGCCAATTTGCCCTGGTAGACCCGATCGATTTCAGCGAGCCGGCTCTTTTGTTCCTTCGTGAGGGGCTTGCTGGCGTCGGGATCGGATTTGGCGAGCCGTTCCATGGCGAGTTCGTAGGCGCTTTTCATGTTGCCGACATCGTGGGACGGGGAGGCAGGAACTCAAGTGCCGCGTGGCTCATTCTCCTTCCGGCGGGTCAGGCTGGCGCCCAGCGCAGTCCGCCGATCAGGACGAGGACGACGACCGCGAATGGCGGCCACCAGCCGCCGCGGGCCCGCCGCCACCCGGTGGCGTAGCCGGCCAGCATCGTGGCGAGCAGCAAGGCGAGGGCGGCGTGGCCGACCCAGGGGGCGGCAAAGCGGGCCGGAAAATACGCCCCGGGCACGGCCACGCTCTGCCGCACCAGCCACTCGATGACCCACAGCACGAGCGCCGCGGCATGGTTGCACAACGTGGCGCCCGCCCCGCAACCGAGCAGGCCGCAGACCAGCGAGGCAAATCCGCCCAGGGTGACCACCATGGCCGCGGGAATCAGCACGAGGTTGGCCCCCAGCGCGCCGGGCGTGAGCAACCCGAAAAAATGCACCCCGGTGATGAAGCTCACCAGCATCGTGGCCAGGCCGATGGCGAGGGTGGCCGCCGCCCAACGCCACGCGGCCGCGATTCCCTGCTGCCACCACCGCCATGTGACCGCGGGAAGATCCCGCCAGGGCGTCCACCGCGCCACCCACGCCTCGCCCAGCGGCAAACCCAGGAGGAGCAGGGCCAGCACGATCGCGTAGCTCATGATAAAGCTGGCGCTGAAGACCTGCAGCGGAGCGACGAGGAGCACGGCCAGCGCCGAGGCCACGATGCCGGCCAGGACGTTGGCGGGTCGCTGCAGGACAAACGCCGTCTGCAGGAATGCGGCCATCGCCCACGCCCGCACGGCCGAGGGCGAGGCGCCCGTGATGTCGACAAAGACCCACAGGAGAACCACCCCGATGGCAAAGCTGGCCCAGCGCGGCAGCCGCAGCAAGCCCAGCACCCCCTGCAGCGCCCCCGCGATTACGCCGATGTTGAGTCCGCTGATGGCGAAAAGGTGCATTGTCCCGCTGCGCATGAACAATGTCCGCTGTTCGTCGCTCAGTTCGTGCATCTCGCCCAGCATCATGCCGCGCAGCAGCGCGGCGAGGGCCGGGCGCTTGGCCCCGATGCCGCGGTCGAGGATCACCTTGAACCGCGCGGCGGCCTGCGCGCAAAACCGGTAGTAGCCGGTCGCCGCGCGTTCGACGGCCACCACCCGCCCGCGCGTGAGGCGGAAGTTGATGCCGGCGCCGGCCAGATATCCCTCAAAAGTGTCGGCGGGAGGATGGCGCGGCAGCGTCACCATGACTCCGACCACCGCGACCACGGCGCTGCGGATCGGCGCGGGCTCTCCTCGGCCCAGCGCGAGGGAGAAATAGATGCGCTGGCCCCGGAGGTCGCGCAAATGTTCGTCGGCCCGCACCACCGTGCCCAGTCCGGCGGCGCGGCGGTTGTCTTTGGCCGCAAAGACGCGATCCACCTGCACGACCAGCCTCGCCTCCCGGGGCGGCAGGTGCTCCCACGCCGGCAACCGCGCCCGGGCCAGCGCATGACTGGCGATGCCGGCCAGGAACATCGCGGTCACCACGCCGGGGGCCCAGGCCCGCAGCCCGCGCCACCAACCCACCAGGGCGGCCCCGGTGACCGCGAGCGCCAACCCGAGGGGCCACGCGATCCCCTGGATGCCACCCGCGTTGCCGGTCGCGAGTCCGGCGATGAACGGCAGCACCAGCCAGAGCAGCGGGGCCCGATGTCCGAGACTCCGGCTGTTCATGGTCGGGGCCTCCGCGCGCCTGCCGGCCTCTTGATGGCGTCGACCCCGCGTGGCACGGGTGGGCGGCAGAAAACTTGGGAGCGCAAGGCAGGCACGGCACGGCGTCGGTGGATATGAATGGGCTATCCCTCCCCGCCCGCCGATCGACGTCATTATTACCCCAAATTACGGCATGGCCTTCTATCCGCCGCGCTCACCCTTTTGTCACGTATTACGTGACAAACGCCCGACTCCGGGCGGATTTTCCTGGGTGAAACACGGTGGTTGATTTGTCACGTATTACGTGACAAGTGCTTTGCCCCGCGCGGATTTTCAGCGGGGAAACGTGGTCGGCAGATTGTCACGTAATACGTGACAACGCTCCTTCTCCGGGGGGTGCTCAGCGGTGAAACGCGTTCGGCGGCTTGTCACTTAATACGTGACAAGGGCGCGGAGCGAGGGGGCGATGCGGCAAGGTGGCCCCGGCGCGGGCGCAGGGCAGGGCTGATTTTTGCACGGCGAACCGGCCCAAAAATGACTTGTCGGATTCCTTTTTTGGATGCCATGAAAGGCGGCTTTATGCCGCGATTCAGCGCGGGCGGATTTCCATCGCGGCATAGAGCCGACTCCTACCGCGCGACCGACCGTGCAAAAATCCGTCGTGAGGCTGAGGGGGAGGGGTGTGAAATGCCTTTTCATCCGTGGCCGGGCGGGCGATTAACCTCTGCGACGATGCCAGCGGCCGACCAACCCGATTTCTTTGCCGACGAAGCTCCCCCGCTGCCCCGCGGGGCGAAGCCGGCGCACCAACCCCTGGCCGCCCGGATGCGCCCGCGCCGGCTCAGCGAGGTCGTCGGTCAGGATCACATCATGAAGCCCGGCAGCCTGCTGCCGCGGTTGGTGGCGCAGAATCGTTTTGGCTCGCTGCTGTTCTACGGCCCGCCCGGCAGCGGCAAGACGAGCATCGCCGAGGCCATCGCGTGCGAGACGCAAAGCCGTTTCGTGCGCATCAACGCGGTCATGTCCAACGTGGCGGAATTGCGCGAGATTCTCTCCGCCGCCCGCCGCCGGCCCGAGGCCGCGACCATTCTCTTCATCGACGAACTGCACCGGTTCAACAAATCGCAGCAGGACCTGCTGCTGCCGGATGTGGAGGAGGGTTCCGTCCGTCTCATTGGCGCGACGACGCACAACCCCGGCTTCTACGTCAATCCGCCCCTGCTGTCGCGCAGCCATCTGTTCCGGCTCGAACCGCACACCGCCACCACCATTGCCCGGGTGCTGCAACAGGCCCTCGCGGACGTCGAGCGGGGCCTGGGGGCGCGGCGGGTGAGTGCGGCGGACAAGATTCTCGCCGACCTCGCGGTGCTGTCCGACGGCGACCTGCGGCGTGCGCTCAATTCGCTGGAAGTGCTGGTGCTCGGTCTGCCGGAGGACGGGGTCATCACCGAGGCGGAGCTCGAGGTCTTCGCGCGCGAGCGGCGGATCCGCTACGATGCCGACGAGGACGAGCATTACGACACGATCTCCGCCTTCATCAAGAGCTGCCGGGGCAGCGATCCCGATGCGGCGATGTACTGGCTGGCGAAGATGCTCGCGGGCGGCGAGGACCCGCGCTTCATCGCGCGGCGCCTGGTGATCCTGGCGAGCGAGGACGTGGGGCTGGCCGATCCGCAGGCCCTCCCGCTCACGGTGGCGGCGCATCACGCGGTGGACTTCATCGGCCTGCCGGAGGCGGAGCTCACCCTGGCGCACGCGACGCTGTACATTGCGACCGCACCCAAGAGCAACTCCGCGACGCTGGCCCTCGGCGAGGCCCACCGGGCGCTGAAAGAGCAGCCGGTGCAGACGATTCCCCCGGCGCTGCGCAGCAAGACCGGCCAGGCGAACAAGCGCATCGGCCAGGGCCAGGGTTACGACTATGCGCACGATTTCCCGGAGAACATCACCGGGCAGAACTACCTGCAGACGCCACTGGCGCTCTACACGCCGAAGACGGCGGGTTGGGAGAGCAAGATCGCGGATCGCCTCGCGCGCTGGCGGGACCTTAAGGCGCAGCTCCGGCGCGACCGCCCAGCCCGGTGAAGCGGGCGCTTGGCTTTTGCCCCGCATCCGCCTTCTGATGTCGGGCATTCCAAACCATGGCTGATCTGAAAATTCTCGAGACCTTCCCGAATCCCGCGCCGCGCCGCGACTACCTCATTGAGCACACGCATCACGAGTTCACCTCGGTGTGCCCGATGACGGGCCATCCGGATTTCGCCGCCATCACGGTGCGGTATGTGGCCGACAAGGTCTGCGTGGAGCTGAAGTCGCTCAAGCTGTACTTCCACGCCTACCGCAACGAGGGGATCTTCTTTGAGGCGGTCACGAACCGCATCTGCGACGATCTCAGCCAGGTGCTGAAACCGCGCGCCCTGACCGTCATCGCCGACTGGAAGGCGCGCGGGGGCTTCACCTCGCGCATCACGGCGGAGTGGGCGCCGCCCCGGCGCCGGCGGAAGTCCTGAGTTCCGCCGCCTCGCGGGTCGGGACGGACGCATCTCCGACTTGGCGGTTGCAGGCGGGGTGCCCCCACCCCGCGATAGGTCGCCTCCGGCTTGGCGGTTGTAGGCGGGGTGCCCCCACCCCCCGATAGGTCGCCTCCGGCTTGGCGGTTGTAGGCGGGGTGCCCCCACCCCCCGATAGGTC
>JBBRWR010000043.1:0-59403 GCA_038249085.1 Opitutales bacterium
GCGGTCATCGTAAGGCACATCCCGGAAGGCGAGCAGGCCGCTGGCGACCGAAAGGCTCCCGCCGACAATCCAGGCCCAGCCGGCGCGGTTCCGCACCGCGAGCACGGCAAACGCGACGCCCATGGGCAGCAGCACGCGGGTCGCCGCCCCGGGATGTCCCTCCCAAACCGCCGTGCCGAGGATCGCCATCAGCGCCACCCCGCCGATCCCCGCCCGCCACCAGCCGTCGCTCCAGCGCGGTCGCATCACCAGGTAGGCTGCCTGGACGGTGAGGGCCATCGTGGCGAGCAGCGTCGTGGTGATGAGCAGGTGGAAATCCGGATGGCGCACGTAGTCCGCCGCCGTTTCGCCCCACTTTTCGATCCAGGCGACGTCGTCCCCGAGTGAGGGTCGGACGCCCGGCGATGGCAAACCTCCGCTGGCGGGCGGGGAGGTTGCAGGGCCACGCCGGACGCCCATCAGCGTTCGAGCGCGAGCGGGATTTCCGTGGAGCGCCAGTCTTCGGCTGGCGCCCGCCGGTCAGAGACGCGGCGCTACTCCCAGAGGCATCACCGCCAAACGACCGATGCGCCTCCGGGGCACTTGGCTTTCTCCACTGGGCGGAACCTCGGCGGACACCCCGAAACGTTCCGTCTCCTGCAGGCGAGGTCTCGGATTGACCTCGGGTTGACCTCCTGTGCCTGGTTGGGGGCCCGAGCTCTGAACAACAGGAGCGCAAGCCGAGGTCGAACCGAGGAGGAAGCCTGAGCGCCTCTCCCGCCGCGTTCGAGGGGTCTTGCGTCCAGAGCGGCGAAGTTGGCAAAATATAGATTGCAACGGATGAACTACCGGCAATCCATAGCTTGTCATGGTACACAAGCAGCTGTCTGGGAACGAGACGAATGAGGTGCCGCCGGTACCTGCGGGTGGCTGGCTGCGGGCGGCGCGCCGGTCTCAGGCCGTTTCTCAGCAGCAATTGGCCGACAAGCTGGGTTTCAAGCGGCAGGCTTGGGCGCAGTTGGAAACCTCGGAGGCCCGTGAAGCCATCTCGCTGTATTCACTCCGTCGGGCGGCCGGAGCGCTGGGATACGATCTGGTCTATTATCTGGTGCCGCGCCACGCGACCGGGGAGGAAAGACTGGAACCAGAAAGGGCTGAGGCGCCTGGCGCCAGGAACGAGGAGGGCGTGGCGCCGGCGCCGCCGGACGCACCATCGATTCCGGCCCCGGCGTGGGAGGACGCGGAGTTGCCGATGGCGTTGCGTTGAAGCCCTGCAGCGGCGGCGCGTTCAACTGTCCGCGAATGTTCTCAGGGGCTCGCCTTCGCGATCGCAAAGTACTTCGCGGCGTAACGCCGCCCGATCTCGTTCTGCGCCGCGGTGTCGAAGTGGACGCTGTCCCCGATGTGGGTCTTGAGGTCGCGGGCGTCGACGCAGGCGGTGTGCGGGCGCTTGTCCGGCAGCGAAAGCAGCAGGCGGTTCATGTCAGCTTTGCGTTTGCCGGCTCCGTCCGGGGACATCTCGCCAATCGTGCAGGCGATGAACGGGAGACCGGGTTCTCCGAGATCCGCGCGCAGATCATCGACGAGTTTGAGGAGCTTGGCCTCGTAAACCGGGAGGCGCTCGTCGGTGGCGTCGGCTTCGCCCTGGAGCCAGAGCGCGCCGCGGATGCGCACCGAGGTGGCTGAGCCCGCCTGCTGCAACGCGAGGTGGGAGCGGCGCAGGGCCTCGTCGTAGAGTTTTGCTCCCTTCTGCCAGAGGGCGATGGGCGAACCTCCGACGGCACAGGGGAGCAAGCCGATGCGCACGTGCGGCAGGCGGGCGGCGACGGATTCGGCAAACGCCAGGCCAGAGCCCACGCCGGCGTTGTCGGCGCCCTTGAAGGTCTGCGCGTCGCCCGTCAGATGCAGGGGATGCCGCGCGATGTACCACGCGTCGTCGCGCAGATGCATCATCACGATGCGGGGATCGCGGGCGGGTTCGTCGGGCATGAGGCCGCGCCCCTTCATATTCGACTGGCCGATGAGGAGGAAGAGATCGAGCCGTTCAAGGCCGGAGGGGAGACGGGTGATCTCGACGGCCTGCAACGGCGGCTGGGTGGGCGGCGGGGTCTGCGCCCGGGCGGCCTTCTTTTTTTTCTCGGCGGCGCGGGCGATTCCACCGATCGCGATGAAGCCGGCGCCGAGAGTGGTGCGCGCGAGCCATTGACGGCGGGTGAGGGCGGAGGGGAAATCTCGGGAGGGATTCATGGGGAGGATCAGGGGGTGGCGGCGGACAGCGCGACGCTCGACTTCGAGGCGCGAATCGCGCGGTAAGTCGCGGTCATGCTCTGCACGCGCGCGGCCTGAGCGGGATCGGCCATCAGGTTATTTCGCTCGGTGGGATCCCGGTGCACATCGTAAAGCGCGGCGGGTTGATCCGTGATGTCGATCACGAGTTTCCACTCGGCTTCGTGGAGCGCGTGGGCCATGCCGTCGCTCGCGGCGGAGGCTTTGAGCCGGCGCTTGGCGGCCTTGCCGCCGCCCTCGTCGTTGGCGAAGAGTTGCTTGGTCGAGCGTTCCTTCTCGCGGCCGGTGAGCGGGCCGCCCTTGATGCCGCCGTCGGCGAAGGCGTCGCGGCCGGGCGAGGATTGGGTGAGGAGATTCTTGCGTACGGGCGCGCGGTCGTCGCGCCGGCCCAGCAACACCGGGGCGAGGCTGACCGCGTCGAGGCATTGATCGGTGGGGATCGACACGCCGGCGAGTTCGAGTACGGTGGGCACGATGTCGTGGGCGCAGACCAACTGCTGACGCACCGTGCCGGCCGGGATCTTTCCGGGCCAGCTCACGATGAACGGCACGCGGTGGCCGCCTTCCGGGACGTACGATTTCATGCCGCGCAACCCGCCGACGGCGTCGTGGCCGAGATATTGTTCGGCCGGAATGCCGCCGTTGTCGCTGGTAAAGCAGATGAGCGTGTTCGCGAGCAGGCCGCGCTTTTCCAGCATCGCCCGCAAGGCGCCGAGCAGGAGATCCGTTTCCATGACCATGTCCGTGTGCGCGGTCATCTTGGTCTGGCCGGCCAGAGGTGTGCCGCGGATTTGATCCGCGGGTTGGTAGGGGGAATGCGCGCCGTCGGTGCAGAAGTGCATGAAGAATGGCGCGGGCTGGTCCGCGGTGCGGTTGCGAGCGATCACTTCATCGAGGAATTTCTCGGCGCGGTCGAGCAACCGGCCGCCGATCTCGCTGTGTTTCCATCCCGGTTCGGAAAAGTCGGCGGCGCCCTCGCCGCGCACGAGATGTTCCGCTCCGCAACTCGGCCGCTCATCCTCCATGAAGACGTGCGGCATGTTCTGGTGACCGCGCGGGATGATGAAGGAGTAGTCGAAACCCCAGCGCTTCGGGCCGTCGGGCATCGGGCGGGTGAAGTCGGGTCCACCGCCGGGCAGCTTGGCGTATTCGCCGCCGAAGCCCTGCTTGCCGAAAATGGCGGTGCGATAGCCGACGGCCTGGAGCAGATTGGCGACGGTCTTCTGGCCAGGCAGGAGCTGGGATGGAACGTTAAAACCCCAGGTGCCGCCCGGGGCGCGCCCGCGCCAGGGAAAGTTGCCGGTGACCATGGAATAGCGGGTGGGGGCGCACAAGGCGGCCGGCACATGCGCGGAGGTGAAGCGCATGCCGTCGCGGGCAAGGCGATCGACGTTGGGTGCCGGGATCTTCGACTGCGGGTTGTAGCAGGGGAAGTCACCCCAGCCGATGTCGTCGGTGAGGATGACAAGCACGTTGGGGCGCGGGGCGACCGGACCGAAGGCGGCGCGGGCCACCGGGAGAGAGCACAGGGCGAGCGCCAGGAGCAGCAGGCGGAGTGGCTTCATATGGAGGCATGAGAGGGCAGGGTGGCTCGGGCGGCAAGAACGGGGAATGGCGGGTGGCCCGGCGGGAGGCGGGTCGGGATCGCCCGGATGGCGCGAAGCTGGAGCGTGCCGGCCAGGCGGAAATCTCCCTTGGGCACGAAGATCTTGTCCTGCGCGGCGATGGTCTGGACGAAGGCGGCGGTGTCGTCGGTCGTGCCGTCGCCCCTGGCGCCGAGGGACTTCACGTTGACGGCGCGCTGGATCGCCTGGGTCGAGTCGGTGCGGCCGGTGGGATCGGCGCGGTGGGGTGCCTTGGCTGCCTTCGAGGACCGGGTTCCATGGCTGGCCGACAATCTGGAATGGCCGGGGATCTCGGCGACGTCTCCCCACGTTGCCGACCGGCATGGTCATGGCGTCCGCCGGGCCGCCGGAGGACGCGCCCGGCTAATTTTCCTTCCCCGGGGTCCAACGCGAGCGACCGCCCGTGTCGCCAAGGAACTTCATCGCCGCGAGGTGCACCGTGAGTTGGCCATCGAGCAGCTTTTCAGGCGTCTGCCCGGCGGCGAGGCCGTCGCGGTTGGTCCCGGTGAAACCATGCGAGGGGCTTTCGATCGTCACGGCCAGCGCGCCGCAGTGCAGGTTCAGGGCGGTATTGAGGTTGAAGTCGCTGGTGGGAGCTTTTGCCGGGATTGCCTCCCGGTTCAAATCGTTCGACCCCTGAAGCCCGTCCTGCGTCAGCCGGGTGTGAATGCGGCGGTAGAACTCGTCGAAGATTGGTCCCAGCGCTGGATCGACCACCGGCCGGTGCGTTCGTATGAAGTAGTTCTTTTGCCCGACCCCCGTGTGCAGGTTCAGGATCAGATCGGGCCTTTCCGCCGCGGTGAGGTCCAGGAGCAGCTGGGTTTCGGGCTGACGATGGCGGGAGAAGAAATCGTCGTGCTGGAAATTTACTCCGGCGTCGTTGGGGTAGCCCCCGGGAAACTGGGTCCGGGAGAAATCGAGCGGAATGTGAAGCTTGCCCGGAGCCCAGCCGATGGGGGTGCCGTCCAGCCAGGCGCCGCAGTTGAGGTATTCGTGCACGGTCGGGTCGGAGCCGCGGGCGATCTCCATCCGAATCGGCACGCGCGCCCTTCCGTCCGGATTGCCGATCGGGATCAGTACAATCCGGTCGAGGGCCTGGGCGGCGGAAGCCAGCTCCGGCCAGGCCTTGCCTCGCAGGTCTCTGCCCGTCTCCAGGACTGCGATGAGGTTTGCGATTCCGACGATGGGTTCGAATTCCGCGCCATGCACCCCGGCGAGCACCAGCAGGACCTTTTTTCCGTAGTCCGGTCCGAGATAAGCGCGAATATCGTGGCCACCCAGCGAGCCGGAGAAGGTGGTGGTGCCCTCGCCACGCCGCCCGTTCCCGTAGAAAACCGCGCGGATCGGCCGCCCCCCGGCGCTGTAACCCAGGAGGCGCACGGCCCCCTTCGTCACCGCCTGCGCGAGAAACCGCTCCATTTCGTCGACCGAGCTGAGCCAGAAATCCGGCACCGAAACCGGCTCGGCGAAATGTTGCGCGGGTACGCCCGGCCAGGCCGGGTTCGACGCCCGGGTGCGCAATTCCCCTTGGGCGGACATGGTTGCAGGATGAAACGCCGGAAGAACCATCAGACAGAGCAATGCGATACGGTGCATGGGAATTTGGCTCACGTGGGAGGAAATTGGTCTGCGGTGCGTGGTTTATGCTACAAATCGAACGTCGTCGTCACGATGAACTGCGGCAGGATGCCGCTGGTATACATCGGCTGGGTGACTCCGACCACGGGCCACCCGTCGCGCTCGGCCAGTCCAAGCATCCGGCAGATTTGCCAACTGGCGTAATTCGAGGTGCCGACATGGCGCACCTTCCCGGCGCGGACGAGTTGGCTCATCGCCTCCAGCGTTTCCTCGACCGGCACGGCATAGTCGGGCCAGTGGAGATAGCAGAGGTCGAGATAGTCGGTTTGCAGCCGGCGCAGGCTCGCCTCGACTTCCCGCACCACCGCCGCCCGCGCCAGGCCGGATTGATCGGAGGCCGGCCCCATCTGGCCCGCGATCTTGCTGGCCAGCACCACGCGGTCGCGCCGGCCGCGCAGCGCATTTCCCAGAATCGTTTCCGCCATGCCGTGGTTGTAGACGTTGGCGGTGTCGAAGAAGTTGATGCCGCGGTCGAGGCAGAGACCAACCATGGCGTCGGCGGTCGATTCGTCGGTCTGCGCCCCAAATGTCATCGTGCCGCAACACACGCGTGAGACGTTGAGTCCGGTGGTTCCCAGCTTATGTGTTTCCATGATGAGGAAAGTCGGCGGCCGGCTCCGGCGGCGCTGCATCGGGGCACACCGGCCTGGTCGGGTCGATCATCCAGAACAGACCGGCCGCGATCAAGACCATGCCCGCGATGAGGTACATCGGAATGCCGTAGTCCCCAAACGCGCCCACGAGGTAGCCGAACAGCACCGTGCAGACGAAGCCGCCCGCCTGGCCGGCAGTATTCATCGCACCGCTCACCACCCCCGAGTACCGGCCACCGATGTCCAGGCACATCGCCCACGCCGCGGGCAGCATGCAGTCCATCACACCGAAACCGACGGCCAGCAGCACCACGCCCGTCAGTTTGCCGGTGGTGGCGGCCGTCGCGACGAGGAACAGCGCCGATACCGCGAGGCTGACCGCGCCGACGAGCCGGCGACCCAACGACAGCCCGAAGCGGCGCGTGAGCCAATCGCACAAGTAGCCTCCGGCAAAATTGCCCGCGGCCCCGAGCATGAACGGCAGCGCGGCGAATACCCCCATTTCCGCCTCGGTCAGACCGCGGCCTTTCACGAGGTACGTCGGAAACCAAGTGAGGTAGAACATCGAGCCCCACACGTAGCACCAATACATCGCCATGATGAGCCAGAGCTGCCGGCTGCGGATCAGCCGGCGCCACGGGACCGCCGCGGGCGCGCGGTCGGGCGCGCCGCCGATCTCCGCGAGTTCCGCGGGCGTGATGCCGGGCTGCCGCGCCGGTTGATCACGAAACCATGACCACCACGCCACCGCCCAGATCAGGCCGATCGCCCCGAAGAGAAAGAAGGTCGCCCGCCATCCGACAAACGCCAGCAACGGCACGACCACCCAGGGGGAGAGCGCGCCGCCGACCCGGCTCGCCCCCCAAACGACACCCTGCGCCCGTGCCCGTTCGATCGCAGGGAACCAGCGGGCAATCGTGCCCGCCATGTTGGGATACGCTCCGGCTTCACCCATCCCGAAGAGGAAACGGGTGACTAACAGTAGCGGGAAACTCAACGCCGCCCCCGTCAGCGCGGTGAACGCCGACCACCACAGCACGATGCGGGTCAATACCCCCCGATGACCACGCCGATCGCCCATCGCGCCGCTGGGAATCTCGAACAGCCCGTAGGCCACGATGAAGGCGCTCAGCACCCAGCCCCATTTTTCGGGTGTGATGCCCATCTCGTCCTGCATGCGCGGCCCCGCCACCGAGATGCAGACGCGATCGAGATACGTGATGACCGAGAGCAGCCCCAGGTAGGTGAGGACGATATGGCGCTTCTTCACCGGATCATGCTCCGCAAATGTATCACGGCTTGGCCGCCGCCAAATCGTCGTCGTGGAAAAGCAGCCCGGCCGCGTCGAAACCGCCGTCGACGTTCAGCACATGACCCGCCACGAAGCTGGCATCGCTGGAGGCCAGAAAGACCGCCGCCGCCGCAATCTCCGAGCCCAGACCATAACGCTTGAGTGGAATACGATCCAGGTAAGCCCTGCGTGTGGCCGGCGTATGCGTGCCCCGGCTTTGGGCGGTGTCGACCGGCCCGGGGGAAATCGCATTCACGCCGACGCCGCGCGCCGCCAGTTCGGCCGCCATCACGCGCGTGAGTTGGATCACCCCGGCCTTGGCGGCTCCATACGCGGCGCGCCCCACTCCACCCCGCTGGCCAGAGATCGACGCGATGTTGATGATCCGTCCGCCGCCCTGCCGGACCATGATGCGCGCCGCCGCCTGCGCGCAGATAAACGTGCCGGTCAGATTGACGCGGAGATTCCGCTCCCACTCCTCCAGCGGGATCTCGAGCACGGGCTGGTTGGAGCCGATGCCGGCGTTGTTCACGAGGATATCCAGCCGGCCAAAACGCTGGAGCGTCTCGCTAAACGCAACTTCCACCGCAGCCGGCACCGCGACGTCCAACGGCAACGCCAGCGCCTGCCCGCCCTCCTTCGTCACCTCCGCCGCGACCGCCCGGGCACTTTCCACGTCCAGATCGGCCACGACGATCCGGGCACCTTCGCGCGCGAAGCGCAGCGCGATTTCCCGGCCGATTCCACGGCCCGATCCCGTCACCAGGGCCACCTGGTCGATGAGTTTCATGCGTTCACCTCTTCCCCTCCGTCACCAGCGTAGCCTGGCGCACCGCAAAATGATCGTCGCCCGAGAACACCAGGTGCATGCGGGTGCCGTCTGCGCTCATCCATTTCGTCGGCAGGCTGCTGCTCTCACCCGGCCCCACATCCCACGTCTCGGCGAAGTAAGCCGTCGTCCACGGTCCCCATGGTTCCGGGGCGTCGTAGATGCCGAAGCCGCCCTGGAAACGCATGCCCTGCGGATGCGTGCTGTGCGGCAGGATCTGGCACCAGAGATAGCGCCGCAATCCGGCGTTGTAGGTGACGCCCCCGCGGTAGCAATTGCCGCGGTGCGTGAACACCGCCCCGCGCTGTGCCACGTCGCGGCTCCAGCGCGGCTGCCCCTGGGCGTCAAGCGCCACGAAATACTCGTAGGCCGCCTGCTCCGCGATCCGCGCCTGTGGCACCCGCGCCAGCACCATGCGATCGGCGGCCTCGTAGGCGCTGGCGCGGTCGGGGGAGTAGATATACACGAAGCCGTCGCGCGCGCCGGCATAGTTCTTTCCGTAATTCAGAAACGTCGGCGTGCCGAAGCTGGTGGTGAACTTCCAACTGGCCCACGTCCAGGTGGCACCGTGGTCCCGCGACCACGCGAGTTGCGCGTTGTCGAGGTTCCGCGCGAGCAGGTAGAGCACCCCCTCGACCATCAGGAGCCCGCTCGCCTTGCGGCCGGAGCGGCCATCGCCGCGAAACTCGCCGTCCTTCGCGGTGAAGTTCACGCCGGTAAAATCCGGGGGCGAGCCGGTCACCTTGGAAAAACCGATGCTCAGTTTCGCCGGCACAAACGGTTCAAACCCTTTGCCGTCTCCGTAGGCGGTATAGAGCGCGTCGTCGTCGCCCCAGGTCATCGGCCAGGTGTCGCCGCCCCGCGCGCGCCGGATGATGGTCGCCTCCGGGGCCCACGTGATCTGCCGGATGACGGGACTCGGCGGGTACGGCGGGCCGGCGGGCTTGACGGCCGAACCCTGGCCGCCCTGGCCGGTGCGGGCCGCCTGCGCGATCGGCTCGAAGAAGGGTTTGAGCACGTCGTAGTCTTCATCCGTGGTCCGCTTCCAGCTCCGCCCGGCGCGCGCCACCACGAGGTCGAGGCTCGGGATGACCGCGATGAGGCTCTCGAAAAGGCCCCACGACCAGAACGCATCGCGCGGCAGGCCGGGAATGGTGCCGTCGCCATTGTTCCACCAGAGCAGGCTGTAATGTTCCGACGCATTGCCGTGGTTCGATTCGTCTTCCTCCAGCCCCGCGATCTCCCGGGCCGGCGCCCGCACCAGCCGCACGAATTCCGCCGGAATGATTTGCTGCTCCTGCCAGCGCCCCTCGTTGAGGTAGAGGTAACCGATGCGCGCCATCGCCGGCACGTTGACTCTGAAGCCCGAGCCGAACTCGCGCCGTTTCACCCCATTGAGCTCATGCGGACGGTAGGCGTTTTCCCGCCACTTCAAATCGGTCGGTTTGATCCCGAGCGGCGTGAAGACGCGTTCGAACATCACCTCGTTAAGGTCGCGGCCGTAGACCAGGGTGAGGCATTCCGCGAGCCAGTTGGGCCCGGCGTCGCTGTAGCGCCACTTGGTGCCGGGGGCGAAAAGCAGTTTGCCGTAACCGCCGGGCTTCTCGAATCCGGAAACCTGATTCGCCAGATGCCGCAGGGTGATCGACGGGAGCCAGCCCGTGTCCCGGTTGCTCTCCGGTGGCACGCCCAACGCCGGCTGATACCGCACCGCCGGATCGTCGAGTCGCACCTTGCCGTCCTGCAGCGCGAGACCGAGCGCCGTCACCCCGATGGATTTCGCCGTCGATTTGAGGTCGTACAGCTGCGCCTGATCGCCCCAGGCCAGGACCAGCTTGCCGTGCCGGATGATCACGCCCGAACCGCCGCCGGTGAGCGCGTAGTCGCGTGCCTGTTGCAGCCGGGCCTCGGCCAGGCCGACGTCAACGGAGCGCGCCGTGGGCCACTCCGCCCCGGGGAACTCCGCAGCGTGCAGCGACGTCGCCAGCGCGAGCGTCGCCGCGAGTACCAGACTTCGTTTTAGTCGCCCAATGGTGCAGTGTTGGTTCATGTCAATTTTGGTTTTTACTCCTGGATTTCGTGCCCGACAGAGTTCGGCTCCCGGGTGCCACCGGGTGCCACTCGAAGGAGGCCGCCCGGGCCGGCCCGGCGAGCAGCAGCGCCAGCCCACACAGCGTCGCATGCAACCGACTGGGCGTCGCCTGAGCAAGGGGCACGTAGGATTTTCGGAGCATAAGGAAGAATACCGGTTAATCGTCGCCAGGTTCTAGAACGATCCGCTGTTATTTCCGGACAAATCTCTCAACCAGACCCCGTGCGTCGCGGTTGCTCCCCTTCACAGCCGCCTCGTGCGAAGCCCGCCCAAAGCTGAGCCTGAAGTCGAGCCGCCCCCGGGACTCTCCGTCGGATTATAGATCGAAAGTCGTCGTCAGGATGAATTGCTGCGGGACGGCGATGCGGAAGGTCTTCTTCGTGCCGTCTGGCCAGGCAAGCGTGGGCACCAGCCGGGCGCTTTCGCCGAGGTTGCGCACGTTGAGTTGCACGGTGGCGCCGATCTTGTCGCGCCAGATCCGCGTGCGATAGCCGATGAATGCATCGACATACACCACGGCCTTCAAATCAATCGGACGGTTGACGTCGATCTCGGTGATGATCGCGGGAAGTTGCTGCTTGCCATAATAACCGATCGTCTTGCTCCCCTGGTAACGCAGGGCGCCGCCAATATTGAAACGTTTCAGGATCGAGTGATCGGTGATGCCGGCCAGTCGGAAGTTGGTGCTCACGTTGCCGGAATAGCGGCTCAGTTGGGGACGGTAGAGTCCTTCCAGACTCTTGGCGGTCGCGTACCCCGTCACGAAGTTCGTATTGAAAAATTGGGCTGGCGGGCCCTGGGCCACCAGGACCGTGCCGTACCACCAGAGACGCTCGTCTTGCGGCGTGGCGGGGTCATCGGTGTTGCGCGGATCGATCACCGAGGTCCAGACTGGCATGCGCTGGTCGAGCCATTTCTGCAGATTCTCCGATAACGTGGCCTGAATCGCCACATTCTCGGCCACCGAGGCTCTCATGGTCCAGAACGACGTCGGGTTGTAGTTGAGCTCGATTTCGTGGCCCTTGGATTGTTGCTGATCCGCTTCCGTAATCGCGAACCCAGTGAGCCCGGCGGGATAGAGGGGAATGCCCAGAACCTTTTCCACCGCGGTGTCGAGTTGCGCCGTCGTCCAGGAGGGATTGGCGGCCGAGAGCCACGTCCTCGAAGCGGATTCGAGGTCGCCTTCAAAGTAATTGAAGTCGAGCCGGTTTAGCGTCCCGGCCAGGGACGCCGACGGGCCGCCCCGGCCAAAGAACGTTCGAGTGTCGTATTTGTTCACCCGCAGGGAGAGTTTCCCGTCGAATAGCAAGAGCGAGAAACCGTAGTCCTTGCCCTTCGCCACCGGGTCAGGCAGGATTTCGCGCGTGATGGTTACCGCGGGTTCGGTCGGCTTCTTGCTGTTGGATTCGTTATAGTGAAAGCTGAGGCCGCGCAGGGCATCGGCGAAAAACCGGGTCAGGTCTGGGCCCCTCTCCGCCGCACGGTCCAGGACTGGCCAACCGCGGAACGGCTTGACGACCGCGCCATTGGTTTCGGTCTTGCCCTTCCGGACCACCCAGTCGCGGCCGCCCTCGGCGTTTTGGATCCAGGAGCGCCCATAGAGATCCCCGTCGAAGTTGAATTGCATGCCGTAAGCGTCGTACAGGTCCGGGACGGAATTGGGATGAAGGGTGCGCTCCGTGAATATCTGATCCTCGCGCCGGCCGAAGGTGGTGATGACACGTCCCTGGAGAAAACGGCTCTGGAGGAGGAGCCCTCCGGTCTTGTTGATCTGATGCGTGCCGGAGAAGTTCCCGGGGGTGCTGCCCGAGGCGGCTTCGCCGAGCGTGACCGGCTCGTAGTGCATCGCCCCGGTGACGGCATTGCCCCAGACATAAGTGTAGTTGCCGTAGGCGGGGGTCCCCGGGGCGTAGTCGATGTTGTCGCCGCTCCGGTCGCCGAGGTAGAAGCGATAGCTCGTGCGCGCGTTGTTGTTGTTCACCGGATTGCTGGTCAATCCCTGGCCCGCCCGGATTACACCCGCCAGCCAGGGAGGATTGTTCACGATGTTGTCCTTGAATTTCAGGGTGAAGCTGGTCCGGTCCTTGTATTCTCCGTAGCCGACCAGGTTGTGCGCGCCCAGCCAGCGCGTGAAGCCCTGGTTGCCCGTAAAGTCGAATTTGTAGGCGAACTGCCCGCGATAGGAGTTGTTCTCCCAGGGATTCCGCGTGCTTTGCGCCTCGGGTGCCTGGATAAACGGACGCAGGAAATACGGGTTCGGAGTGCCATCCAGCAGGCGCTCAACCGGGTCGATCAGCAACCGGCCCGTGTTGCCGCCGACGCCGGCGTTGCTCACGCCGAGCAGATAGCGGGTGTAGCGCTCCGAGCTCTCGCGAAACCAGGCGAGCTGCAAATCCAGCGACTGCCGCCCGGTGTTGAAAATATTCTGCTCGAGTGAAACCCGCGCGGTTTGCGTCTCATCCTTGAAATAGTTCGGCGCGGCGAGATTGATCGACGTGTAATCGTAAAGGTTCCTGGCCGAAATCTGCGGCAACCCGGACATCAGCGGCTGATCAGTGTCGCGAAACGGGTTGGTCACCAGGAGGCGCCGGTTGCGCTGGCTCCCCGAAGTCGGATCGGCACCGGAAACGCCGTAGTTCGCACTCCAATAATCGAGGCCCGCGCGATCGACGAAGAGCTGGCTGTAGTTGCCGTTCTGAATGAAGAAACCATCGGGATTGGCGGTGCCCGAGAAGATCTGGTTGTGCTGCGCGCCGCCATGGACGGTGGCGGTGATCGGGTCCCACGTCGGCGAACCCAGCGATTCCCAGTAGGAGACGCCGTCGATGGGGGGAACCGAGTTGGCCCGCTGGCCCGAGGCGGAATAGTCCTGATAGGAGGCGGTCAGCTTGGTCTGCTTGAACGGGCGGAACTGGACATAGCCGGAATACCTTTTCGTGTCCACGCCCGAGGGCTTGAGATGGAAACCATCGTGCTGATACACTCCGGTGACCCGGACCGCCAGTTGGTCCTGCAGGAGGACGCGGTTCACATCGAGGCTGCCGCGGTAGCCGTCGAAGCTGTCGCCGCGAAAGGAGACCTGCGACTTGTCGCGCTGGAGGTTGGCCGAGGCACCCACGATGTTGACCGTGCCGCCCGGTTCGCCGACGCCAAAGATGTTCGCATTGGGACCGCGGCTGATTTCCACCCCATCCGAGTCGAGCGGGTCGAGCGGTACGCGGTTGCTGGTTTCGAATCCATCCAGGGAGACGTTGGCCTGGCTGAGGCCGCGGATGCGGTTGGCGTTGTTCGGATCCTGCATCGTCATGTCGTCGCTGGAGCCGTTGTTGGTATTGGCTTCGAACAACGTGTTGTAGGTTCCGGTGCCCTCCGTATTTCCCGTGTAGAGGAACACGTCGTTGATATCGAGCATCGCGAAGTCCGCCATCTGCTCCTTGGTGACGACCTCGATCGAGGCACCGAGGTCTTCGAGCTTCGTGTTGATGCGCGTGCCGGCCATCGTATTGGTGGCCTGGTAGCCCCGGGTGTCGGCGACGACTTCGAAGGGTGAGAGCACGATGGTTTCTCCGCTGGTGGCGCTCGTCCCAGTGCCGACGACCGGGGCCGATCGCCGGCGACCGGCCTCCAGCGCGGCAAGTTCGCCGGGGTCGAGCACGCCGTTCTTGTTGGCGTCGTACTTGGCGAGCTCGGTGGCGGTCGCGGGCAGAGACGCCGGCTGCGCCGATCCGGTTGAGAGCGACGCTGCCACTATGAGCGGCAGCAACCCCTGGCGGAACACGAGACGACGGGATGGGAACATTTTCATGGCGAGGGCGATGGGGGTGCTGAGATCACTGGGCAACGGACCGCTATCCGCTGCACGGACTTGACCGTCCGGTTCAAAGGCGTGGGCAGAACCTGCGGATGGGGATCTGGGATTCCAGGTTCGAGGGTAGCGGTTACGCCCCCTCAAATTATAGAACGATTGCCTGATTTTTCCGGACTATTTTCGCGCCGGGACGTCGGTCGACGCGACTGCCCCCTTGCGATACCGCCCTGGCGTCTGCCCAAAATGACGCCGGAACCGACGGTCGAAATAACTCTGATCCGCGAATCCCACGGTACTGGCGATCTCCGCAATCGAATGATCGGATTCCTGGAGCAGCCGCGCCGCCTGCGCCAACCGCACCTGGGTTACGTATTCCACGAGCGTCCGGCCGGTGGCGCGTTTGAAAACCGCATGGAACTGCGGCCGGCTCAATCCCGCCATTGTCGCCGCCTGCGTAAGCGAGATCCGGTCGGCATGATGCGTGGCAATGAATTCGAACACCGCACGCAGCCGTCCCGTCAGCGGCTGCTGCCGCGCATGCAGTTCCTGCAGGCGTTCGGCCGCCTGAAAGTGTCGCGCCAGGTGGTGGAGCAACACGAGAAAGTGCGCCCGCACGCCGGTTTGCCAGTAAGGGCTGCGGCCCGACGCCGCGTAGTTCTCAACCACGTGGGCGAGGATCTCGTGAATTCCTTCGGCCGCCGGTTCGTCCGCGCGTACCACATGCGGTCGCGCCTCCTCCTGGCAGACGAACGGCAGCAGCATCAGGTGGTCGGCTCCGGCGGTGCCCGGGCTGCGCACCATCTCCGGCAGGAATCGCACGACCAACGCCTCCGCGCGTTCCCCGGGAAAGTCCAGCACGGCGTGAAGTTTGAGGTGATCCACCACCAGCACGTCACCGCGCGCCAGCGCGAAGATCGCACCGCCGAGCTGAAACCGGCAGGTCGGCGAGAGCAGCACGAAGAGCTCGAGATAGGTGTGCCAGGTGAAAGGTGGGGCCGGATCGTTGCCCGCGTACACCAACCGCTTCAGCGCGAGGGGAAACTCTCCCGCCAGATCGAGTTGATACTGGCCGCGCAGATCGACGGGCCGGTCGACGACATAACGTTCGCCGGGCAGGCGGGCCGTCGCACGGTGCAGGGCAGCGAATGCTTTCATCGGTCAATCAGGATCAATGCCGGCGACCGCCGGGGAGGTCCAGATCGGATGCCGGAGATGGATCCGCGACTTGCGCCATTGGGCGGTTCAGCGGTTGTATTTCGGACTCGGGCCGCGCAGGCGGTCCCAGACGCGATCGCAGGCCGCCGCCGCCGCGGCCGGCAGCGCGCCCTCCTCCACCGCGCGCAGGTTCTCCTCCAGGTGCTCCAGCTTCGAGGCGCCGACAATCATGCAGTCGACCGGCGAGTGGTGCAGCACCCAGTTCAGTGCGAGACTCACGAGGGAACGATTGCTCTGGGCGGCGATCACCGCGAGCTCCTGTACCGCCGTGAAATTCGCCTCATGCCAGTAGCGCTCGACATAGTTCTTCATCAGGTCGAAGCGCGTACCGGGCAACGGCGTGCCGCCCCGCTGTTTTCCCGTCAGCAATCCGCCGGCCAGCGGATTATAGACGACCGTCGCAACCCCGTGCGCCCGGCACATCGGCAGCAATTCCTGTTCAATGCCGCGCGAGAGCAGATTGTACATGGGCTCGGTGATCCCAACCGCGGGAAGGCTCTCTTGCGCGGCGAGCCAGAGCATCCGGCAGATCTGCCAGCTGGCGTAATTCGAGGCCCCGATATGGCGCACCTTGCCGGCGCGGACGAGCTGCCCCATCGCGTCCAGGGTTTCCTCGAGGGGCACGGTGTAGTCGGGCCAGTGAAGGTAGCAAAGGTCGAGATAGTCGGTCTGCAGGCGGCGCAAGCTGTCCTCGACCGTCCGCGCCACCGCCGCGCGCGCCAGGCCGGATTGATCGGAGGCCGGCCCCATTTTGCCCGCGATCTTGCTGGCCAGCACCACGCGGTCGCGCCGGCCGCGCAGCGCATTTCCCAGAATCGTTTCCGCCATGCCGTGGTTGTAGACATTGGCGGTGTCAAAGAAGTTGATGCCGCGGTCGAGGCAGAGACCAACCATGGCGTCGGCGGTCCTCGCATCAGTCTGCGCCCCAAAGGTCATCGTGCCGCAACACACGCGCGAGACGTTGAGTCCGGTCCGGGAGAGGGTTCTGGTTTCCATAAAACGCGGTTAGGGCGCCGGGATCAGGCTGCGCACATACGCAACGCTGGCCGTCGCCCACTGGTCCTCCTGTTCGATCGCGGCCGCGAGCGTCGGTTCCGGCGGCGGCCACAACTCGATGATGGCGTTCGGATCGACCCCGAATTCCCGCAGCCGCTGCAGCACCCGGGGAAAATCGATCTGCCCCTGCCCGGCGGGCCGGCCTTCGATGACAAATCCCTTGTGGTGCGGCGCGCGGACGACCCCGACATCTTTCAGGTGCAGGTTGACGGTGCGCGGACCGAGCGTCTCGACGACCTGTTCGATCGTTTCCAAGCACCCGAGGGAGTTGGCGGTATCGAGGCACACCCCGACGTGCCGGCTTCCCAGCGCCTCGATGATGGCCAGCAGCGCCTTCGCCTTGAACCGATCGTGGTTTTCGATCGCGAGCGTGATCCCGGCGGATTCGAGGAGCCGCGTCTGCGGCAGGAGCCGAGCAACGACTTCGTCCGGCGACGGTCGATCCGTGGGGGTGTCGATCACGACGCGGAGAATGCGGGAGCGCAGGCGTCCGGCGATGCCGACGTAGCGGTTCAGATGCTCGGCCGCGATGCCGCGCGTGCCGACTTCGAGTTCGAGATCAAGATCGTCGGCCCGTCGGCGCAGGGCATCGAGCGCGCCCGCATCCAGGGTGTGCAAGGGCAGGTTGTCCGCGATCTGCACGACGCGCACACCGAGTCGGGCGGCCCGGTCGCACAGCGCGATCGCGGTCAGGGGCGAGGCGGGTGGCGGATATCCCGGCACACCACACGCCCACACATAGGTATAGGATCCAATTCCCAGTTTCATGAGGTAGCGGCGACGAAACCGGGCGCCACCGCGGTGTCGAGCGATTGGGTGGGGTCGATGCGGGAAAACAGATACGCGGCCAGCGCGACCATCGTCGCGACGACGAACAGGGGCGCATCGTAGCTGCCGGTTTCCTTGACGATATAACCGAAGAGGACGGAACAGGCGAACCCGCCGACGTGCCCCGCCGTGTTCATCGCTCCGCTCACGGCCCCGGCAAACCGCCCGCCCACATCGAGACAAAGCGACCAGGCCGAGGACAGCATGCAATCCATCACGCCAAATCCCAGCGTGAGCAGGACGACCGCCGTGACCTTGTCGTCGGTCAGCGCGGTGGCGCAGATGAGCAACGACGTCACGGTCAGGCAGGTGCTGCCCATCAGCCGTCGGCCGATCTTCAGGCCGTACTTCGCGCAAAGCCGGTCGGCCAGCCAGCTCCCGGAGAGGTTTCCCAGCAGACCCATGACGAAGGGTAGAGAGGCGTAGAATCCCATCTCGGACTCTGTAAAGCCGCGGCCCCTCACCAAGTAGGTGTGAAACCAGCTCAGATAGAACGTGGAACCCCACACGTAACACGAATACATGATCATGATCCGCCGGATTTGGCGGTGACGGAATAACCGCCGCCAGGGCACGGCGGCATAATTGTGCCCCGTGGCCAGGTCGCCAGCCGCGGCCTCACCCGCGGCCGGCCTCGACCCCGGATCCCGATACCGTCGGAGCCACACGAGCACCCACACGAGTCCAAAGCTTCCGAACAGGAAGAACATCGCCCGCCAGCCCAGCAGCACCATGATCGGAACCACGACAATCGAGCTCATCGCGCCGCCCAGGCGGCTCGCCGCCCACACGCAGCCCTGGGCCCGCGCCCGTTGGGTGGCCGGAAACCAACGCGAGATCACCCCGGAAATGTTCGGAAAGGCCCCGGCCTCTCCGACCCCAAACAGGAATCGCGTGACCAGCAGGGAGTAGAATCCCGACATCATCCCCGTCAGGGTCGTGAAACCGGACCACCACACCACGATTCGCGCGATCACCTTGCGTTGGCCGAAACGATCGCCCAGGGCGCCCAGCGGCATCTCGAACATCCCGTAGCCCAGCACAAACACTCCCATGATCCAGCCCCACTGGGTCGGACTGAGCCCCAACTCCTCCTGCATACGCGGGCCGGCGACGGAAATGCAAAGCCGATCCAGATACGTGATCATCGACAGCGACGACATGAACACCAGGACAGAGGACTTGCGCATGAGTCGGGGCATTCGGGGTGAGGCGGACGACGACGGCCAGACGGCCCTTATTGCTCGAAGATGAGTCCGGCCGCGTTGAAGCCACCGTCCACGTTGAGGATTTCTCCCGTGATGAAACTCGATTCGTCGCAGGCGAGGAACAGCACGGCGGCCGCGTTCTCCGCGCCCGTGCCATAGCGCCGGAGCAGGATCCGATCATGATAGGCCTGCCGGGTCGCTGCCGTATGATTCTGCCGGCTCTGGGCGGTGTCGACCGGACCGGGCGCAATGGCGTTCACCCGGATGCCGTACCGGGCCAGTTCGAGGGCCATCACTTTCGTCAATTGAATCACACCCGCTTTTGCCGCCCCGTAAGCGGACCGCGCCGTGGCGCCGCGCTGACCGGAGATCGACGCAATATTAACGATGTTCCCGGATTTCTGCTCCACCATCACCCGCGCCGCCGCCTGACTGCAGAGAAAGGTGCCCACGAGATTGACGCGCAACACGCGTTCAAAGTCCGCCAGCGTCGTTGAAAGGAATGGGCGGGCGAGACCGACCCCGGCATTGTTGACCAATACATCCACCCGGCCAAACCGCCGGGTCGTCTCCGCCATCAAGGCTTCCACCTGGAGCGGATCGGTGATGTCGGCCTTGATCGCGATGGCGAGGCCTTCGCCGGCTTCGATCTCGGCCACCACCCCGCGGCTGTTGGTTTCATCGAGGTCGGCAATCACGACGCGGGCGCCCTCCCGCGCAAAGCGCAACGCAATGTCGCGGCCGATGCCCCGCCCCCCACCGGTCACGATCGCAACCCGATCGATCAGCTTCAGGCCGCCCGCACCGGCGGCGGGACGCGGCGCGCTGGCCGGCGCTGTGGCTGGGTCGCTTGCGCTGTTTTCCACTCCGGGCGCTGGCGCCGCGGGTGGGTCTTGGTCGACGGTGCCGCTGGCGGTGCGGCCCGACGGGGCGGCGGTCCCAGCGGAAGACGATGGCGGTACAAGTTTCATGAGAAAAATTCTGGCTATTCCGGTTTTGGTATCGAACGCGAAAGTGGGTCCGTGATGAAAGTCACCCGCCGGACGGAGAAACTGTCTTCGCCGGAGAAGACCAGCCACGCCGACTGACCGTCCGGACTCATCCACTTCGTCGGCAGGCTGCTGGTCTCGCCGGGGCCGACATCCCATTCCGTCGTATAATATACCGTGGTCCACGGCCCCCAGGGCTCCGGTGCGTCATAGATGCCAAATCCACCGCCAAAACGCGGCCCCATCGGATGCTTCGTCTGCAGCAGCACCTGGCACCAGAAATATCGTTTCAGACCGCTGTTGTAGGTGATGCCGCCGCGGTAGCAGGCCCCGGCGTGGTGAAACACCGCGCCGCGTCGGGTGACGTCCCGGCTCCAAACCGGATCTCCCGAGACACCCCGTTGCACGAAATACTCGTAGGCGTCACGGACGCTGAGGCGGTCCTTGCGCACCCGCGCCAGCACCATCCGGTCGGCGGGTTCGTAGGCACTGTCGCTGTCAAACGAATAGATATAAACGAATTCGTCGCGCGCCCCGGCGTAATTCCGGCCGAAGTTGAGGAAGGTCGGGCAGCCGAAGCTCGTGGTGAACTTCCAATCCGCCCAGGTCCACGTGGCCCCGCGATCGCGCGACCACGCCAGCTGCGCGTTGGCGAGGTTACGCGCCAGCAGATAGAGCACGCCATCGACCATCAGGAGGCCGCTCGCCTTCCGCCCCGCCTTGCCCGCGCCGAGAAACTCCCCGGCGCTGGCGGTGGCATTACTGCCCTCGAACGACGGCGGCGTTCCCCGTACCCGGGAGAATCCGAGGCTCAGTTTCCGGGGCACCAACGGTTCGAATCCCCTGCCATCGCCATAGGCGGTATAGAGCGCGTCGTCGTCGCCCCACGTCATCGGCCAGTTGTCACCACCGGGCGCGCGTCGGATGATCTCCGCCGCCGGCGACCAGAGCACCTCACGGATGACCGGACTCGGCGGATACGGCGGGTCGTTTCGCGGCCACGCCACGCTGCGGCCCGCCGGTGCGGCGAGCGCCGCGGTCGGACCGAGCCCGCCAGCCAGCAGCAGCGCGCCGACCGCTGAAAGCATGGATATGAGTCGAACGCCAAAAGGGAAATGAGACAGCGGAGTTTTCGACACGGTGACACCCTAGCGACCGCAGCGGGCCGCCGATAGTACGATTGCCTCGTTCTTTGGGACAATTCTCTCGTTCGGCCGCCGTGGCCGCGGGAGACGGACCTCAGCGCCGCGGCGCCTTCGTCGGCGTCCCGGTGCGAAACTGCGACGGGGTGCGACCGAAGTGCCGCCGGAACCGGCGATCAAAATAGCTTTGATCGCTGAAACCGGCGGCATTGGCGATCTCGGCAATCGACTGCGCCGTACCCTGCAGGAGCCGCGCGGCGTGGGTGAGCCGCACCTGCGTGACATAGTCTACGAGCGTCATGCCGGCGGCTTTCTTGAAGAGCATGTAAAACCGCTGGGTGCTCAGTCCCGCCAGGGTGGCCATCTGGGGCAGGGCGATCGGGTCGGCGTAAAATTCGTCCACATATGCAAACACCTTTTGCAGCCGATCGATTTTCACCTGCTGGCGATCGAAAAGAGCCTTGAGCCGTTCCGCCGCCTGAAAATGCCGGGCCAGATGGCTCAACAGGACGAGGAAGCGCGCCCGCGCGCTGGGTTGGCCATAAGGCGAGCGGCCCCGGGTGGCGTAGGTTTCGAGCAATGAGGCCAGCGCCGCGTGCACCGCCACGGCAGCTGGCTCACCGGCGCGAATCAAGTGCGGCTGCCCCTCGATGTGACAGTAAAACGGCAGCAGGAACAGCAGCTCCGAGGCGGTCGCGGCGGCGCTGCGCACGATTTCCGGCATGAACCGGATCACGATCGCCTCCGCCTCATCGCGCCCAAAATTGATCACCGCGTGGAGCTTGAGATGGTCCATGACGAGCACATCCCCGCCCGCGAGTTCCAGCTCGACGTCGCCCATCCGTCGACGGCATCCGCGCGAAAGGAGGACGAAGATTTCCAGGTAAGCATGCCACGTGAGCGGTCGGGGCGGCTGCTCGGCCGGGAAAACGAGCCGGTTGATCTCGAAGGGAAACTCGGCGGGCAGCTGGCGCTGATACTGGCCGCGGGCGTCGATCGGTCGGTCAACGACATACCGTTCGGCGGGCATCTCCTCCGCCGCGGCCCGCAAGGCGGCGAGGGAGTTCATGCGGGGTGGAAAGCCGGGGTCAGCATACGGTGGAGGTTTTTGCTCATGCGGGTCGGCTCTAGATTTGCGAGCGACGAGGCGCCCGGTTCCCAGCTACTGGGGGCTGCCCCGGCGTGTCGAGTGCGATTTGGCTCCCCGGCGAGAGATTCGTCCTGAAAAATTAGGGAATCGTTCTATCCCGTTCCGACCGGGCCGGGTAATCTGCGGGGGCAAACTCCACCCCGATTACCTCACCCATGTCCACGACATCCACGGCCCGTGCGCTGGCTTTGCTGCTTCCGCTTATCGGCTGGTTCCCGTTGGCGACGACGGCTTCCGCCCAAACTTCGGCGACCGGCGGCATTGTCGGCCGCGTCTACAATCCGTCCACGCAGGAGTACGTGCGCAATGCCGAGGTGCGGCTCGCGGGGACACCGCAGATGACCACGAGCGAGAGCGATGGCTCGTTTCAATTTACCGGGGTGGCGGCCGGCGTCGCCACGCTGTCGGTGAGCCATGCCGGTTACACCACCGTCGTCGCTACGTTCACCGTGACGGCCGGCCAGACCGCGATGCGGGAAATCTCCCTGACGAGCACGCTCGCCGGAAAACCCCTGGAGGGAGAGGCGGTCAAGCTGGCGGAGTTTGTCGTTTCGAGTGAACGCGAAGGCAACGCCAAAGCCATCATGGAGCAACGCCGCAATCTGAACATCAGCACCTCGGTGGCGTCCGACGTCTATGGCGACCTGACCGATGGCAACGTGGGCGAATTCCTGAAATTTCTCCCGGGCCTCGACATCGAATACATCCAATCCGAGGCCCGTGGAGTGCGCCTGGGCGGGATGGATTCGCAGTATGTCGGCTTCACCGTCGACGGGGTGAAACTCGCGAGCGCCGAGGGCGATCCCAACTTCGGCGGCGGCCTGACCCGCGTGGTCAGTTTCGAGTCGATGTCGATCAGCAGCGTCGAGTCGATCGAGATCAGCCGCACGACGAGCGCGGACATGGATGCCGACGCCCCCGCTGGCACCATCAACATGAAGACGCGGCGCGCCTTCGATCGCAAAGGCCGGCGGATCGGCTTTAACGCCGCCGTCACGATCAACTCCGAGGAATTCACCCTGAGCCGGACCTACGGCCCGGACGACGGTCGCCATTACAAGTACCGGCCCGCCTTCGGTCTCGATTACTCCGATGTCTTCCTGCAGCAACGCCTCGGGGTGATGGTGAACCTGAGCCGGGCGAACTCCTACAGCGAACAGTATCGGCTGACCCACACCTACAACCGCACGCCGACCGCCACCGACCCGCGGCCGATGGTGCTCACGGCCATCGACTTCAAGGATGGCCCGCAGTTCATCACCAAGGACACCGCCACGCTCACGCTCGATTTCAAGGCCGCGCCGGGCCTCGTGCTTTCCCTGGGCGGTATCCTGAATTTCTCCGAACGCGACACCGCGAACCGCAACCTCACTTTCACCGCGGCGGCCAACAGCACCGCCGCCGCCACCGGCCGCCAGAACGTGCTCGGCACGCTGACCGATTTCCGGACCAACGGTCTCGCCACCAATACCTCGCGCACCGTAGGCTTCAGTGGCAGCACCTCGATCAAGCTCACCGACACGGTGACGTTTGGGCCGAAGTTCGAATACAAGGCGGGCGCCTTCATCGTCGATGGAAACGCGGCGTATTCCCGCTCCAAGAACACCTACATGGCGCTGCACCGCGGCACCGTGGGCGGCACGCCGGTCAACGCCATCGTCGGCGACTGGCGGGCGGTGCGGCCCAGCCCCGACTCGGGCGAGTGGATCATCAACCAGGTGTCAGGCCCGGATTGGTTCGATCTCGCGAACTTCAAGAATCCAAGGATTTCAGACGGGGCGCGCCTGAATATCACGGAAATCTATTCCGGCGCGCTCAACGCGACCTGGAAGGTGCCCTTCTCGCAGTTGCCGACGTCGTTGAAATTCGGGAGCAAGTGGAGTGAAGAGGCCCGCAAATTGAGCAACCAGGATGCCTACTACGCGTGGTCCTATGTCGGACCGGGCGGGGGCTCCAGCGGCAGTTGGGGAGCCTATCCGTCGCCTCATGTGTTTGATTCCGGCACGACCAATGCCCTGACGGTTTTCAATATCGCCAACCAGCGCGGCATGGTACCCTACCCGAATCGCGAGGCGATCGCGGATCTTTATCGGGAGCACCCGGAGTACTTCGTGAACAGCGCCACGGCGGACAGCTACTACAACGCGTTCATCGCCAATACCCGCAACGTGAAGCAGACGGTGACGAGCACCTACGCGATGGCCGACGTGCGCCCGGGCAGCCGGCTGCAAATCCGGGCCGGTCTCCGCTGGGAAAACACGCTGTCGCAGTCGCGCGAGACCGATCCGCTGCCGGCCGCCCAGGTCATCGCCGCCGGATTTCCCGTCAACGCCGCCCGCCGGGCCTCGACGATTCCCGGGGTTATCTACCAATATTTCTCCCGGCCCCTTATCACTCGTCGGGCGGAGTACGACGACTTCTTTCCGAGCGTCAGCGCGAAATACAGCCTGGGCCGGAACCTCCAGGCCCAGGTGGGCTTCAACCGGGCGATTTCGCGACCGTCGCTCGACGCGATCAGCGGCACGTGGGCCATCAACGACGTCAGTTACATTGTGACCGCGCCCAATCCCAACCTGCAGCCGGAGTTTTCCAAGAACTACGTGGCGCGCCTGGCCTATTATTTCGAGCCCGTGGGCAGCCTCACCTTCACGCTCACGCAGAACGACGTGACCAACCTCAGAGAAACCCACGACCATACGGCGGAAGAGTTCGGCTACGGCGACGACCCGCAGTTCGCCGGCTACGATTTTCGGACCCAGACCAACAGCGCGGAGCATCGCCGCTTCCGCGGCATGGAATTCGGTTATAGCCAAACCCTGTCGTTTCTTCCCCGCCCGTTGCGCGGCACGACCGTGAATGTCGCTTATACGCGGG
The DNA here is from genome assembly GCA_038249085.1 of Opitutales bacterium. Taxonomy (GTDB): domain Bacteria; phylum Verrucomicrobiota; class Verrucomicrobiia; order Opitutales; family Opitutaceae; genus ER46. The sequence goes on from JBBRWR010000043.1 coordinate 24,604, forward strand.
GCTACGCCAACCAGCGCCGCCCGGGACTTTCGCCGCATCGGGCCTCGGGCAGCATCGCCTATGGGTACGAACGTTTCACGGCGCGCGTCAGCGCGGTCTGGTCGGCCGATACCCCTTTTGGTTCCAATTATGGCACCTACCGCCGACATGAGATCAAATATGATCTGAACGTGGGCTGGCGGCTCACCGGTCGCTATGCGCTGTTTGCCCAGGGGCGCAATTTTCTCAACGGATCCAATCTCAATTTTCTGAGTCCCGTCGTCGAGGGCGAGGGGGGCGCGCTCCAGCGGCTGGAAAGCCACGGGGTCACGTGGGTTTTCGGCGTAAAGGGCACGCTTTGAGCCGGCTCCCGCGATGGGGCGGGCGTCGTGTGGCCGGCTCGTCCGGACCGTACGCCCCCCCCCACGACGCGGCCCCGACCCCGATTTGATCCCATGCAGACCTGCTTTCCGAGCCGCCGCCCCTTGATCACCGCGCTTGTTCTGGTCGTCGCTGGATCGTGGGCCGTGGCAGAGCCGATCTACGACGATCCCTTGACCGGTTCGGATCCGGGGGTGCACCTGCACCCCGCGGCTGCAGTCGTGGGTGGGCGCTTTGTTGCCGAGGGGTGGCAGTCGGTCAAGTCCTCCGACCAACTCTACTACGTCCTGCCGGCGGACCTGACCGCCGCCACCGTGGAATTCGAGGTCAAGGGTATCCGCATCGGCATGCCGCCGGCGCGCCAGCACATCGTCGGGGTTTACAGCCTGCGCAAGGAAGGCGCCCAGGACATCAAGGGCGACGGGACGGATCTCGACGGGCTTACCTTGCGCATCTACCACACGCCTCACGATCAACACGTCGCGGGCGAGACCCGCTTCCGGATCGGCGGCGCATCCTACCCAAAAACCCAGGGGACAAACGAAAAGCCGCTGTCGTGGGATCCCGATCGATGGTACAAGCTGACCGTGTCGTGGGATCGGCAGATGGCGGTGTGGCGACGGGACGGTGAGGTGATTGCTACCCTGACCTATCCGGCGGCTCCCGTGGTCCTGCGGCACCTGTACCTGAACAACGACAACCACGCCGGCTTCAAGGGGCTGACTGGGGCCATCTACCGCCACCTCCGCATCACGCGGGGGGTCGGGGTTCCGGTTGACCGCGAGCCGGCGACGGGAGGATCGGGAAATCCGTGAGAGGGTGGCCCGGCTGGCACGCGGTGACGCTTTTGGCGCGTTCCCCAGTTGGTGCGGCCCGGAGCCGTCGGTGAACGGACGGTGGGCGCGCGATACGGGAGAAGGTTTTTGGGCTCTGTAGCAGAAAAAGTGGGTAGAAAGTGTATATAACGAAGTGAAACCGATGACTGCCACCGACGATCTCTTGACGAGAGGATCGTCCAGAAAAATTAGGGTATCGTACTAGTCCGTGACGGCAGGGATCCTGTATGCTCGTCGGCCTACCCCCGCTTGCCCACCCAGGTCTGTCATTCCCGCCGAAAACTTTTCACTCATGACAAAGCATCAAAAAAACCCCATGGGCTCCGCGCCCTCCCCCCGTCTTCTTTCCTCTCCTGCAGGGCCTCTCTTCCTGGCCGTCCTGAACCTTGGACTGATGCCGGCGATCATGTTCGCGCAAGTCGCGGCGACGAACTCGACACCTGCCGGCGTTCAGAACTCCGAGAATGCCCAGCAGGCTGCGGCCACGTCCACGGAGTCTCAAGAAACGATCGTGCTCAGTCCGTTTGAAGTCTCCGTCGCATCCGATCAGGGTTACGCCGCGCGCGAGACGCTCGCCGGCACGCGCTTCAAGACCGAGCTGAAGGATGTGCCCGCGCAAATCAGTGTGATGACCCAGGAGTTTCTGCAGGATATCGGCACCGTCGATGTCGAGGACGCGTTTCGGTACTCGATCAATGTCGAGAACCGGGCCGAATATCAGGAAAACAACGCCGGCGACTTTCAGATGGGAGTGGTCAACATTGTCGAGGGCAACCGCGTCCGCGGCCTCAGCGCGCCCGGCCGGACCCACGATTTCTTCCAGACCTACCTGCCCGGCAACACCTATAATACCGAGCGGATTACATTCTCCAGCGGCCCCAACTCCATTCTGTTTGGCAATGGCAACCCGGCCGGGACGATCGACACCAGCTTCAAGCGGGCGAACGTGCAGCGGTATCGCGCCAGTATCACCCTCCGCGGCGATGACCAGGGCTCGCTGCAGGCGAGCTTCGACCTCAACCACCCCATCATCAAGGATCGGGTCGCCTTGCGCCTCACCGCGCTCAAGACGGCGGACGAGAATTGGCGGGCCCCGGCCCGCGAGAACGCCGAACGTATCTACGGAAGCATCACGATCAAGCCGACCGGCACGACGACGGTGCGCGGCTGGTACGAGAATGCCACCATCGACCGAATCGGCGCCCGCAACACCCTGGTGGGCGACAGTGTCACCCCGTGGATCAACGCCGGGCGGCCGATCTTCGACAACGGCCTGGCCGCGCCGATGCCGAGTCCCGCGGCCAGTGACGCCCTTTTCGCGCGGGATACCACCACGCAAAACGTGCTGCACATCGGCGCCCTCGCGGCCGGGACCCCGGAGACGCTGGCCTGGGGCTCGAGCGGGACCGCCGTCAACGCGACCGCGCGGATTTACAGTGTGCGGACCAAAGGCCCGGGGGATGCGCCGTATCAGACCGGCACGGACTCGTACAACTACAGCCTGACCGACTTTTCGATTTCGCCCCGCGCGGTCTCGATCAACGGCGTCGGCACGCGCAATCTGATCGACGCCCAAATCAAGGGCTTTGCCGTCGAGCAGCGGATCGGGCCGAAGCTGGTCGTCGACGCCAGTTACAACAGCGAGCATATGATCAACCCCAACATCGACATGGTGCGCGGGGCGACGCTGGAGATTCGGGCCGATCCGAACCGGTATCTGCCGGACCGGGTGACGCCCAACCCGAATGTGGGCCGCTATTACGTGGCCGGGCAGGGCCGGGGGCGCCTCATCTATCGCGACCTGAACGAGGCTCGCGTGATGGCCTCGTACGATCTGGATCTCACGGGGCGGAATCGGTGGCTGGGGAATCACCGCCTGGCGGCGATGTACCAGCGGGTGGACTCGGTCAACGGCGGGCAGGAGGCCGAGCAGCGGCGGATTCCAGCCGGGATATCGTTCACCGACACCCTCAATCTCTATGGCGCGGCGGCCAACCGCCTCTGGTATCGCGCCTATCTTTCGGACCCCACCAAGCCGGCGACGGGAGGGGTTTATTACCTGGATTCACCCAACATCGGCTTCGAACCGTTTGCCCTGGCGGATGGATCCACGGTGTACACGACCAACAACCCCTTTGGCGGGACGAATGCGGGCGCCAAGTCCGAGTCGTTGCTCGAGGGCCGGGTCTTCGTCATGCAGAATCGATTTTGGCGCGACCGGCTGGTCACGACCTTTGGCTGGCGCTCCGACCAGGTGCGGACGCGGGGCCGGCCGATGGAGCGACTGGGCGGTTCGAACAGCGCGTTTGAATCGGTCTTCACCGCTCCGCTTGCCGGGCCTTGGGATTACACGGCGGGCCGGAACACCACCGGCGGCGCAGTGCTGCACGTCATGCCCTGGCTGTCGGTATTCTACAACCAGGCGGACACCTGGAATGTCCCGCGGACCAACTCGCACAATCCCGACGGATCGATCCTGCCGGGATCAATCGGCAACGGCAAGGATTACGGGCTGATGATGCGTTTCCTGGGAGATCGCCTTTCCTTCCGCCTCAACAAGTACGAGAGCACCTCGGGTCCGGACGTGAGCCAGTTTCGGGAGACCATCCTGGCCCCGATCATCGCGATTGAAAAGACGCTTTACCAGGCGGGCGAGTCGGGCCTCATCCCCACCTATCGGCCGGCAAGCGGTTTTGATCCGAATACCGGCAACACGTTCTTCTACGAACTGACGTCGGACAAGGTGTCCAAGGGCTACGAAGCGGAACTCGTCGCCAACCCGATCCGCAACTGGCGGATCTCGCTCAATGCGGCCAAGGCCAATGCCACCGAATCCAACATCGGCCAGGTCTGGCGGGAGTTTATCCAGACACGCCTGCCCTATTGGTCCCAGTATCCCACGTTGCAGGGACCTGATACTTCGACCAACACCATCAGCTCCCGCTTCCTCGCCATCGTCCAAGGGCTGAATCTCATGCAGCAGGCCGACGGGATGCGGACCGAGCAGGGCCGCGAGTGGCGGGTGAACCTGCTGACCCGCTACAGCTTCAGTGAGGGTCTCCTGAAAGGCCTGTTCGTGGGCGGCGGTTATCGCTGGCGCTCCGCGGCGATCATCGGTTATCGCGCGGTCAGTGTGCCGAACGAGTTTACGTTTCCGGGTGTCGCGGCACAGATCGTCGTGCCGGCACTCAATGCTCCCATCAAGGGTGACGCCAGCAACGATTTCGAGGGCTTCGTCGGCTATTCGCGCCAACTCAGCAAAGGAGCCTGGCGGGTGCAGCTGAATGTGCGGAATCTGCTGGGTGAGAGCGACCTCATCGCCCAGCGGGCCAACACCAGCGGGCAGAACACCCTCTTCACGCTGCCGCAGCCGCGCACCTTCGTCCTTTCTACCACCTTTTCGTATTAGCCGGTCGGACTTCCTGGCCGGATGATCTGAATGCGCTCGCCGACTTTCCTCCGCCTGCTGTTTCTGATCGCGATTGCGCAAGGTTCTCGCGCCGAGCCGCCGGGGAGTCATGCGACCGGTTTGGGCCTGGCCAGGCCCGGCCCAAACCTTCTCTTCATCCTCGCCGACGACATGGGCTGGCAGGACACGAGTGTCGCGTTCGGCCCGCAGCGTACGCCCTGGAACGATCGTTATCACACGCCTGCCCTCGAGCGGCTGGCCCGCGAGGGCATGAAGTTCACCCAGGCCTACGCCTGCACCGTCTGCTCGCCCTCGCGGGTCAGTTTCCTCACCGGCCAAAACGAAACGAGGCACGGTGTCACCCAGTGGACCTATCTTAGCGGCGACCATCCCTCGTCCGACCTGCGGCATCCGACCCTGAGTCCAGCCGCCTGGAACTGGAATGGTCTGCAGCCCGCCGCCGGCCTCGCCCACGCCGTCGCCGCCCCTACGTTGCCCATGCTGCTGCGGCCGGCCGGCTACCGCACAATGCACTTTGGCAAAGGGCACGTCGGCGCCGCCGGCACCGCCGGCGCGGACCCGCGGGTCTTTGGTTTCGAGGTGCGCATCGGCGGGCGCGACGCCGGCGGATGCGGCAGCTATTACGGCCAGGAAAACTTCGGCGCGAAGCGAAACCCCAAGGGTCCGTGGCGCGCGTGGGATTTGGATCGTTATTTCGGTCAGGACATCCACCTCACCGAGGCGCTCACACGCGAGGCCATCCGGGAAATCCGCGCCACCGTCGCGCGCGGGCAGCCGTTCTTCTGCTACCTTGCGCACTTCGCGCCCCATACGCCGATCACGCCGGACGAACGCTTCGCCCCGCGGTACCGCGCCGCCGGCCTGGACGCCACCGAGGCGGCCTACGCCTCGTTGCTCGAAGGCCTGGACAAAAGCGTCGGCGACCTGCTGGCGCTCCTCGACGAACTCGGCGTGGCCCAGGACACCCTGGTCGTCTTCACGTCCGACAACGGCGGGGTAAGCCATGCCTATCGCAGTATGACGCCTCCTCATACGCACAACACTCCGCTCAGCAGCGGCAAGGGCGCCCATCACGAGGGTGGTATCCGCGTCCCTCTGCTGGTGCGCTGGCCCGGCGTGACCGCCCCCGCCTCGACGACGGCGACGCCCGTGATGATTTACGACTGGTTCCCCACCTTGCTCCGTGCCGCGAGGGTGCGTCCGCCGGAAGACATCGACGGACTCGACCTCGCGCCGTTGCTGCGCGGCACCGCGGCCCCGGCGGAATTCGATCGGCCCCTTCTCTGGCACTTCCCGAATTTCTGGGGCCCGCTTTCCGACCCCGCTCCGGTCGCTGGCCCTGGCATGGGCCCGAGCAGCACGATCCGTCGCGGCGACTGGAAACTGATCTACTACCACACCGACCAGCGCTTCGAATTATTCGACCTCGCCGCCGATCTCGGCGAGACCACCAATCTCGCCGGGCGGCAGCCGGCGCGCGTCCGCGAACTCGCCGCAGAGTTGACGGAAATCCTGCAGCGCCGCCACGCCCCGATGCCGGTGGTCACCGCCACGGGCCGCCCCGTGCCCTGGCCCGCCGCCGCGGCGGCCCTTTACCGGAAAAGCGATTAACTCGTGCGAAACTGGATCTACAGGAGGGCCGGAAAAAGGCCGTGAGTTGCTACTCAGCGAAGCCTGCTGCTTTTGGTCGTTCGGTCAGGGCGGACGACATGCCGTTGCGGCGATCTGAGATGATACTACAAGAGAGAGAGTCGCTTCGTCATGCCTGGGATTGCCGTTCTGATGCGATCTTCGAACGAATCCTCCAGCGCGCCGAGTCTGGCTAAGTTGTCGTGCGAGCGAAGTCCGTCCGCTGGCACTTTTGGGTGATCCCGCGGCTTCGGCGAGAATTCGACCTTGTTTCTGCGACGCCAAATCCGAGGGGTTCAGGGATCGCGTTTCGGAGGACACGAGCGTCGTCATCGCCACCAGCGGTGCGGCGTGTTCGCCGCGGGTGCGAATACGTCGCCGCCATGTGCGCGAATCGTAGAGAAGTCGCGCCTGCGGCGAGAGAATCGTCCAGAAAAATTAGGGTATCGTTCTAGCCCGCGGTGATGAGAAAATAGTATTCTTCATGGCATGATTTCGACTCAGGACCGCGGGAGTCCGCTGATTTTCCTGCGGAGGGCACGGCGCTTCGGTGTTTTCGCCGCCGTGGAATTGTCCCCTCGCGTTGAGGCCCGGACACCCACGCAGCCGCAGCCATCGACGCATCCAAGATTTAGCCCCCAACTTCCATGAATACCACCACCCCAACCACCCGCTTGCGATTCGTACTCACTTTGCTCGCATTGAACTCGAGCGCCCTCGCCCAGACGGTGCCACCGAGCCCTGGCCCCACCACCACCGAGCCTGCGGTCGAGTTGTCCCCCTTTGTCATCAGCGAGAGTGCGGACACCGGTTGGGTCGCCACCGAGACGCTCGCCGGCAGCCGCCTGCGCACAAACTTCAAGGACGTGCCCAACCAGATCGAGACGATGACGAAGGAATTCATGTCCGATCTCGCGCTGAACACCCTCGACGACGCGTTGATCTACACGGCCAACGTGGAAAACACGACTGACTTCAACGATTACAGCCAGGCTCAGGCGATCGGCGACAGCGCCGTGGTCGGCGGACGCGTGCGCGGCATCGGCTCCGGCACGCTGACGCGCAACTTCTTCCAGGTCAACCTGCCGACGGACAACTACAACATCGACCGCGTCACGGTGGCGAGCGGACCGAACGCCCTGCTGTTCGGTCTGGGCAGCCCGGCGGGCATCCTGGATGCGACGACGGCCCGCGCCGTCATGCGCAACAAGTACGGCTTCACGCTGCGCTTTGACTCCGAGGATTCCAAACGCACCACCTTCGATGCGAACACCATGGTGGTAAAGGACCGGATCGCTCTCCGGTTGATGGGCATGTCACAGCGCCAGTTCACCTACAAGAAACCCAATCTGGATCGTGATGATCGGCTTTATGGCGCCGTGACGATCAAACCCTTCAAGAACACCACGCTCATCGTGCAGGGCGAGAAAACCAATCGCAACCTGGATCGCGCCGCGCGGATGCCGCCCGGCGATTACGTGACCCCTTGGCTCAATGCCAATCAGATCCCCGGCAGCGGCTACACGGTGGCTAAACCCGTCTACGACAATTCGAGTCTGGCCGGAATCGGCAGCAACCTGATTTTCGTGCAGGCGGCGGATACCCCGGTGTTCACTGATGGCGCCGCCGCCGGCATGCGCAACTGGCGTAATTCGGTCTCGGTCAAAAATCCGCGGCTGCTGCCGGGGGTCGATGCGACCTACGACCGCGCCGCCAACTTTACGATTCTCGATCCGGGCATCTTCCCCTTCGACGTGAACATCGCCGGCACCGGGCGCACGGTCGTGGTCGGGGGCCGGACTATGACCGCCATGCTTGAGCAAAAGCTCGCCCGGAATCTCTTTCTCGAACTCGCCTACAATCACGAGAATTTCTACAATCACCGCCTCAATGCCATCGGCACCGGGAGCGGCGAGTTCGTCAGCCTCAATGTGGATCCGAACAAATACCTGCCGAACACCACGACGCCCAATCCGAACTTCGGCCAATACTATTACCAGGGCTCAGCGCAGGATTTCCTCAAGTTCGGCAAGCGCAGCGACTGGCGCGCCACCCTCTCCTACGAGCTGGATCTGGGCCAAAAAATGGCCGCCCACGGCCGGTGGGGCAAGTGGCTCGGCCGGCATCGCCTGGCCGGACTCTACACCGAGTCGAAGTCGGAGTCCCGGGACCAGGATGGGTACATCCGGAGGATTCTCGACGACGGAGTGGCGATTCCCGGTGTGACGCTGCGCGCCAAGACGAACCAGAACTGGGCGACCCACGCGTCGCGTATTCCGCAGTTCAGGCATTATTTCTCCACGCCCTACGACGCGACGACGGCCCCGGGTTCGATGACGGGCGACTGGACGATGACCGACGCCAACGGCAAGCCCTACTCCCTCTACTTGTTCGACACCGGGCTGGTGGCGAGCGACGGCAAGCGGCTCGGCGCCAGCTCAGCCATGACCGGCGCGATCAACAAGGTGGAATCGCAGATCTTCGCCTGGCAGGGCTTCTTCCTGCCCGATCAGGAGAAACGCGACCGGCTCGTGCTCACGTTCGGCTATCGCACGGACCGGGCGAAGTCAGGGACGCTTGACGTCGCGTCGGTCAAGCAGGACTTCAGCGGGCTTTACCCGGTGATTTGGGACACCGTCTTCGGACCCTACGACACCTCCCAATCGGGCATAAACCGGAGTATTGGCGTCGTGGCGCGGCCGCTCAAGTGGCTGAGCGTATTCTACAACAAGTCGACGTCGTTCGACCTCAACATCGGCCGCTTCGATCCCTTCGGCGAAGAGATCCCCGGCGCCGGCGGAGAGGGCAAGGACTACGGCGTGCGATTCGATCTCTGGCGCGACCGGGTCTCCCTGCGTCTCAACAAATATGAAAACACCCTCGGCCCATCAAACGCGACCAACCAGATCAACGATCCGGCGCGCAACGTCGTCTATAACATCGAGGCCCGCGCCCTCGTGCTCGACCCGAGCCTGCCCACGATCAACGTCGACGACGGCAACAGGCGCGGCTATCGCAGCCAGGGGCGGGCCGCCTACCGGTTTGCCTCGGACCGCAAGTCCACGGGGTACGAAGTGGAGCTCAACATCACGCCCGTGCGCGACTGGAACATCCGCGTGAATGGCGCGAAGTCCGAAGCCGAGGAGTCGAATATCGGGGAGCCGTGGTTCGCCTGGGTGGCGGCGCGCCTGCCCACCTGGCAGAGTGTGGTGGCGAAGAACGGCGAAAAGGACGCGAGCGGCCGGGCCGTGACGTGGAGCACCGCGCCGTTTTCGACGTCGGATCCCACGGGCCAGACCCTCCAGCAATACTATGACAACGAGCTCAAGAATGGATCGTTCGCCTTCATCTCCGCCCTTGATGGCCGCACGACCGACAGCGCGAGACCCGCGCGCGCCAATCTCATCACCAACTACCGGGTCAGTGAAGGTCGCTTCAAGGGTCTGAATTTTGGCGGCGCCGCCCGCTGGCGCGGGGCGCCGACCCTGGGCTACGCGCTGAAGCCCGGTGCCAACGGCAATATGCTGCTGGACATCGATCAGCCCTACAAGGGAAGGCGGGAACTCTATTTCGACGCCATCCTCGGCTATCGCGGACGGATGAAAGCGTTCGGCGGGTTCAGCTATCGGCTGCAGCTCAATGTTCGCAACGTGCTGGATGAGGACGATCCCATCCCGGTCACCTCGACGACCACGGGGCAGATCATAAGAATAGCCACGGTGGAACCGCGGTTGATTGCCTGCACGTTTGGCGTCGATTTTTGATGCAATCGAACCCACTCGCGGCTTACGACGATGACAATGGCGCCGAAGGGGGCTGCCCCCTGAGCACCTTCCGCCCCATCGATCCGCAGGGTGTGCTGGTTGAGCCGAACGCCGCGCGCAAGTGGGCCAAGATTCAGTATCTCGCCCAAGAGAGCCGGATCGACGTGCTCGACACGCTGCACGCGCGAGGCACCGGGCACTGGGGTGGTGCCGCTTCCGCGGCCGAGTTGCTGACCTATTTGTATTTTGCCGGGATGAACGTGCGGCCCGCGGAGCCAAAGTGGCCGGATCGCGATCGCCTCGTGGTCAGCAAAGGTCACGCCTCGGCCATGCTCTATACGATTCTCGCCAAGCGCGGGTATTTTCCGCTGGCGGAAGTCCGCGCCACCTTTCGCCAGCTCGACAGTCGCATGCAGGGTCACCCCTGCATGAACAAAACGCCGGGGGTTGAGATGTCGACCGGAGCGTTGGGGCACGGACTTTCGGTGGCACTCGGCATGGCGCTCGCGGCGCGGGTGCAGGCCCGCACGTACTGGAGCTATGTGCTCGTCGGTGACGGGTGCCTGAATGAAGGCCAGACGTGGGAGGCCATCATGGCGGCGGCGAAGTTCCGGCCCGAGCGGCTCGTCCTGCTGATTGACTACAACCGGGTGCAACTCGACGGTCCGAGTGCCGAGATCATGCCGCTCGACCCGCTGCCGGAGAAACTGCGGGCCTTTAACTGGAATGTGGCTCCCAACCCGGTCGATGGCCACGACGTCCGGGAAATCGCGGCCTCGTTCGACTGGCTGCGCGTCCAGCGGCAATGGCCCGCCGCCATCGTCTACGCGACGCACAAGGGCCAGGGGGTGTCGTTCATGACCGACACCGCGCAGTGGCACGGCGCCCTGGTCGACGACGCAACCCATGCCAAAGCGCGGCCGGAGCTACTGGCTACGCTCGGCCGGCTGGAGGCCGCACTATGAACCGGACGGTGCCCACGACCGCGATGACCTCCGGACGCGACGCGTTTGGCCAGGCGTTGCTCGATCTGGCGGAGACCCATCCCGAGATGGTGGTACTCGATGCCGATGTGGCCTCGAGCACAAAGACCCTCGCCTTCGGGAAAAGACATCCGGAACGCTTCTTCAATGTCGGCGTGGCCGAGGCCAATATGGCGGACATCGCTGGTGGGATGGCGACCTGCGGGCTGCGCCCTGTGGTGAGTACCTTTGCGCTGTTCCTCGTGTTGAAGGCCGCCGAACAGATCCGCAACGTCACCTGCTATAACAACCTTCCGGTTATCTTTGCCGGCGGCTATGGTGGTCTGAGCGATTCCTACGACGGCGCCAGCCACCAGTCCGTCGAAGACCTCGCGATCATGCGGTCGCTGCCGAACATGGCCGTCGTTGTGCTGGGCGACGCGATCGAGGTGGGCGCCGCGCTCGCCGAGGCGCTGCGGCGCAACGGGCCAACCTACCTCCGGCTCGGCCGCAATCCGAGCCCGATCCTTTTCGCGCACGAACCACCGCTTCAAATCGGGCGGATTCGCAAGCTGCGCGATGGTGGCGATCTCACGCTGGCCGTGTGTGGAATGCCGACCGTCATGGCCATCGAGGCGGCCGCCGAACTCGCTCATCGCGGCATCGCGGTGGACCTGCTCGAGGTTTCCACGCTCAAACCGCTCGATGACGACGCCTTGGTCGCCTCCGCGGCCAAGACCGGACGCGTGCTCACGGTCGAGGAGCACAGTGTCATCGGCGGCTTGGGCGGCGCCGTCGCGGAGTGCCTCGCTCGCCGGCAACCCGTGACGATGGATTTCGTCGGGGTCGAGGACCGGTTCAGCGAGTCTGGCGACTATTTGTCGTTGCTCGCAAAATACGGCATTTCGTCAGCCGCCATCGTCGAGAAATCGCTGCGGTTGTGCGCGGCGAAGCGGTAGGGTGAGACCGATCGGTTCCCACGAGCAAAACGTCGTTCCAGCTGCCTGCCCATCCCGCTCGATGAGTTTTCCTCCAACCGCAGACCTCGTCGATTGCCCCGTGGTGATCGTATCCAACCCGGTCGAAGCGAGGAGCGCTCACGCTGAAGGCCCGATGTCCACCACGGCGAATTCCTCCCAACACCACTCCAGCGCAATCTGCGGCCGGGTGTGGGGGCGACCTCGAAACTACGGATTCCCCGTCGACCGTGACATTTCTGGGAAACGCGCTTTCAGTAGCTTATGCAAAACGGCCGCCTAAATCGTCGTCGTTTCCTCCGCGACTCCGCCATACTTACCGCCGCGCCGCTTATCCTCCCCGGTCGCGTCTGGGCGCGGGAAAGTGCCCCGAGCAAGCGACTCACCGTGGGCCTGATCGGGATGGGCAAGATGGGCGGCGTCCACCTCGCCAACAGCCTCCCCCGCGACGATGTCGAGGTGCTGGCGGTGTGCGACGTCGACACGACCCGCCGCGAGGACGCGAAGCGACGGGTGGACGAGGCCTACTCGGCAAAAGCGGGCGCAACCTATAAGGGCTGCGCCGCTTATAACGACTTCCGTCAGATCCTTTCCCGCCCGGACATCGATGCCGTCATCATCTCCACGCCCGATCACTGGCATGCGTACCAGTCGATCGCGGCGGTGAAAGCCGGCAAGGATGTGTATTGCGAGAAGCCTCTCACCTACAACGTGCACGAGTCGGTCGAGCTCGTGAAAGCCGTGCGCGGGACCGACCGCGTGTTCCAGGTCGGCTCCATGCAGCGCTCGATGCGCATGTTTCGCGTCGCCGCCGAGCTGGTGCAAAACGGCGTCCTTGGTCGGATCAGCGCGGTGCACGTTTCGTTCGGCGATCCGGCCCGTCCCTACCGCGAGCCGGGGGAGCCGCTCGAACCGGGCCTCGACTGGAATCTTTGGTGCGGTCCGGCTCCGCTCGTCCCCTACAATCCGTGCCTTTCGCCGCGCGGGGTCTACGACGACTACTACCCCGAATGGCGGAACTTCTGGGAATTTGGCGGCGGCCCCGTGACCAATTGGGGGGCCCATCACATCGACATCGTGCAATGGGCGCTCGGCCAGGACGGCAGCGGCCCGATCGAGTTGCGGGCACCGGCGCACGGGGAAACAGCCAAGCGCGGCGCCCAACTGGTCTACGCCAACGGCATCGTGCTCATGCACGACCGAGGCCGGGACAACGGCATCACCTTCTACGGCTCGGAGGGTGAGCTGTACCTGAACCGCGGCAAGTTTGAGTTGGTCATGGCGGGCAAGACCGTCCGCAAATTCTGGGGCAAGCAGCTCAGCCCCGGCACCTCGCTGGAGCGTGAAGTCGAGCTGACCGTGCGAGAGTACCTGGCCGACGCGCCGATCAAGCTCTACAACAGCCCCAACCATTTCCAGAACTTCTTCGATTGCGTGCAATCGCGGCAGCGCCCGATTTGCGATGTCGAAATCGGGGCCAGCACCGTCAACGCCTGCCACCTCATGAATTTCGCGTACCACTACGGCGCCAGCGTCAAGTGGGACCCGGCACGCAACACGTTCGCCAGCGGGGGCGAGGCGAACTGGCTGACGCGCGAACATTACCGCGACGGCTGGGTGGTTTGAGCCCGACGCGCAGTATTCAACTTCAGGCCGCCCCGGGGAGGCCGCTTTCTCCGGCCCACCGCCAAGCCGCTTCACCCAATTCTCGATCAGATCTCGGGGTCGCCACCGTCCCGTCCATCACCTTTCCCTCATGCATCATCACCCTTTTATTTCGGTGGCGCTGACGGTGGCGCTCGTGTTGGCAGCGCCGCTGCTGCGCGCCGCGGCGCCCGAACACCCCAATATTGTCATCCTCTTTGCCGACGACCTGGGCTACGGCGACCTGACGTCCTACGGCTGCCCCGACATCAAGACGCCGGTCATCGACGGCATCGGCCAACGTGGCGTCCGATTCACCCAGTTCTACTCGAATGCCCCGATGTGCACGCCGAGCCGGGCCGCGCTGCTGACGGGCCGCTATCAACAGCGGGTGGGCGGGCTGGAGTGCGCCATCGGCATCGGAAATGTCGGCCTGTACGACGAGGCCGTGTGGCTGCTGAAGCGCGGTGACCTCGGCCTGCCGGTGGCGGAGACCACCATCGCCGAGATGCTGCGTCGTGCCGGTTACGATACGGCGATCATCGGCAAATGGCACCTCGGCTACGACCGCAAGTTCTGGCCCGATCGACACGGGTTTCAGGAATCCTTCGTGGCGCTCGGCGGGGAGCTCGACTACTACCAGCATACGGAAAAGAACGGCAGCGAGACGCTGGTCCACAACGGCGAACCCACCCGCGTCACCGGGTATCTCACCGACGTATTCGTCGACCGCGCGATTACCTGGATCTCCGGACGCCGCGGCCCCTATTTCCTCTATCTGCCGTTCACCGCCCCCCACGGACCGTTGCGGGCGCCCGACTACGGCCCGGAGGCCCGGAATGCGGGCGACACGCACCGGGACACCTACCGCAAGATGGTCGAGCACATGGACACGCGGATCGGCGATCTATTGGCCACCATCGACCGGTCGCCCACGGCGAATGATACCATCGTCGTGTTTCTCAGCGACAATGGCGCCATCGGAGTGGGACGAAACCTCCCGTTGCGCGGCGGAAAATCCTACCTGTGGGAAGGTGGCATCCGCATGCCCTGTGTCATGTCATGGCCGCGTGAGATTCCGGCGGGCACGACCACGGACCAGGTCACCCTCAACATGGATCTCACGGCCACACTCCTCGCTGCGGCCGAGGTCTCCCCGCCCGCGGGCCGCAAGCTCGATGGCATCAATCTCATCGACGAAATCAGCGGTCGGCGCGACCCCGTTTCGAGGACGGTCTTCTGGCGCTTCAAGCGCGGCGAAGCGCGCCGCAAGGCGGTGCGTGACGGCAACATCAAACTCGTGATTGACGACGGCAAGGAGGAGCTGTTCGACCTCTCCCGCGACATTGAAGAGAAGAAGAACCTGCTTGCCGAAATGCCGGAGAAGGCGGCGGAAATGCGGGCCAGGATCAAAGCTTGGGAGAAGGAAGTCGCAGCCCCGCGTCTGCTGGATTTTCGACCGGACTCGCCAGCCTTGCGCTAACCGATTGCCAGTTCCTGGGCATGTTTCAGGAGTGAATCCGATCGCTCGTTGTCATGTTTGGGAAGGGTGGAAGACTTTATGAAAAAAAACCTGTTCCTGGCCCTGTTGTTCGCTGCCACGGGTGGGCGATGGTCGAACGCCTGCTCCACCCTCATGGTGGGTCGGCTGGGCACCGCGGACGGTTCGGTGCTGATGAGTCATTCCTGCGATGGCGACGTCATGGGGCTGGCATACGTGATGCCGGCCCAGTCCTACCCACCGGGGACCCGCCTGCCGATGTACTGGAATGTGCCTCGGCCGAAGACCTACGCGGAATACCAGGACAACGTCCGCAAGGGCTTCGATCACGTCGGCACGCTCGCGGTGAACGAGACCTATC
The DNA here is from genome assembly GCA_038249085.1 of Opitutales bacterium. GTDB lineage: Bacteria > Verrucomicrobiota > Verrucomicrobiia > Opitutales > Opitutaceae > ER46. The sequence continues at coordinate 40,068 of JBBRWR010000043.1, forward strand.
GCAGCCTGATCCTGGCGGGAAACCTCGAGAGCATGACCACCGGCGGTCTCAACGAGCACGGACTCTGCATCACGATCGAATTCCTGCCCATGCGCGAGGGACTGGCCTGCCAGCGGGGTCGGGTCGGACCCAACAGCAACCACTGGACCACGTCGCTGATCGCCAACGGACTGCTTCGGACCAAAACGGCCCGGGAAGCCATCCGCCTGATTGGCGCGATGGTCGAGCAGTATGGCTTTCTGTACTACCGCGCGCCCGGCGCCGGCGTCGCCCTCCCGATCGCCGATGATCACGAAGTGTGGCTCATGGAGATTTTCGGTCCCGGCCAGGACTGGACCCCCGCGAGCGGGCGCCCCGGCGGGGTCTGGTGCGCCCAGAGGATTCCCGACGGGGAGGTCGGATGTAGCGCCAACCGGAGCCGGATCGGCAAGGTGGACCTCGCCGATGCCGGGCACTTCCTGGCCTCTGCCAATATATTCTCGCTGGCGGAGGAATTGGGTTGGTGGAAATCGGGGACGCCGTTCGTCTGGCACGAGGTCTATGCCGGGCAAGGCGACCGGTCGAACTCGCTGCGCGAATGGCGGGCCTTGAGTCTGGCCGCACCGTCGCTGGGATTGAAATTCCGGGATGATCCCGTCCTGGATCGTTATCCCTTTTCGGTGAAACCGGATCAAGCGGTGACCGTGCCGATGCTCATGCACGTCATGCGCGACAGCTACGCCGGCACGGAGTTCGACCTCACGGCCCGCGACCCGCTCCGGGTTGATGCCGACCGCAGCCCGCTCGCCTGTCCCTGGGGGCCTCCGGAATTGCTCAAGCTTCTCGGGTTGAAGCCGGAGCGCGCGATCTGCACGCCCACCAGCGGTTATGTCCTGGTCGCCCAACTCCGGGAGGCGTTGCCCGACCCGATCGGCAATCTCCTCTGGTTCGCCTACGGGCCGGCGGACACGAGCTGCTTCATCCCGGTGTACGCGGGGGTCCGCGACCTGCCGGACACCTGGGATCATCCGGCCAATTTCACCCGGATCGACCGGCAGCAGGCCCAATGGAACTTCCGGCTGGTCCACAACCTCGCCCAGCGCACGCGCTACCAGGAGGCCGTGCGCGACATCCGGAGCGTGATTCAGCCCGCCGAGCACTCTTACCTGGAATACCAAGCCGAATTCGAGCAGACTGCGGCCAGACTCTTCCGGGAGCAGGGACCCGCCGCCGCCGAGGAACTGCTGACCAGGTATGCGTCGGACTGCGCCACCGGCGTCGGGTTCGCCTACTCCGAACTGGTCGATTATCTGATGCTGCGCTACGTGGTCGGCAACCCGGAGTTCGCGCCGCCGCCACTGCCCAGGATTCCTGCGCCGACGCCCACGCCCGCAGCCCGGTAGACTGGCCGGGCGACCTGCAACCGAAACGCGGAGCCCAACCGGAACCGGAGCCTCTGATTGATGGGCAACGGGACTCTTCCTCACCTGGTCCCAGGAGGGGCGCCCAGGTGTCGCTTGAAGAAACTTATGGCCATGGGGACATAGTCGTCGAACTTGCTGCCCAGACCGTGGCCCAGCCCCTTGGCCACGACCAGCACGACATGATCGCCTTCAACATGTCCGACCTTTACCAAGGCGTCGCGCAACCCGATGCTGCTATCCGGGGACTGGTGAGCACGGGGACGCATTCGAATCCGATGGGGTCACTCTTTGCCGACAAGGATTAGCCTCGCCGCGGGATTTTCCTTGATCGTCGGAGACCCTTGCAGGTAACCGAGCGAAGCGAGAAACTCGTCGGCTTTGCGCGTGGTCGCGTCCCGCCACGGCTGATTGTTGAAAAAACTGTGCCCCATCTTATCCGCCGTCCACAGCTCGCACCGGCCGCCCTGGGCCAGCATCTGGCGGTGGAATTCGCCGGCGCGGTCCAAGAACGGCCGGTCGTCCGTGCCGTAGAACAAAATGGCGGGAGGTTCGTCTTTTTGCGGTGTGTTGAGGGCCGCGATCTGCGCGTTGACCGGCACCTGCGCGGGTCCGCCATGGCCGATCTTTTCGAACACGCTCTCGCCGATCGCGGGGTTGAACAAGACCAAGGCGCACGGCCGCGTCGAGACCGAGAGATCGTCGCCCTTGGCATCCGGTCCGTTCTTCTCCGCCACCAGCAGCGAGAGCGTGGCGCCCGCCGAGCCGCCGGAGGCGATCACGTTGGCCGGCGCGATTCCAAGTTCAGCGGCCCGCCCCTTGACCCAACGCATCGCGCTGCGGGCATCCTCGGCGCAACTGTCGATTAGAATCTTGTGCCGGCTTCTGCCACGGTATTCGGCGCAGATCGCGACGAGCCCGCGGGAAGCGAAGTATTTCGCCTGGTGAAAGAACTGCCCCGCGGTACCGAGTTGGAACCCGCCGCCGGACCAAAGGACGATCGCCGTCCGTTGGTCGCCCGCCGACCAGCCGGGAGGGTAATAGATGTGCACCTTCAATTCGCCTTGGGGAGTCTGCTTGAAGACGACGACCTTGTCCGGCTCCGGGCGGGGTTCGCGTGCAGGCTTCGCCCGGTCGGCCCCGGGCGCAGGTCCCTTGGTCGCGGCAGCGTTGCGTGGCGCATCATCCGCCGCCCGGACGCAGGCGATCAGTGCCGCCAGGGACGCAATGACGAGCATCGCGCTTCTTCGGTTTGGTACATTCATGGGAAAAGGTTCGCGCAGGGTGGGCGGGGCAGGGTGTTGATGGCGGCGGGATTCGCGCGGACTGTGCGGCGCCCCTCAGGTCAGCCCCAGATGGCGCGCAGCGCGTCGATCGCGATCATCGCGTTCAACTGATCCGGCGTGCAACCAATATGTTTCCTTTCCGGTTCGGCCGGGCGCATCTGCCGGTTGGCAGTAATGCCTCCGGGAGTAGCGCCGCGTCTCTGACCGGCGGGCGCCCCACGAAGACAGGCGCTACGGGCCGGGCCGAGCTCAACGCCACCGTCAATCTGGAAATGCGCCCGGTTCGGCCGGAACCCCAAATTTCAGCAGGCTGGGAGTTCCTGCTCACAGGCGCGAAAGACATTCGAGCAGTGCAATAGGCTGCGGGGGCATCCGACCATGCTGCGCGGCCCGGACACGTCCGGAATCGCCATCCATGGGTCGGAGACGGCTGAGGCAGGTCGCCGGGGACCCCAGGCTTCGGATCGGACGCGTCCGGTCTCTTTACCCTCGACAGCGGGATGCGCCCAGCAGCGAATATCAGCCGGGGCAGCCTACCCGCCCAGAACCCGCATGGCAGGGACTACCGAACGGCGGTACGGGGGCGTGCGCTCCGCTCCGCAACGCTATGTCATCCTTTCCATTCCAGGTCGATTCGATGCGCCGGGTCACGCTGGCGCGCGGTAGGGCGGCGCTGATGTTCGGACTGCTGGCCGGCACGGTGATCGCAGCGGACCAGGTGCGGCCAAACGTCATCGTGGTCCTCACGGATGATCAGGCCTTCGGAGATCTCGGCATCCACGGCAACCCTCATGTCCGCACGCCCCATCTCGATCGCTTCGCGCGCGAAGGGACGCAGTTTTCGCGTTTCTACGTCAGCCCCGTCTGCTCCCCGACGCGCGCCAGCCTCCTGACGGGCCGCTATCATTATCGCACGGGAGTCCTGCATACCTCGCGCGGCGGGGCCAAGATGCACGGCGATGAGGTGACGCTCGCTGAACTGCTCCGCGCCGCGGGCTACCATACCGGGATTTTCGGGAAATGGCACCTCGGCGACAACTATCCCATGCGCCCGACCGACCAGGGTTTCGACCGGGCCTTGATTCACAAATCCGGCGGCATCAATCAGGGGCCGGATGCGCCCAGCAGCTATTTCAATCCGCGGCTGTGGGCAAACAACGAACCGAAGGAAACCACCGGGTATTGCACGGACATCTTCTTCACGGCCGCCCTCGATTTCATCGAGCAGAACCGCCGACAGCCGTTCCTCGTCTATCTCCCCACCAACGCACCCCATGCCCCCCTGGACGTCAGTCCGCAGTACCGTGATCGTTATCGCGCGATGGGCCTGCCCGAGGACACGGCCCGACTCTATGGCATGGTCGAAAACATCGACGACAACTTCGGCCGGCTGCTCGCCAGGTTGGACCAACTCGGGCTGCGGGAGCAGACGATGGTTATTTTTTTGAGCGACAATGGCGGGACCGGTGAGCGGCGCTATGACGCCGGGCTTCGCGGCAGCAAGTCCTCTGTCTACGAGGGCGGCATCCGCGTGCCGTTTTTCGTGCAATGGCCGGAGCGCCTGAAAGGAGGTCGCACGGTCGACCGGATTGCCGCTCATGTGGATATCATGCCGACGGTTCTCGATATTGTGGGGCTTGGGGCGCCGCAGGATCGGGTTATCGACGGGGTCAGTCTCCTGCCGCTCCTGACGGAACGTACGCCGGCGCACGCCGGGCCGGAGCGGCTTCTTTTCTTTCAGTGCCACCGCGGGCTGGCGCCAAAGCGCTACCAGAACTTTGCCGTCGTCTCCCAGCGCTACAAGCTGATCGGCCACCCTGGAACTTTTGGGCGCGAAGACATGGACGCCCCTTCGCCGCCGCCACCCCTCGAGCTGTACGATCTGGCGTCCGATCCGGGCGAAAAACAGGACCTCGCCTCCCGCCGGCCCGGCGCCGTTGCGGACCTCCGGCGCGACTACGAGGCGTGGTTCGAGAGCGTCGCCGCGTCGCGGGGGTTTGCACCCGGGGTCATCCATATCGGCTCCGGCGCCGAGCCGCGGGTGCACCTCAGCCGATATCAGGATGGCGGTTACCCCGAAATTTCGACCGGCTGGAAGGTCAAGGTGCTCGCGGGCGGCCGGTACGCCGTCACGTTCGACCGCGGAGAGCACCAGGCGCCAGCCAGCCTTCAAAGTGGCGACGGCGTCTCGCCGTTGCACTGCATTCGACCGTGCTTCCCGCAGGATCCGTTTTTCGATCCCATCCTCGCGGCGGGACGCCGCGGTCACCTTGTTTCGCAATCCGTCTCATGAAAACTCTCTTCGCGCTGGCCTTGGGCATGCTGATTACCCTTCGTTTGGTTGCTGCTCCGGCCCCGGCAAACTTCGACGAAAGCAAGGTCGGCAACCTGCCGCTGCCGGATCTGCTTGTGCGGGAGGACGGCACGCCGGTTCGGGACCTCGCCGCATGGCGCGAGCGGCGCCGTCCCGAGTTGCTCGAACTCTTTGCGCGCGAGGTCTACGGCCGCACGCCGGCCGGCCGGCCCCAGGCCATGCACTGGAAGGTAACCTCGCTCGTTCGCGCCGCCCTCGACGGCAGGGCCACGCGCAAGGAAATCACGGTGTGGTTCACGGAGAACGAAGCCGGACCGCAAATGCAGCTGCTGATTTACCAGCCCAACGGTGCCGGCCGTCCCTGGCCGCTCTTCCTCGGGCTGAATTATTACGGCAACCAGTGCGTTCACCCCGACCCCGGCATTACGCTTTCGCGCGCCTGGATGCGGCCGACCCAGGAGTTCAATATTGTGGACAACCGTGCCACGGAGGGCACGCGCGGCGTCCACGCCTCCCGCTGGCAGATTGAGAAGGTTATCTCCCACGGCTACGCCACGGCCACGGTGTATTATGGTGATCTGTGCCCGGATCGGGACACCGGCATGGAGGAGTCCGTTGGGGCGCTCTTTCGAAGTGGCAGCGTGAACGCGCGCCCGCCCGCCGGCTGGGGTTCGATCGGCATCTGGGCCTGGGGACTCAGCCGGGCGCTCGATGTCATCGAAGGCGACCCTGAACTCGATGCGAAGCGTGTGGCCGTGCATGGGCACTCCCGGTTGGGCAAAACCGCGCTCTGGGCCGCGGCCCAGGACGAGCGGTTCGCGCTGGTGATTTCCAACAACTCCGGCGCCGGCGGTGCCGCCCTGGCCAAGCGGATCTATGGTGAAACCGTGGCACTTTCGACCGGCCGGCACAGCAGCCCGTGGTATTCGCTGAATTACCGCAAATACAACGACAACGAAACTGCGCTACCCGTCGACCAGCATGAACTCCTCGCCCTGATCGCGCCGCGTCCGCTCTATGTCGCCAGCGCGGTCGAGGATCGGGGCGCGGATCCGAAGGGCGAGTTTCTGAGCATCGAGGCAGCTCAATCCGTATATCGTCTCCATGGCAGGACAGGCCTCGGGATCGCGGCAATGCCTGCGGTCGACCATCCCGTCCACGGCGACGCGCTCGCCTACCACATTCGCAGCGGCCAACACGACATCACGGCCTACGACTGGGAGCAGTATCTCGACTTTGCTGATCGGTATCTGAAGAGATGACGCCCGCGATCGGCTTACGCCGGGGCGGCGATGGGCTGGGCGCGAAAAACCGGGTTCATCGGCTGGAATGTCATCGGGCGGCGGTTCACGCGGCGCCGGCTTGCGACCCCGGATTCCATCAGAACGTCAGGGGTGATGCCGGGCATGGGCCAGCCTTGCCGGCCGCTCCCCGTGCAAAAATCCGCCGTGCCGATCGGACGCGTCCGACGCCAAAACCATGGACATCGAAAGTGCGGCCGGCCAAAAGTCCCGCCGGCCTGCGGGCGGTTCCGACCGTCGCGGCCGATTGCCCTCCCTCCACCCGAAACCGGCTGCAGCAAACTCCAATCTCCCGAATGATCCCCCCGACTCCGATCACGCGCCGGCGCGCCCTGAAGGCGTGCGCCATGGGTTCGGTCTCCCTGACCCTGCTCGCGCAGGGTGCCCGACCTTCGCGTGCGCCGGACCAGCCAGGCGCAACACCATCACCCGCCGATCCGTCCCCTCGCGGTAATGCCTCCGCTTTACGCCTCGGCGTCGCCACAAGATCGCTGCACCTCTTGGCCGTCGACGAGGTGATCACGGCCCTCCTGGTCCTGCGAATATTCAACGCCGGGGCCTCGAACCACCATATCCCGTTCGAGGGCACCATCGACGAGGTGCGAGCCGCTGCGCGCAAATTTCATGCGGCCGGAATCGCCCTCACTGGCTCGGGGGCAATTCGCCTCCCCGACGACGAGGTGATCCTGCGGAGGGTCTTCGAAAACTCCAGGGCCGCCGGATTGGCCACCCTGGTCTGCAAGCCGGAGATTGCCGCGCTGCCCAGGATGGAGAAACTGGCCCGCGAATTCGACCAGCGGGTCGCGATCCACAACCACGGGCCTTCCGACAAGCTCTATGCCACGTCCAAGGAGGTGATGCAGCACATCCATTCGCTCGATGCCCGCATCGGTCTCTGCCTCGATGTGGGCCACACGGCCCGGGCTGGCGCGGATCCGGCAGAGCACATTCGCCAGTACGCCCGCCGCATTTACGACGTTCACATCAAGGACAGCGTCGCGGAGGTGGGGGCGATGAGCGACATCCCGACCGAGGTCGGCGCGGGCCGGCTGGACATTCCCGGCATGCTTCGCGCCCTGATCGCAATCAACTACCGCGGTGTCGTCGGCTTCGAATACGAAAAGCCGGGAGGCAATCCGCTGACGGGGCTCGCCGAATCCGTCGGCTATGTGCGGGGCGTGCTCGCGGCGTTGCCGGGCGGGTGAGTGAACCCCCGCCGTTCGCGACTGCTCCTCATTCGCCGGGGGCAAAGATCCACGAGTAGTCGAATACATAGCGCTTTTGCTGAAAGGGGCGACCGACCCAGCGCGGATAAAACATCACGAACCCCTTTTCTTCCGGCCAGAGTTCGTATTTCAATCCGGCCGGATCTTTTGTGCCGAGGGAAGCCACCCGCAGGATCAATTCCCGGGCCGGCCCCTGCCGCAGCGGAAATGAAACTTCGTACGGGAAGGCGATTCCCGGTGGTAGGGAAAACACGTTTCCTCGGGCGATCGGCAGGGGCTGCTGCGGGGTGTCCTGGTCCCGAATCGCCACGCGGGCGTGGTCCACCCACGCACTGCGGAAGAGTGAAATGAGCCACCACATGCCGCGGTACGTCGTCGGACCTGCCCAATCAGCTTCGAGCCGGGTGTGAAATCCCTGCGGGGTGATCGTGACGGTACGCGTGAAACGAGGGACATTCCTCCAGCGGCCCGTGATCTTGATTACCACCTCCTGCGGTGACTGCCGGGTGATCTCAAGGGTCTCAAGGGTCGCATCCGTGCCGATCGGCGCACGCACCCCCTGGCCGTTTTCAATATAACGCCATTCGAGATTATCGAGGCCCAGACCGGCGCAGCAGAACTGCCCGGGATCGGGGCCGACGATGCTCTCCGGGTTGGTCGCGGGAATGTGCAGCGCACGCACCATGCCGCCACCCGGATGGTCCCGGTCCGCGTGCGGATTTATGGCCATAACCATTTTCCAGGTCGGGGCGGTATCCGAGGTGATGACGATCTCGCTGCCGGTGCGGATCAGCGACAGTTGCGCGCGCGCCAGCAGCGGGCCCGCGAGCGACGCCGTGAGGGCGGTGATCGTTCGAAGCAAAGTGGGCATCAGCTGGAGTTGCAGGAGCTCACCCGCCTTGCCTTCGATGGCGGCGGCGCCGCGCTGGACGGGGAGGGGCACCCTCTCCCGGGCGCCGGATGATGGGCCGGCACGTGCAAGGCGGAGATGTTGCCCGCGTCGTCCCGCCGCAGCACCGCCTTCCAGGACGGAATTCCCACCTGGTGTCCGCCCTCGCCTGACGACTGCACGATGAGAATCCCCGGTTCCTGCCGCACCGCCAGGGTGGCGGCAGGCGAACTCTTCCCGGCCACTCCGTGCTCCGCCGGCTCCGCTTGGCGCGGCTCCGCTCCCCGCAGTTCGGCCCTGCCTCCCGCGATCACCCCCATGAGGATGGCCGCGGCGAACCGGAAGGAAGCCGCTCGCCTCGTGCTCGCGGGGCCCGGGATTGCTGACCGTGCCCGAACTCCTCCCCCAGCGGGGATGCGCCCTGGCGTCCCGATCCAATGGATGGTCATACAGAAAATTCCTGGTGGTTGCTGAACGTGACCGCTCGATCGTGCCAGTACCCTCAGAAGATCATGTTGATCCCGGCGTAGAGCTCGGGGCCGTTGTTGTCGGCCCAGTTTCGGCGGCGGCCCAGGTCGGGATTGCCCCGGTAGCGGCGACCCTTGGTGTTGGTGACATTGATCACGTCGACATAGACGCTCAGGTTTTTCCGCACCTTCCGCTCGAGGTTGAGATCGACCTTGGTCTGGTCGTATTCCCAGCGCTCGTCCGCCGGATTGGAGTTGGGAAATCGCAGATACTCGCCGCGGTAGTTTGCCCGCACGCGGATACTCGTGCCGGAACGAGAGAAGGCGATGCCGACATTGCCCGTCTTGGGCTTGAAGCCGGTCAGAGCGCGGCTGCCTCCGTCGCTCATCTGCCCGGTGGCCTTCAAGTAAGTATAGTTTGCAAACATCGAGAAGCCTTGGAGGAACGACGCCACCCGGCCGAGCGAGGGGCTCTGGTACTCGAATTCCACCCCCTGGACGCGGCCCTTGCCTCCGTTCTTTTGCGTGCGCAGCTCCCAGCCGATGTATTCGTCGCCAAATTCGTTGCCGGCTCGAAGGGTGGTCGAATTGTCTTCGATAAAGCTGCTCATCTCCTTGCGGAAGGCCCCGACGGATATTCTCCCTCCCTGCTTGAAGTAGTATTCGAGTTCCAGGTCGAAATTGTCGACATAGCGCGGCTTGATGCCGGTGTTGACCACTTCGATCCGGCCGCCACCCACCGTCCCGTCGCCGCTGCCGTCGTCCGGTCGGATGGTGGTGTTGGGCACGATGCTGTCCGGGTCCGGTCGCCCGATGCTGGAGCTATAACTCGCCCGGAGCTGCAGGCCGGAAGAATACCGCCACGTGGCGTGCAGGGACGGAAACTTGTCGGTGTAATTCTTCTGCTGGGAGTAGGTCGCTTCACCGGTGAACGGATTTTTCGCCAGCCCGTTTCTCGCCTCGACGTCGGTGCGCTCGACCCGCACGCCGCCGAGCAGGGTCAGGCGCTTCTCGAAGAGGCGCGTCGTCGCGCTAAAGTAGGCGGAAGCTATGCCCTCGGTAAAACCGTTGTCCCGGTTTCCGCCCGCCTGTGGCACGGCCGCGCTCCAGTCCTGGGGGTTCTTCTGGATGTCGGCGCGCATGGCCGAGGCATCGGTGAGCGAGGGGCCAAACAGCGGCATGCCTTCCTGCAGCGGGTTGCGCGGGATGTCGCCGGCCAACGGCGAAAACCCGCCGAAACGTTCGGGCGTAACGGCCGATCTCGCGCCGATGTAAGTGTAGCGGTTCCACCGCGTCGGCAATTGGTCCTGCTGCTGTCGGCGATAGTCCAGGCCGGCCTTGAGCGTGGTCGGCGCGGTCCACGGCACGAGGCGGATCACATTCACGCTGCTGCTGGCCACCGAGGACTTGCTCCAGTTCGCATTCCAATCGTCGAACCGGAAGACATTGTAGTTGGGCAGAGCGAAGGGATCGCGACCCCCGACCGCCTCGAGGTGATAGTAATGGGAATTCTCGAAGCCGGTCACGCGCAGCCCGACGTTGCGGACGGTCAGGCTGCTGCTGCCCCCAAAGCCGCCGGGCCAGTCGCCGGAGCGGCGCTGCTTCTTGTCGTAATCCGAGTAGTTGACGTCGTAGTTGATCTTCCATTCGCCGAGATCGTGTTCGCCGGCGAAGCGCAGCGCCAGTTGCTCGGTATTGGTTGTATAGATCTGGCTCCCGTAGTTGACTTCCGCCTTGGGCCAGAACACTTCGTTGGCCGTGTAGCCGGTGGCGATGTCAACCACGCCGGTGTACAGCCCGCCGGTGGCGTAATTCGCCGGCAGCACCGGCGTGCCGACGTCGCTGCCTTGCGATGTCCAGTTCCGATTCTGCGCGTCGTTGAAGCGATGGTGATAGTTGTAGTTGAGCCCAAGCGAAAAGAGCGAGGTGCTGCTGGGCTTGTATTCGAGCCGCCCCCCCACGGTCCGCCGGGTCACCTCCTGTGAACCGAACTGCTGCGCCACCGTGTCGATATAGGGCGTGCTCGGATTGAGGGTGGTGAAGGTGGGCTCCCAATCGATGTTCGTCTGGTCGCGCGGAATGTAGCGGGCCGTCGAACTGGCGTTGAAGGTGAACCCGAACTTCGCGTCGCTTCCGCCCAGAATCTGCCGGTAGTTCAGCGTGAACGAGGGGTGCGGCTCCTTGAACCGCATCCCGTCCTTGAGCGTCGTCGCCGCCCCAATCGAAAGGCGGCCGCTGCGCTGCGCCTTGGTCGCAAAGACCGAGCGCGTGCGTAGGTTGACCACTCCGCCCGTCGAGTCCGCCGCCTTGTCCGGGGTCGGCGCCTTGATCACCTCGATTTCCGAGAAACTCACCAACCCGATGTCGAGGACGAAGGTGCTTCGGCTGAGACCGCCACCGGCCGCGCTACTGGCCAGCCTCGCCCCGTCGGTCGTCACCGAGCCATAATCCGGGCTCATGCCGCGGACGCTGACATCGAAGGCCTCGCCGTCGAAACCCTCGGTGGTCAAGCCGGGCAGGTATTGCAGCAGATTACCGACACTATTCGAGCCCACGTTGCCGAAGGCGTCCGTCGCCACCGTGGTAACGATGTTGGGGGCGTCGCGCTCCATGACGATCGCCTTCGCCTGGCCCTCCCGCTCGCCGTGGACGACAAAATCGTCCAGCTTGATGACGGCCCCGGCATCGGCCCCCAAGCCGATATCCGCCACCGTCGTTTTCACGCCGGCCTGAACCGTGGCGGCGGCAGCCGATTCCGCGAGACCTGGGTAACTCGCTTTGATCGTCACGGCGCCGGACGGCAAGTTGGCAAAGTCGAACTGCCCCAGGCGGTCGGTGACCTGGGTTTGGTTCGAACCGGCAATCGTGACGGTGGCGCCTTCCAGATAATTTCCGGTGCCGGGATTATAAACCCTGCCGCGCAGGGAGCCGGTTGCAACGGACTGGGCCGGGAGGTTCGTCGCGGCGGAAAACAGCAACAGGCAAAGGCCGGTCAGGACGGCGGCGACACGCGTCCGGGCGGGTACGGGCAGGTTTCGGCAGTGGGGGGTGTTCGCGTTCATAGGGATGGGGGAGTTCGGCGCACTTGCCTTTGAGGGGAAAGATGCGCGGGAGATCAGGTCGCCTTGGGAATGGGCCGGGCCATGGGCAAGCGGACCGCATGGATCAGTTTAGCGAGAGTAGCGGTTTCGAACCGGGAAAATCTAGAACGATAGCCTGATTTTTCAGGACGATTCTCTCCACGGGACCTCGGACGGCGCAACTGCCCCTTGCAACAACGCCCCGGTGTTTGCTTGGGATAGATGGTAGGTGTCAGGGATCATCGTGATCCGCAGGGGCACCCAGCCGGATTGCCCGGCTTCGCGAAGCAGGCGGCTTGGCGGGGTTCCGTGTTCGCCGTTGCCGATCCCGGTTTCGGTGGAGCGCTCGATGATGACGAGGCGGCCGCCTGGTTTTCAGCACGGAGCGCAGGCCCTGGAGGTAGGTGACCTGCGCGCCCTTCTCGAAGTGGTGGTAGACCGCCGCAATGAACGCGAGGTCGCAGGAGGCGGGCGGCAGGCCCGTGCCGTCGGTCAGGCAGAGGTAGGGGTGGAGCTGCGGCAGGGCGGTGAACTTCATCATCATCTGGTCCACCTTCTTCTGCTCAACTTCACCGGCGTGCACCGCGCCGGTTGGGCCGACGAGCCTGGCCATGAGTTCGCTCCACGCGCCGTCGCCCGCGCCGAGGTCCACAACCACGTCGCCTTCGCGCAGGTCCAGCTCCTTGGCGATGTACTCCTTCCGGGTCTTGAACCCCTTGGGCGGCGAGTGGTCCGACCGCATCTGATCGGCCGCGGTGATGCGCGTGGAAGCACCGGAGTCAGCGCGGATCCAGGGGGAGGTGGCACCGAGCGGCAGCAGCCACCGGGCGAGGAGGAGGCGGCGGGGGAGGGAGTTGAGCCTGGGGAGTCGGAAGCGAAAGGTGGGAACGACGGAAGGAGGAAGAGATATGATTGGATCCGATCCGTGGGGGGGAGGTTCAGGCGATCGGGTGGGCGGCCTCGTTACCGGTCGGCGGATACGTCGATCAAGCGGAAGACCCCCGCCGGGATGTTGAGTTCAAGACCCGGGCCGATGGGCCCCAGCGCCTGCCCCGTCAGCCGGTCGGCGGCCCGCCAGGTGCCGGGCCGATGGGTGCGCAACACGGCGGTCCGGGCGGCGGGATCCACCCAGCCGGGATCCATCAGGCAGATGACGTATCGGTTATTTGGTTGCGACACGACTTGCCAGAAGACCCGCCCTTCCACGCCGAAGGGCAGCTTCGCCGCGCCGGCGGTCAGGTCGGCTTCCATGGCCGCCCGGGCGGCCGCGAGCGGGTAGGATTTTCCGCCCTGGCTGAGTTGGTCGCCGTCGGTGGTCCATACGGTCGTCCAGGGACTCGTGGCTTGCGGCGGCGGGCCGGGCAGGAGGCAGACAAAACCAAAGGGGGAGGTGACCGGGAGGTGATCGGCGGCCCGGCGGGTGCGGCCCCAGAGCCAGGTCGAGACATCGGTGGGCGGCAGGGGCGCCATGCCCCAATAACAATCCAGGCGATCGAAGGCCCACGCGGTGTGGTCGGTGCCGTCGACGTCCCATGAATGAAAGCCGTGGCCGTTGGCGCCGTGGCGGCCAAATCGTGCAGTCGTGGACTGCATGTTCAAGACCAGCGGGGCGATGGCCTTCATCTGTTCGCGTTGCGGCGGGGTGAGGGCGCCGCGACCGAGCAGGTGGAGAAACGGCGCGACGCCTTCGGTGCCGACCCGCGTCCATTTCTCGCTCACGCGTTCCCGATCCCCGGTCAGCAGCAGGAAGACGCGCGCGCCGAGCAGGGCCTGGGAGGTGAGATAACGCAGGTGGGGATGGCCGGTCATGACGGCCTCCCACTCCCAGGCGCGATTGAAGGAAAACCAGTCGGCGGAGATGCGGCAGGCCCAGTCGTCGACCTGTCCGTCGAGCCAGAGGCCGACGCGCGCGGCGAGTTGGGCGTCGGCGGTGCGCGAGTTGCTGTCTTCCACGCAGGGCAGCAACACGGAACGGTACCGGCCGTTGAAGACCAGGCGGCGCATGCCGGGATCGGCGGGCCAGTGGCACCACCAGACGTTCTTGTTGCGCGGGATGAATCGCTTGCCGCGGGTCAGGCACAATTCGAGGAGGGGCTGCACCTGGTGCTCGAAGTAATACGCCATCTGGTCGGCCTGCTCGTCTTCGGAACTGATGAACCCCAGGCATGTCTGGGGCGCGGCCTCGAGCATCGCAGTGGCGGAGGCCACACTCAAATGGGGAGCACAACCGTGCCCGACCTGAATCCAGAAGGAACAGTGCGCCTCCTCGAAGCGGCGGGCGATGGCGACGAGTTGAGCGCGACTGAGATCATGCGACAGGCGTTTGTCATGCGGCCACACCGCGCCGTCGGGTCGCTTCAGCGGCAATTGCTCTCCGGGCCAGACGCAGGTGGAGAAACGCAGGCGCGGATAGGGGAAGCTCTTGGCGAAGAAGCGCACCTCTTCGATCCAGGCGTCGACCGATTTCAGGGACGTCCGGGCCGCCCACATGTGGTGCGTGACCATCACGTCGACGGGGCCCTCGGTGCCGGCCATGGTCGATCCCTGCCATTGGGCGGCCTGACGGGCGAGGAGGTCGAGGTTCTCCGCCACCACCTTCCGTTGGCCGGAGTTCGGTAACGCGGCGAGGGCTTTTTCCCAGCCGCGTTCGAGGGTGACACGGTAGAGGTTGTCGTCCCCGCCGAGTCCGGAACTGAGGAGCACCGAGTCATGCGGCGTGCCGGGCAGGCAGATGAGGTCGGCGAAGCCGAACGGGGCATGGGCGGAGCCGAGCACCTTGCCGGCCGCGGTGCACACTTGCAGGTCGGGGCCGTCGAGGATCGCGATTTCTCGGCCGGAGTCGCCCGCGAGATTTCCCACCGCGAGGCTGCGCATGCGGTAGTGGTAGTCGTAGCTGCGCGCAGTCGGCTCGTCGGGCAGGCGGCCGGGTGGGACCGAGTCGTTACTAACCTGTCCCTTTCGCCCGCCCTTCTTGACCTGTCCCTTATTCGACCCGGTGGTCTGGCCCTTGGGGGCGTTATTGACCTGTCCCTTGAGGGAAAGGATGAAATTGCCGGCCAGCAATTCCGCCGCTCCGTCGCCATCGAGGTCGGCGACCGTACCGTTGGCGGTCTTGAGTCCGTCCAGCGAGAGTTCCGCCGGCAACAGGCGCAACTCCGGCCCTTGCAGGAAACGCACGTCCAGCGCGCGCCCGCGCAGTCCCAGTACACCGACTTCGTCCCGGCCATCCCCATCGAAATCGCCGGCTCGCAACATCCGGATGGCCACACCACCGAGAGTCTTCTCCGTCTTGACCGTGCGCACAACCTGTCCCTCGGGCGAAAGCACCAGAATCTCCCGTGACATGCCGCCGGCCAGAACCAAGGGGGATTTGCCGTCGAGCCTTGCCACCGTGACCTGTTGCAGCGGAGCCGGCGAAGCGTACTGCCAGCGGGGCTTCCCCTCGGACGAGAAACAACCGACGACGCCATCGGCTCCGGCGGTGAGAATCTCGTCCACCCCATCGCCGTCCAGATCGGCACAGCAAACGTCGAACGCGAAACCGCCCAGAGGTGCGTCCCAGCGGTGTTGGCCGCCGACCTCGAAGGCGCAGAGCCGGTTGTCCCACGTCGTGGCGATGATCAGGCGTTCCTCGCCGGCGCGCGCGAGGGCCAGGCGGTAGACGTTGCGACCTCCCGTCGGGATGGTCTCAACAGCGGCGGGCGCGTGGGAGGCGAGGAGCGCGAAGGTCAGCAGGAAAAGATGAAACGCGACGTTGGGTTGCGTGAGGAGGGATTGGGCGCTTTTCATTCGCATGGCGGGATGATGATGATGTCGTTGCCTCCGGGCGCGAGTCGCCATTGGAAAATCGATACCCGCCCGGGCCGCTAAGATACCCGACTTATGGAGACTGACAGAACGATTTTAATCAGAGGTTCGGGCCCGCGGGAATTTCGGGCTCCGACCGGGATCTGCGCTCCCCTGACCCGCCGACGCTTTCTTCGGGCTTCCGCGCTGGGCGTCGGAGTGCTGGCCGCGCATACGCGGGCGCTGGACGCAGCGATGCCGCGCGATCGCTTCGGTGGTTGGCGCGGGGAGAAGTTCGAGGCCACGGGGTTCTTCCGCGTCGAACGGCGCGATCGCTGGTGGCTGGTGACGCCCGAGGGCCACGCCTGGCTGGGCTTTGGGATGAATCATGTGCATCCCGGCTGGCTGAACCAGGCCTACAACGCCGCGACGTGGCGGGAGCGCTTCGGCGCGGAGAAGTTCAACGATGCGGCCTGGAAGGACGGCGTGCGGGCGCTGGTCCGGCGCCAGTTGGCGGAGTGCGGCTTCAACCACTTCGGCGTCCATAACGACTTTGGCGCTATGGCGGGGCTGGGGTTCCCGGTGATCCGCCACCTGCAGTTCGTGAAGATTGCCCACTCGTTCGTGGCCACGGCGGCGGATTTTCCCGACGTCTTTGCCGCGGAGTTCGAGACTCATTGTGACACGCTGGCGGCGAAGGAATGCGGGCCGCTGCGCGACCACCCGCACGTCATCGGCTGGGCGTTTACCGATTGCCCGATCTTCACTGACGCCGAGGCCGCCGCGCGACCCGTCGTCTCGTACGGTTCGCCGCGCGCCGCCTGTCCGACCTGGCCGCGCGTGCTGCGCAACCTGCCCGCCTCCGCTCCGGGCAAGCAGGCGTGGCTGGCCGTCATCCGGGCTCGCTATGCCGAACAGGTGAGTGCCTTCAACGATGGTTATGGCGTCAAATTCCGATCATGGGACGAACTGCTCGCCGCCACGAATTGGCGCGACCTCGCGGATCTGTCCAACGCCCGTGAGGTCGCCGACAACCGCGCGTTTCTCGAACAGATCGTGGACCGTTATTATGCGGTCGCCTGCGCCGCGGTGCGCCGGCACGCGCCGCACCACCTGATCTTCGGTGATAAACTCAACGGCAACACCGATGGCGCCGACACGGTCGTGGCGATCACCGCGCGCCACACCGATGTCGTGTTTTATCAGATGTATGAACGATGGACCCAGCAGCGCGCCGCGCTCGATCGCTGGCGTGCGTTTGCCGGCAAGCCGGCCTTCAACGGCGATGGCACGTTTTCCTGTCCCGACGAGATGATGCCCAATCCGCACGGCCCGCATGCCCGCGACCAAGCCGAGCGCGGCGAGTGGGCGTTCGAGTTTGGGCGCCACGCCTTCGCGCGCCCGGATTTCGTCGGCTGGAGCGTGTGTGGCTGGGTGGACACCTGGCGCACCATGCCGGGCAAGGAGTTCAAGCAGCACAGCGGTTTTTTCAGTCCCCAGGGTGAGGTGTACGCGCCCTACGTGCGACGCCTGCGGGAACTATCGGACCAACTCTACGACTTGGCTCCGTGATCGGTACCGCGCATTCGACGTGGGGTAACCGTCAACCGGAAGACGTTCGGCGCCTCGCGGAGGGACGCAGGATGGTGCCGCAGCACTTTGATACAAACCGGTGTGGCTCCCGCTTGATTGCGATGAACGAACTTCTTCAAGAGGGGCCATTTGGTTCTGATCCAAACTCTTTGCACAAGAGGCCAAACCGAGGAAAAACCGAGAACAGAGCGCGACTTCCGCTGCGCTCCATTGATCCGATGACTTCCCAGTGATCTGTGATCTTGGACTCCGGGATGGAACCGGGGCGGATTGTTTGGGAACTTCTCGGCTCGACCTCGGTATGACCTCCGGTGCTCTTCGGGGTTTGTCCGACCCGTCGCTTGAAGCGGCGATCGAAGTCGCTCGGGTCGGTGAATCCTGTGCGGTCCTCCACCTCCGCCACCTTGAGAGGTGGATTAGTGCGGCGCATCCGTGCGCCCCAGACTCACTTGAACTTGTCGCGCATCGCCTGGATGCCGGGAATCTTCGCCATGAGGTGCCGGTGCTGCGGTTCGAAGGACTGGATGAGAGAACGCTGATGGCGTCCCACGAGGATGGTGAAGATGTAGCCCTCGTGACCGGGTGCCCGGAGCGTCGGATGGTAGCCCCGGTCGATCAAAAACGTGTCGCCGTGCCGGGTCATCACGACCTGGGGCGGCGCGGCGGCGGGGCACCCCGCCTGTTCCTCGTAGCAGAATTGCGCGCCGAAGCCGTTTTCGGGCCGGTAGCGATAGTGGTAGATCTCCTCGAAATCCGTCTCCTCGGGCGGGTTCTCCGTATCGTGCTTGTGCGGCGGATAACCCGACCAGCAGCCGGCGTCACCGTAGAGTTCGCTTACCAACAGGTTGCCGGCCCGGCCCGCGGCATTCTGGCCGAGGATGTGAAAGATCCGGCGCCGCGAGTGGGTGTCCGGCGAGCCCACTTCCACCATCTCCACGTCCTCGGGCGTCACGCGAAACGGCGCGAAGGGCTGCGGGCAGAGGCCGCCGGCGATGGCGACCTCGGTGTCGTCGCGGAGCGCTCGCACGGTCACGCGCGGGCAGGTGCCGCAGTAGACGGAGTCGGCGGGTCCGTCCCAAATATCCGCGCGCCGGCCGACGTTCTTGAATTCCTGGGCGCCGGCTGCGATATCGGCCCGGCCGGAGAGGACCACCGCCAGGAGTTCGCATTCCGTCTGCTCGACCGTGAGCGACTCACCCGCCGGCAGGCGCAGGAGGTTGAAGTAACAGAGGGTCAGAGGGCCGCGCCGCGGTTCGACGAGCGGTTGGTTGAGGTGGTCGCGGGCGTGAAGCAATTGCGGCATGGGGGAGGGTCGTGTGGAGAGTGAGGAGGGAGCGATCAGCGTGATCTTGGCGGCCTGCGCCGAACGGGCAAGTAACTCGTCGGCTGCGCGCGCGAATACGGCATGGGGTCCCACGTCAAGATTCCGGAATAGGTGGCCGGGCAGCCACGCCAACCGCGTGTGCAGTCACCGCTGGGCCCGGGCCGGAGTCGCCCGGGTCGTTGGCTCGCAGGTTGTGGCTTGGGGCAAGGATCGGAGGGCGAGCCTTCACCTGCCGGGAGGGTGGTGCAACACCCCGAACCCGATTGCCTGCCGGCCCCCGAAACGCTTCAGTCCCGCCCATATCGGCGCCGCTTCCCGGGAGTTATTCCGGATTCTTGCCATGAGTGCGTCGCCGTTACCGAGGGCATGGGGTGGGCCGGCATTCGTTGTCGATCGAGGACTACGAAAAAGTGTAAACCAATGACGTTACCTTATCGCACGTATCAATTATGGATAAGAGGGTCATGCATAAGGAGTTTGGCGTCTCAAATCATAGATGGTAAGGAAGTCTTATTGATCGAGTGTCGGAAAATCAGACAGTTGCGTAAATAGAGCTGGTCCCACTCGGACGCCGGCTGATTCTGCATAGGTAAAAGCGGACGGGAGACCTCGCCGCAAGGGGGATAGACGAGGGCAAAACCGGCGCAGACGGCCAAAAACGATTGCCATA
>JBBRWR010000044.1:0-59157 GCA_038249085.1 Opitutales bacterium
CAAGCCAGCCCCCCCGGCATTATGGCAATCGTTTTTGGCCGTCTGCGCCGGTTTTGCCCTCGTCTATCCCCCTTGCGGCGAGGTCTCCCGTCCGCTTTTACCTATGCAGAATCAGCCGGCGTCCGAGTGGGACCAGCTCTAATTAAGCAACCTCTGACCAAGGGAGGAAATTCTTTTTGCGAATGGCGTGTAAAGGTAGCTTGACATGTGACAAGGAACCTTTACATCTCGTCGCATGAATCAAACATCTAAAAGAGAGCTGGCCGGGACCGGCCGGGAGCGGTGGTCCTTCCGCCGGGAAATCAAATCCAATGGGTGGCTGGCGGTGGCGACAGTGACCTATCTTATTACGCTGTATCTGGTACGGGAGAACCCCAATTGGAGACCGGCATTGAAAGTCGTCGTGACGCTCCTGCCGGTTTTGCCGGGTCTGCTTTATCTGCGGAATGGGTTGAAGTTGATGCGTGCGATGGATGAGTTGCAGCGCCGGATACAGTTTGAGGCCTGGTTGTTTGCCGCCATCGGCACGGTGGTCGTGAGTGCCATGGTCAATGTGCTCAACGCCAATGGCATCGTCTGGGAGAAATTTCCTCACGGCTTGGAAATCGGCGGCACCTATCTGGTGATGTTTTTCCTGTGGTGCATCGGCACATCCATCGCCAATCGCCGTTATCAATGAAAAACCGGCTGCGCGAATTGCGGACGGAGCACAACTGGTCGCAAGGCGCCCTCGCGGATGAGCTGGGCGTCTCGCGCCAGACCGTCAACGCGATCGAGACGGGGAAATATGATCCCAGTCTGCCGCTGGCCTTCAAGCTGGCGCGGCTCTTCAAGAAACCGATCGAGGAGATTTTTTTAGCGGCAGAATGAAGAACGGGGTGGAACGCGTTGCCCCCGGCACGACGGTGGGCCCCAACCATATCCACGACGTGGATGCCAACTAGTGCGGCGGATGGGGCGCCCGGCATGACGAAGGTTCCACGCCTCTGTTGGTGGAAAAAAATGTTGTCCATCACACCAAGTTCGCGCCCTTCAACATTCACTATGCCAGGGAAGTCACGGTGCGAAACAACATCTTGGCCCTGGGCAAACTGGAGCAGCTCAGCCGCACGCGGATGGAGCCGCACCGGAGTGTCTATTTCGAGGGCAACATCATCTACTGGCGCGAGGGCGCGCTCTTCAGCAAGAATTGGAATGACGCCGCCTATGAATTCTACCTCCAGCCCAGGAACAAGCAGGGCACGGTGACGATGACCTCCACCTTCGACTGCGACTGGAATCTCTACTTCCACCCCGCGCAGAAACTCGAGGAGGTCCAGTTCGACGGCGGCACCTGGGCGGCCTGGCGCGAGCTGGGCAAGGATCGACACTCGCGTTACGCCGACCCGCTCTTTGTCGCGCCGGCCGAGGGAGACTTCACGCTCCGGCCCGACTCACCGGCCCTCGCCCTCGGCTTCCAGCCAATCGATCTCAGCACGGTTGGGCCCCGGGTTCAGCCCGGGCCGGCCCTTTCACCATGAAGGAACCGCACGCACGACTTGAAGCGGGTGGCGTTCGTCGCCGGAGCGGGGCTCACTAAGGTGTTGCGCCTGGCCGGGGCGCGGCGAAATCGTGGTGCCGGGTGCGTGGCTTTGCTCCATTCGGCCAGGCCGGTTGCACTCCGTCTCCCCTCCAACCGCCAGAAATTGCCATGAACTCACTCCCCTACTTCTTCCCGCGCTTCGTTCGGATCAGCGCCCTCCTGGTCGCGGTCGGTGGCGCCAGTCTGCGGGCCGACGTCAGGCTTCCAGCCATTTTCTCCGACCACATGGTGCTGCAGCGCGACGCCGTGGTGCCGGTGTGGGGATGGGCCGATCCCGGGGAAAAGGTCGCTGTGAGCGTCGCGGGCCAGACGCAGCGCACCACGGCGGGCACCGACGGCAGGTGGCGGGTGAACCTCGCGAAGCTCGCCGCAGGCGAACCGGCCACCTTCACGGTGCAGGGCAAGAACACGATCACGATCCAGGACGTGCTGGTGGGCGAGGTCTGGCTCGGCTCCGGTCAGTCCAACATGGCGATGACGGTCGCCCGCTCGAAGGATTTTGAGCAGGAAAAGGCGTCGGCAAACCTGCCCCGCATCCGGATGTTCAAGGAGGAGTCCGCGGCGGCCAATACCGAGCAGACGGTGGGCAAGGGGCAGTGGGAAGTCTGTGCGCCCGAAACCGTGGGCGGTTTTTCCGCCGCGTTGTTCTTCTTTGGCCGGGAATTGCACCGGACGCTCGGCACACCCGTCGGATTGATCAACTCCTCCGTCGGCGGCACCCCCATCGAATCCTGGATTGCACCCGGCGTGCAGCGGGCGGCGCCGGAGTTGAAGGCGTTTTTCGCCGCGATCGACCAGGACAAGTCGGCCGCGGTCTCCGACGCGTCGAAGCAGAAGTACGAGCGGGCCCTGGCAAAGTGGGAGACCACCGCAAAGGAGGCGAAGAGCAAGAAGCAGAAGGCGGCCAAGCGGCCGCAGGATCCGGCGGAAGTGGCCGCGCGCAAGGGCAACGTGGGCGGTCTGTTCAACGGCAAGATCGTGCCGTTGATCCCGTACGCCATCCGCGGCGCGTTGTGGTACCAGGGCGAGGCCAACAGCGTCCCGGCGAAGGCGCCGTTCTACGAGGCGCAATTGCGGCTCCTGGTGACCGACTGGCGCGCGCGCTGGGGCTCCGAGTTTCCGTTTGCGTGGGCGCAGTTGCCGAACTTCGGCGGCCCGGATCGCGACTGGCCGGCGGTGCGCGAGGCGATGCTCAAGGCGACCGCCCTGCCGCGCACCGGCATGGGCATCAACATCGACATCGGCGAGGAGAAGAACATCCATCCGCTCAACAAGCAGGAGGTGGGGCGGCGTCTGTCCCTCTGGGCGCTGGGCACGGTCTACGGCCGCCCGGTGCCGGCGACGTCGGGTCCGCTGCCCGCGGGGCATGCAGTGCGCGGGAGCGAAATCGTCCTGCGTTTCTCCCACGCCGAGGGCGGGCTCACGGCGAAAGGAGGCACGCTGCAAGGCTTCGTCGTCGCCGGAGCGGATCGGGTTTGGAAACCGGCGACCGCGCGCCTGGCGGGCGACACCGTGGTGGTCTCCAGTCCGGAGGTGCCGCAGCCGGTGGCGGCCCGCTACGCCTGGGAGAATTTTCCGGTGTGCAATCTCTACAACGGGGCCGGCCTGCCGGCGACGCCCTTCCGCACCGACGACTGGAAGTGAGACCGGGTTCAGCCGGTGGCCGGGCGCGCCCGCATCGCCTGCGCCGCCCCCGCCAGTCGCTGGCCCGCCCCGATGCAATTGGCCAGCGAGATGCCGTCGCGGCAATTGCCCCCGATCAGGAGCCCGGGAGCGGCCGCCTCGACCGCGCTCATGGCGTCCTTGAACCTTTGATACCCGAGCGTGTACTGCGGAATCGCGCGGGGCCAGCGCTGGACGCGGAAGTAGGCCGGCTGGCCCTTTGCCCCGAGTAACCGGCCGAGTTCGCGCTCCGCCAGGCCGCGGAGTTCGTCGTCGTCGAGCCCGGCGAGTTGAGGCGCCCGCATCCCGCCCACGAAGGTGGTGAGCGCCACGTGCCCCGCCGGGGCCCGCCCGGGAAACAGGGTGCTGGAGAACAGCGTCCCGAGGCTTTCGCCGGCCTCGACCTCCGGCATGAGCACCCCGAAGCCATCCAGGGGATGCGCCACCTGGTCGCGCCGGTAGCCGCTGAAGAGGGAGGCCACGGGCGGATGTTTGATTTCGCGCAACTCGGTGAGGCGACCGGCCGCGGCCACGCCCTCCAGGGTAAGTGCCGCGAGGGCGTCGGCGGGCAGGGCGCAAATCACCACGTCGAATTCCGCGTCCGCGGTCGTGGCGCCGTTTTCCACGCTCAGCCGCCAATGGTCGCCGGTGCGCCGCACGGCCCGGACGTGGCTATGGAGTTGCACCGCCCCGCCGAGACGGTCGGCCAGCGTGGCGGGGATTTCGCCCAGGCCCTCCGGGAAGGAGAAGATGCGTCCCTTGGGGCCGCCGCTGGTGTTGCGCCGCGCGAGCGCGCCGCGGATGAGCGAACCGTGCTCCTGCTCGATGGCATTCAGCTTGGGGAAGGCGTGGCGCACGGCGAGCAGGCGCGGGTCGCCGGCGTAGACGCCGGCGACAAAGGGATTGATCGCGTAGTCGAGGAATTCCGGGCCCAGCCGGCGCACGACGAAGTCGGCCACCGTTTCCTCCGCGTCAGCGGGGGCGCGGGCGCGCCAGGGCTCGCCGAGCAGGCGGAGTTTGGCCTTGAGGGAGAACAGGCGGGTGCCGACGAAACCGAGCGGGGAGGTGGGCATGGCGACCAGCCGGCCGTCGCGCACGATGTAACGTTGTTTGGCCGCGGGCGCCGCATAGAGCCGGCGGGGCCCCAGCCCGATCTCGTCGATGAATGCCGCCACCTCAGGCGAACCCTCGAGCAGCGAGTTGGGCCCGAGTTCGTGCAACCATTCGCCGTCCCGCCGCGCCCCGACGACGCCGCCCGGGCGGGCGGCGCGCTCAAACACGATGGGCTTCAGCCCGGCCCGGTGCAGGTGCCAGGCCGCCGTGAGGCCGGTGATGCCCCCGCCGATGACGGCGATGCGGATCGAAGTCGAAGATGAACTCATGCGCCAGCAAGGTTGGGGGTGATTTCGTTTCTGGCAACGGCGGCGTGGTGCACCCCCGCTCTCCCGGTGCATCTGCGAGTTGGCGGTGATGCCGCTGGGAGTAGCGCCGCGTCTCTGACCGGCGGGCGCCAGTCGAGGACTGGCGCGACGGGGAGGACCGGGCTCAATGCCGCCGTCAACCTGGAGATGCACCCCCGCTCTCCGGCGGTCGGGTGGCAGACGTTGCGCATGGGTTGGGTGGGCCGTAGACGCCGCAAGTGGCGCCCACTAAAAGACAATCTCCGCGCAGCCGGCCTACCGGGCGGACGCTATGTTCGCGCCGCCCCCCCGAGTCGTCCGCTCGGAGATGGTTTGCCCATGAAAACGATTCTCGCCCCCATCGACTTTTCCGCCGCCAGCGATCATGTCGTCGCCGAGGCGCTGGCGCTGGCCCGGGCGGTCCAGGGTCGGTTGGTCCTGCTGCACGTGGTCCCGCCGGCGCTGCGCCTGGGCGGGGATGCCGCCTTGGCGGAGTCGGGGGCCGAGTTTGCCGTTGAGGCCGAAACGGATGCCCACCGTCGCCTGGCGGAACTTCAGGACAAATTGCGCGCCGATGGGGTCGCCGCCCACGCGGTGCATCGCAGCGGTCACGCGGGTGAATGCATCGTGCAGCAAGCCGAGCGCCTTTCGGCCGATTACATCGTGATCGGATCGCACGGGCATACCGCTTTTTATGACCTGATTGTCGGCAGTACGACCACCCGGGTCCTCAAGGAGGCCACCTGCCGCGTCGTCGTCGTGCCCCGCGCCGTCACGGTCTCCGGCCGGGCGCGGCAGCTGGCCGAGGATTCCCCGCCTCCCCCCGACGGGTGACGCCGCGGAATCGGCGCGACGAACACCGGGCGGATTTTGCACTGGATCCCGTGCGCCCCGCGGTGATTCAGCGCGAGCGCTGATGGGGCCGGCAATAAATGCGCATCTCTTCACATCGGATGCGCAGGTTCCAATCTTTCTCGGTCAGGGGGCCGGCGCAAGATACCGGGAGTCACCTATTCATTCATGTCTGATTCCTGGAAATCCCGTGCTGTCGCCGCCTCCGACGTGGTGTCGGCGATCCGCAGCAACACCAATGTCTTCCTCCATGGAGCGTGTGCGACCCCGGCGCCCCTGGTCGAGGCCATGTGCGTCCGTCGCGACTTGGAGGCGGTGCAACTCTACCACCTGCACACCTCGGGTCCGGCGCCGTTCGCGGACCGAGGTCGCGAGCGGGAGTTTCGCTCCGTCTCGCTTTTCACCGGCGCGCCCCTCCGCGCGGCCGTGGGCGAGAACCGCGCGGATTTTATCCCGATCTTTCTGTCCGATATTCCGGGCTTGTTCTTGTCCGGCAACGTACCGCTCGATGTCGCGATGCTGCAGCTCTCGCCCCCGGACCGGCACGGCATGTGTTCTTTGGGCACGTCGTGTGACGCGGCGAAAGCCGCGGCGGAGACCGCCCGGTTGGTGATCGCCGAAATCAATGAGCAGATGCCGCGCACCCATGGCAACAATATGGTTCCGTTCGAGCGCATTCACGCCTTTGTGGCGACCGACCGGCCCTTGTTTGAGCATAAACTGGCCCCCGAGACCGCCGTCGAGGCGCGCATCGGCGAACTGGTGGCCGACCTGATCGAAGACGGTTCCACCCTGCAGATGGGGATCGGCGGCATTCCCGACGCGGTGCTGGC
Organism: Opitutales bacterium; assembly: GCA_038249085.1. Lineage (GTDB taxonomy): Bacteria > Verrucomicrobiota > Verrucomicrobiia > Opitutales > Opitutaceae > ER46. The sequence continues at coordinate 6,330 of JBBRWR010000044.1, forward strand.
CCGCCTCCATCACAAGCGGGACCTCGGCATCCACACCGAGATGTTTTCCGACCGCATCGTCGATCTCGTCGAGTCGGGCGCGGTCACCAACCGGCTCAAGGCGGTGGGCGTGGGGCGGATCGTGACCAGCTTCATCAATGGCACCCGCCGGCTTTTCGATTTCGTGAACGACAATCCGCTCGTCGCGTTTTATCCGGTGGAATGGACGAACGACACGTCGGTCATCCGCAAGAATCCGAAGGTCGTGGCGATCAATTCCGCCATTCAGATCGATCTTTCCGGCCAGGTGTGCGCCGACTCGATCGGGCACCGGATCTTTTCCGGCATCGGCGGGCAGATGGATTTCATCCGTGGCGCCGCCCTGTCCAAGGGGGGCAAACCCATCATTGCACTGCCCTCCACCGCCGCGGGCGGCAAGGTCTCCCGGCTGGTCGTGCAACTCAATCCCGGGGCCGGCGTGGTGACCACGCGCGGGCACGTGCATTGGGTGGTCACGGAGTATGGCGCCGTGAATCTGCATGGAAAGTCGTTGCGGGAGCGCGCCGACATGCTCATTTCCATCTCGCATCCTGACTTTCGCGCCGAACTTCGCCGGGAGCTTGCCGAGGTTCGACATTTCCCGGCCAAGTCACCGGGTGCCTGACCCCTCACATGATCCCGCCGCCCGGCCCGCCTCCGTCGAGTTCCGCGCTCACCGCGAGCGGTAAGATCTCGGCGCAGCAGAGCCGCACGCTGGTCAACCAATTGCGGCGTTCCCAGATGTACCGGGATTACGAGCAGGCGTTCCGGGAGACGACGGGCTTCCCCATCACCCTGCGGCCGATTGAAGCCTTCGACCTGCCGCACCATGGGGATCCCAACGAGGCGCCGTTCTGCGCGCTCATGGCGCAATCGAACCATTCCTGCGCCGCGTGCCTCCAATTGCAGCGGCGGGTGGAGGAGGAGGCGCGCCTCGAGCCGAAGACGCTCAAGTGTTTCGCCGGGCTGTGCGACTCGGCGGTGCCGGTGCGGGTGGGCGACAACCTGGTCGCTTTCCTGCAGACCGGCCAGATCATGCTCCATACCCCCAAGCAGAGCGAGTTCACCCGTTCGACCCGGGAATTGCTGAAGTTTGGGGCCGAGGTCGACGTGCAGCTGCTGGAGGAGGCGTATTTCCAGACCCGCGTGGTCACGAAGAAGCATTACGAGTCCATCCTGCGGCTGCTGTCCATCTTTGCCCAGCACCTGTCGGCGGTCAGCAACCAGCTGATGGTGCAGGGGGCGGCGGCCGAATCGCCCGCCATCGCGAAGGCCCGCTTGCTCATCGCGGAGCGGCACGCGGATGAGATTTCGCTCAGCGAGGTGGCCCAGTCGGTCAACATGAGCGCCTTCTACTTTTGCAAGAGCTTCAAGAAGGCGACGGGCATGACCTTCACCGACTACCTCGCGCGAGTGCGGGTGGAGAAGGTGAAAAACCTGCTGCTCAACCCGCACAAACGCGTGAGCGAGGCGGCCTACGAGGCCGGCTTCCAGTCGCTGTCGCAGTTCAACCGGGTCTTCCGCCGGGTAGCCGGCGAGTCGCCCTCGTATTATCGCGAACGCCTGCACGGCACGTCGTCGCGCTGACGGCCGCAAACCTTGAGCCGGATCAAGGCGGATGACGGTGGGGGCGGGCATGATTCGGGTCCGCGGAGCCGCAGGGCTCCGTCTCATCGCATGACAAATTTTTTCCTGGCTGAATTCCACGCGGGACGCGGCCGGCTCCGGGCCGCCTGGGTGGTGCTGGCGGGGTTGGCCGGCGGAGTGGCGACTGGGCGGGCGCAGGGAGTGCCGGATTACGAGAAACCACCCGTCAGCTATTCGGCGACGGAGCCGGCGGGGGCCATCGCCGCGCTGCAGCGGCGCCTGGCGGAGGGGAGCCTGGTGCTGGCGGGAGACGATCGGCAGGTACTGGCCCGGCTCCTCGCCGAATTGCGGGTGCCGGTGGCGAGCCAGGTCGTGGTGTTTTCGAAGACCAGCCTGCAGCGCGGGCGCATCCGGCCGGAACATCCGCGGGTGATCTATTATTCGGATACCGCCTACGTGGGCTGGGTGCCGGGCGGACTGGTCGAGCTCACGACCGTCGATCCGCAGCTCGGGCCGGTCTTCCACACCTTCGATCTGCCGGCGTTGCGCCACGGGCCGCCGAAGATCACGCGCGACGCCGAGTGCCTGAGTTGTCACGGCGGCACGTTCGTGCGCGACGTGCCCGGGGTGTTCGCGCGCTCGGTGTTTCCGTCCGCGACCGGCGAGCCTCTGCTGCGGTTCGGCACGTTGATCGTCGATGACCAGACGCCCTTCACCGACCGCTGGGGCGGCTGGTATGTGACGGGCTACCGCGGGACCACGACGCACCGGGGCAACGCCCTCGCGCAGGAGGAGGGCGACCGGTTGGTCTTTGCGCCGTCCAGCCAGCGCCCGGAGGAACTCTCGGCCTTCTTCGACCCCAGCGACTACCTCGCCCCGACGAGCGACGTCGTGGCGCTGCTGGTGCTCGAGCATCAGTCGGCGATGCAAAACGTGCTCACCCGCGCCGCGTTTGCCACGCGCAAGATGATTGCCTACCAGCGGTCGCTGCAGCAGCACTTCCAGGAGGCGGAGACCGACGAGCCCACCTACGACAGCGTGAAGAGCGTGTTCGCTGGCACGGTGCAGGACATCGTGGATCGACTGCTCTTCCGCCGTGAGGCAGTCCTGCCGGACGGGGTGGTGGGGGGCGCGGCCTTTCGCGCGGCATGGGCGGCGGATGCGCCGCGCTCGCCGGCCGGCCATGCCTTGAAAGACCTCGATCTGCACGGGAGGATTTTTGCGCACCGTTGCAGTTACCTGATCTACTCGGAGATGTTTGCCGCGCTGCCGGAGCCGCTCAAGGTGCGTGTCTTCACGCGCCTCAAGGCCGCCCTGGACAGCCGCGACCCGCAGGATCGCTACGCCTACCTGCCGGCCGGGGAGAAGGAGCGCATTCTCGATATCCTCCTCACGACGCACCCCGAGGCGAAGCGCCGGTGGGCGGCGGGGGCCCCGTCCGCGGCGGGCGCGGACGAGCCGAGGGCTACCACGGGCCGATCCGGTCAATGACCAACGCCAGCATCACCACGGGAAGATGGATCAGGGACGCCGCGAAGAGGCGCGCCGCGGCGGTTTCACGGTCGGGGACCGACTGCAGAAAGCGCCAGGCCCGGTGCAGGAAAACAGGCCCCGGCAGAAGCGCACCCCCGCCGTAGACGGGACCGAGCCAGCCGAGGGCGCCGGGGGGCAGCGAGCCAGGCAGCAGGATCGCCGCATAGGCGAACGACCACGTTGCCGTGCGCGCGCCGGTAGGGTCGACGGCCGGAAGCAGTGGGAAACCGGCCGCCGGATAGTCCGCCCGGTGGCGCCAACCAAGGGCGAAGAAATGCGGCATCTGCCAGCACCAGAGCACGGCGGTCAGCACAATCCCGGGGGCGGCGCCCAAATCGCCGGCGGCGGCGTTGCCCATCAAGGCGGGCAGGGCGCCGGAGATGGCGGCGAGCCGCGGTTTGGCGAGTGCGAGGAGCGCCGCGCCCCTGGCCGGTCGCGACCCGGCCGCCGCGTGGGGCGGGGCGCCGATCCGTTGCTGTTCAAGCGCGGCTTGGTCGTGCATGTCGACCTCGCGCTCATGGTCTGGTTCAATGCCTTCATCTCCGGTCTCGCGGCCGTGCGCAGCGGGCCCGGCCGCAGCCCGGTGGGGATCGCGGCCTTCGCCCTGGCGCTGGGGGGCATGATCGCGATGCTGGCCGGCGCGTTGATGCGCGGGGCGCAGCCGGTGCGGTCCAATTGCGTGCCGGTTATCATCGCCCACAATACGCTGCGCATCACCGGGCACTTCCACGCCACCGTCGTCGGCGGCACGCGGTCGTCGGCGGCACGACGCTCGCGTTCATGGCGCTGACCTGCGGTGTCATTCCGCTGATGTTCCGCCGTGATTTCATCTGGCGAAAGGCGGCGCGGGTGCAGCCGTGGCTCTTCGGGGTGGGCATCTTGTTCGTGTCGCTGGGCATGACGTTTGCCGGTTCCATGGGTGTGCCGCGCCGCATCCATGACATCGATCAGTCGGGCGCTTTTGGCGCGGCGACGCGCGAATTTGAGGCGAAAGGCTGGTCGCATGACGGTTCGGCCATCGGGGAGTGGCGGCAGGCCTGGCCGGAAGGAGAGCACGAGGTGGTGGTCGAAATTGTGCCCGGTGGCACGACGCCGTCGGTGCGGTGGGCGGGCCGGATTCGGGCAGTGCCGCGTCGGTTTCAGGTGATCGCCTACGATGCTGCGACCGGGTTTCAGGTGGAATAAGGCCGCCTACGCGTTTCTTGGTGCGCATATTTTAGAACCCTACCGGCGCAGGTGGGCCACTTCCCAGAGGTAAAAGGTCGCTGCAGATAGTGCGGCGAGTAACGCGGCTGATGATCTCCGGTAATAACTTCGGACCACAGCCGGTGGTGGATTGACCCCCTTGCGGCCACAAGCAGTAGTGGTCGAAGTCGAATTTGCGACCGGTGGCGGAGGATCTCTTTACGGCTCTCAGGGCACCGCGTCGCGCTCCCTTTCCGATGCGCGCTTGTTTCTTCATGGTCTCCGCAATGGGCGGTCCCAATCGGACGGCTTGCGTCCATCGGGGCGGGGAGGGTGGTGGTCGGGATTGAGCCGGCCGATCACCTTTTCGTGCGCTTCTTTCCAACCCATCCAGCTTCAGTCATGCAACCCTCCCACGTTCTTACCTCGGACTCCGACTCCAACCCCAAGCAGCCTTCGCCCAGCCGTGTCCACGGGGCGGAGTTGCTGAATCGCGCGATCAGTGCCGATGCCCGGATGGTGGCCAAACGCGATGGCAGCAAGGTGCGTTTCGATTTGAACAAGGTGACGCGCGCCATCGCCCTGGCCTTCCACGAGGTGCGCACCGACAACGCGGCCAATCCGTATCGCGACGACATGCTCGCGTGTTTTGGCCTGGAGAGCGAGGCGTTCATCGAAGTGACGAAGATTGCGGCGGCGGTATCGCAGATGCTTGAGTTGCACTACCGCAATGGCCGGCATCCCTCGATCGAGCAGGTCCAGGACGCGGTGGAGAAGGCGATTGCGGCGGCCGGGCACTGGGAGGTGGCGCGTTCCTACATGCTCTACCGGGCGCGCCATTCGGAACGGCGTCTCGTCCACTATTCCGACAATGGCATGTCGGACTACATCGCGATGGCGAAGTATGCCCGTTACCGGCCGGAATTCGGCCGGCGCGAAATCTTCACCGAGGGCGTGGAGCGCGTGCGGGACATGCACCTGGGATTCTTTGCCGAAAAACTTGAGCGCCAGATTCCGGCGGACCTTCCGCCCGACGTGAGGGAACTCGCCGGGAGCCGGGCGGCACTCCTGGCGCGGACCCTGGGGGGGCAGCGCCTGGGGCCCATCATCCGGGACGCCTTTGCCCAGGTCGCGGCGAAGAAGGTGCTGCCGAGCATGCGTTCGATGCAATTCGGCGGCGATGCCATCCTCAAGAACCACAGCCGGATGTTCAATTGCAGCTTCTCCAACGTCGACCGGCTGGCGTTTTTCCGGGAGTATTTTTTCCTGCTGCTCAGCGGCTGCGGCGTCGGGTTTTCGGTGCAAAAACATCACGTGGCGATGCTGCCCGCGCTGCCCACCCGGGCCCCCGAGCACGACCTGCCGGTCTGGCACTTCAACATCGTGGACACGATCGAGGGGTGGTCGGATGCGCTGCACGCCCTGTTCGTGGCCTTCCTCGAAGGCCGGAAGGTCGAGTTCAGTTATGCCGCGATCCGTTCCCGCGGCGAGCCCTTGAAGACGTCGGGCGGCAAAGCACCCGGGCACCTCCCGCTGAAGAAGGCGCTCCTCCACGTCGAGCGCATCCTCGAACAAGCCGGTGGGCGCGCCCTGCGGCCGATCGAGGTCTATGACATCAACATGTTCATCGCGAAGGCGGTCCTGGCCGGAGGCATCCGCCGCTCGGCGACGATTTGCCTCTTTTCGCCCGACGACGAAGAGATGATGAACGCCAAGACAGGCAAGTGGTTTGAGCAGCACCCGCATCGCTCCGCCTCCAACAATTCGGCCGCGATCGGCCGTCGCGATCTGAATGCGGAATGCTTTCGCAAGCTCTTCCGGGCGCAGAAGGAGTTTGGCGAACCGGGTTTCTATTTCTGCGATCATCCCGACGCCGGCTGTAATCCCTGCGCCGAAATCAGCCTCCTGCCGGTCGTCGATTGGGAACTTTCCCCGGACGAGGTGAGTGCGCTCTACGGGCACGGCTACACCGGGGATCTGCCGGGCACGACCCGCCTCTCGGGCTTCCAACACTGCAACCTGACGACCATCAACGGCCAGGCGGCCACGACCGAGGCGGCGTTCCACCGCGCGTGCATCGCCGCCACGGTGATCGGGACGCTGCAGGCCGCCTACACCGACATGCCCTACCTGGGCCCGGTGACGCGCCTGCTCAACGAGCACGACGCGCTGCTCGGCGTCTCAATCTGCGGGTTCATGGACAACCCCACGATTCTCTTCGATCAGGAGATCCTGACCGAGGGCGCGAAATTGTGCCGGGCCACCAACCGGCTCGTGGCCGCCCTGCTCGGGATCCGGCCGGCCGCAAAAATAACCACCTGCAAGCCGGAGGGCACCGCCTCGCTGATCCTCAATGCGGCGTCGGGCATTCATCCGCATCATTCCCGGCGCTATTTCCGCCGGGTGCAGGCCAATCGGAAGGAGCCGATCTACTCCTTCTTCAAGTCGGTCAACCCGCAGATGGCAGAAACGTCGGTCTACAATCCGGACACCGACGACGTGATCACGTTTCCCGTCGAGGCGCCGAAGAAGGCGATCCTGCGCAAGGATCTCACGGCGATCCAGTTCCTGGAACTGGTGAAGCTCGTGCAGCAATGCTGGGTCATCCCGGGTGGCAACCCGCAGTCCCGTTCCCCCGATCTGCATCACAACGTTTCGAATACGTGTACCGTCCGGGGGGAGGAGTGGGACGAAGTGCTGGAATTCATCTGGGCCAACCGCCGGTTTTTCACGGGCATCTCGCTGTTGCAGGACGCCGGGGACAAGGCCTACGCGCAAGCCCCCCGGGAGGAAGTCGCGGGCGAGGCCGACATTGCGCGGTGGAACACCCTGCACCCACGCCGCGTCGACTACACGTTGATGCGGGAGGCGACCGACGAGACCGAGCTCAAGCAAACGGTCGCCTGTGCCGGCGGCGCGTGCGAAATCATCTAGCACGGCGAAAAACGGCCGGGCTTTGCGCTGCGTCAAGGTCCGGCCGGGGCCGGGGCGTTATCCTCGGCCATGAACCAAGCGCCCGCCTGGCCTCGCCTTTCGTCTGCCGCCGCGTGGCGCGACGTGGTCTGGCCGAGGGAGCAAGGGAGTTGGTCGCTGGCCTTGGAACCACTGGCCTTCGGCTTGATCGCGGCGCCCTCGCTGGCCGGGGTGGGGTTGGCGCTGGCGGTGGTGGCGGCATTTTTCGCCCGCCGGCCGCTGCGCGTTGTCGGGGGCAAGCCGCGGAATGAGCGGGCGGCGGTGGCCCGCCTGGCCCTGGTGGCATGCGGTGGTGTCGCGGTGCTTGCGCTGGGGGTGGCCGTGCTCCTGCGCGGGGTGACGTGGTTTCCCTGGCTGGTGCCTCCGGCCCTCGGGGGCGCGGTGTTTCTCGTCTTCGATGTGCGCAATGCCGGGCGCGAGACCGTGGCGGAGGTGGCGGGAGCGGCGGCGTTTGCGGCGGTGCCGGCCGCGTTGGCAACCCTGGCCGGATGGTCGCCGCCGGCGGCTGGTGCCCTCGCCTTGGTCATGTTGGGCCGTGCCGTGCCGACGGTGCTTTGTGTGCGGGCGGTGCTGCGCCCGACGAAGACCGGGAAACCCTGCCGCGCCCCCGCCCTGGTGGCGACCGGCGTGGCGCTGGGAGGGGGAATCGCGCTCGTGGCGGCCGGCCTCGCCCCGCGGATGGTGACGCTCGCCCTGGCGGTGCTCACCGGGCGGACGGTGGCGCTTTTGGTCTATCCCCGGCCCAGGCTGCGCGCGCGCACCCTCGGCCTGATCGAGGCGCTGCTGGGGCTCGCGTTTGTCATCGTTGTCGCCGTAGGGTGGAGGGCGTGAGGCGTGCGCAAGCGACGCGGCGGGTATCGCAGGATTTGCGAAGTCCTCGTCGTCGTGAACTGCAATGATGGCGCGGCCGTTTCCCGCCGGGCCCATCCCCGAATCCTGGCGCCGGTTCGTCTCAATCGCTTGAGCTGCGTCAAGGCGCGGCCCGCCTTTTCCTCCTAAACTTTGGTTAGAATTTCACCCACCATGAAGACCTCCCTTGTTTCCCATCCCTTCGGTGCGCTCCTCGCCCTCCTGCTGGCCGCCGACGTGCCGGCCGCCCGATCGGCCGAAGGCACCCTGATCGCCCGGCCGGGCGGAATGCCGCTGGCCGCGGATCTCCCGGTCGAACTCGCCGTCCTCACGGATGCCCCCAACGTGCCACCGCCAATCACGCGCCGGCACCCGGCCAAGGTCATCGTCAACATCGAGGTGCGGGAAGTGGTCAAGCGGCTTGCCGACGGCGTCGAGTATGTGTTCTGGACCTACGGCGGCAACGTCCCCGGCCTGTTCATCCGGGTGCGGGAGGGCGACTTCGTCGAGTTCCATCTCAACAACCATCCGACCTCGAAGGTCCCCCACAACATCGATCTCCACGCCGTCACCGGACCGGGCGGCGGCGCGGCATCGTCCTTCACGGCACCGGGGCATACGTCGCAATTCTCCTTCACCGCCCTCAACCCGGGATTCTTTATTTATCACTGCGCCACGGCGCCGGTGCCGATGCACATCGCCAACGGCATGTACGGCATGATCCTCGTCGAACCGAAGGACGGACTGCCGCCGGTGGACCACGAGTACTACGTGATGCAGGGCGAGGTCTACACCTCCGGTCGCCACGGCGAACCGGGCCTGCAGAACTTCGACCCGATGAAGGCGGAGGACGAGCGTCCTCCCTACGTGGTGTTCAACGGGGCCGTGGGCTCGCTGGTCGGCGACAAGGCGCTGCAGGCGAAAGTCGGCGAAAAGGTACGCATCTATTTTGGCGTCGGCGGCCCGAATGTGACTTCCTCGTTCCATATCATCGGCGAAATCTTCGACACCGTTTATCCGGAAGGCGGGGCGGTGCCCCAGCACCACGTGCAGACGACGATGGTGCCGTCGGGCGGGGCGGTGGCGGTGGAGTTCAAGGTCGACGTGCCCGGCACCTACATCCTCGTGGATCACTCGTTGTCCCGCGCCTTCAACAAGGGCGCACTCGGGATGCTCAAGGTCACCGGGCCGGAGAACCCGCTCATCTACACCGGCAAGGAGGTTGACGAGGTCTACATCGGCCAGGCGTCGGATGCCGGGTTCGCCGCGAGCCAGCGCGAGGCCGAGCTGGTCGCGGAAAAAGCGAAGGCCATCGCGTCTAATCCCGAGATCGCCAACATCACCAAGGAGATTCAATTTGAACGCGGCAAGAAGGTGTTTCTCACGTCCTGCTTCGCCTGCCACATGCCCACCGGCGAGGGCCTGCCGGGCGTCTTCCCGCCGCTGGCGAAGTCCGACTTCCTCGCCGCCGACAAGGATCGGGCCATCAAGATTGTCCTGAAGGGACTGTCCGGTCCGGTCACCGTCAACGGCAAGACCTTCAACAACATGATGCCGCCGCAGGTTTTCACCGACGATCAAGTGGCCGATGTGCTCACGTTCGTGATGAATTCCTGGGGCAATGACATGGGTTCGGTCAGCGCGACCGAAGTGAAGCGGGTGCGCGGGGACAATAAATAGTGCGATGAGAGCGACCCTCCTCCGACTCTGGCGGAAAGCCCCCGGTCCCCTTGGGCTGGCGGTGCTTTTCGGGCTGGGGTCGAGTGGGGGGGCGCGGGCCGGGGAGGCCGGGCCCGCGGGCATGGCTTACATTCCCGCGGGTAGCTATGCGCCGCTGCTGCGCAGCCAGGACGAACCCGAGCGCGTCCCGGTGGCCGCCTGCTGGATCGACGTGCGTCCGGTCACCAACGCCGATTTCCTCGCGTTTGTGCGCACCCACCCGAAATGGCGGCGCTCGCAGGTAAGCCCGCTGTTCGCCGACTCCGGTTACCTCGCCGACTGGGCGGATGATCTTGAACCCGGACCGCGTGCGCCCGCCGGGTCGCCGGTCGTGCGGGTATCCTGGTTTGCGGCCCGGGCCTATGCCCGGGCGGCGGGCAAACGCCTGCCCACGACGGCGGAGTGGGAACACGCCGCCGGAGCCGGCTTCACCCAGGCCGACGGGGCGAGCGAAGCGGGGTTCAATTCCACCGTACTGGAGTGGCTTATACGGCCGTCGCCCATCCCCCTGCCCGTGGCCGGGCAGGGCCGCGCCAATTTCTACGGGGTCCACGATCTCCTCAGCCTCGTGTGGGAGTGGGTGGACGATTTCAACACGGCGATGGTCACGGGCGAGTCCCGCGGCGACACCGGACTGGAGCGCACGTTCTTCTGCGGTGCCGGTTCCGTCGGCGCCCGGGATACTTCCGACTTCCCCGCCTTCATGCGTGCCGGTTTTCGCAGCTCCGTGCGCGCCAACTACGCCGTGCCCAACCTCGGCTTCCGCTGCGTCCAATCACCATGAAAACCTATTCCCTCCTGCTTTTTCCAGTTCTCGCCACCGTCATGACCGCCGGTAACGCCGGACCCGCCGCGGCGCCGTGCTGCCCGCCGCCCGCCGCCCGGCCGGCGTGTTGTGCGGAGGCGAAACCCGCCGCCGCACCCTGCTGCGAGGAAATGAAACCCGCCGCAGCCTTCTCGGCCCGGTCGCTTTACCAGCTGGACGCCCGGTGGACCGACGATGGCGGCCAAGCGGTATCGTTGGCTTCGTTACGGGGCCGGCCCGTGGTGCTGGCGATGTTCTTTGCCAGCTGCGAGTACGCCTGCCCCGTCCTGGTCGACGATATCAAGCGGCTGCGCGCCGCGCTGCCGGAAGAATTGCGCGGCCGGGCACAGATGGTGCTCGTGAGTTTCGATACGGCGCGTGACACCCCCGCGGCACTCCGGGCCTTTCGTGAGCGGATGAAACTCGACGACCATTGGACCCTGCTGCGGGGTGATGACGGCACGGTGCAGGAACTCGCGATGCTGCTCGGCGTAAAATACCAGCAGGATGCGCGCGGGCAGTTTTCGCATTCGAACCTCCTCACCGTCCTCAATCCCGAGGGTGAGATTGCCCACCAGCACGCCGGCTTGATGGGTGATGTCTCGGAAGCCGCCAAGGTCGTCGCAGGACTGTCCCGGGCCGCACTCCTCCCGTGATCACCCCGAAGTTCAAATCCCTCGACGTCCGGCCGATGCTGACGCGGGGCGAGGACCCGTTTCGCGATATCCGGGCGCTGGTCGACGCGCTGGCGCCGGGGCACGGCTTGACCGTCATCGCCCCGTTCCTGCCGGCGCCGCTGATCGAGGTGCTCAAGAGCGAAGGATTTGCCTCGTCGTTGGAGCGAAGGGCGGATGGGAGTTGGTCCGTCAATTTCTGGCGCGACTGAGTTACTCCCCGGCCGCAGGTCCCGCGGCACCATCCGAAACTCACCCTGAAAACTTTATCATGCTCCCTCCCGATTCAGCCGAGGTCGTTTCCCTCAAAATTCCCCCGCCGGACGTGGCCGACGGCATCGTCAGTCAGGCGCTGCTGACCGCGCCCGGCTTGCGCGTGACGTTGTTTCGCTTCGCCCCGGGGCAGGAATTATCCGAACACACGAGCCCGGCGCGGGTGTTGCTGCAGGTGCTTGCCGGCACGGGTGATTTTACCTTGGGCCAGGCCACGCGCCGGATGGGAGCGGGCGACCTGCTGCACATGCCGCCCCACCTGCCCCATGCCATACGCGCGGTCGAGGATCTGACTTTTTTGTTGGTCCAGGCTTCTCCTCCGGCGACCGCGCCCAAGGGCAAGAGCGGATAATTCTCGCGAATCACGCCGGTTTTGGGTGAAGGATGAGGCGTGATGTCGCCTTCCCCCCGTACTGCCGAGCTCAGGCTCACTGGTTTGATTGGCACCATGCGTTGCTGCCAGCTCTTCAGCGGGCTGGCCGACGATGACCTGGGGACCATCGCGGGCTTCTCGCGTACCCTGAAGCTGGGCAAGGGGGACTATCTCTTTCATGAAGGCGAGCCGTCGCGCGGCTGTTACTTGGTGCAAACGGGAGCGGTCAACGTTCACCGCGTGAATGCCGCCGGGAAGGAGCAGGTCATCCATGTGTTTCGCTCCGGCGAATCGATGGCGGAGGCCTCGCTGGCGTCGTCGACCGGCTATCCGGCCAACGCCCGGGCGGTCGAGTCGAGCGCGGTGATCCTGATCCCGAAGGCTCCCATTCTGGAGTTGATCGGACGCCACCCGGACCTGGCCCTGCGCATGTTGGGTTCGATGAGCCAGCATCTGCGCGTGCTGGTCGGCATGCTCGATGACCTCACGTTGAAGGACGTCGAGACCCGGCTGCTCAACTGGCTGATCAAGCACAGTCGCGCCGCGGAGGACGGAGTAATTCGGATCCCCAGCACCAAGCGCGTGCTCGCGGCCGAGCTCGGCACCAGCAGTGAAACCCTGTCCCGCACCTTTGCGCGGCTGCGGGCGGAGGATTTGCTGGAAGTCAACGGCAAGACCTTGCGCGTGCCCGACGTAAAATCCCTGCAGGTGCGCTTTCACCGGCTCCTGGGGGAGGACGCATAGCAGGCGCCGAGGACGGCCCGCTAGGCCACATGGGTCGCCTGCCGACTCCCGGCGCAAGCGCTGTCCCGCAACTGGCACAGGGAGCAGAACGCGCCAATCTCCCGCCGGGCGATGTGGCGGAGGGCGAGGTTCAACTCGTGCAGGGCGGAATCCCGCTCCAGCGGATCGAGGTGCAGGCACTGCGCCTGGGAAAGCACGAGTGATTCCTGCAGCGCCTGCTCGCCCGCGGCAAAGTAGGTGAGGAGTGGATTCCGGCCGCAGGGGCAGTCGATGTCGGCGCGGGTGAACGCCCGCAACGGCCGGCGCCGGGCGGGCAGGCTTTGCAGCGTGCGAAAAACTTCGTCGAGCGTCCAGTCGATCAGGTGAACCAGCGCATCCGGATTGGCGAGTGGGGTGGTGACCCTTTCGGCTCGCAGGACGTCTTCCCAACGCGCACGGATTTGCGGGCGACGGGCACTGAGGGCGGTCATCAGCGCTTCTTGCACTGGCGCATGCTGCCACAAGGCGCTGCCCCGTGCTGCGCGCCCGTTGTCGATTGCTGCGCAGGGTTTGACGGCGGGTCCAAACGGCCATCTTTTGCCACTGGCGGGGCGCATTCGCCGGGGTTTTTCCAGCCGGTGGCGGGGCCCATCCGGCGCCCGCGTCGGAGGCGAAAAATTCGCGGGGTGGGCTCGGCTGCCGACTCATCATCGGGCCGGCGGATTGATGGGTTCGTCGCCCTGGGGCGGAGCGCGGAACGTAGGGGTGGCCGTCTCAGTCCCCGAGTTGCTGGGTTTCAACCCAGCGCACGGCGTGCCGGATCAACGCGGTCGTGTCGACCAGCGCGAGCTTCTCCTTGATGTGACTGCGATGCACGTCAACCGTCTTCGGGCTGAGGTGTAATTGCGCCGCAATGTCGCGCGTGCTTTTGCCCAGGCCGACCAGTTGGAAGACTTCAAATTCGCGATCGGTGAGTTGCTCGATGGGTGAATGCGAGCCGCGCGGTCGCCCGGCGGAAAGGGCATCGAGGATGCGCGCCGACATGCGGCGACTGACGTAGACTTCCCCGCGCAGGACCTGTCGGATCGCGGCCAGCAGGTTCTCGCCCCCGGCCTCCTTCATGATGTAGCCCCGCGCCCCCGCGCGCAGCGCGCGTTCGGCGTAGACCGCCTCGTCGTGCATCGAGATCACCAGCACGGCGACGTCCGCATGGGCCGCCCGCAGATCCTTGATGAATTCGAGCCCGCTGCGACCCGGCATCGTGAGATCGGTCAGCACCAGATCGGGCGGCGTGCCTGTGAGCTGCTGGAAGGCCTCGACGGGATTTCCCGCTTCGCCGCAAACGACCATGTCGGGCTGCCGATCGATGAGCTGCCCGAGGCCGGCGCGCATGAAGGGATGGTCATCCACCAGCAGGATGCGCTTGCGGCTGGCGGCGGGGGTGGGGGGCGCGGAGGGTGGGGGAGACTTGGCGCGCGGTTTCATGGCGGAATCGAGAGCGTGCAGCGAAGACAGACACCCTCGCCGCGCCGCGAGGTGATGGCAAGCTGGGCCCCGATGGCGTTGGCCCGGTGCTGCATCACACCAAGACCAATGCCGTCGCTCTTGGTCGTGCGCGTCTTGGGCAGGCCGGCGCCGTCGTCCTCGATCACCAATTGCAGTTCCTCGCCGGTCCGGTGGAGCCGGATGGTGGCGTGCCGGGCCCGCGCATGTTTCACCGCGTTGTTGGTCGCCTCCTGGGCGATGCGATAGAGGTGCCCGGCGACATAGGGATCGCTGACGGTGACCGGGGTGGGACAGTCGAAGCGGCAGCGCAGCCGGCCGAGCGCGTTGGTGCGTTCGGCCAGCTCTGCCAGCCCGACCTGCAGCGCATCCGGTTCGGAACCGACGGGCACCAGGCCGCGGGCCAGGAACCGCACCTGCGCCACCGCTTCGCGCAGCATCCGGGCCATCAGGTCCAGATGCTTTGCGAGGGAAGGGTGGGGCGCGGCGTCTTCCTTGGCCAGGGTGCACATCAGCTCGAGCGCCGTCAGCTGCTGTCCGAGATTGTCGTGCAAATCGGCGCCAATGCTGTGGCGCTCGCGTTCGCTGATGGCGAGAATCTCGCGCTCGAGCCGGCGATGCTCCGCCTGGGCGGCCCGGAGGGCCTGCTCCTGCGCCACGGCGTTGAGGGCCCGTTTCGCCACGGCGGGCAGCCGGTCGAGCAGACCGGTATCCTTCATCACGTAGTCGAGGGCGCCCTGTTTCATCACTTCGACCGCGACTTTTTCGTCACCCTGGCCGGTGACGACCACGAAGGGTACGGCGGCGTGGTCGCGTTGCAGGCTGGCGACCAGGGCCGGGCCGTTGCCGTCCGGCAGCTTGAGGTCGAGAAACATGAGATCCGGAGTGTGCTGGTCGAGCCAGGCGCGGGCCGTCGTGGCCGAGGTGGCGGTATCGACGGCATAGCCGTGCCCGCGCAGGGTCTCGGTCATGAGGATCAGCAGGCCGTCGTCGTCATCGACGACCAGCAGGTGGGGCGGAGTTTCGGTCGTGGCCACGAGCGACCGGTCTAGTTCGCGGCCAAGGGCGGGACGTGCAGGTGGGGCACAAACTGCCCCAGACGGCGGATCGCTTCGGAAAATCGATCGTAGTCCACCGGCTTCTGCATGTAGACATTGCAGCCCAGTTCGTGGCAGCGCAGCACCTCGCGGGAGTCATCGGTGGTGGTGAGCATGATGACGGGCAGCTTGCGCAATTCAGGGTGGGCCTTGATCCGCCGCAGCACCTCGATGCCGTCGATCTTGGGCATGCGAATATCCAGCAGGACGAGAAAGGTCTCGTTCACCCGGAGCGGATCCTTGAAAAAGAAGTCGAGCACCGCCTGGCCGTCGCGAAAGTGCCGGATGCGATTGCTCAGTCCGGCCGCCTCGAGGTTCTCGCGAATCAGGATGGCGTGGCCTTCGTCGTCATCGACGATCAGGATGGTGGGCAATGGAGTCATGTCGTGGTCCCGCCGGCTTCGATCGCCGGCAACAAGATGTAGAAAGTGGACCCGTGACCGACCCGACTCTCAACCCAAATCCGGCCCTTTTGGCGTTCAAGCACCCGCTGGGCAATGGTGAGTCCCAAACCCTCGCCCACCGTCGCGTCCGGGTTCAGCCGGTGGAACATTTCAAAGATCTTGGCCTGGTGCTCGGGCGCGATTCCCCCCCCGTTGTCTGCCAGGGCATAAATCGCCTGGCCGTCCCGCAGTTGACCGGTGATGCGAATCTGCAGCCGCCGATTCGGATCCCGGTACTTGAGCGCGTTGTCCAGGATGTTGCCAAAGACCTGGCTGGTCTGGACGTGATCGCCGACGCAGATCGGGAGCGGATCCACCTGGACCTCGGCCCGGGCCTCATCGAGCTGGAAAGTCATCGCGGTCGTGACTTCGGCGATCAGGCCATTCATGTTGAGCGGGCGGAGATTCAAAGCCACTCGGCCCAGGCGCGAATAGCGCAGGAGGCCCGAGAGCAGGGTGTCCATCTTTTGCACGCCGGCGTTGATGAAACGCAGCGCCTGGGGAATGGAGACCTCGAGCGGTTGCTTCAACGCCGCGGCGGGCACGGCTCCGCCCTCGCCGGCGGTCGCAGCAGCATCGCGGATGACCTCGCAGGCACGGTTGAGCTGTTTGCCAAAGCCTTGGACGTTGACCAAGGGCGAACGCAGGTCGTGGGAAACGGTGTAGACGATGGCCTCGAGTTCCTTGTTCTTTTCCGCCAATTCTGCGGCGACCCGCCGCAATTCCTCGGCGTCCGCCTTGCGCGCCGAGACGTCGGTTCGGATCGCGATGTATTGCAATGGCTTGCCGCCTTCAGCGCTGAAGGGGAAGATGGTGGTGTCCACCCAGTAACAGGAGCCATCCTTGGCCCGGTTCTTGATTTCGCCCCGCCAAACGCGGCCGCTGGCGATCGTTAACCAGAGGTCGCGGAAGAATTCCTTCGTATGATGTCCGGAGTTGATGAGGCGATGGTCCTGCCCGATGAGATCCTCCCGGGCGTATTTGGAAATCGCACAGAACTTGTCATTTACGTAAATAATTCGACCGGTGGGGTCGGTGATGGCCACAATCGAATGGGCGTCGATTGCGGCTTTGAGATCGCGCAACTCCCGGATCGTGTTGCTCAGGTCGTCCTGGAGTTGGTGGGGATTCAAGGGAGGCGGGAATCGGGTGTGGTCGAAAGACGGGAAATAGCACTATCCCGGGCGATGTCGCAAGGATGGAGGGGCGATCGTGCTTACGCCACCTAAGGAAATTCCTTAGTGAGATGTCGCCGCGGCTCCAATTACCTGGCCGGGAGATTTGCTCTATCCTGGGGGCATCATGGAAGCGACCCACCTCACCCACAGCTCCACCCCGATTCCCAGTCATCGCCGGGACGATGTCGTCACCCGGCTCCAAGAATCGGAAATCTTCCGCGATTATCAGGACGCCTTTCAAACCGCGACGGGCCTCCCGCTGGTCCTGCGCGCCGCCGGCTCGTTCCAGCCGCCGATGCACGGGGCCCGGCTGGTCAACGGGTTTTGCGCGCTGATGACCGGGGCGAGCCGGACCTGCGCGACCTGCCTGCAGTTGCAACAGGAGGTCGAGCGCGACGCCGGGGCCATCGGGAAAACGGTGCGTTGTTTCGCGGGCATGAGCGAGTCGGTCGTTCCGATCCACGTTGGCGAAAAGGTCGTCGCCTATCTCCAGACCGGCCAGGTGATGATGCGGCCGCCCACTGAACGCAATTTTCGTGGCGCGCTGGCGCAGCTCGAGAAGTGGAATGCGGTGGTCAATGTCGCGCTCCTGCGCGCCGCGTATTTTGAGACCCGGGTCCTGCCCAAGGCGAAGTACGGTGCCGCCCTGCGTTTGCTCGCGAGCTTTGCGCAACATCTCTCCCTTTTGTCCAACGAACTCATGATCAAGACGGCCGCCGCGGAGCCGCCCGCCGCCGTGCGGGCGCGGGCCTACATCTCCGAGCATCTGGGCGAGTCCCTTGCCCTCGAGCAGGTGGCGCGGGCGGCCAACATGAGTGCGTTCTACTTTTGCAAGGTCTTCAAGTCGGCCACGGGTCTCACGTTCACCAATTACGTCGCCCGCGCGCGCATCGAGAAGACCAAGCAGCTCCTGCTCAATCCGCACGTGCGGATCAGCGAGGCGGCCTACGAGGCCGGCTTTCAGTCCCTCTCGCAGTTCAACCGGGTTTTTCGCCGCGTCGCGGGCGAGTCGCCCTCGACCTATCGCGAGCATCTCCACGGTTCCACGACCCCGGGTCGTTCGAGCCAGGCGATGCCGTTCGCCGCCTGAGTTGTCGGCAAGAAATGCGCAACTCCAGCCAACTCCCGCGGAGCGGCCCTCCGGAGGCCACTCTATCCTTGGCCGTCGCGCCTCCCTGAGCAACTGAACCCTCCCTTTATGGCCGTCGTCCCACTCACCCTGACCATCAGCCTCTGCCTGGTTTTCACCTTTGTGGTCTTCTTTCTCCGCGAGCATTCCCGGGGTTCCCTCAGCAGTGCCGAGCGCGACTCGCTCCTGCCGCTCGCCGAGGAAAACTCCCGGATCGTGGGTGCGCCGGTGGTGGCACCGGGTCAGTCGGAACGCGGTTTCCACCCCCAGGCACGCAGTCGCTGACTGCCGGATCGTTTCTCCCTGTCGCACCCGGTCCCGACCGTGGCCGGATCTCATCTATTGTCTTATCCCACCCGATGCCCGCCCGCAAAATCACCCTGGAGTTCAACGACAAAGTCGTCCGGCAATTCCTGCTCGCCACCATCCTCTGGGCCGTCGTCGGCATGCTGGTGGGCGTGCTGATCGCCACGCAGCTCAACTTCTGGCAGGTCAATTTCAAGACCGCCTGGCTTTCCTTCGGCCGGCTGCGCCCGCTGCACACCAACGCCGTGATTTTTGCGTTTGTCGGCAACATGATGTTTGCCGGCATTTATTATTCGACCCAACGGCTCGTGAAGGCGCGGCTCGCGAGCGACTTTCTCTCGCAACTGCACTTCTGGGGCTGGCAGGCCATCATCGTGGCCGCCGCCATCACGCTCCCGCTGGGCCTCACCCGGGGCAAGGAGTACGCCGAACTCATCTGGCCCCTCAACCTCGCGGTCGCCCTGATCTGGGTTGTCTTTGCGGTGAATTTCTTCTGGACCCTCGCCCGCCGGCGCGAACCCAGCCTGTACGTCGCCATCTGGTTCTACATCGCGACGATCATCACGGTGGCGTTGCTCTACATCGTCAACCACCTCTCGCTGCCGACCAGCTTCACGCACAGCTACCCGCTGTTCGGCGGGGTGCAGGATGGCCTCGTGCAATGGTGGTACGGCCACAACGCCGTGGCGTTCTTCCTCACCACGCCGATCCTCGGCATCATGTATTATTTCCTCCCGAAGGCGGCCGAACGGCCGGTCTATTCCTATCGCCTTTCGGTCGTGCATTTCTGGTCCCTGGTTTTTGTCTACATCTGGGCCGGTCCCCATCACCTCCTGCACACCGCGCTGCCCGACTGGCTGCAGACCTTGGGCATGACCTTTTCGCTCATGCTCTGGGCGCCTTCCTGGGGCGGCATGCTCAACGGGTTGCTCACCTTGCGCGGCGCCTGGCACAAGCTGCGCACGGATCCCGTGCTCAAGTTCATGGCGGCCGCCGTCACGTTCTACGGCATGGCCACGTTCGAGGGACCGCTCCTCGCGATCAAGTCCGTCAACGCCCTCGGTCACTATACCGATTGGATCATCGGCCACGTCCATGCCGGCGCCCTCGGGTGGAACGGCTTCATGGCCGCCGGCATGATCTATTGGCTGCTCCCGCGCCTCTGGAACAAACCCCTCCATTCCGTCGCCCTGGCCAACCTGCATTTCTGGATCGGGACCGTCGGCATCCTGCTCTATGTCGCCGCGATGTGGACGAGTGGTATCACCCAGGGTGTGATGCTCAATGCCACGACCGACCACGGCACCGTCCTGGCCTATCCCAACTTTCTCGATACGCTCAACACCATCCGCCCCCTGATGCTGATGCGCGTGGTGGGCGGCACACTTTACCTGACCGGCTTCCTCCTGCTGGCGTACAATGTCTGGCAGACGGTGCGCGGAGCGCAGGCCGTGAATGGCACGGTGGAGGTCTTCGCCGATGAGGAGTTGCCCGTGCCCGCCGATGCGCGGTTGGGCCTGCTCGGCACCTTCCTCAACCCCCCGGTGCTTTTTTCGATCCTCGGCTGCGGCTTCGCCTGCGCCTGGATGTTCACCGCCAACGCCCTCAGCGTCCTGGGCCTCGTGGGCACGATGCTCTGCGGCATCCTCGCCTATGCCCACTGGGAGTCGCGCGGCAAGGCCTGGGCCGGTTGGTATGACCGCCTGCTCGTCAACACGGCGCCCTTTACCATCCTCACCTTCATCGCGGTGGTCGCCGGCGGCATGATCCAGATCATCCCGACGGTCATCGCCCATCGCGCCGCCAACGTCGAGGACCGCCGGCAAATCCCCTACTCGCCGCTGGAACTCGCCGGCCGCGACATCTACGTGCGCGAAGGCTGCTACACGTGCCACTCGCAGATGATCCGCACGCTGGTGCCCGACGTGCTGCGCTACGGCGATTACTCCCGCTTGGGCGAGTCCATCTACGATCATCCGTTCCAATGGGGTTCCAAGCGCAACGGCCCGGATCTGGCCCGGGTCGGCGGCAAGTATCCGAATGTCTGGCACCTCCGCCACATGGAGGACCCGCGTTCGATTTCGGTCGGCTCGAACATGCCCACCTTTGGCTGGCTGCTCACCCGCGACACCGACATCGCGGCGCTGCCGGCGAAACTCTCGGTCCAGCGCACGCTCGGGGTGCCGTATCCGAACTGGACGCCCGGGCAGATTGAGACGCGGGTCAGCGAGCAGGCGAAGGTCATCGCGGCCGACTTGCGCAAGGAGGGGGCCTACGTCGCCCCCGAAAAGGAAATCGTGGCGCTCATCGCCTACCTGCAGGGTCTCGGCAAGTTCGAGCGCGTGGGGGCCACGCCGTCGTCGCCCCCGGCCGCCCAATAATGTCATCGCGCCCAGCCCTGCCCTCCGCACCCGCTCCCTCCCATGTTTCGCCGCCTCGCCTTTGAAGACACCGCCGCGCTGTTCACCTTCGCGGCCTTCCTCACCGCCTCGTCGATCTACGTCGCTTTCGCGTGGCGCGCCATCCGGATGAAACGCCCGCAAGTCGAGCGCTTTGCCCATCTGCCTTTCGCCACGGCCACTCCTCCCGCCCGCCATGACGCCACTGCCTCCCGCCACGACTGAAGAAGATCCGATCCGTCCGCACACGTACGACGGCATCCAGGAATACGATAAAAGCCTGCCGAACTGGTGGCTCTACACGCTTTACATCGCGATCGCGTTTTGGGTCGGCTACTGGGCGTACTACGAGTGGTTCCGGGTGGGCCCGTCCAGCGCCCAGGCGGTTTCGACGGCGATGGCCCGGATCGAGGCGGCGCGGCTTTCCACCGTCCAGCTTGACGACGCCAGCCTCTGGAAGATGAGCCGGAATGCGGAGATCGTTGCCGCGGGCAAGGCGGTGTTCGATTCCACCTGCGCGGCCTGCCATCTGGCCAGCCTGCGCGGCAAGTCCGAGAGTTCCGCGGCCATCGGTCCCGACCTCACGGATACGACCTGGATCCACGGCGGCCGGCCCACCGAACTGTACGATCTGATCACCAAGGGGGTGCTCGCCAAGGGCATGCCGACCTGGGGTCCCGTGCTCGGCGCCCGCAAGATTGGCGACGTCACTGCCTACGTTCTGAGCAAGCACCAGGAGGGCGAGGCGATCGTGGTCGCACCCGCCACGTCGCCCTAGCGTCGGGCGGCGATGGGCCTTCTCCATGCCGAATGATCTCCCACCGGTGCCGACCCCGCCCCCTGCCACCCGCCCCCGGGCTGGCGTTGCCGCGGGTGGGCGGCCGGCGCACTTCCCGGCCCCCAGCCTCGACGCGGTAACCACGATCCGGTCCGACGGCTCCCGGCCGTTTCTCTTCCCCTCCGATACCCACGGCCGTTTCACGACCGCCCGCCGAATGTCGGCGTTTGGCCTCATCGCGTTCTACCTCTCGCTGCCGTGGATCAAGATAAACGGCTATCCCGCCGTCTTTCTCGATGTGGCGGAAAGGCGTTTCCACCTGTTTGGGCTCACCTTTGCCGCGCAGGACCTGTGGCTGCTGTTCTTCCTGATCACCGGCCTGGGATTCTCGCTCATCTTTGTCACGGCCCTGCTCGGCCGGGTCTGGTGTGGCTGGGCCTGCCCGCACACCGTCTTCCTCGAAAACATCTACCGGCCGATCGAGCGCTGGATCGGCGGCGATGCGGTGGCGCGCCGCGCCCTGGCCGCCGCGCCGCTCTCCGCCGGCAAGATCGCCAAGGTCGCGCTGCAGCATGGCCTCTACCTGCTGGTTTCTGCGATCATCACGCACCTGTTTCTCGCCTATTTTGTTTCGCTGGCCGAGGTGTGGGCCATGATCCGGCAAGCCCCGTCGGAGCATTGGGCGGCCTTCGGGTTTATCGCGGTGGCCACGGGCATCCTCTATTTCAACTTCGCCTGGTTTCGCGAACAGCTTTGCATCGTGCTCTGTCCCTATGGTCGCATCCAATCCGCGTTGATCGATGACCATTCGCTGGTGATTGGCTACGATGCCCAGCGCGGCGAGCCGCGCGGGCGGGCGGGCACGCCCGGGGCGGGCGCCTGCGTGGCGTGCAACCGCTGCGTGCACGTGTGTCCGACCGGCATCGACATCCGCCAGGGATTGCAGATGGAGTGTATCGGCTGCACCGCCTGCATCGACGCGTGTGACGACGTCATGACTCGCCTGCACCGTCCCCGCGGATTGATTCGGTACGATTCGCAGATCGCGTTCGACGGCGCGCGCACCCGCTGGATCCGCCCGCGGACGATCCTGTACTTCATCCTGCTGCTCGTCGGGGTGAGCGTGTCGGGGTGGGCGGTCTCGACCCTGAAACCTGCGAATTTCGGGGTCACGCGCATGACCGGAGCCCCCTACATCATCGATGCGACCACCGTGCGAAACCAGTTCCTGGTCCGCATCGTGAACAAGCGCAACACGCCGCAGGCATTCATCGTCAAGGTCGACGGCGTCCCGGCCGATCTCCGGCGCACCGGATTCGAGACAGTGGTGGAGGTGGGACCGCTCGGCGAACTCGTGCAGCCCCTGATTCTGCAGCAACCCCGCGCCGGCTATGGCGGCCCATTTCACTTCTTCGTCCAGGTCCAGGACGCCGCGGAAACGTTCCGACTGCGCCGCGAAGTCGAATTCCTCGGTCCGGAGGCGCGACTGCTGCGCGAGGAAGAGGAGGAGCGCCGTGCCCACAAATGACTTCGGGGCGCCCGGTGCCCCCGCGGCGCCGCCGGCCGGCGAGGCGGAGCAGGATTCCGGTCCCGTCTCCGGTCGGAAGTCCCGCCTGTGGCTCTGGTTCGTGGCCGCGTTTGTCGTGCAAATCGGCGTGTGGGCGGTGTGGTTCGTGATTGCCTCCCGGCATCCGGTGCAGGAAGTGCCTTTGGTGCACACCCGTTGATCCGATGGAACTTGCCGCCATCAACTCTCCCGCCACGGCCTTCATCGCCGGGCTTGTGACGAGCCTCCACTGCGCCGGCATGTGCGGCCCGCTGGCCTGTGGCCTGATGCCGGTGCGCGGCGAACGGGCCGACGGGCACACGGTCGCCACTGCCTATCACGGGGCGAGGCTCGCCAGCTACTCCGTCCTCGGGTTGCTGGCGGGCGGGCTGGGTCGGGCGCCGCTTACCTGGATATCACAGTCGGCCCTGCGCTGGCTGCCGTGGGTCTTGGTCCTGTTCTTTCTCGCCCTGGCGCTGCGCTGGGATCGTTATCTGCCCAAGCTCGCCTCGCTCGGCCGCCTGGCCTGGAAGCTTCAGGCCTGGATGCGCGGCCGATCGCGGACCGAGGCGGCGCTGGCGCTCGGGCTGGCCACGCCGCTGCTGCCGTGCGGCCCCCTCTACTTCCTCGTCGCGCTGGCGCTGCTCTCGGGCTCGGCCCTGCGGGGCGTCGAGGTGATGCTCGCCTTCGGTCTCGGCACCGTGCCGCTCCTGTGGCTGGCCCAGTCCCAATTCCACTGGGTGCGGCAGAAACTCTCGCCCCTCTGGCTGAATCGCACCCGGGTCGTCCTGGCCCTCGTCACGGCGGTCACGATTGGCTGGAGGCTGCGCGCCACCCTGGGTTTTCCGGGCCCGGATCCCCTGGGTTTCGTGTGCCATTGAGATGAGTGCGCCGGTTGCAGGCGGCCCGGAGCTTCCCCCTGCGGGCGGGGAGACGAGCCGCGGCGGAAAGCCGGTTTGCCGGCACTGCGGCGCGCCGCTGCTGGATGATCGCATGCGGGCCACCGGCTTCTGCTGCTCGGGCTGCCGCTACGTCTTTCGCTTGGTGCACGAGCAGGGTCTCGCCGGGTACTACCGGATCAAGGACGACGTCACCACCCCGGCCGACGCCGCGGTGTTTCAACCCCGCGACTACGCCTGGCTCGAGGTGGCGCAACAGGAGGTGGAGGACGGTCTCCCCGGGCCGCCGGCCCCGGCTCCGGTGCGCCCTCCGCCCATCCCGGAACTCACGCTCGACGTCCAGGGCATCTCCTGCGCCGGCTGCGTCTGGCTGATCGAGCGGATCTTTCAACAGCAACCCGGGGCGCGTGACATCGTGGTGAACGCCCAGTACGGCACGATGCGCCTGCGCTGGGTGCGCGGCGAATTCTCGGCGATCGAGTTTGCCCGCAAACTCCAGGCGTTCGGCTATCTCGCGGGTCCCGCCGGGGCGACGGTGGTCGATCCGGAAAGCCGCGGCTTGGTGCGCCGCATCGGGTTGTGCGCCGCCTTTGCCCTCAACGTCATGCTCTACTCCCTGCCGGCGTATTTCGGCATGGAGCCCACCTTCGAATGGGCCGGACTCTTTCGCCTGCTCAGCGTCACGTTTGGCACCCTCAGCGTGCTCGTCGGCGGCACGTATTTTCTGGCCCGGGCACTGCGCGCGTTGCGGGAGCGGGCGATGCATATCGACTTGCCAATCGCGATCGGCATTGCGGGCGCCTACCTGGGCTCGCTCTACGGCTGGCTCGCCGGCGAGGAGCGCTTCGTCTATTTCGACTTCGTCTCGGCCTTCATTCTCCTGATGCTCGTCGGCCGGTGGGCGCAGGTGGCCGCCGTGGAGCGCAACCGCCGCCGGCTCCTCAGCCAGCAGCCGAAGCCGGCCCGCGTCCGGCTCGCCGATGGCAGCGAGGTCCCGCCCGAGAAACTCGCCGCCGGCCAAACCCTGCTCCTCGCCACCGGCCAGACCCTCGTCGTGGAATCCCAACTCGAGAGCGCCGAGGCCTCCTTTTCACTTGCTTCGATCAGTGGCGAAGCCGAGCCGAGGGTCTTTCGCGCCGGGCAGCGCATCCCGGCCGGTGCGGTCCAGGTGGGCCGGTTGGAGGTGCGCCTCATGGCGCGGCAGTCGTGGGCGGAGTCATTGCTTGCGCAGTTGCTGCAAACGGGCGAGCGGCCGGGGGTCCGGCACGCCCTGCTCGAGCGCATCGTGCGCAGCTACGTGCTCGGCATCATCGTCGTTTCCGCCCTGGCGGGCGCGGGCTGGTGGCTGGGTACCGGTGATGCGCTCCGCACCTGGGCGGTCGTGACTGCGGTGCTCGTGGTTTCGTGCCCCTGCGCCATCGCGCTGGCCTTCCCCCTCGCCGACGAAATGGCGACGGTCGCCCTGCGCCGTCGCCGGGTGTTTGTGCGCGAGGGCGATCTCTGGCTGAAACTCGCCCGCATCCGCCAGATCGTCTTCGACAAGACCGGCACGCTCACGCTCGAGAACCCCGTGCTGCAGAATGCGGAAGCAATCGCCGAACTCGATTCCGCTGCGCGGGAGGCGTTGTTCACGCTGGTCCGCGAGAATCCTCATCCGGTCAGCCAGTGCCTGCTCGAAAATCTCCTCGCGGCCGGTCCCGTCGCGGCGCCCCTCCCCGGCGCTCGGCCCGACTTGGCGGACGCGGTGCGGGAGACCGTCGGGGTGGGGGTCGAATGGGGGCCTTGGTCGCTCGGGCGTCCCGGCTGGCGCTCCGCCGGTTCCGCCCCGGCTCTCCGCCCCGAGGTGAACGCCTCGATTTTGCCACCTGCCGGGGTTCCTCCGGCGTCGGAAACATGTCACGTATTAAGTGACAAGTATCCGGAGTACCATGATGCGGAGTTGGCGTGCTCGGGGCGGGTGGTGGCCCGTTTCCATTTCCGCGATGCGGTGCGCTCGGACGCGCGCGCCGAGGTGCAGGCCTTGCAGTCGCGGGGCTTTGCGGTGGGCATCCTGAGTGGAGACCGGGCGGGAAAAGTGGCGGCGATGGCGGCCGAGTTGGGATTGCCGGCGGGCCGGGCGGTGGGCGGGCTCACGCCGCAGGGGAAGGCCGACTGGCTCGAGGCCCATGGTGCGGACCACACGCTGATGCTCGGGGACGGCGCCAATGACAGCCTGGCGTTCGATCGGGCCCTGTGCCGGGGAACCCCCGTGATTCATCGCGGCGTGCTCGAACGCAAAGCCGACTTTTATTATCTGGGCCGCGGCATCGGTGGACTGCGGGCGCTGTTTGCGATCGATCGGATTCGCCGGCGAACCCAGCTCGCTATTTTGGTCTTTTCCGTCGCCTACAACGTGTTGGCCGTGGGTCTGGCGGTCGCCGGCCGGATGAACCCCTTGGTGGCGGCTGTCCTCATGCCGGTGAGTTCACTGCTGACCCTGCTGATCGTGACGACCGGCATGCGGCCGGCCTTTCGCGTGCCCGGCTGACCCAGAGGCCGGGGTCGGCGCGCTTGGCTCCGCTTCCGTCCCGGGCAATAAGAAGGGCGCGAGCCCACGCCCGCGCCCGGTGTTCCCACATACCCAAAAAACGGTTACTTCCTGGCCTTCTTCGGCGCCTCCTTGACGCCCGGAGTGATCACCACGGGACAGGCCGCCCGCATCAACACACCGTGCGTGGTGCTACCCACCAGCAAATCATAGAGCGCCGTATGGCCGTGCGAACCCATCACAATGTAGTCGGCATCGAGTTTTTTGGCCTGCTCGACGATGACCCGGATGGGAGGGCCGTTCAGCTGCACGGTTTCCACCGGGATCTTTTCCCCCTGCAGTTTGGCTTCCAGCTGCGCCAGGCGTTTCGCCGCGTTCTTCTCTCCGGCAGCCACGATTTCCGCAAGGTTGTCCATCAAGGCGGAGTACTCGTTGGTAATCGCCGGCGGCTGAATGACGGTGAGCAATACGACCTGGCCGTCCAGCGCCCGCGCCAGCGCCGTCGCTTCCGCAATCACGGCGTCAGTCGCGCCGGAAAAATCGACCGGGGCGAGGATGGTTTTCATGGTCAAAGGGTAGTCTTAGAACCCCGCCGTCGCCACGCAGTAGTTGCCGTTGTCTGCGCAGAAATTGCGGGAGCTCTTCGCCACCCCGGCGGAGGATATTCGTGACCGGGTGCATTTGCGAATTGGCGGTGCCTTTACCGCGCGGCCCGGCGACATCTCGCGGGGTGAGGGCACCCCGCCTACAACCGCCAGCTCGGAGACGCGCCTTTCCTGTCCCCGGGGCCAAAACGAAACTTCTGCCTCGATTTTTTGCTCGTTAGGTTCACGAAACACCTCATGCCGCCGTTGCTGCCGTGGATATTCGTTCGCTCGGAATTCCTCCGATCGGTCCGCGGGCGGTGGTTGCATCCGTCGGCGGACTCCCCGGCGGCAAAGGAGCCAGCCTGATCATGCCGAATCGCTTGGAGACCCTCGATCTTGTTGTCCTGGTGGCTTACTTTGTTCTCACGCTGGCGGTCGGCCTGGCCTTCTGGCGCCGCAGCCGCTCGGTGGAGGGGTTCACCGCGGCCGGGCGCAATCTGCCGGGTTGGCTGCTCGGCATCTCCATTGTCGGCACCTACGTGAGCAGCATCAGTTTTCTCGCGCTGCCGGGGAAGGCCTTCGCGAGCAATTGGAATGCGTTCGTCTTCAGCCTGTCCCTCCCGCTGGCGACTTGGATTGGCGTGAAATATTTCCTGCCGTTCTATCGCAGCCGGGAGCACGTGTCGGCCTATTCCCACCTCGAGGAGCGGTTTGGTCCCTGGGCCCGGGTGTATGCGAGCGTGTGTTATCTGCTCACCCAATTGGCGCGCATCGGCACCGTGACCTACCTCATGGCGCTGCCGATGAACGTCCTCCTCGGCTGGGACATCCGCTGGATCATCCTGGCCACCGGGGTCACCACAACGCTCTACACCTTTGTCGGCGGCATTACAGCGGTGATCTGGACCGATGCGATTCAGACGGTGATTCTGGTGGGCGGCGCGCTGGCGTGCGCGATCCTGATGGTGCTGGGCTTGCCCGGGGGGCCCGGGCAATTGTTCCGGCTGGCGGCGGAGCACGACACGTTTTCCCTCGGGGGCTTCGGGCTCGAACTCGGGGGCCCCACCTTTTGGGTCGTCCTGATCTACGGCGTGGTGATCAACCTGCAGAACTTCGGCGTGGATCAGAATTTCGTCCAACGCTACCACACGGCCAAGTCGGACCGGGAGGCGCGCAAGAGTCTCTGGCTGGGCGGGCTCCTGTACGTGCCCATTTCCGCGATGTTTTTCTTCATCGGCACGGCGTTGTTCGCGTATTACACGGCGAATGCCGACGCCCTGCCCGCCGCCTACCGCGCGGCGGCGAAGAGCGACTCGGTGTTTCCTTATTTCATCGTCACGGTCCTGCCGCGGGGCGTCACCGGGCTGCTGATCGCGTCGATCTTCGCGGCGGCCATGAGCACGATCTCGAGCAGTCTGAACTCCTCGGCCACGATCGTCCTCAACGATTATTACCAGCGTTATTTCCGGCGGGAGTCGACCGAACGGCAGAAGATGAAGGTGCTCCACGGCGCCACGCTGGTGGTGGGCCTGCTGGGCACCGGCATGGCGCTCGCGATGATCCACGTGAAAAGCGCGCTGGACGCCTGGTGGACCCTGGCGGGCGTCTTTGGCGGCGGCATGCTGGGCCTGTTTCTCCTCGGCCTGTTGGCGCGACACGCCGCCCGTTCGGCGGGACTGGCCGGGGTGGCGGCGGGCGTCCTGGTGATCCTCTGGATGAGCCTTTCGCCCCAGTGGACGGGCGCGCTGGCCGCCTGGCGCAGCCCTTTCCACAGCTTTCTTACCATCGTCTTCGGGACGGCGGCCATCCTCGTCGTGGGATTGGCGGTGACCCTGCTCGCGACGCGGAAGCGAGGCCCATCTCCAGGTTGATCCGCCTCGTCCGGGTCGACCAGGGGCCCCAACTCACGTTGGCGTATCGACCCACCCACCGCTCCGGCCGTTTTTGACCTGGTGGATTGTCCCTTGCGGCGGCATGGGCGATCCGCCAATTCCTTTCCATGGCCCGAGGTGTGAAACGTCCGGTAACTGTGCGTACGATTGCCGATCACGTCGGCGTGTCGCCGGCGGCGGTGTCGACGGTGCTGGCCAACCGGCACGTCGAGCGCCGGCTGGCGGCGGCCACGGTGGAACGTATCCGGCAGGCCGTGCGGGAACTCGGCTACGTGCCCAACGTCGCCGCGCGCCGTCTGCGCGCCCACGACCCGGCGGTGCACAGCATGGATCTGGGCATCCTCACCTCGTTCGAGGCCCCGCTCTTTCTGGTGAGCCGCACGCTGCGGCAGGTGCAGGCGGCGGTCGATGCGCGCAGCGCGCCGGACCGGCGGTTTTCAGTCTCGATCGACATCTTTCACGCCGGCCGGCTGCGCGAGATGCCCGGCCTGCTGAACGCCAGCCGCTTCAACGGTGTCATCATTTCGAATACGTTGCCGGCGGATGACGCATTCCTGCGCTCAACGACCCTGCCCTATGCCGTGGTGGTGCAGGGGCGCCGGCTGGAAAACTATTGCTGCGTCCTTGAGACGCCCGGGGAGGGCGGGCGCCGCGCCGCCGAAATCATGCTGGCGGGGGGTCGGAGACGGCCCGTGGTGCTGACACCCGCGCTGCTCACCGAGACCACGGCGGATCGGGCCGCCGCCTTTTGCACCGCCCTGGCTGAGCACGGCGTCGCCGAGCCCCACACCGTGGCGGCCAAGGGCTTCACCCCGGCGAGCGGGGCGGCGGCGGTGCAGGCGCACCTGGCGGCCGATCGGGATTGCGATGGAATCTTCGCGGTGACGGACACGCTGGCGCTCGGCGCCTTTCACGCCCTCAAGGTGGCCGGCCGCCGGGTGCCCGCGGATGTCGCGGTCATCGGCGTCGGCGATCACGAGCACGCCGATTTCTTCGCGCCCCCGCTGACCTGCGTCGGCCCCAGCTACGATCTCGTGGTCGAGGAAATCGTGACGCTCTTGTTCAGCCTGATGAACCGGCGGCGGGTGAAGCCGACGGCGGTGTTTGTTCCGCCGACTGTTACGGTGCGCGGCTCAACCTGACGAACGAGCCGATCGCCAATTAGCGCGGCATCGCGGACCAGATGGAACGTACGATCTTCACCGGCACCACGCTCAACCTCGGGGTGAGCGGCCGGTTCTGAGCCGGATCCCTCCAAGCGGAGTGCGTTTCAGCCGTAAGAAGGAAACCACTGCACGGTGGGGCGCGTTGACCCCAACGCGCCTTCGTGCGTTCGCTCTCACGTTGAGCGTCTTGGGGACAAGCCGCTCCACCTCGACTGAATTTCTACGGCTGAGGGCCGGGGCGGGGGCTCACCGGTGGCGCCGTCGGCCCCCGGCGCGGGGCGAAAAATAAGGCTTGAACCTAAAACGATTTAGCTGCAATTCGGACGCGAACCCTCCCTGCGCCTCCCCGGCCAGCCGCCCGTTGTCGGCCGGCCGGGGATGCCACCGAACTCCACCCAACATGCAACCCACCCCCGGCTTGTCTCCGTTTCGTTTCCGGCGCGCGCTCCCCGTGCTCGCGGCCGTTTCCCTCCTGGCGTTTTCATGGTTCGCCGTCGCCGCACGTGCCGCGACATCCAGCGTCGGCACGGTGACCGGCACCGTCAGCAATGCTGCGACGCGCAACCTCCTCGAGGGGGCGAAAATCGAGGCGCCGAGGCTAGGGCAGACCGTCCTTACCGACAACACCGGGCGCTTCGTCCTGTCGGGCGTGCCAGCGGGCGAGTTGGAACTGGTCGTGTCCTATCTCGGGCTCGACCCGCAGCACCAGACCGTCCGCGTAGCGGCGGGCCAGCGCGTGGTGCAGAACTTCGACCTCACGACGCAGATCTACACGCTCGGAGAATTTCGCGTCACGGGCGAGCGCGAGGGCAACGCGCTCGCACTCACGGCGCAGCGCAACGCCGACAACGTGAAAAACGTCGTCGCGCTCGATGCCTACGGCAATTTGCCCAATTTGAGCGCGGGCGAGCTCGCGGTGCGGCTGCCTGGCGTGGCCTCACAGCTCGATGACGAGGGCAACGTCACCGGCCTTATCATCCGTGGCCAGCCTTCGACGATGAATCGCGTAAATGTGGACGGCCAGCTCATGTCCAATGTCGGCGGCTTCAACCGCCAGTTCCAGACCCACAGCCTCACCGGCGCAATGTTTGAGCAGCTCGAGGTCATCAAGGGCCAGACGCCGGACCAGACGGCGGACTCGCTCGGAGGCTCGGTGAATTTGAAGACGCGCTCCCCGCTCAGCATGAAAGAGCGTCGGCGCTTCAGCTACAGTTTTGGGGCGCGCTGGGCGGCGCCATTTTACGAACACACGCAGGTGCGCCGGAATCATCCGATCCATCCGTTGACGAACATTTCCTACCAGGAGGTCTTCGATGTCCTCGGCGGCGAGCGAAACCTTGGTGTGGCGGTGAACCTCTTCTACAGCGAAAACGTCAACGGTCCCTCCTCGATTCAGTATGACTACCAGAACACGGCCGCATCGCCGGCCTATCTCTGGGATTTCCGGACCCAGAACCAGTTCAACAACCGCAACCAGAAGAGCGTCAACGTGAAGGCCGAATACCGCCTCGCCGAGCATACCAAGATCACTTTCAACACGATCTACAACGACGCCTTCGAGAAGACCGACCGGCTCTATGCGACGCGCGCCTTTACCGGCCAGACGCTGGCCGGCGGCACCGCCACCGCCCCCACGGGCACGGGCGCGGTCCTGCCCGGCTTCACCGACACCCGCACCGAGATTCGCAATGTCGCCGCCTCCACCTTCGAGCTTAGCACCTTCCTGCGGCGCTTCATCAACCGCACCCGGCTTTTCGGTCTCGGGGCTGAACACACCTTTGATCGTTGGAATTTCGACTACGACGCGAACTACAGCCAGACCCACAATAACCTCGCGCACGAGCCCGGCGGCAACCTCGTGATGCGCGTGGCCAATGTCGGCTGGATTGTCGACACCACCAATCCGGAAACCCCGCAGTTCACCCAGACGTCGGGCCCGAGCATCTACGACATCGCCAACTACCGGAGCAGCGTCACGCTGCTCACGCGCAACGACGATCGTAATGTCGAGGTATTTAATACGCGCGCCAACGCCCGCTACCGCCTGCCCGTTGAGGTGCCCGCCACGCTGAAGACCGGCCTCTTCTACCGTGACCAGAAGGTCGCCGAGGTGGGCCGGCGCCGGCAGTGGGCCTATCTGGCTTCCGCGCCCACGATGTCGGCGACCTTCGACGATGTGTTTGCGTTTCCCGGCTCGGCCTCGCGGCGGCTGCCCTACGTCGAGCCGCATGTCGCGTATGAGAACACGAAGAACCCTGCGCTCTGGGCGGAGGACTTGTATTTTCGCACGAGCGATGCGTTCAGCACGACGCGCAACGCCACCGAGGAAATCACGGCCGGCTACGTGCAGGGACAGGTGAAGTTTCGCCAGCTTGGCATTCTCGGCGGCGTGCGCACGGAGAAGACCGAGGTCTCCGGCTTCGGCTACGTCCGCGTCCGCCCCGCGACGGCGGCGCAGATTCCCGATCCGGTCGCCCGCGCGATCAACGATTGGAACAACCCGGTCACCAACGCGGGCTCCTACACGCGCTCGTTCCCGAGCATCCACTTCACCTACGATTTCACCGACCAGCTGCGCGCGCAGGCGAGCTGGTCCACGTCGTTTGGCCGCCCGCCGTTCACGAACCTGGTGCCCTCGGCCAGCATCAGCGATCCGAACCAGACGGTTACGATCAGCAATCCCGCGGTCGGCCCGCAGTATTCCAAAAACATCGATCTCTCGCTGCAATATTACTTCCAATCCTCTGGCGTGGTGTCGGTCGGCTATTTCCGGAAGGACATCAAGGACTACATCCTCACGACCAACATCGGCACGGTTGGCGCGGGCAACGACAACGGCTTTGAAGGCAGCTACAGCGGCTACGAACTCCGCAGCTCGCGCAATGCCGGCA
The DNA here is from genome assembly GCA_038249085.1 of Opitutales bacterium. Taxonomy (GTDB): domain Bacteria; phylum Verrucomicrobiota; class Verrucomicrobiia; order Opitutales; family Opitutaceae; genus ER46. Next base: position 39,383 of record JBBRWR010000044.1, read on the forward strand.
AGGCCGAGGTCACCGGCTGGGAGTTCGACTATCGGCAGCAGCTCACGTTTCTCCCGGACTGGCTGAAAGGCTTCGCCGTCTCGGGTAATTTCACGCTGCTCAAAACCGAGGGCGATTTCGGCGGCGCCACGGTGCGCTCCGATAAGGAAGTGGCGGGCTTCATTCCGCGCACCGGCAACGCCAGCCTGAACTACGGGCGCGGCCCCTATCGGTTCAACGTGCTGCTCAACTACACGGGCGACTACCTCGCCACCTTCTCGGCCACGCCGCAGCGCAACATCTATCGTAGCGAGCGCACCATCGTGAACACCGGGGTCTCCTACCTGTGGACGCCGACGGTCTCGCTGTTCATCGATGTGGCCAATATCTTTAACGAACCGCAACAGACCTACATCGGCTTCAAGAATCGCCAGCAGCGTCAGGTTTACACGGGTCAGGCGATCACGTTTGGCGTCAACGGCCGCTTCTAACCCACAGAAAACCGTCCAATGCGCGTCTCCACTCCACGTTCCGCAGCCCAGCACCCAGTCAGCGGCGGACAATCCGTTGTCGCGGCCAGCCCATCGTCCCCCTATTTGGGGCGATTGGCGGGTTGCCGGGCTCTTGGCGTCATTGTCGTTGGCGTCTGCCTCGGTCTCGGCATGCCGGCCGTAGCTGCGGCTGCCCCCGAGGTGCTGCCCCGCCTCCCGCACCATAACCCGGGCGCGCTGACCGATGTGGGGGTTGGGCTGTGGGCGTGGCCGTTGCCGATGGACTATAATGGCGACGGCCTGATGGACCTCGTCGTCGTCTGCACGGACAAGCCCTATAATGGCACGTGGTTCTTCGAGAACAGTGGCCAGGTGGATGCGCAGCTCAAGCTGCCGATCTTCAAGCCGGCCCGGCTCATCGGAAAATCCGCGGCGTCGGTCGGCATCTCCTATGCGACGGGCCAGCCGATTGTCACCGCCACCGCTTCGGTCAAGCAGGGTGACCTCTACGCCTTTCGTGGCAACGCGTATCCGGATTTCCTGCAATCCCAGTTCACGAAGCCGGTGAAGCTGACCGTGCCGGAGAAGATTCACCCGGAACCGGGCAGCATTCGGCAGAACCAGTGGAAATTCGTCGACTTCGACGGGGACGGCGCCGTCGACGTCACGGTGGGCATCGATTTCTGGGGCGACTTTGGGCCGCTCAACGGCGGGGAAGGGGCGTTCAACGCCCAGGGCGAATGGACCCGGGGCAAGTTGCGCGGCTACGTTTACCTGCTGCGCAACACCGGCACCACCGCGCGGCCGGTCTACGCGGCGCCCGTCCGGTTGCAGGCGGGCGGGCGGGACATCGATCCCTATGGCATGCCGTCGCCCAGCTGGGGCGATTTTGACGGCGACGGTGATCTCGATCTCATCTGCGGCGAATTCCGCGACAGCTTCACCTATTACGAAAACACCGGCACGCGCACCCGGCCCGTTTACGCCGCCGGCCGGTCCCTGGCGATCGGCGGAGTGCCGATCCGGATGGATCTCTGCATGATCACGCCGACCGCCGTCGACTTCGACGGCGACGGCGATCTCGATCTGGTGTGCGGCGATGAGGATGGTCGCGTGGCGTTCATCGAAAATACCGGCCAGGTCGCGGGCGGCATGCCGCAATTCCTGCCGCCGCGCTATTTCCGGCAATTCGCCGACGACGTGAAGTTCGGCGCCCTCGCCACGCCCTATGCGTTTGATTGGGACGGTGACGGGGACGAGGATCTCATCTGCGGCAACAGCGCCGGCTATGTCGCCTTCATCGAAAACCTCGGCGGCACGCCGGTGCGCTGGGCGTCGCCGCGGTATCTCAGCGCGGCCGGCAAGATTATCCGCGAGCAGGCCGGGCCCAACGGCTCGATCCAGGGTCCGGCTGAGGCGAAGTGGGGCTATTCCGTTCTCAGCGTCGCCGATTGGGATGGCGACGGTCTTCCGGACATCATGACGAACGGCATCTGGGGCCGGGTCGTGTGGTATAAGAACGTGGGTACGCGGCAGGCCCCCAAGCTCGCCGCCGGCCAGCCCGTCGAACTCGAGCTGCCGCCGGGTGGGGCGGCCCCGCATCCGGCGTGGAATTGGTGGAAGCCAAAAGGGCGCGAACTTGTATCCCAGTGGCGGACGACGCCGCAGATGATCGACTGGAACGGCGACGGCCTGATGGACCTCGTGATGTCGGATGCCGAGGGCTACCTCGCCCTCTACGAACGGAAACGCGGCGCGGGTGGCGCGCTCGCCCTCTTGCCGCCGCAACGCGTCTTCTGGAGCGAAGGAGCCAGCGTCTTCGACAGCAACGGCCGGCCGCAGAACAAGGAGTCGGGGCTGCTGCGGCTCAGTGATGGAGTCTATGGCCGCGGCGGTCGGCGCACCTTCTGTACGGTCGATTGGGATGGCGACGGCAAGGTCGACATCCTGATGAACAGCAATCCCAACGTGAATTTCTTCCGCGCCCTCGGGCGCGACGCCCAGGGCCGCTGGCGATTCAAGGATGAAGGACCCGTGAGCACCTACCTGCTCGCCGGGCACGCCACCAAACCCACGGTGGGGGATTGGAACCAGGACGGCATCCCCGATCTGTTGATCGGCGCGGAGGACGGCCATCTTTATCAGGTAAAGAATCCGCGCGCGAAGAAGTAGCCGCCGCCGATCTGATCTCTGTCCCACTCCCTTGATGCAACCTCCCTATCGTCCCAGCGGAATTTATTCCGCGCAATGGATCCCCACCGACGCCGACGGCCGGCTCGACCGCCGCAGCCTTGCCGCGCACTTGGCGTTTGAGAAACGTGCCGGCATCGACGGCGTGCTCGGCCTGGGCAGCACGGGTGAGTTTCCGCATTTCTCGCCCGACGAGCGCAAGGCGGTCCTGGCGGCCGTCGTCGAGCTAGCCGCGCCGCTCCCGGTCATCGCCAATATCACGGACATTCGTCCTCGCGCCGCCATCGAGCTCGGTCGCTTTGCCAAGTCGCTCGGCCTGCCGGCGGTCGCGCTGATGCCGCCGATCTTCTTCCCAATGGCGCCGGAGGACGTCCTCGCGTATTTTCTGCACGTAGCCGAGGCCGTCGACCTGCCCGTGATGCTGTATAATTTCCCCGAGCTCACCGGCAAACGCATCGACCTGACCACGATTGCAGCGTTTGCCGAGCGCGCCCCCATGTGCGCCATCAAGCAAAGCGGCGGCGAATTCGCCTATCACCGGGACCTGATCGCCCTCGGCCGCGAGAAGGGGTACGTCGTCATGTCCGGCGCGGATACGCGGCTGACCGAGGTCTTCGGCCTCGGCGCCGCTGGCTGCACCGGCGGACTCGTCAACATCGTGCCGGAGTTGATGCTCGACATCCATCGTTGCTGCACGGCGGGCCGGCCGGGGGACGCCGCGGTCTCAGCCGCGCGCATGGTGGAGCTTGGCCGGATCATCGATCAACTGGCGTTCCCGCCCAATGTGGCCGCCGGGCTCGCCGCGCGCGGCTTTGCGCCGGGAGTCGCGAAATCGATCCTTTCGCCGCACTCCCTCGCGCTTTCGACCAAGATTAAATCCGAGCTGCGGGACCGGTTTATCGAGTGGGGTCTCACGCTGGGTCCGCCGGCCGCGGCGGCGTGACGTTGTTCTCCCTCCCTCGGTCGCCCTGAATTTCCATGCCCCACTCCTCCAACGCGGCCCGCTACGCGTGGTTCGTCGTCGCGCTCCTCTTCCCGGTCGCGCTCCTCAACTACCTCGACCGCCAGATGCTTGCTACGATGAAGGCGTCGATGGTCGCCGACATCCCCAGCATCGCGAATCGCGCCGACTGGGGCCTGGTCCTCGGGTGTTTCAAGTGGACCTACGCGATCCTTAGTCCGTTCGGCGGCTATATAGCGGACCGGTTCAGCAAACGCTATGTCATCACGGCGAGCCTCTTTGTCTGGTCGGCCGTCACGTGGTGGACGGGGCATGTCACGAGCTTTCATGAACTCGTCGCGGCCCGGGCCGTCATGGGCATCAGCGAGGCGTTCTACATTCCGACGGCGCTGGCGCTGATTTCTGAATATCACCAGGGCTACACGCGATCGCGGGCGGTGGGTTTCCACCAGGCCGGCATTTATGTCGGGCAGATTCTGGGCGGGTTTGCGGGTTACATGGCCGAATCTTCCGATCACGGTTGGCGCTGGGCCTTTTCGACGTGCGGTATGATTGGCGTGATCTACGCGCTGCCCCTGCTGGCGGCCCTGCGCGATCCGGTGCGGCCTGTTCCCCTCGCCGACTCTTCCGCGGGACCCAAGGTCGGCGTCCTGCGCGGCTTGCTGGGTAACCGCAACTTCATCCTCCTCGTGATGTACTTCACGCTGCCCGCCATCGCCGGCTGGGTCGTGCGCGACTGGATGCCCGACATCCTCCGCGAAAAGTTCAACCTCGGCCAGGGCAAGGCCGGAGTCAGCGCGATTCTCTTCGTCCAGATCGCCTCGCTGGTGGGGGCGGTGGTCGGTGGCACCCTGGCGGATCGCTGGATGCACCGGACCCCGCGCGGTCGGATTTTTGCCAGCGCCATCGGCATGCTGTTGTTCCTGCCGGCGCTCTTCAGCGTGGGCAACGCCGGCTCGCTCACAATCGCGATTGCCGGCCTGATCGTCTTTGGCCTCGGCTGGGGATTTTTCGACTGCAACAACATGCCCATTCTTTGCCAGATCGCGCGACCGGAATGGCGCGCGACCGGCTACGGCATCATGAACCTCGTCAGCATCAGCTGCGGCGGTTTTGGCGACTGGGCGTTTGGCGCCCTCCGCGATCGCCACGTCGAGCTCAACCTGATCTTCGGGGTCTTTGCCGGGGTGGCGCTTTTGTCGGTCTTCATCGTGCTCCTGATCAAACCCCAGGAAGAACCCACCGGTTCGTAGCAGCGGCAATCCCTGCCGCCCTTGGTTGCTTGCGGCGACGGGAGGCGGCCGCCACCTTTACCTCCTCCCCCCATGACCTCGATCCGCGCCTTGCTCCTTCTCGCCGGCTCCTCGCTCGCATTTGCCGCCAATTCGCCGGCCCTCGTCACACAGGAATTCATCTACGAACACGCGTCGTTCCCTTCCTGCCACGCCTCGACGATCGTCGAGCCGACGCCCGGCCACCTTGTCGCCGCCTGGTTTGGCGGGACCGCGGAAAAGAATCCGGATGTGGGCATCTGGGTGTCGCGGCACGAAGCGGGCCGTTGGACTCCCGTCGTCGAGGTGGCCAACGGCGTTCAACCCGGCGGCAAACGCCATCCCACGTGGAACCCGGTGCTCTTCCAGCCCCGCGGCGGGGCCCCTCTGATGCTCTTCTACAAGGTCGGTCCCTCGCCGCAGACCTGGTGGGGCGAACTCCGCACCAGCACCGACGGCGGCAAGACCTGGAGTGCCGCCCGCCGCCTGCCGGCTGGCATCTATGGGCCGATCAAGAACAAGCCGGTGCAACTCGCGGACGGCACCATCCTGAATCCCACGAGTGACGAGACCGACGAAAGACCGAGCAAATGGCGCGTGTACTTTGAGCGCAGCACCGACGGTGGCGCCACCTGGACCAAGACACCCTTCATCAACGACGGGGTAAAGCTCTCGGCCATCCAACCCAGCATCCTCTTTCATGACCACCTCGGCGGAGCAAAACTCCAGGCGGTCGGCCGCACCCGTCAGGGCAAGGTGTTTTCGATTTCGTCGGACGACGCCGGGCAGAGCTGGGGCCCGATGTCGCTCCTGGACGGCATGCCGAATCCCAATTCTGGCACGGACGCCGTCACCCTCAGAGACGGGCGCCATGTGCTGGTCTATAATCCCGTGACGAAGGGCCGCACGCCGCTGAAGGTGGCAGTGTCACGCGACGGGCACGCTTGGACGGATGTCGTGACGCTCGAGGATCAGCCCGGCGAATACTCCTACCCCGCGGTCATCCAGGCGAGCGACGGCCGCGTGCACATCACCTATACCTGGAAGCGCCAGCGCGTCCGCCATGTGATTCTCGATCCGATGAAGCTGCCGTAGGACGGACCTTTGTTTAAGAAGGCGGCTTCGCACTTACCTCAACCTTGTCATTATGAAATGGAGCCGGTGGACGTTGGTGGTCCAGATTGCTGTCACCGCGGTCGCTATCGTCGCGCATCTGTCGGCCGCCGACTCCCGCGACCTGCCCCCGCCCGACCGCGTCAACGGTCCCCCGCCGGGCACGGTGGTGTTCGCGAGCCCGAATCGCGAAAACTTCTTCTGCGGCTCGCCCAGCATCCTGATTCTGCCGGATGGCGGTTACCTCGTGTCGCACGATGTCGGCGGAAAACACGACCGTGCGGGCTACACCTTCATCCAGCGGTCCACCGACCGCGGCGCGACCTGGCGGCAAATTGCCGAGGTGCGCGACCAGAAGTGGTCGACGCTGTTCCTCCACCGCGGAGCCGTCCACCTCATCGGCACCACCGCCAAGGTGGGGCACATGATCATCCGCCGCTCGACCGACGACGGCCGCACGTGGACTCAACCCACCGACGCGACCCACGGGCTCCTCGCCGAGGGCAAATACCATTGCGCGCCCACGCCGGTCGTGGTGCATGCCGGGCGGGTCTGGCGGGCCTTCGAGCAATTCGCTCCCACCGCGCCCGTGCGCACGTTTTCCGCCTTTGTCATGTCGGCCCCTGAAACCGCCGACCTGCTCGCCGCCGCCAGTTGGACGCGCACCAACCCCATCGCCCACCGGCGTGAATGGCTCAACACGCGCAACGCCGAGTGGCTCGAAGGCAACGCGGTCGTCACCCCGGCCGGCGAGGTGGCCGACCTCCTGCGCGTCGAGTCGCATCCGGCGATTGGCTCCCCGTTCGCGCTGCCCGGGGCAAATGCGCGGATTCCGCGCTTCGAGGTCGCCGCGCTGATGCGAATCTCGTCCGACGGTCGCTCCGCCCAATTCGATCCCGCGCGCGACTACGTGCACTTCATCGGCAGCGAGGCGAAATTTACCATCCGGTACGACGAGCGCTCCCGGCGTTATTGGAGCCTCGGCTCGAAGATCACGAATCCGTACTCCGGCTACGCCTGGCTGTATACGCCCCACCACCAGCGCAATGTCCTCGCGCTCACCTCTTCGACCGATTTGCGCGAATGGGAGGAGCGTTGCCGGATCCTGCGTTTCCACGAGGGACAGGTCGTGACGAAGGACGAATCGCGGGTCGGGTTTCAGTACGTCGACTGGCAGTTCGACGGCGACGACCTCATCGCGGTCTGCCGGCTTTCCTGGAACGGCCTCAATTACCACGACGCCAATTACATCACGTTTCATCGCATCCGGAATTTTCGCTCCCTGACGCTGGCGGATTCACCGCCGCCGCTCGACCCGTGAAGACTGACGCCATGACCGGACGACCAGCCCATGGAGGCGGGGCGCCCTCACCCCGCGAACGACGGCCGGGGGATACTCCCGGGCGCGGGGTGAGGGCACCCCGCCTCCTCCCCATCGACCGCTCCAGATCATTCCGGATAGAGCCATGATCCGCCTGTCGCTCTGTCTGCTCCTTTGGGTTTCCGCGGTGGCCGCCGCCGCGGAAACCCGTCCCAATATCGTTTTCATTCTCGCCGACGACCTGGGCTGGCGCGATCTGCACTGCTACGGCAGCCTGTGGCACGACACGCCGCACCTCGATCGGCTGGCGCGGGAGGGTACGCGTTTCACCAACGCTTATGCGGCGGCCCCGATTTGCTCGGCTTCCCGCGCGGCGCTGCTCACCGGGCGCTCGCCGGCGCGTCTCGGCTTTGAGTTTGTGACGAAGCTCCCCAGTGCAAAGCGCCCGTCCGGCCATCCGCTCGTCGGGCCGCCTTATCCGCTCAACCTGCCGCTGTCCGAGGTCACCCTCGGCGAGCTGCTCGGCGCGGCGGGTTACGCCACCGGCTACTTTGGCAAATGGCACGTGAGCGAACACACCGGCGGCTACCTCGGCTGGTCGACCACGCATGGCCCCTTGCAGCAGGGGTACGCGGTGGGCAATTCGGATTTTGGGCTGCACCCCTACGGCTACGCCGCCCATCCCGAGCTGAAGACGAGTGTGCTGCCTGACGGCGACTACGGTCGCGACAGCTTGACGGAACGCGCCGTCGCCTTTCTGCGCGAGAAGCGCACCGCGCCCTTTTTCCTTCATCTCTCGCACTACTTCGTGCACGACCCGATCCACACGCGCGCCCCATGGCTGGTGCAGAAGTACGCCGCCCGCCTGCCCGCGGGCGCCAGCCCACAACGGGCCGAATACGGGGCCATGGTCGAAACCCTCGACCATCTCGTCGGACAACTCCTCACGACGCTCGACGAACTCAATCTCGCGCAGAACACACTGCTTGTCTTCGCTTCCGACAACGGCGGCAACCCGCAATACGCCGCCAACGGTCCGCTGCGCGGCAGCAAGTGGAACGTCTACGAGGGAGGCGTGCGCGTGCCGTGGATCGTGCGCTGGCCGGGTCGTGTGCCCGCGGGGGCGACGAGTGAGGTTCCTTTCATCGGCACCGATCTCCTGCCGACGCTGGCGGCGGCGGCGGGCGTGAAACCGCCGGTGGGCGTTACCCTCGACGGGCGCAACGTCCTGCCGCTGTGGCGAGGCGAGACCCCCACGGTCGCCGACCGCGAGCAGCCGCTGTACTGGCATTTTCCGTACTATCACCCCGAGACCGGCTGGGCCAAGGCGTTGCCCGAGATCGGCATCAACGACTTTGCCATCAGCCAGACCCGGCCGCAGTCGGCGATCCGCGCCGGCGATTGGATTCTGATTCATTTCTACGAGGACGATCACGACGAACTCTACCATTTGCCGGTGGATCTGTCGGAACAGAACAACCTGGCCGCCCGGGAACCCGAACGGGCGCGGGAAATGCGCCGCCAACTTGATGACACGCTGCGCGGGGTGGGCGCGCGCCTGCCCGTGGTAGTTGCGAAGACAAAATGAGCTGTCTGACTTCTTGCGATTTTGGCGGCGGGGTGTCCTCACCCCGCGAGTGCATCCCGAGGAACTCCAGTAATGTGGGCGGGGTGCCCTCACCCCGCGAGCGCATCCCGAGGAACTCCAGTAATGTAGGCGGGGTGCCCTCACCCCGCAGGCGAATCCGTCGCGTCGCGGGGTGGGGGCACCCCGCCCACAAGTTGACGACGGCGATCATCGTCTGGTTGGCGATTGGGGTGCGGGTGCTGCCGGCCCAGATTGGCCCACCACCCGGAGTGGTGATCGCAACGAGTCCCGATCCCGCGAAGGCCTACCTTGGCACCCCGTCGATCGCGATTCTGCCGGATGGCAATTTCGTCGCCGCGCATGACTTCTTCGGGAAGAACCCCGCCTTGACCGACACGACCCACGTCTATGGTTCGCATGATCGGGGGGCGACCTGGCGGCACCTCGCGGAGATTCGGGGCCAGGCGTGGTTCACGCTCTTTGTGCATCGGGGCGCGCTCTATCTCCACGGTACCGCCTCGCGCTATGGAAACCTCACGATCCGCCGCTCCACCGACGGCGGCCGCACTTGGACCGAACCGCGCGACGGGAAATCCGGCCTGCTGATCCGGGGGCGTTTTCACGGCGCACCGGTTCCAGTCGTCGTCCATGACGGCCGCATCTGGCGGGCGGTCGAGGAGCGCGTGAACGATGAGCCCTGGCCGCTGCATTTCTCGTCGCTCGTCGTCTCCGCGCCGGAGGATGCCGACTTGCTCGACGCCGCCAACTGGAGGCGCACCAACGGCATCGTTTTCGATCCCCACTGGTACAACGGCCGGCGCCCCGGCTGGCTCGAGGGCAACATCGTGGTGACCCCGGGCGGCGGTCTGGCGAACTTCCTCCGGGTGCACACCGAGCCGCGGCCCGAGGACACCTTTGCCTCCGCGGGTGGCGCCCGCGGGATTCCGCGTTACGAGGTTGGCGCCCGTGGTGAAATCAGCGCGGACGGCCGGACGCTTACGTTCGATCCGGCGCGCGGCTTCGTGCACTTCCCTGGTTCCCAGTCGAAATACACCATCCGCTTTGATCCGCTCTCGAAACGCTATTGGTCGCTCGTCCAAAAAATCACGAATCAGCACGAGGGCCGCGACTGGGCGACGAGCCCCATCCATCAGCGCAACGTCCTGATGCTGACATCGTCGGCTGACCTGCAAACCTGGCGCGAGGAGAGCGTCGTGCTGCGCTGGCGAGAGGGCCAGATCCTCTCTGGCACGGATCGGGTGGCGTGGCAGTATCTGGACTGGCAATTCGACGGCGATGACCTCGTGGCGGTGGCGCGCACGTCATGGGGCGGGCAGAATTACCACAACGCCAACCTCATGACGTTTCACCGCGTGAAACACTTTCGCACCCGCACGATGGCGGATTCGCCGCCGGATTTGAGCGGGCGGTGAAGTTGGTCCGCCCCGCGTCCGACATCCGCGGTCGCGCGCGTTCCTCGTTCCGGTCGGGGATCGAATACCCCCGCTTTGGGTTCGACGTAGGAGCGGCTTTATGCCGCGAAGGTTCGTCGAATCGCGGCGTAAAGCCGCTCCTACGGTTCGCCTGGCGATGCCCTCTGTCCCGGGAAACGTTCTCTCCTCTGTCCAGCAACGCGGCCCAGTCAGCGGGTGGAGGCCGGGAACGGATTCGGTTTGTCACGATAGCGGGCGGCTTCCTCGCGGGACATCAAGCGGAGGTTCTGCCCGTGCAGCAGGAAGAGGCGCCCGGCCTCGTTGGCGACCATCAGGTTGGTGCCGGGACCGCCGCCGAGGTGGGTGCCGACGACGCCGCTTTCATGACTGCCGCCGGGTTGCACGAGTCCGTGGGTGGCATGCGCGAACGGCATGGGAGCGGCGAAGACGGGTTTGGCGTTGGTGCCCACGTTGCGCAGGAAGAGCGGAGTGTTCAGGGTGCGTTGCCCCAGCACCGGCAGCGGGTAACCGTTTTGGCGATTGGGGATGGCTCCGCGCCGGCCGGTGCCGGCCACGAGATCCAGGCGACCGTCGCGATCGACATCGTGGAAATCGAGGAGGCAGCGACCGGTGCCGCCGGCGGGATCATAGGTCGTGGAAATGAGCGAACCGTCGTCGAGGTTCAGCTTGCCGCCGTCCTGCACGTTGTAGTCGTCGATTTTCCAGTACAGGTGGAGATGGTCGTCGCCGTCGGGGATGACCAATGCAATGCGGTCGCCGAGACGGCCGACGGCGGGGCGGGAGCGCCACATGCCGTGGAGGTCGAGGCCGTCGCAGTAGAGCGGCCGGGCGGCGTCCAGGGCCGGGGCGGTGGGCGTGCCGCGGTTGAGATACACGACGTAATTGCCCGTGATGTCACCGACGACAAGATCGGGCCGGCCGTCGTCATTCCAGTCGAAGGCGTTGGGAGCAACATAACCCCAGCGCGCCTCGCCGGTGCCTTGCACGCTCCCGGAGTAACCGGCCTGGTGGTGGATGTCGCGCCCCGCGGCGCGCAGGCGTTCACCGGGGAGGAAGCGGGGTGCGGCGTCGGAGCCGAGGTTCTTGAAGAAGAGGATGAACCCCTCGGAGTTGCCCACCACGAGATCGGTGACTCCGTCGCCGTCCCAATCGATAACCGAAGGGTTCGGGAGCGTACCGGCGTAGAGGGTGGCGTCTTCCTGGAGCAGAGGCACGGGCTCGCGGAAGACGGGTGCACCTCGCGCGGTGAACCGGCCGGCGAAGCGATAGAAATAAAGCGCGCCTTCGCCACTGGCGATGAAGTGGGAAACGCCTGGTGTGGCGGAGGGGTAGGCGCAGGGGCCGGCACCGACGCTCGGGTGGCGGAGGGCGTTGCCCTCCTCGTCCGTCACCAAGGAGCCAGGCGCCAGAGCGTCGTCGCCGAAAGGGTAGTACTTGAACACGCCTTGGCGGGATCCGGTGATGACGCCGCGTGGGTGGTCGGGGCCGAGCGGGAGCGGAGAGATCTGCATCATGCCCGAGAGGGTCTCGCGTCGCGTCGCCGAGAACGGGCGAAGATGATCGAGCGGCTGCGCCCGACCGGCCGGCAGACGGGCGGCGACGAGGTAACGGTAGCGAATCCCGGCGGTGGAAATGCCGGCGGCATCGTAGGGGCGCCAATCCGCGGAGGAGGGGTTGGTGGAACGGCTGCGGGCGGGGAGGGATTCGCCCGGCACGTCAAAGACCAGGTCGAGGCTGCCGTCGCTGCCAGGGAAGGCGGCGACGCTCTGGGCGCCGGCGGCGAGTCCGGTGAGTGCCACGGTGCCGGCCGGCGCGAAGGTGAGCGCGACCCGGTCAAAGGTGGTGCGGTGAAGGGTGTTTTTCTCCAGCCAAAGGCCGTGGATGGTGCCGTCGGCGGTTTCAAAGATCGTGCCCTTGCCGGCGGGGAACGGAGTGGGGAGGGGGCGCGGCGGACCGAAAATTGGGGCGTCGTCCTCGCCGGTGCGGAGGAAGGGAAAGAGATAGAGGCCCGAGATGCGGCCGCGGGTCATGACGAAGAGATCGGGGCGGGCGGAGTGGTAGACGGAAGCGGTGCCCAGCACCGTGTGGCTCAGGCCCGGGAGTGAAATCGGGCCGAGGCCGTGCGGCGCGGCCGAAGGCAGAGGGAGGAGATCGGCTTCCGGCGCGGAGGTCGCGGCCCGGCCAAGGCCGATCAACGCGAGGAGCAGGGAAAGCGCGTGGAGACGGACGCCGCGGGGAGAACGGACTTCAAGGAGGTGCATGGATGATTGACCAAGGCCGTATGCGGGGCGCGATCGAACCAATCAACAAAAAGCCGCCGGACCCGGGCGGGCTGCGCCCAATCGTTGGAGGAGCCCGCCGCCCAAGCCTGCGGCCGATCCAACGGGGTCAGTCCGTTAGTTGCTAGTCGCAACACGGCGATGGGGCGCTCGAAAAATCCAGTTTCCTTGGCGCCAGCCAAAGCCCGATGAGACGGGATGGCGCTCTAACCAACAACGAAAGGACAGCAAATGAGCGAACGAAAGTCTCAACTGAAACCCGGCGGGAACCAACCCGTCCGGCAAAGCCTGACCAGCAGCCGGCAGCGAGCCTTGGCTGGCGTCCGAAAGGACGCCTTCAAGCGTAGGCAGTGAACTGCAAAGCCGTGTGATTGAGCCCCGAAATGGATTATGGCGGCGGAGCCTGCGTTGTAGGAAAAACGTGGGCAGTACGGAGGCGTCGTTAAGGTCTGGCGCCGAAGTCCGCCCGGGGTCTGCTGAGAGCAGGGCAGAGCAGTATGGGGTTTCTCGGGAAGCTGGGAGAGCCTCCTGTCTCCTTGGCAATAACCGGCAGGGACCATACCGGTGAAACAAGGTCCAGATCCCTGTCCGACGCCCCCGCGGTCGGTCGGTGGCGAAAACAGCCGGGGAGCCGAGGTATCCGCGCACCGGGCGACCAAGCGAAGGGGTAGAGACCAACAGAGGTAGTCTTAGCCGCCGCGTAGTACCGATTGAAACCGGGGAAACCAGCTCGAGGGAGCCCGGGAGTAGGGAAGGCAGCGGTCGGGTTGTGGAAGTGTCGTCGGAAACGCGTGCGGGACCTGTGCCCGCGTTCACGTGTGCAACAGAAAACGACACATAGAAATGAGTTCGAACCCGCAACTTGAGGAATCGTATGGGAATTGCGCTCGTACGGTTCTGTGGGGGGCCTCGTCCGGCCACGGGGTCGGGCGGGCCTATCCCGGAGGGAACAATCGGCCGCGAAGGGCGCGCCGGCTGCCTGCGCCTTCGCGTGATCTCAACCAGTCGGACCGTCGCTGTGCGCCGCGAGCAGCGGTTCGGTAAACTTGACGGCCTCGTCCCGGCTCAGCAGGCGGGCGACGAACTTGTGCTGTTCATCTTCGGCAATCAGGGCGACGTGTCCCTGGGTGGCGTGCCCAATCACGGCGATCCGAAAACGGCCCGTGCCAGTGGTGCCATCTGTCCGCGGAATGTCGGCGATGTCGGTAAAAACTCCATGGAGACCGGTCAAATGGAGGGTGGGATATTGTTCGGCTGACATGGCTCACGCTAGCAGGCTTTGGTGGGTTAGACAGGCATTTCGTCCCCGCGCCGCGTATGTGGGCGCGCTACGGGGCGCGCGGCCGGGGTTACGTCGTTTTTTTCCTCCGCCACCCCATCCGGGGTGCGGCCCCGCGCAGGCGCCGGCACGGGAAATCGATGTATTCGCCTAAGTCGGACGAGCGAGCTTTGCGCGGTCGCCGTAACCGGTGAGGGCGAGGAAATTCTCCGGCGGCGTGCCGCGGGGAATCTCGCAGCCCGCGCCGATCGCCCACCACCGGCCGCCCGCGCGCTCGCAGTCCGCTAGGGCGGCGGTGATGCCAGACGGAGTGCCGAGCTTCATCACCTGCACGGGATGAAGGTTGCCGGCGAGCACCTGGGCGGTGCCGCACTTGGCCCGGGCGGTGGTGAGGTCGACCGGGTAGTCGATGTCGATGAGGTCGGCGCCCAGCCGGCCCATGCCGTCGAGCAGGTGCGTGGTGTTGCCGCAAATGTGCAGGCGCACCCGGGAGCCCATGGCATGGATGCCGTCGACCAGTTTCTTTTCTCCGGGCCAGATGAACTCGTCGTAGAGGTCGCGGCTGATGAGCGAGGCGGCGGCGTCGCCGATGCCGATGTAATCGGCGCCAGCTTCCACCTGCGCGGCCGCGAAGGGGAGTTCCATCGCGATGACAAATTCGACGAGCTGGCGCACGAAGTCGGGATCGTCATAGAAATCCATCATCAGGGAGTTGATGCCGCGCAGGTCGGCCGCTTCGGCGCACGGGCCCTCGATCCAGCCCTCGATGGCGTGGGTGGCGCCGGCCTCGCGCCGGAGGAGGCGGACGGCCGCGATGCGATTGGCCATGCGGCTGCCCGGACGGTGGGGATCGGGCCGCGCCAGGGTGGCGAGACGGGCGGGATCGGTGAGCAGGGCCCGGTTTTCGTCGATCGCCGGAGGCGCATCGGGGGGATAGAAGATTTCCGCGCCGCAATCGGCCGCTTCCGTGGCGGGATCGGAAATGACACTGACGTGATCGGAGCCGAAGCGGCGGGCGACGGCGAGCTGCGCCGCCGCCATGATTTCCGCCTTGGTGGCGTAGTCGAGGTAGGGGACGCCAGCGAGTTCGGCGGCCCACATCATCGTGATCGGCAAAGCGGGTCGCGCGTCGACGGTCTGATGATTCAGGAAGGCAAGGAGGCGTTCGCGGGAGTTCATCGGGCGGGGGCGGTCATTTTCACCGCCGCCGAGCTTGCCTCGGTGGGCCCGGTGGGGCAACGGCCAAGTGGGATCGCGTTTCAGGGAAACTCTCCCGAGGAGAGGGGCCCGTGCATGTGGGGCGGGTGCCCTCACCCGCCGTTCGGGAATTGGCGCGGTGGGGCACCGCGCCCACATTGGATTGACCGCCCCTTCACAGTCATGCCGGCCGACCCGCAGCTATGTCCGCGGAAATCGGGGCGACCGGCGGGCGGACTCAGAACCCAAAGGTCGAGCTCAGCACGAATTGCCGGGCGCCGGGCCGCAGGCGTTGGGTGATGATGGGCTGGCCGGTGCCGTCGTCCTCGGCGATCCACGGCAGCAGGGTGCGATCGTCGAAGACGTTCTGCACGCGAAGCTGCGCCGACCAGCGCACCTTGCGGCCCATGGCGGCGAACGTGCGGGTGTACTCGCCGAAGACGTCGAGGTTGCTCGAGGGCGTGCTGCGGAATGGGCGGGAGGGATCGAGCACCGTGCCACTGCGCGCGAAGCCGATGACCGGGGCATTCCGCCAGCGCACCGCCCCGCCCGCGGCGAAGCCCTTCAAGACCGAATCGCGATCGAATTGATACCGACCGATGAGATTGGCCTGCCATTCGTGGAGGCGCACCTGGCGGATGCCGATGATCCGGCGATCATCACTCTCCTCCTGCTTGATGAGGTTCACCAGATCCCCGACGGTCTTGGCATCCGTGCTGACGACTGCGCGGGATGCCTGGGCCTCCCACGTGGCGTAGTTTTGCGCGAGATACTGGAAGGAGTAATGGCCCTGCGCCTCCAGCACGCTGACGTTGCGGCTCGCGTTGGCCATGAGGCGGAAGTTCTTCGTGACGTTGGCGACCAGCTGGAGTTCGACGCCATGGGTCTTCTGGTCCTTCACGTCGCCGGCGGCGGGGTCGACGCGCTTGCGGCCGTCAATGGCGTCCCAGATTTGGTTCATCCAGGTCGTCTTCCGGCCGCGGGTGACGGCAGTGTCCTTGATGTTCTGCTGCGACGTCTCGAAGTAGCCGAGCGAACCCGTGAGACGATCCTGGAACAGGGAGAGCTTGAGCCCCGTATCCAGGCCACGACCACGCACGGGGGGCAGGATTTCGTTGTTAAACGTGCGCGCCCCCTGGCTGACCGCCTGGTAATTGATGGCGCGGTTGAAATAGAGGCTGACGTTGCGGTGCGCGTTGAGCACGAGACCATAGAGGTAGGGCCGGCCCACGCCCTTTTCGGTCGGCAGCGGGGTGCCCCCGTGGGCGCCCGGGGAAAAGAGCCCGCGCGCATCCGCCGGGAAATCGGTCTGGATCACCTTCGATTCGTCGCGCCGGAGGCCGGCGGTCAGGGCGATCAGATTGTCGAGCAGGTTGGCCTGGCCGGCGAGCGAGAAGGACTCGACGCGGGTGAAGTTGTTGCGGGGCTCCTTGGTCTGTTCCCAGCTCGAGCGGATGCCGTTCTCGTTGATCGGCGCGTAGTCCGAGACGAAATAACCCGGGGCATCCGGCGCGAGGTAGGTGCGGCGGCGGATGCTGTTGCGGGCGTTGCTGAGGTCGGCGATCGAGATCGGGAGCGGGGTCACGTTGACCTCGAGGTAGGTCTCGCCGTAGCCGTGCGACGCCTCGTTGTTGTAGAGCGCGGCGAGGGAGAAGCGGCCGAGGCCGCGGTGGAGCACCTTGAGGTGGTTGAGATCCTGCTCGTAGGAAAGCGTGGCGCGGAGTTGGTTGTTGTCGTTCTGGCCCTTCTCCCATTTGGGCGCCTGGTCGGTGTAGGGGCGGCCGACATTGGGGTTGGGCTGGCCGTTGGGCAGTTGCGCGTTGGTGTCGACCTCCACGGCGAAGCCCATGCCGTTGCCGTCGAAGTTTTCGCGGTAGTTGTGATCGTGGCTGGCCCCGAGTTCGACGTGCAGGCCGCGCGCCAGCTTGTGCTGGAGGATGAGCGAGGTGTTCTCGTCGTCGAAGTCGACCCGGTCGGCGTCGCCCGCGATGTAGCGGGTGAGCGGCACGGGCCGGTTGGGCGAACCGGAGCCAAAGCTGAACACGTTGGTGCGCGCGCCGCGCACGAACGGCCGCGAGCCCCGGCTCATCTTGGACCAATCCATCGCCCCGATGCCGGGGACGAAGGCGGGATAACCATTGCTGGCGAGGAACTCGACGCCGTTGACGGCCGAGTTGCGCTGGGCGGTGGCGATGATCGGCCGGCCGGCGTCGATCCAGGTGTTCACCCAGTCAAACGTCTCGTAGGGCCGCGGGATCTTCTGGCGCAGGCGGGTCGACTCCAGGTTGGCGTAGAGGGTGGTGTCGGCGGTGAGTTGGGCGGTGATCGTACCGAAGATCGAGTCGCGCAGGTTTTTCGCCGGATCAAAATTGCTGCCGCGATCGTCGTGCAGCAGGTCGAGGCGCAGGGCGAGTTTGCGGGGGATGATGACCAGGTTGGAGTCCACGGCGGTGCGGAAGCCGTCGAACGAGTCGGCGCGCAAATCGAGCGTATGGGCCGGCCGCGTGAGGTCGGCGCGGTGGGTGCCGATATCGATGGCGCCGCCGGGATTGCCGATGCTGAACAGGATCGAGTTGGGCCCGCGGGTGAAGGTCATCCGCGAGGTGTTGTAGGCGTCGGGGCGCGTGAAGGAGGTGAAGAAGTTGGTCGAAATCGACCCGGAACGATAACCGCGCACGACAAAGGGCGTGCCGGTGCGCGGCCCGTTGGAGTTCGCGTCATCCGCAGTGTTGGTGTAGGTCGTCGTGCTCGGAATGAAGTCGATGACGTCGGTGTAATCGAGGGCTCCGAGATCCCGCATCAGCTCGCTGGTGACGATCGTCATGGCCGCCGCGACATCCTTGACCTGGGTGCGGAGGCGCGTGCCGGAGAGGGTTTCGTTGGGGGCGTATCCGCTGTCCTGA
This sequence comes from Opitutales bacterium, assembly GCA_038249085.1. Classification (GTDB taxonomy): domain Bacteria; phylum Verrucomicrobiota; class Verrucomicrobiia; order Opitutales; family Opitutaceae; genus ER46. The sequence continues at coordinate 57,409 of JBBRWR010000044.1, forward strand.
TCCTCGCTGAGGACAAACGGCGAGAGCAGGATCGGGGGTTCGGCTGCGGTGGTGGCGGTGGGTGCGGCGGGAACGGTCTGGGCCGGGGCGGTGAGCGCAAGGAGGAGCGCCCCCGCGATGGAAGCGAGGCAATGGCGGGTGGAGTTCATGGCTGGATGATGGGGAAAAGGGGCGGGCTTCAGGTCGCCTGGGAGAGCAGGCGGGACAGATCGACGGTGCGCCAGGCCTGGCGGCTGCAGCCGGCGTACATCCGCGCGGCGACCCGCGGGCCGTCGACCGTCACGACGGCGTAACCCGGGAGGTCGGCATACTCGAAGGCCTTGATGAAGGGCCGCTCGTCGGCATAGACCGCGCGGCGGAGCGGTTTCGTGCCGGGGGAGAAGCTGGGTTCCACGCTGATTTGATCCCCGGTGTAGGCGTCGACCCCGGAAAGCGGCGTCTTCATCTCCAGCGCAGGCGCGTTGCAGACGCTGCTCAAGGCGAGTTGCGCGAAGCCGCCCCCGGGGGTCGCCCGGGCGAGGGTGTTGAATTTGTGGATATGCCCGCCGAGGACGAACGCCCGCTGGCGCCCGAGGAGACCGAGGAATTTTTCGCGGCTGGCCTTCTCGCGGTCGGAGGAAAACACGTGCCAGGTGGCCCGGGCGCCGTAGGGGACCACCGGGGGATGGACGACGACGAAGAGGTGTTCCGCGGTGCGCTGCGCCGCGACCGCCTCGAACCAGGCAAGGCTGTCCTTCGTCTGGTAGGCGTCGAAGAAGGCAAATTGGGCGTTGCCGGATTCGACGGGGAAGAACGCCTGGCGCAAGGTTCCGGTGCCGGGTGCGACCAAGGCGGTTTGGCGGGAGAGGAAAGGGTGGAAGACGTTCGCGAACGCCTCGCGCGCGCCGTCGCCGGTGACGTCGTGGTTGCCCTTGGTGAAGAGAAACGGGACGCCGAGCTGCGCGTCGCGGATGAAGGCGAGCACCTCGGTGTTCTGGCGGGTGGAGAGTTCCTCGCTGCCGCACAGGCCCTCGACGAGGTCGCCCACGTGCAGCACAAACGCCACGCGGGTCGCCGCGGTGCGGTTGAGTTCGGCCACGGTTTCGCGCACGGTGGCGAAGAGGCGGGGCATGACCTCGTGGGTGATGCGCGTGTAGTTCTTGATCTGGCTCAGGTCGTTCGGGTGGGTGCGGTCGAGCCAGGCGAGATCGTGGTGCTCCAGCTTGTCGTAATGCAGGTCGCCGAGCAGCACGAAGGAGAAGGCGGCGGAACTCGCGGGGGCGGGAAGAGCCGCGGGGAGGAGTGAGGGCGCGAGCGCGGTGCCGGCGGCGGCGGTGGCGGACCAGCGGAGGAATTCGCGGCGGGTGGAGGTGGAGTTCATGCGGGAGGAGGAAAGGTCGAGGTGCGACGAGGGTGGGGGAGCATTAGCGGGGGTCGCGGATGTCTGGGTCCATAACTCGGCGTTGGACGCGAATGCATGAGGTCGGTTCTTCGTGATCGCACATCCGTTGGTAGCGCGTGACGACGATCAGGTTCGCCGATTACATCCGTAACCCGAACGTCAAACAATCCCTATTGGAATTTCCTTCGGGACACGGGCGCATCTCCCGGTTGACGGTGGCGTCAAGTTCGGTTCTTCCCGTCGCGGCCGTCTTAGAAGGGCGCCCCCCGGGGCGAGACGCGGCGCTACGCCCAGAGGCATCACCGCCAAACGACCGATGCGCCTCCGGGGCACTTGGCTTTCTCCACTGGGCGGAACCTCGGCGGACA
>JBBRWR010000045.1:0-58650 GCA_038249085.1 Opitutales bacterium
TCGGGTGGGCCCCCGGGGCCCGGGCGCTTGGGGTGGTGGGGGGTGTCTTTCACCCCGCCCCCCGGGGGGGCCCCTTTACCGGCCGGCCCCCCGCCGGTCAGAGACGCGGCGCTACTCCCAGCGGCATCACCGCCAGACGACAGCTGCGCCCCCTCGGCCACCGCGGATGGTTTCGGAGTCGCAAAGCGGAGGGCGACGTTTTCACTTCGGGTCCTTCCCTGCCACCCTCACTCCCGGTTTGCACCATGTCACCCCTGGCCGACGCCTACTATCAACGCACGCTCGAGTTGCTCGCGGTCGCCCGCGAAAAGAACGCCGCGACCATCGCCACCCTGGCGCCGATCCTGGGGGCATCGGTCGCCCGGGGCGACATGATCCACACCTTCGGCTCCGGCCACAGCGAGATCATCGCCCGGGAGATTGTCGGCCGCGCCGGCGGCCTGGTTTGCATCTCCAGCATCCCGGACCCCACGGCCGGTTTCATCGAAAACCTCGTCGGCTACGGCACGCGCCTCGTGGAGCGTTACGACCGCCAGTACGAGCTGCGTCCGGGCGAGGTCGTGATCGTCATCTCCAACTCGGGCAAGAATTCCGCCCCGCTCGAGGTCGCGCTGCATGCGAAGAAAAAGGGCTGCATCGTCGTCGGCCTCTGCGCCCTCGCGATGTCGACCACGGCGGCGACGGTGCATCCCGGCGGCCAGAACCTGCACGCCCTCGCCGACCATGTGCTCGACAATGGTGGTATCCCGGGCGACGCAATCATGGCGGTGACCGACAGCGTCTCGACCGGGCCCACCAGCACGTTCATCGGCGGATCCCTGCTCAATTGGCTGATGGTCTCGACGCTGGAATGGCTGCGGGATCACGGCCACGACCTGCCGGTGCTGCGGAGCCAGAACGTCCCCGGTTCGATCGAACGCAATCGCGCCGTCGGGGAGAAGTACAAGCACCGCCTGAGCAAGCAGCTGGCGTGAGGCCGGGCCGGCGGAAAAGACGGCGCGCCTGGAGAATGGGATTCCGCCGCGCAGGCTTCCGTGCTTTCTGAGGGCCGTGGGCACCATCGAAAAGATTTCCAGCCTTCAGAATCCGCGGGTGAAGCAATTGGTGAAGCTGCGCGACCGCCGCCCGCGCGACGAGACCGGGGTGTTCCTGGTGGAGGGTTACCGCGCGATCCGACGCGCGCTCGAAAAAAAAATCGGGCTGCAGGAATTGTATTTCGCGCCGGACTGGTTTCTGGGCGAAAACGAACCCGCCTTGCTCGCGCAGGCGGAGGCCGCGGGCGCCCGGCTGTTCGAGCTGACGAAGGACGCCTTCGCCAAGGTCGCCTATCGGGAACGGCCGGACGGGCTCCTGGCGGTGGCGCCGCAGTGGAAACACACCCTGGAGGATTTGGTGATCGGCGGCACCGGAGCGGTGGGTCCGGCGGTCAAGGCGGCGTTTCTCCTCGTGGTCGAGGCCATCGAAAAACCGGGCAATCTCGGCACCATCCTGCGCAGCGCGGACGCCGCGGGCTGCGACGCCGTGATTGTCTGCGATCCGGTGACGGACCTCTTCAATCCGAATGTGGTGCGCGCCTCGACCGGGGTGCTGTTTTCCGTGCCGCTGGTGGTCGAGGAGAGCCGGCGGGTGTTGGCCTGGCTGAAGGAGAAAGGCGTGCGGACCGTCGCCACCACGCCGGCGGCGGAGAAGCTTTACACCGACGTCGACCTGCGTGGGCCGCTCGCCGTCGTCATGGGCAGCGAGCAGTACGGCTTGAGCGACTTTTGGCTGGAAAACGCCGACGTGCCGGTGCGCATCCCGATGGCCGGCCAGGCGGATTCCCTCAACGTCGCGCTGGCGACCCTCGTCACGTTGTTCGAGGCGGTGCGGCAGCGCCGGGCGTGAGCCCGCAGGCCGCCCGGCGGTGGTCGGTGACATTAATGCTGTTGGCATGGCGGACGAGAATCCCGGCGCTACGCTCTTGGAATTCATCCAAGACGCTTTGACTGGCCAGTCCACCTGAGACCGGTGAGCGAAGAGTGACGAGAGCTGCAGCAGCGACGCGAAACGGCCCAGCTTGAAGCAATTGCGACCGGCATCGAAGTTGATAAGCCGCTGGTTGCGCAAGCGGTCGTGAGGCGAAGCTGGGCTGAGGTGGAGAAACGCGCAAGGTTCCCCTGGCTTGGTCGGGTAATTCCGGAATTTCGCCGTCCGGGAAACCGTCAGTTTTGGATTAAGCCCTGCTGGATATACTACTGCGCAGCGAGGCGGGCGCCGGCGCCGGCCTCGCTCGGGTTCACTGCCTTTACGCGGCTGACCGCGGTCGCGCGCTTACCGTGTTTGACGGTGACGGTGACCGTGGTGATGGAGATCTTCATGGCCTCTTTGCCGGGCGATTAATTGCGAAGGCGCTTGGCGAGGGCCGGGCTGAAAGAGGTGCCGCCCTTGGCGACTTCGCGGATCGCTTGCGGTAGGATTTCGGCGCCCGACTGTTTTGCGATAAAGCCCGCCGCGCCCGCCGCTTTCATGCTCTTGACGTAGTCGTCGTCGGTATGCGCAGAAAGCATGATCACCCTGGCGGCTGGATTAGCGGCGAGAATTTGTCGCGTCGCCTCCAAGCCGTTGAGGACCGGCATCGCGATGTCCATCAGGATGACATCGGGCTGAAGCGTTTGCGCCAGCTTCACCGCTTCACGGCCATCCCGCGCCTGTCCGACAATCGTCAGATCCCGTTCCACCTCCAAGAGCATGACCAGGCTCCTCCGCACCACGGCGTTATCATCCACCAGTAGGACCGTGATTTGTTTCGCCGGCGCGATTTTCTGCTCTTCCCGAGGAGATGAAATTTTAGTGGTGATAGTCGGAGCTTGGGCGGTCGCAGATTCAATGGGCTGGTTTTCGCCGTATAGCGATATGCGATCTCTCTTCCGAAAGGTTAATCATTTCCGGCCTGATCCGCAGTGGGGTGAACTACTAGGCATGGCCCGTCTCGGATTTCTTGATTAGAAAGACGCCAAAATTTAGGCCCGGGCGCCAAGCGCATTAGTCGGGAGTAAGGCCCGGAACGGCAAATCCGCCTCCCAGCTGGCGACCCTTACGGATTGGACGGGGCCCTTGCTCGAGGAGAGCCGCTTCCCACCCAAGAGGGTCCACCAAACCAACAACATTAATGTCACCGACCAGACGGGTCCCGGCTCCGCGAGCGCAGGTGCGCGATTAATTCCTTCGTGCCCTCGGCCATGCTCACGCGCGGGGTATAGCCAAGATCACGGCGGGCGGCACTGATGTCGAACCAGTGATCTTTCGCCAACTCGGCGGCGATGAAGCGCGTCATGGGCGGCTCGCCCGGCAGGGGCAGGAGGCGCCAGGCCCACTCGCAGGCGGCGCCGAGCGCCGAGGCGACCCCGAGGGGCAGGTGTTGCGTGATGACCGGCTCACCGAGCGCCGCCAGCAAAGCGTTGATCCAGTCCCACAGGACGACGGGCTCGTCGTTGGTAATGAAATACGCCCGGCCGGCGGCCGGGGCCGCGGGGCGGCGGAGCGCCTGCTCGGCGAGCAGGTGGGCGTCGACGGCGTTGCTCACATGCACCATGTCGACGCGGTTGGTCCCCGAACCTATGATACGCAGGCGGCCGGCCCGGGCGCGGGCGAGCACGCGGGGGACCAGGTGGGGATCGCCGACGCCCCAAATCAGGTGCGGGCGCAGAGCGACCGTGCGGAGCGCGTCGCCGCTGGCCGCGAGCACTTCGCGCTCGGCCATGGCCTTGGTAAGTGGATACGGGCTGGGGCAGGCCGTGGTGAGCGGGAGCGATTCATCGGCCCCGGCGAGGCCGCCGCCGTGGTAGACGACGCTGGGGGTGCTCGTGTACACGAGTCGCGGCACGCGGTGGGCGCGGCAGCCCGCCAGGATCGCCCGCGTACCCAGGACGTTGGGCCGGAAAAAGTCATCATAGCGTCCCCAGACTCCGACGCGGGCGGCGACGTGAAACACGGTGTCGATCCCCGCACACGCCGCGGCCACCGCCGGGGCGTCTTCCAGGGAGGCGCGGATGAAACGCACGCCCTGTTGCTCGAGGTCGGGCGCCGGGTTTCGCCCCAGCACGGTCACCGGGCGGCCCGTGGCGAGCAACCGCTCCACCAGGCGCCGGCCGAGAAAGCCGGTGCCGCCGGTGACGAGCACCGGGGAGCCTGGGCCGGGTGAAGGTGGAGTGATGGGTGACACGCCGGAGAATTTCACGCCCGCCGGTGCCCTTTGTCACTCTCCCTCATCATGACGTCGCTCCTCCGGGTCGATCTGCCGATTGGCGGTGATTTCCATGTGGGCGCGGTGCCCTCACCGCGCGAGCCGGCGACATATCTCGGGGTGGGGGCACCCCGCCTACAACCGCCAACTGGCAGATGCATCCCACTCCTCAGCGCTTCGGATCACTCTCGAAACCGGTGGCCGTGCGGGCCCAGCGGGCCAGGGTGAGGCGGTGGATTTTCGCGTTATGGCGTACATCAACCGGAAACCGGGGGTGAAAATAGAATACTTTGATCGGCAGGGTCGTGGGATGCTCCCGTGCGAGGGTGCGGAGTTCGCGGGCGAAGGCGCGGGCTTGGGCGGAGTCCTCGACCTTCGCCTCGATGACGACGGCGGGGCGCTGGCGCGGCCAGTCGCCGAGTCCGATCAAGGCGCAACGCGTCACGCGCGGATGAGCGCGGAACACCTGTTCGCAAGGTTCGGTGTGGAGCGTGCCGCCCGCCGTCTCCAGCCGTTCGGCCTTGCGTCCGCAGAACCAAATCCGGCCGTCGGCGTCGAGGTAACCGCAGTCGCCCATGCGATGCCAGACGGTGGTGCCGTCGTGGATTTTGGCCAGCGCCGTCGCCTTGGGGAGGTCGTCGTAGGCCTTGGTCACGACGGGTCCGTGCACGATGATTTCGCCGATCTCCCCCCGGGGGAGTTCGGTGGCAGAAGCGAGGGAGGCGATGGGGGCGTCGGTGATCGCGATGATCCGGACATTCATTTCCCTCACGGGACGTCCGACGCAGGTCCCGCGCGGCGGAGCCGGCGAAGGTGGGGACGGGGCGTCGCGGCCGGTGAGGGCGGCGATTTCGTCGCTGGAGATGGTGGCGACGGGCAGGGCTTCGGTGGCGCCGTAGGGGCTGTGCAGTTTTCCCCCGGGGAGAATGACGCGGGCGTCTTCCCAGAGTGCCGCCGGCACGGGGGCGCCGGCACAGAGAACACGGCGCAGGGTGGGCAGGGTGAGGTGGCGGTCCCGGCAATGGCGGGCGATTTTGCACCAGAGCGTGGGAGAACCAAAGGAATTGGTGACGTTCTCCTGTTGGATGGCCTGGACGATCTTTGCGGGATCGAGGGAACCGGGGCGGCGCGGATCGATCTCCGGCACAATCGTGGTCATGCCGAGGGCCGGGTTGAAGAGGGCGAAGATCGGCAGCATCGGCAGGTCGATTTCGCCGGGGGTGATGCCGTAGCTGTCGCGGATCAAGCGGACCTGGGCTGCGAACATCCCGTGCTCGTAACAGACGCCCTTGGGCGCACCGGTGGAGCCGGAGGTGAAGAGCACGGCGGCGAGATCGTCCGGCCGGCTGGCGAAGGCGGCGGGGGCGGGCCCGGCGCCGGGCCGGGCCGATGGGAGCCGGCTGGTGAGGGATCGACCGGCGCCCACGCGCACCTCCACCGAGCGAAACGCCCGGCGAAATATCCGGCTGACGACGCGGGCGAGAGGAATTCCCACCAACGCGCGGGGGCGGGAGCTGGCGACGCACGCGAGAAAGGCCTTCAGGCCCATGCCGGGATCGATTACGACTGGCACGGCGCCGCGGTTGAAGAGGGCAAAGACGGAGGCAATGAGGGGAAGCCCCGGCGGAACCATCACCAACGTGCGATCCCCGGGCCGGATGCCGGCGGTGGAGAGGCGGTCGCACCAGGCCGCCACCTCGCCGTCAAGTTCCCGAAAGGAAAGGGCCAGATAGTCGATCTCCCCGGTGCGGGTGCGGCCACGCGGCACCTTCAGGGAGACCCCGTGAGGCAGCGAAGCGGCGACCTGCCCGAGGTGACGTGAGATGTTGGCGCCCGAGGCATCGCCGGCCTCCGGGCTGGGGGTGAGCCTCATGATTGGCGGCTACCGTGCCACTTGTCCGGGAGCCGGCAACAAAAACGCCGCGGTCAAAACGCCGCGGCGCAGGTTATTATCAAAATTTGGTCGAATCCCAGCCGGCTCAATAGTCGTGCAGCGTCATGAGACCCCACAATAACGAGACGGATTTGCCCGAAGGCCCGGACTTGCCGATGATCTTGGAGGTGTCGGCGTCGACCGTGGCCGGCGCGACGGGTTGAAACGAATTGCTGGTCATCGTCATCGCGCCGCCGAGGAGGATGGTTTCCCTGCCACCGCTGGAGGTGTTGCGCGTGGCGCACCCGGGGGCGACGAGCAGGACGGCAAGGGCGGCGACGAGGGGCAGTTTCGTTTTCATGGAAGGCGGGGGTACGACGCTGGGTCACCAGGAAAAGTTTCGCAAGAATGCGATTTGGCCGGGGGGGGCGCCGGGCCGGCCCCGGCGCAGGACGATCACAGGACGGCTTTCAGCGACGGTTCGTGACGCAGCAACTGCGCCTGCCAGGGCAGGAGCAAGTGGTCCAGGTGCGCCGGGTTCCGGGCGATTTGGCCGAGCAGGGCGCGGTTGGCGATCAGCGTGGCCTCGATGCCCAGTTTCTTCGCCACCCGGTCGCGGTCGGCGCGGATGCGATCCTGCAGTTCAACCTGGGACTGGGTGAGGGAAACGTAATTGGGATCCCGGCCGGGGCGGCGGGGGAGCGTTTTCGGATCGCGTGCGAGTCCGGCGCGGATGGCCGCGGCGAGCGAGGGGAAGATCCGGTCGTGGCGTTTGCCGAGGTTAATTTGCGCGAAGAGCGTGGCCTCGGAGTCGCCGTGTTCAGCGGCGTCGGCGATTTTGGTCAGCAGCGCATTGCTACAGACCTTGAAGGGTGGCGTATCGAGGCGCCCGGCCTGCGACTCCCGCCAATGCCAGACGGCATGCAGCACGCTCAGCCCGGGGCCCCGGAGGCGTTCGCTGCGACCGATGCGCCAGTCGAGATCGGTCGGCGGGGCAAAACCATCCGAGCCGGCGACGATTTGCGCCCGACATTGTTGCTCGAGCCATTCGTACCGGCCCAGCTTCTTGAGTTCGCGGGTGAGGATGTCGCGGAGGGCCGGGAGGTGCCACACATCGAGTGAGGCATAGTCGAGCAGTTTCTGCGTGATGGGGCGTTTGGACCAGTTGGCTTTCTGGCCATCCTTGTCGAGCGCGACGCCGAAATGCTGTTCCAGCAGGGAGGCGAGGCCGATGCGCTGCCGGCCGAGCAATTGGGCGGCGAGCATCGTGTCGAACAGGCTCTGTGGCTCGAACCGGCACAAGTCGTGCAACAGGCGCAGGTCGAAGTCGCTGCCATGCATCACCAAGTGCTTATGAGCTAGTATTTTCCAGAGGGGTTCCAGCTTCAGGCCGGGAGCAAGCACGTCGACCAGGAACACGTCGCGGCCCACCAGGAATTGGAGGAGGCAGACGCGCGTCTTGTAATGATACATGTTGTCCGCCTCGGTGTCCAAGGCGACCTCGTCGACTTTTTCGAGGGCGTGCAGGAGCGGGGTGAGCGAACCCGGTTGGTCGAGGAGCAGGTAGGAAGGAAGTTGAGAGGTCACTTTCACACCAAGAAAGCGCCGAAGAGGCGACGGGAGGAAGCGCGAAATCATGCGGCGAGCGGTGGGGGGTTATTCCACGCGGAGAGGAAAGCATCAATCAGCAAAGGCAGGTCGTCGTGGTATCCGCCCTCGAGGATGGCCGCCGCCGGGCGGCCGGACTCCCGCAGCCACGCACCGAGGGTGGCGAAATCGTCGCGTTCGAGGGTGAGCGAGGTGATGGGGTCGTGGACGTAAGCGTCGAAGCCGGCGGAAACCAGGATGAGCCCGGGATCAAACGCCAGTACCGCTTCGAAGGAAGCCCGCAAGGCCGCCATGTGCTCGGTCCGGGATGTTTGCGGAGCCACGGGCCAATTGCGAACATTGGGGGGCAGGTCGCGCGTGCCGGTACCGGGATAGCCCGGGTACTGGTGGACCGAGGCAAAGAAAAGATCCTCGCGGCCCTGCAGGATGGCTTCGGAGCCGTTGCCGTGGTGGGCGTCGAAGTCCCACACCGCGACACGCCGGGCCCCGTAGCGCTGCTGGGCGGCTACAGCCGCGATGGCGACCTGGTTCAAATAACAAAATCCCATGGCCTGGGAAATCGTGGCATGGTGGCCCGGAGGGCGCATGAGGGAGAAAACGGGTTCGGGTGCAGGGGTGGCGAGGGCGTGCTGCACCGCCTCGACGGCCGCCGCCACCGCGCGCCGGGCGTGGTCCCCGATGGCGGGGAAATAGGGAGTGTCGGCGTCAAAATCCCGGGCGAGGCCGAGGCGATGCAGGTGCGAAGCCGCATGGGTCAGCAGCAGGAGTGCGTCCGTCGCGACGCCTTCGTCCGGCACGCGCCAAGTCCAGTCCGGATGGGCGGTCTGCAGGTGCGCCACCGTGCGGAGGACGCGCGCCGGCTGCTCGGGTCGCAGGGACGAGCCATAGTCGGCGCAGCGCGGATCATGAAGGATGACCATCGGGAATGCGGTCACGGTAAACACCAACTTTCCGAAAAGCCAAGCCGGGGAGGGGTGGAAGGGCCGGCTGATTTCTGTTTGTGACTTTTGGGCGCGTTCGTGGCCATGCTCCGGTCATGAGAGTAATCGTGCTGTGTTCAGGGGGGATGGATTCCGTGACGGCGCTCCACTGGGCGCGGCGCGAACACACCGTGGTGGCCGCGCTGACCTTCGACTACGGGTCGAAGCACAACCCCCGCGAGATTCCGCTGGCGGCGGAACACGCCGGCGCCGCCGGCCTTCGCCATGAAATCGTCCGGCTCGATTTTGTGAACCGGCTCTTTGTTTCGGCCCTGCTGCAGGACGGCGGGGCCATTCCGGAGGGTCACTATGAAGCGGAGAGCATGCGGCAGACGGTGGTGCCGTTTCGCAACGCCATCATGTTGTCGATCGCGTGCGGCCTGGCGGAGAGCGTCGGGGCCGAGGGGCTGGTCATAGCCGCGCACGGTGGGGATCACGCCATTTATCCGGATTGCCGGGAGGACTTCATGCGGGCGATGGGAGACGCGATGCGGCATGGCACCTATGCGGGGATCCGGCTGCTGCGGCCCTTCATCGCGATGACCAAGGCCGGGATCGCCGCGCAGGGGGCGAAGCTGGGCGTCGATTTCACCCGTACCTGGTCATGCTACAAAGGGGGGGAGCGGCACTGCGGGCGCTGTGGCACGTGTGTCGAACGGCGCGAGGCCTTCCGGCACGCCGGCCTGATCGACCCGACGGATTATGAGGCGACCGAACCGCTCCCGCCGCGGGAGACGGGCGGTGGGGCGACGGGGTAAACCGGCTGCGAATATTTTGCCTTGGGGGGTTCCGCGCTTATCGTGGCGTTGTTCCACATGTTGATTTCCGAAATCTTCTACTCCCTGCAGGGCGAGGGTGAGTTGACGGGAGTGCCCTCCGTCTTCGTGCGTACAAGCGGTTGCAACCTGCGCTGCGCCTGGTGCGACACGCCTTATGCCTCGTGGGATCCGGAAGGTGAACCTCACACGATCGCGCAGACGATGGCCGAAATCGAAAACCACCCGGCGGCCCGTCATGTCGTGCTGACGGGGGGTGAACCGATGATCGCCAAGGATGTCGCCGCGCTCGCGGACGCGATCAAGCAGACGGGCCGGCACCTCACGATCGAGACCGCCGCCACAGTGGCGCCGTCCGGCATCGCCTGTGATCTTGCGTCGCTCTCGCCGAAATTGCTGAACTCGGCTCCGGACCCCGCGGCCCACGCGGCCTGGCGCCGGAAGCATGAAGCCACGCGCTGGCAGCCGAAGGTCGTGCGGGAGTGGATCGATCATTATCCCTACCAGTTCAAGTTTGTGGTCGCGCAGCCGGAAGACATCGCGGAACTCGAACACATGCTGGCGGCGCTGCACCGCGACATCCCGCGCCACCAGGTGCTGCTGATGCCGGAAGCGATTACGCTGGAAAAGATGCGCGCCCGCGCGGGCTGGCTCGGCGAACTCTGCAAGGCGCGCGGGTATCGGTACGCGCATCGCCTGCACCTCGAACTTTATGGCAACCGACGCGGCACCTGAGACCAAGGCGGAAGCCGCGGCGGCGGGCAGTCTGATCGCCGCGGCGGCGGCGGCGGTGGTCACGCGGCGCCGGCTTTCGGACGAGTTGGATCTGATTCTGCGGGAGTTTGAGGTGGAATCCGTGACGCTACGCGGAGTGATCGGGGTGCTGCATGGCCGGGGCTACCTGCTGTTGATCATGTTGCTCGCCCTGCCCTTTTGTGCGCCGGTGTCGCCGCCCGGGTTGTCGACGCCCCTCGGACTCGTCATTGCCCTGATCGGGGTGCGTCTTTCCCTCGGCGAAAAACCCTGGCTGCCGGCCCGGCTCCTGGATCTGCAGCTGCCTCCGGGAACCTTTCGGAAGGTGTTTGCGGTCACCCGCAAGCTGGTGCTCGGCCTCGAGCGGCTGTTGCGCCCGCGGTTGCTCTGGGTGACCGGCACGGCGCGCCGCGAACAATTCCATGCCGTGCCCATCGTGATCTGCGCGGTGTTGCTGCTGCTCCCGTTGCCGGTGCCGCTGAGCAACGTCATTCCCTCCTGGGCCGTGCTGCTCCTGGCCGGTGGCTTGCTGGAGCGCGACGGGATCCTCATCCTCTCCGGTTACCTGATGACCCTGGCTGCCCTCGCGTTTTTCGCGGCGATTGCCGTCCTGGGCCTCGGCGCGATGGACGCGATCTGGCACTGGCTGGGAGGAGTCCTGCCCGGCCTCGCGGCGGGATGAACCGGGCGGGCTGCCCTGCCGGTCTGCTCGCGCGTGGCGCAAGAAACGAACGGGAGCCCCAGCTCACCGCCCGCCTGCCGGATCACGAGCTAGGGATGGCGTTCATCCGTGATCCCGATGACAATCTCATCGGCTTGCTGAGCGAAGTGCGGCCGTAGGAACCGGCCGGATCCTACTCGGCGCGGGGTGGTCAGGCAACCGGCTAGAAGCCCAGGGCACGTCCGCCCTGATACACCAGAAAACACAGGAACCACGCCGTGCCGGTCATGTACGCGATTTGAAAGAGAGGCCAGCGCCAGGAGTTGGTTTCGCGCCGCACGACGGCGACCGTGCTCATACATTGCATCGCAAAGACATAATAGATCATCAGCACCAGGCAGACGAGCGGCGTGAACAGCGGGGCTCCGTCGGGCCAGCGGGCCTGGCGCAGGGCGTCACGGATCGGCGACGTATCATCGCCGGCGGACTGGACCCCGAAGATGACCCCCATCGAGCTGACAAACACCTCGCGGGCGGCGAAGGAGGTGACGAGCCCGATGCCGATGCGCCAGTCGAAACCGAGGGGTTTGATGAGGGGTTCGATCAGCCGGCCGGTCTGGCCGGCGAGGCTGTGGGCGATCTGCGCATCCGGCGTGGCCGCGGGGTCAGGGTGTTTTGGATACGCGGTGAGAAACCACAGGACGATCGAGATGGCGAGGATGATGGTGCCCGCGTTTTTCAGGAAGAGCCATCCGCGTTCGAACATCTGGTGCAGAATTTGCCGCAGGCGGGGCCGCTGGTAGGGCGGCAATTCGAGGATCATGAGCGGCGGTGCGCTCCGGAGCAGGGTTTGCTTGAAGAGCCAGGCGAAGCCGAACGCCCCCAGGGTGCCCAGCGCATACATGAGGGCCATGATGCCGGCCTTGGTCGTGATCGGCATCGTGTCTCCCGGCAACAGGGCGGCGATCATCAGGAGGTAAACGGGCAGGCGCGCCGAGCAACTCATGAGCGGGGCGACGAGAATCGTGACCAAGCGGTCCTTGGCATCCTCAATCGTGCGCGTGGCCATGATGCCGGGAATGGCGCAGGCGAATGAACCCAGCAACGGAATGAACGACTTGCCGTGCAGGCCGACCCGGCTCATCGGCCGGTCCATCAGAAAGGCGGCGCGCGCCATGTAACCCGTGCTTTCGAGCAAGCCGACAAAGAAGAAAAGGATCAGGATCTGCGGCAGAAAGACCACGATGCCCCCAACGCCGCCGATGACCCCGTCGGTGAGCAGGTCGCGAAGATCTCCGGGCGGCATGACCCCTTTCACCCACGTGCCGAGAGCGGCCACGTGCTGGTCGATCCAGTTCATGGGGTATTCGGCGAGCGTGAAAATAGAGAAGAAGAGCGCCAGCATGATGGCGGCAAAGAACACCCAGCCCCAGATCGAATGCACCAGCACCGCATCCACCCGATCCGAGAAGGAGGGCCCTTGCTCCCGGGTGCGGCGGATGACGCCGCGGCAGAGTTCGGTGATGGATTCGTATCGACCCCTGATGAGGGTGCCGGACCAATCGGTCCCCTGCCCGGCCCAACGACTCCGCCAGGCCGCAAGGATGGCGGTGGTGCGCTGACTCAGCGGGGTTGAGCCGGCGACGCGGACCGAGTCCAAATCGGTCAGGAGGAGGAGGGCCTCGGCCCGGGCGACCAGGGGGGAACGGCGATCGGCATCGACCAACGCGGCCTGCAGATCAGCCACGGCCGGGGCGATCGGCGCCGGCACATCCCACCGATGGCGGGCGAGGGGCAATTCGGCGCGACTCATCGCGAGCCGCAATTCGACGAGTCCCTTGCCATTCACCGCCTCGCAGGCAATGACCGGCACACTCAGTTTTTCCTCCAGCGCGATCACGTTGATCTCGACCCCACCCCGCCGGGCGAGATCCATCATGTTGATGACGACGATGACGGGCCGCCCGAGATCGAGGATTTGGTGAACGAGGTAGAGATTGCGCTCGAGGTTGGTGGCATCGAGCACGCAGATGATGCGGTCCGGTTGGGGGGTGTCGGCGCGGCGGCCGAGGAGAACGTCGCGGGTGACCGCCTCGTCGGGTGACCGTGCGGCCAGGGAGTAGGCGCCGGGGAGGTCGATGATTTTCATCGGCCGACCGTGCTGGGAGAAGGCTTCGCCGATCTTCTTTTCGACGGTGACCCCCGGATAGTTGCCCACCTTTTGGCGCAAGCCGGTGAGGGCGTTGAACAGGGTCGTCTTGCCGCAGTTGGGATTACCCACCATCGCGTACACCGGCATGCGTTCGGCCGCGGCGGGTACAACCCGGCGGGCGCTGGCAGCGGCGATATGGGGCGGAAGGCTGCTGCGGGTGTCAGCCGCTCCGCCGCCGGCGCGTGGTTCGACAGCCATGACGGACGCGGAAGCAGCTAACGGGTTCCGGCCGGCAGGTGTTCCACCAAAATGGTCTTGGCCGCACCGTGGTTCAGTGCAATGCGCATGCCGTTGACCAGACACAAGCTCGTCGCCGTTCCGGAAAGTTTGGTGACGAGCGCCGCCTCACCGAAACCCATCTCCCTAATCCGCTGGCAGAAACCTTCGTCTCCCGTCAACCGGAACACACGGCCCGTAGTGCCAACGGGGAGTTGGCACAAGGGGGAGAGCATAAGCGGCGAGGAGGACATTGGAGTGAGACTCGGTATCAGTTACCTTGGATAGAAACGGCTGTTGAGCAATTGGCGAGCGCGATTTGTCCCTGGGGCTGAAATCGGGTGCATCTCCGAGATGACGGTGATGGCCTCTGGGAGTAGCGCCGCGTCTCTGACCGGCGGGCGCCAGTCGAAGACTGGCGGCTACGGGGAGGACCGAACGCAATGCCACCGCAACCTGGAGTTGCGCCCGCTGAAATATATCCCCCGCAAAGGATCCGAAAAAAAGGCGACTCAGCGGCGGCGGCGCTTGACGGCGAGCTGAACCCCCGTGTAGCGCACCAGGCCCTGGAGGTGCTCGTATTGCTGCGGGTCAAGATGTTTGGCCTCAGCGAGTTGCTCCTGGGCCCGCCGGAGGGCGTCCTCGACGGCCTTCTCGTCGATCTTCTCCTCACTGATGGCATGCTCAGCGAGGACCCGCACCGCGTCGCCCTCGACTTCGGCAAACCCTCCGCTCACGGCGAGAAAGTGGGTGACTCCGCCCTTGGTGACCCGCAATTCGCCGTCGGCCACTTGGGTG
The DNA here is from genome assembly GCA_038249085.1 of Opitutales bacterium. GTDB lineage: Bacteria > Verrucomicrobiota > Verrucomicrobiia > Opitutales > Opitutaceae > ER46. The sequence continues at coordinate 14,100 of JBBRWR010000045.1, forward strand.
AGCAAGGGGATGTGTCCCGGCAAAATGCCAATTTCGCCCTCCACTGTCGGGATCACGACGGTGTCGATCGTTTCAGAGTAAACCCGGGCCTCGGGCGTGACGATCTCGAGCGTGAGTGGCATGGCGGGAATCAGGCCTTCTTCGAGGCGGCCAGCACTTCGTCAATTCCGCCCTTCATGTAGAAGTCACCCTCAGTGACATCGTCGAGTTCGCCGTCGAGGATCATCTTGAAGCCCCGCACGGTCTCCTTCACGGGAACGTACTTGCCGGGTGAACCCGTGAAAACCTCCGCGACGGTGAACGGCTGGGAGAGGAAACGTTGAATCTTGCGGGCGCGGTAGACGGTCTGCTTGTCCTCGGGCGACAGTTCGTCGAGGCCGAGAATGGCGATGATGTCCTGCAGATCCTTGTAGCGTTGCAGCACGCGCTGGACTTCGCGGGCGACGAAATAGTGCTCTTCGCCGACGATGTCAGCCTGGAGGGCCTTCGAGACGGACGAGAGGGGATCGACGGCGGGATAAATGCCGAGTTCCGCGATGGAGCGCTCGAGCACGATGGTTGAATCGAGGTGGGCGAAGGTGTTGGCCGGGGCGGGATCGGTGAGATCGTCGGCCGGCACATACACCGCCTGGAACGACGTGATGGACCCCTTCTTGGTCGAGGTGATGCGCTCCTGCAGGAGGCCCATCTCGTTGGCGAGGGTCGGCTGATAGCCGACGGCGGAGGGCGAGCGTCCAAGCAAGGCGGATACTTCGGAACCGGCCTGCGAGAAGCGGAAGATGTTGTCGATGAAGAGCAGCACGTCCTGGTTCTTCTCGTCGCGGAAATACTCGGTCATGGCGAGGGCCGACAGGGCCACGCGCATGCGCGCCCCCGGCGGCTCGTTCATCTGGCCGTAGACCAGGGCGACCTTGGACCCCTCCTTCAGCACGGGGCGGCCGTCGGGGTGGCGCTTCGGGTGCCCCTTTTCGTCCTTCTCGGTCGCGATGACATTCGACTCGATCATCTCCCAATAGAGGTCGTTGCCCTCGCGGGAGCGCTCCCCCACCCCCGCGAACACCGAGTAGCCGCCGTGCGCCTTGGCGATGTTGTTGATGAGTTCCATGATGACGACGGTTTTTCCGACGCCGGCGCCGCCGAAGGCCCCGACCTTGCCGCCTTTCACGAACGGGCAGATGAGGTCGATGACTTTGATGCCCGTTTCGAGAATCTCCGACTCCGTTTTCTGCTCCACGAGGGTGGGCGCCGGCCGGTGAATCGGGTAGCGCTTTTCGAATTTCACCGGTCCCTGGCCGTCCACAATCTGGCCCGTGACGTCGAAAATGCGGCCGAGCACGCCATCGCCCACCGGCACGGAAATCGGCGAACCGGTATCCACGACGGTCATACCGCGCACCAGCCCCTCCGAAGACGACATGGCGATGGCGCGGGCCACGCCGTCGCCCAGGTGTTGTTGGATCTCGAGCGTGAGCAACTGCTTCGTGCCCGCGGCGGTGAAGTCGATCGTGAGCGCCTGGTAGATCGGCGGGATGGAGTTGGCGCCAAACTGGACGTCGACGACGGGGCCGATGACTTGAACGATTTTGCCGGTGTTCATTTGCTTAAAGGGAGGAGGGTAGTGGGGATCGGGAAAAAAGCCTAGGCGGCGAATTGGGCCGCGGCGATTTCGAGAATTTCCTGGGTGATGGCGGCCTGGCGGGCCTTGTTATATTCCAAGGTGAGGTCGCCGAGGAGCTTGGTCGCGTTGTCCTTCGCCGTCTTCATCGCCACCATGCGGGCGCTGTGCTCGGAGGCCTTGGCGTCGAGCACCTGCTGGTAGATTTCGCGGTTGAGGTAGAGCGGCAGCAAGGCGGCCAGGACGGTTTCGGGGGCGGGTTCGAAAATCATCAACTGCTCGCCGGTGGAGCGGTGGGACGCGGTCCCGGCATCGGCGTGTGCGTCGGCGACCACGTCCTTCATGCTGGTGAGCGGGAGCAGCGGCAGCAGGGTCGGCACCTGCACCAGCGTGTTGCGGAAGCGCGGCCAGATGATTTCGACGGTGTCGACGACGCCCTCGAGGTATTGCTTCACCATGAACTCCGCCACCACCTTCACCTCGGCAAAGGCCACGCGATCACTGACGCTGAAGTCGGCGAGCAGATCCCGATGGGTCCGGGCGAGGAATTGCGCGCCCTTGCGGCCCACGACCGCGTATTTGGCCGGAGTCTTGATGTCGGTGACCAGCTTGAAGAGGTTGGCGTTGAGCGGGCCGGCGAGGCCCTTGTCAGTCGTGACCAGAATGATCCCGCGGGTCCTGACTTCGCGCCGTACCAGGAACGGATGCTGCGCCTCCTCGACCCGATCGGCGAGGGCGGCCAGCATGCGCGCCATCAACTCGGCGTAGGGGCGGCCGGCGAGCGCCGCCTGCTGCGCCTTCTTCATCTTCGAAGCGGCCACCAGCTCCATCGCCTTGGTGATCTGGCGGGTGTTCTTGACCGACTTGATGCGTCGGCGGATGTCGCGGGTGGAGGCCATCGGGAGATTTTTCGATTGGTACGTTCCGAGTCTCGATCACCGCGCGGGCGGGCGGTCGAGGATCAAGGAGCGAAACTACATCAGGCGGTGAACGAGGCCTTCCATTCCTCGCAGGCGGCCAGCAATTTGGCCTCCAGATCCTGGTCGAGCGCGGCCTTGGTCCGGATCTCGGTGAGCAGCGCTTCCTTCCGGGTGGAGAAGAAATCCTTCACGGACTGCGACGCCACCACGACCTTCTTGGTGTCGATGGCTTCGAAGTAGCCCTTTTGCATGGCGAAGAGGACGGCGACCTGGATTTCGATTGGAATCGGATTGAACGCCGGTTGCTTGAAAAGTTCGACGATGCGCGAACCGCGGTCGAGTTGGGCTTTGGTCTTGGCGTCGAGATCGGAGCCGAACTGGGCGAAGGCCGCCAATTCGCGGAATTGCGCGAGTTCGCCCTTCAATTTGCCGCCGACCTGCTTGGTGGCCTTGATCTGGGCGGCGGAGCCGACGCGCGAAACCGAGAGACCCACGGAGACCGCGGGACGGATGCCCTGGTTGAAGAGATCGGTCTCAAGGAAGATTTGCCCGTCGGTGATCGAGATGACGTTGGTCGGAATATAAGCCGAGACGTCGCCTGCCTGGGTCTCAATGATGGGCAGGCCGGTCAGCGAACCCTTGCCGTCGAGGCGGGCCGAACGTTCCAGCAGGCGCGAGTGCAGGTAGAAAACGTCGCCGGGATAGGCTTCGCGGCCGGACGGGCGTTTCAGAATCAGTGAAATCTGGCGATAGGCGACGGCGTGCTTCGAGAGATCGTCGTACACGATCAGCGCATCCATGCCGTTTTCCATGAACCACTCCCCCATCGATGCGCCGGAGAACGGCGCGAGATATTGATTGGCGGGATTGTCGGCTGCGGGTGCGGCGACGATGATGGTGTACTCAAGCGCGCCGGCGGCTTCGAGCGCACTCATGGTCCGGACGATGTTCGAGTTCTTCTGGCCGACCGCGACGTAGATGGAATAGACCGGACGGAATTTCGGATCGCCGCTGGCGAGGCCAACCTTGTTGATCTTCGCCTGGTTGATGATCGTATCGATGGTGATCGTGGTCTTGCCGGTGCCGCGGTCGCCGATGATAAGTTCGCGCTGACCGCGGCCGATCGGGATCATGGAGTCGATGGCCATGATGCCGGTGAGCAGGGGCTGGGAGACGGACTTGCGCACGATGATACCGGGCGCGATCTTCTCGACGGGGTAGAATTCCTTGGCGGCGATCGGCCCCTTGCCGTCAACGGGATTACCGAGGGCGTCGACGGCGCGACCGAGCAGCGCCTTGCCGACGGGAACGGAAAGCAGGCGCCCGGTGGTCTGGACCTCGTCGCCTTCCTTCAGCTTCGAGATATCGCCGAGGATAACGCAGCCGACTTCATCCTCCTCGAGGTTCAGCGCGATGCCGATCGCGTCGCCGGGAAATTGCACCATCTCGTTGTACATCACCTCCGAGAGGCCTTCGATCTTGGCGACGCCGTCGGCGACGGCCCGGATGGTGCCGGTGTTCTTCTTGACCGCCTTTTGGGAGAGGTTGGCGATCTGCTGTTCAATTTGTTCGAGGACGGAGCTCATCGGAAAATGGGATTGGGAGTCGAAGCGGGGAAAGGCAGACTAGAGGGCGGCGGCGAGTTGGTCCAACTGGCTGGCGATGGAGGATTCGTACACATCATCGCCGACCCGGACGCGAAGTCCGGCCAGCAGAGAGTCGTTCCGGCGGGCCGCACTCGTGATGGGGCGGTGGTAACGCTGCGTCATGGCGGCGGCGATACCGGCCACCACGGAGTCGTCGATGCTGCCCGCATGATCGATCACGGCGCGACCCCGGGCAACCTCGGCGGCGACGAGGCGATGATAGACTTTCAGGACCGCGAGGCTGCGGGCCGGCCGGTGTTTTTCGACATACTGGAGCACACCGGCCACGCGGTCCGCGGACAGAGCTCCGTCCACCACGCTCAGCTTGAAGAACTGGCGGGCGAGTTGCTGAACTTGTTTTTTGCCGGAGGCCATGGCGCGCAGCGCGGGGAAAAGAAGGAGAAAAGTTAAGGCGGTCAGACGCCGCTGAGTTCGCGGGACGCCGCGGCGTTGTAGGCCGCGCGGTCGGCGTCGGAGAGTTGCTTCGCGAGGACGCGTTCGGTCGTGATTACGACCAGGCGGGCGACTTCGGTGCGGGCGTCGGCGAGCATTTTCTTGTGCTCAAGCTCGATGGCTAGCTGGGCCTTGTTCATGACGTCGCCGGCCTTGGCGGTGGCCTCCTGGGTTTGCTTGTCGAGGTAGTCCTTGGCCATCTTGCGGGCGTCTTCGACAATGCGCGAGGCCTCGACGTTGGCCTTCCGCACAATGACGGCGCTTTCTTCCTGGGCCGCGGTGAGTTTGGCCTGCATCTCCTCGGCGTGCCTGATACCGGTTTCGATTTTCCGATTTCGCTCCTCCATCGTCGCGGTGACGGGCTTGATGCCGAACTTGTAGAGGACGGCCAGGACGATCAGGAAGCTGATCACCTGCATGATGATGTACTTCGTCTCGAGGCCAAACTTCTCAGCAATACCAGGTTGATGAGCGGCGCTTTCGACGGCGGCGGCGGCGAGGAGGAGGGGCAGCGTCATGGCAGGAGGGAGGGAGGCGAAAATGGCAGCGCGCGCGGGGCGCGCTGCCGGAAGCCGGTACGATTACTTGGCGAGAAACAGCGCGAGAATGCCGAGACCTTCGGCGAGCGCCATGCCGATGATGGCTTGAACCAGGACCTTGCCAGAGGCGGCGGGATTGCGGCCGACCGCTTCGGCGGCCTTGAGGCCGATGAGACCGACGCCGAGGGCGGCGCCGAGGAGACCAAATGCACTGGCGATGTTGCCCTGCAGTTCAGCGATGGTGGTGATCATGGGTGGTGACTTTCTATTGTTGGTTGGAGGTCCGCCGTGCGCACTCAGGGCACGCTCCCGACGGGAAAGGTTCAGTGATGGGCGCCAGCGCCCTCCCCGGGTTTGTCGTCATGCGCGTGGTCGCCGCCCTCGTGGTTGCAGAGGAGACCGATATACACGGCGGTGAGCAGGGTGAAGACCAGCGCCTGAATCACCCCGACCAGCAGCTCCATGAAGTAGAACACGAAAACGAAACCGGTCCCGTGGAGGAGATTCTCACCGCCGAAGATATTGCCGAAGAGACGAACCGACAGGGTGAAGGGGCGGATGGCGATCGAGAAGACTTCGATCAACCCGACGAGGAGGAAGACGAGGGAGAGAATGGGATACAGCCAACCCGGCGTCTCGCTCTTGTCGGCCTTGTTGCCAAAGAGATCCATCAGGATGACCTTGGGGCCGGCGAACTTCAGGACGATGATCGCCCAAGCGCCGAAGGAAACGATCGCCAGCGCGATGGTGCCGTTGAAGTCGGCGTTGAAGGGCCGGATGAACGGACGGGTCAGGTGAAAATGGCCTTCAACCTCATGACCCCAACCCACGGTCCCGACGCCGGGAATGAGCCCCATCCAATTATGAAACAGGATGAAGACGAAAAAGGTGATCAGGATCGGAAAGGAGGCCGGAAAGGCGCGGGGCCCGACGATGGGTTCAAAGATTCCGCGCAGACCTTCGATGAGCGACTCGATCACGGCCTGTCCCTTGGTTGGAATCACCGTCGGTTTGCCCACGAGCCACAAGACCAGTGTCACCAGCAGGCCCGACATCACCCATCCGGTCGCCATCGAATTGGTGATGGCCCAACCGTGCCCGAAGTCGACCAACTTGGCGGCACTGGGCGCGACGGCCTGCGCCGCAAGCGGCGAATGGCCAAGAGCGAAAGCGACGGGAAAAGCGGCGAGTTTAGTGACCCGGAACATGCGTGCGCAGTACAGAGAGAAAGTTGCGAAAGGTTCAGCAAAGGCGACGACCCTGCCCTCCGTCAACCTTTGAAATCATTAGCGCTGGACGCACATTTGACCGCATCGCCACGGGCAAAATTATACCCCAACTGGTGGTGGGGCGGGGCCACGGGGCACCGCGATGAAAGAGGCAAACGAGGGGGCGCGTTGCTGAAACACGGTGGCGTACTCAAACGGCCAGGGCTCGTCGACCAGTTGCCAGCGATCGTGCTGGTTGACGGTGGCTTGGGCTTCGGCAAAATAGGGTTCGTAATCGGTGCGAAAATAGATCCGGCAATCCGGGGTCGCATGGTCCGCAATGGATTGCAGAAAAGGAATTTGCACGATGCGATGTTTCTGGTGACGCAATTTGGGCCAGGGGTCGGGAAACAGGAGAAAAAGGGCCGCGATGCGCGCATGTTCAGGCAGCGTGGCCAGAAAGAGGCGCGCCTCGGTCCGCAGAAAGTGGAGATTGCGGAGTCGGGCGCGTTCGCGTTTGCGCTGCGCACGCTCGACGCGCTCGCTTACCTGATCGAGCCCGACGCAGACCTGATTAGGGTGGGCAGCGGCATAGGCGGTCAGGAAGTGGCCATGCCCGCATCCGATCTCGCAGACAAAATTTGAAGTCGTGGCAAGAATGGGCGCGAGTTGTTCACTCAACTCCCGTCGCCGTTCATCCAGCAAGGTTACATAGGCGTCCCTCATGGCGAAATCACGGGTCGTGGGTCTGAATCGTCCGATAAGTTTTTCACCGCGCCTCCCCTACCCGCCTCCAGCCATATCATCAAGATACTGATATCCGCCGGGTTGACGCCGCTGATTCTCCCGGCTTGACCCAACGTCATGGGGCGGACGTCCGCCAGCTTTTGCGCACTTTCCTTTCTCAGACCATTGATAGTAAGATAGTTAATCTCAGATGGAAGGCGAACACTCTCAACGTGGGACATCTTTTCAATATGGCGCTCTTCTCTTGCTAGATATCCATGATAAGCAACGCGATATAAAACGTTCTCACGGATTGAGCGGTCGTCGGATACGAGGTCAGTTGGAAGGGGAGCCCCAATTCGATCTCTTCTCACTCCATCTGCCCAAGTACCTGCACCCGAGGGAGATCGTTCCTTTTCCAACCGGGTGATCCAGGTTTCGATCCGGGAGCGTTTCAGGTCGATTCTCGCCGATCGCGACGTCGATACCAACCGATGTTGCCGGGCGTGGGTGGCCAGCCGTAATTCGGCGCTCCCATGGTTAAACAAGAGCCGATGCTCCGCCCGGCTTGTAAACATCCGATAGGGTTCGTTTGTGCCCTTGTTCACCAAGTCGTCGATCATCACTCCGATGTAAGCCTCATGGCGTCCGATTAGGAGTGGTGCCGCTTGCTGAACTTTGTTGGCGGCATTGACCCCGGCGACGAGACCCTGGGCCGCTGCTTCCTCATAGCCCGAGGTTCCGTTGATCTGGCCGGCGAAGAAGAGACCTTCAACCTGCTTTGATTCAAGGGACGGGTACAATTGGGTGGGTGGGGCGAAGTCGTATTCGACCGCGTAGGCCGGCCGGAGCAGGATCGCTTTTTCCAAGCCGGGAATGCTGTGCACCATCTGGACTTGGACGTCGAAGGGCAGACTTGTTGACAAGCCATTCACATAAAATTCGTTGGTCGCCCTACCCTCCGGTTCGAGGAAAAGCAGATGCCGCGGTTTGTCGGCAAAGCGGACGAATTTATCCTCAATACTTGGGCAATACCTTGGCCCCACGCCCTCTATCTCACCACTGTACATCGCGGAGAGGTGCAGGTTGGCGCGGACGATCTCGGCGGTCTCCGGGGTCGTGTAGGTCATCCAGCAGGAAACTTGTTCACAACCGGGTGACCAACCCAGACGAGCTTCGCCGGTATGTTCCACGTGGAACAAATCCTCCGGATCGCGAGTATCGTGAAAGGCGAACAACGTGGGGTCGGTATCGCCTTTCTGTTCCTGCATCGCCCCAAAATTCAGGCTCCGGCCCAGCAGGCGCGGTGGTGTGCCCGTCTTGAGTCGCCGCAATTCGATTCCCGCCTCCACGAGGCTGGCGGAAAGCGTCTTCGCACTGAAGTCCCCCAGCCTCCCGCCTTCGTTCTTATTTTGCCCAATGTGCATCAACCCGCGCAGGAACGTCCCGGTCGTGACCACGACCGTGTGGGCGAAAAACTCCAAGTCCAGGTTTGTGCGGCACCCCGCGACACTTCCGCTCCGGAAAATCAAACCCGTCACCGTGGCCTGAAAAACCTGCAAATTGGGCTGTAACTCCAAGGTGTGCTTGAGGCGAAATTGATAAGCCTTCTTGTCGCATTGCGCCCTGGGCGACTGAACCGCGGGGCCCTTCGATTCATTCAACAACCGGAATTGAATTCCAGTCACATCCGTGTTGATCGCCATTTCCCCGCCGAGCGCGTCAATTTCCCTCACCATCTGCCCCTTGGCGAGACCACCGATCGCCGGGTTGCAACTCATCTGGGCGATGGTATCGATGTTTCCCGTCAACAGCAACGTCGACGCACCCATCCGGGACGCCGCCAACGCAGCTTCGACCCCGGCATGGCCGGCGCCGCATACGATCACATCAAAAGGTCTGCCGTCGTTGAACATGGTTGCAGCGCGAGAAGGCTCCCATCTCGCGGAGTGTCAATCCGGGTGCAAGCGCTCTATTTGCCGATGCAGAACGTCGCGAACAATCGGTCCAGCATCCGTTCGTTGTCGATCCGGCCGGTGATCTCACCCCAGGCGGCCATGACACCGCGCAGATCGCTGGCGACAAGTTCGATCGGTTCACTCGTGACCAACTTGAGTTCGGCTGCTGCCAGCCACTCGCGTGACTGCGCCAAGGCATGGGCGTGGCGCGCATTGATCGCGACGAGGTCGTCCGGATCGTCACTTTCCCGATCCGCCAGGTTCACGATCGCCTCTTGCAGGTCCTCCATGCCGAAGCCCGTCAAGGCCGACACCGCCACGATGGGAGCCCCGGGAATGACCAGGGAGGCTGCTGCCTTCGGCGCAAGATCCACTTTGTTGAGGACGATGATGGCCGGTGAGGTATGAAGCTTTTCGAGTAAGGCGGCAGGGAAGGGTGGGGCGGATCCATCGGCGGCGTCCAGGACGACGAGCAAGAGATCAGCTTCAAGAGCCCGATCGAGAGTCTTTTCGATCCCGCGTCGCTCCAACGGGGCAGGGGAGGGGTTAAAACCCGCGGTATCGATCAAGCGCATGAAATGGGGACCGATGATGACCCGCTCTTCGATAAAATCCCGCGTGGTGCCAGGCTCCGGGCTTACGAGCGCCCTATCCTGCCCCACCAGGCGGTTCAACAGGCTGCTCTTCCCGGCATTGGGAGCACCCAGAATAGCGGTCTTGATGCCATCGCGCAGCAGCTCTCCGTAATGAGATGTAGCAAGTAACCTGTTGTTATCCAATATAATATGTCTAATTTCATCCAGGACCGCCTCGCGATCCTCCTCCGGCAGGTCCTCCTCCGGAAAGTCGATATAGGCTTCGATTCGCGCGAGTACTCCCAGCAAACCGTCCACCAGGGCTTGCACCCGTCTGCCCAAGGCTCCCCGTAATTGCTGATTAGCCGCCGCCAGGGCCCGATCACTTCGGGCGTGAATCACATCCATCACCGCCTCGGCCTGACTCAGGTCCATTCGCCCGTTGAGGAACGCCCGCTCGGAAAACTCCCCCGGCCGCGCCGGGCGACAACCCCGGCGGAGGAGGTCCTCCAGGATCTTTTGGGCGATGAACGGGTTCCCGTGACACGACACCTCCAGGGAATCTTCCCCGGTGAATGATTTTGGGCCCGCGAAAAAAGTCAGGATGACGTCGTCGATCAAGACCCCATCCCGGCCGCGATAATCCAGATGCCGCGCCACCCGGGCCCGCGGCGGGCCGCCGGCCAGGCCGGCCAGCACTTCCCGCGTATCCGGACCGCTGACACGCACCACCGCGATCGCGGCGGTGCCCGCGGGCGTGGCCAGGGCGGCGATGGTGTCGGCGGAGCGGGACATGGCGCCAGCACGCTTCGCCGCCCATACGGGCAAGTCAACCGAGGGATGGGAGACAGGCGGGACCACGGTAGGGCAGGGTCCAAGTCGTTCTCTCGCCTCGTATTCTTTCTCTTTCTTCTTTCTCTTAATCTTTCTCTCCTGCGGGCAAACTCTGACGAAAGAGAAAGATAAAGAGCGAAGAGAAAGATTGGCCAAACGACTTTGACACCGACCGCGGGCCGCGTCGCCGAGGTCAACGCTCGCTGATCACCAGGGGAATCACGCGCGTGTCCTCGGCCACCTTGTCCCCCGGGTATACGATGACCTGATCGCCTTCACGCAATCCTGCGAGGATCTCGGATCTGATCCCATTGCCGTGCCCCACCTGCACCACGCGCGAGTGCGCCCGTCCGCCTTCGACGGCAAATACCCGCCAGGCGCCGGCCCGCTGAAACAGCGCCCCCGAGGGAGCCTGCAGGACGCGGGCGTTCTCCCAAATCACAATCCGGGCCTCGACCCGATAACTGTCGCCCAGGGAAGGGCGCCGTTCCGGGGGATCGACGAAGTCCGCGATGACGTAGACCCGTTGTTCCTCCACCCCGAGCGCCGAAATCTTGGTGAACGCCGACGGTTCCACCAGACGCACCCGCGCCTCCAGGGGCTGCGCGCCGCCCCATTGCTCGAGCCGCACCCGCGCTCCCGGCTGAATGGCCACCCCGTCCCGGGAGAGCACTTCGATCCGCGCCTCCAGATCGGTGTGATCGCCGACTTCCAGCAGCGGGAATCCCGCCGGAACGATCCGCGCGCTTTCCTGGAAGACCCGCAGGATCCGGCCGTTGATCGGGGAGGTGATCACGAGCGGCTCGGCAGCGGAGCCGCCGGGCAGGCCGCGCGAAAGCAGCGCTTGCGCCTGTTGCAGTTCAAAGTCCGCCACCTGCTGGGCGAACTCCGCCGCCCGCAGCTCCTGCGCACTGGTCTCCGCCTGCATTTGCACCCGCTCGAATTCCTGGGCCGATAGCACGGACTGCTCCCGCAGCACTTTCGCCCGGGCGAGATCTGCGGCGAATAATTTCGCGCCAGCTTCGGCGCGATCCCGTTGCGCCCGGGCGGCGGCCCGGGCCGCCGCTGCCGCCCGCACGCGGGCCTCCGCCTGCGCCTGCGAGCGCGAGTCGAGAAAATCCGCCCCGGTGGTCTCGAGCATCGCCAAGACGGTCTGGCCCGCCTCCACCGCCGCTCCCGCCTTCCAGTCGATCCGGCGGAGTTGCCCGGCCACCGGCGCGGTGATCACATAGCGGTGTTTCACCCGGGTCATGCCTTCCTCGTCCACCGTGACCACCAGCGGGCCCTGGATGACGGGCGCGACCTCGACCGGAATCGGGCGCGGCCAGAGGCCGACGACGATCAAGCCGGCGAACAATGCGCCCACCAACCACGGCAGCCGCCGCCGCCAGCCGGGCGCGCCGTTCTTCTTCAACCGCGGAGCAGTCAGGGGAGCAGGACTCATGGCACGGAGGGAGAGTGCAAGGGAAGGGGACAGGCAAGAGGAGAGGGCCGGGACCATCGAACCCGGACGGAATATCCAGCGATCACGTTCCGTTTCATGTTTAGTCGAGCGCCTTCAAGGCGCTGACGAGATCGATGTCGGCAAGTTTGCGCGCGGCAAACAAAGCCGACAGTGCCGCCGCCGTGGCGACGACAAAGCCTGCGAAGGCATAATTGGACGCTGTCAGCACGAGCGGCAGCCTTACGGTCTCGGTGTTGACCGAAACCAGAATACCGCGGGCAAATTCTGATCCGATCAGCAGCCCAAGTGGCAGCGCCACGGCGGTCAGCAGGATGAGTTCACCCACCAGCACCATCCCCACCTCGCCCCGGCTGAATCCGAGCACCCGGAGCGTCGCCAGTTCGCGGGCGCGTTCCGAGAGCGAAATCCGCGCGCTGTTGTAGATGATGCCGAAGGCCACGATGATGGCGAAGAGCAGGTAGATTTTCTGCAGCAGACCGATGCTTTCCGCCGTCGTCTTGCGAAAGCCGTCGCGCAGGGAATTCTTGATGCTGCACCCCGCAATCCGGGGCGTGCGTTTCACGGCGGCGAGAAAATCGCCCCAGCGCCCGTGGTCGACGACCACATGCGCCCCCGAGATGGTGTCGCCCTCCAGGAGGAGGCGGTTCAGCGCGTGCAGCTCCATGTATGCCGCGGTGCCCGCAAAATCCTCCGCCAGGCCCACGACCGGCACCGTGATCTCTCTGGCCCGGCCCTCGAGCACCTGCGCCACGACCTCGTCCCCGGGTCGGACCCGCAACACCTCCGCGAGTTTCCCCGACATGACGATGCCGCGGGCCGGCAACGACAGCTGTTGGGTGCGGGCATCGATCACGCGGCTCAGGGTGCCTTCCGCCGGCAGGCCCTGCAGCAGCAAGCGCCGGGAAATCGGACCCGCGCGCAGTTCCACCGGCACAAAACGAAACGGCTCGGCCCAGACGACGCCCGGCATATGGCGAAAGTCCGCGATCGCCCGCGCTGCCTGCGGTTCCACCAGTGAGAGCGTGACCGTCTGCCGCTGGACGATATCCCACTGGAAATCGATCACGAAGGCGATCCCGTCGCGGAAGGAGTTGGGCACGATGAGAATCGCGGTGGCGAGGGCCAGCGCCACGCACGTCAGCCCGCTGCGCACCGGCCGGCGCTGGATGTTGCGCAAGGCCATGCGCAGCGAGGGGCTGAACCAGCGGGCGAAGCCCCATCTTTCGATGATCGCCGGGCGAAAACTCGCCGGCGCTTCCGGTCGCATGGCCTCCGCCGGCGGCAGGCGCACCGCGCGCCGCACGGCCCCGGCCACGCCGATAAACGCGGCCACGGCACTCACCAGCGTCGCCGCCACCAGCACCCGCGTGTCCAGGATGAATTCGAGCGAGGGAAAACGGAAGAACAGATGGTACATGCCCACGAGCCGCCGCCCCAGCACGATGCCGCCGACCGCCCCCAGCCCGACCCCGGCGACGACGATCGCGAGCGAAAACTTGAAGTAGTGCGCGCCGACCTGCCGGTTGCTGAAGCCGCAGGCCTTGAGCATGGCAATCTGTTCCCGCTGCAAGGCGATTTGCCGGCTCATCACCGAGTTGGTCATGAAGGCGGCCACGCTCAGGAAAACCAGCGGAAAGGCCAGGGCGAGACCCTCGAGCACGCGAATCTCGTCGGAGACCCGCCGGTTCGACGGATGATCGATCCGCCCGTAGGCGCCGCGGCCGCCGTAGGGCGCGAGCAGCCGGTTGACCGCGGCGATGACGCCCCGCTCGGAGGCTCCCGGCATGAGCGTAAGGGACACGGCGTTGAACGCCCCATAGAGCTGGAAGGCGGTCGCCAGTTCCTTGTAGGGCATCCAGAAGACCCCGTACGTCCTGTTGTCGGGCAGCGCCGCGCCCGGCGGCGCCTCGAACACAAACTCCGGCGACAGCACGATGCCGGAGAGGCGGAACCGCTCCTTCGCCCCGTTCAGCACCGCGGAGATCGTGCTCCCCGGTTGCAAGCCGTGCACCTCGGCGAAGGCCTCGCTCACCGCCAGTTCCCCGAGGCTGGTCTGGCTCCGCGGGAGTCGCCCGCTCCGGACATAAAGCCGGTTGAGCGTCGCCTCACCCCGCTCGGGCAGCGAATTGATCCGCCCGACGGCGGGCTCCGGCAACCCGGGCACGTCGAGCGTAACCTGAATTGCGATACTGGTCTGTACGGCGGCCACGCCCGGGATCGCGGCGAGCTGCGCGTGCACGGCGTGGGGGGCGCGTTTGAGGCCCGCGAACACCTGCGCAAACCGGTGTTGCTCATAATACGTGTCGCGCGTCGTCGAAAGGGAGAGGATGAGCGAACGCGTCATGACCATCATCGCCAGACCGCACGCCATGACCATGGCGACCGCCAGCGCCTGCGACTTCAACGCGCGCAAGTCGCGCAGCAGTTTTAGATCCAGCAGGCTCATGGTCCTCACCACGCGAGCGTGCCCACCGCGCCCCGGTGCGTATTTTCGCGCAGGTTGACAATTTGCCCGTCGGACAGCGTGAAGACGCGATCGGCCATGTCGGCCAGGATGGCATTGTGGGTGATGATGACCGCGAGCGTGCCGAGGTCGCGGTTGATGTGTTCGATGGCCTCCAGGACGGTGATGCCCGTGCGCACGTCGAGGGCGCCGGTGGGTTCGTCACAGAGCAGCACCTCCGGCCGCTTGGCGATGGCCCGGGCGATGGCGACGCGCTGCTGCTCGCCGCCGGAGAGTTGCGCGGGAAAGTGATCCATACGCTCCGCCAGGCCCACAAGGTGCAGCGCCTCCTCGGGCGCCATGGGATCCCGGCAGATCTCGGTGATCAGGGCGACGTTCTCTCGCGCGGTCAGGCTGGGAATGAGATTGTAGGCCTGAAAGACAAAACCGACGGAGTCGCGCCGGAAGGTCGTGAGGGCGGATTCATCGAACTCCGCGAGATTGGCGCCGCGATAGAGCAGGGTGCCATGGGTGGGGGAGTCGAGCCCGCCAAGCTGGTTGAGCAGGGTTGATTTTCCGCTGCCCGAGGCCCCGAGGAGCACGATGAGTTCACCGCCATATAGATCGAAATCGACCCCGGCGAGCGCGGTCACCGCCGCGGTGCCCTCGCCATATACCCGGGCCAGCCCCCGGACATGGAACACCGGATCACCGGTCCGGCGCTGAGCCGGAGACAGTGCTGAGGAGGAATCGGCGGGAAGGGGCATGACGCAGGGAGGGAGAAGGAATCCGGTTTCCCGCGGTGCCGCAACGGCAGACCTTATTTTCGATCCCGGTGGCGGGGCAGCACGCGATGGCTGGGTGCTGCGGTTTTCTCGATTACGCAGCCCCCAACCCTGGAGCCGTACCTGTCGATCAGCGCGCGGGCCCCCAGACGGTGCACAGGAGGTCAACCCGAGGACAATCCGAGACCTCATGTCGACGTCTCCTGCCCGTTGGGACTTTCCTTCGTCGCCCCGCTGGATCGCTTGCGTTCCAGCCCACGGGATGGGTCGACCGTGAGCCTGCGAACGCGGATCAGCGGCGGGCCGGCGACGGAAACACCGGCTTGAGCGGGTCGACCGCGAGGTCGAGCGGAGCCACCGGCGGAAGATAATCCACGACTTTCTTATCCTTGAACTCGGCCTCGATTTCCTTCGCCCGCCGTTCGCCGATGGCAATCCAACTGGACCGGGACTTGATCTGCGCTCGCAGCGAACTCTCGGCGTCGCCCCCGGCGCCGCGCTGGTGGGCGACGATGAGCCAGCCGAGCGCCTCGGCATAGTTGCGTTTTACGCCCCGCGCGCTGCCGTAGGCGGCGCCAATATTGAAAAAGGCCTCCGCCTCGCCGCCTGCGGCGGCGGCCCGAAAGTAGGCGAGCGCCCGCTCCGGATCCGATGCGACGCCGGCCTCGCCACGGGAAAGCAGCATGCCGATGCGAAAGGCCGCCGCGCTGTCGCCCGCGCGCGCCGCCTTCTCCAACAGCGCCACGGCCCGCGAATCGTCCTTGGCGAGGCCATCTCCCCGCAGGAGCAGTTCGCCGAGTTGGGCCTCCGCCTTCGGGTTTTCCTTGGCCGCCGCCGCCTGCAATTCCTTGAGATTGGACCACGCCCCCCCGCCGCCTCCAGTGCGCGACACCAAGACCGGCGCTCCATCACTCCGGGCCGCGGCCGAGTTTGGCTCCGTCGTGGCACCCGGTTGGGAGCCCAACGCTGAACCTTGATCGGGCCCGGCACACCCGGAGGCAACCGCGAGTACGATCAAGGCAGGGACGAAAGGGAGGATTGAATTCACGGGAGACAACTTAGTGGAAGTTATGCTCCGGTGTCACGACCAGCCCTTATCCGTAACGAGGGAGTCGGGGTGGAGCGCGTTGACCTCAACGCGCTGAACGTGAGAGTGCACGCACCAAGGCGCGTGGGGGACAACACGCCCCACCGTTCAGTGGCTTCGTTATCCGAGGTGAAATGTAATCCGAAGGCATGGAGCCGCCCTTACTCCACCGGTGCGCCCGTCACCGTCGAGCCGCCGACGATGTTCACCTTTTCCAGGATGGCTTGGTGGACCTTCGCCGCGAGTTCGGGCTTTTCTTTCAACGCCTGCTTGGCGGCGTCGCGACCCTGGCCGATCAGGTTGCCCTCGTAGGAAATCCACGCCCCTTTCTTCTCCAGAATCTTGTGCTCGATGCCCAGATCCAGCAGCGAGCCGATCTTCGAGATGCCCTCGTCATACATGATGTCGAATTCCACCTCGGTAAACGGCGGCGCGACCTTGTTCTTCACCACCTTGATCTTGGTGCGGTTGCCGATGACGCGCCCCTCGGGCGTCTTGATCTGGTCCTTGCGGCGAATGTCGATGCGGATCGAGGCAAAGAACTTCAGGGCGCGGCCGCCCGAGGTCGTCTCGGGGCTGCCGAACATCACGCCGATCTTCTCGCGAATCTGATTCGTGAAAATACAGATGCAGTTCGTCTTGCTGACCACGGCGGTGAGCCGGCGCATGGCCTGGCTCATCAGGCGGGCCTGGGCCCCGACCGTGGCGTCGCCCATCTGGCCGTCGAGTTCCGCCCGGGTCGTGAGGGCGGCCACCGAGTCGAGGACGATGACGTCGATCGAGTTGGAGCGGATCAGCGTCTCCATGATGTTCAGGGCGTCTTCGCCCGAGTCGGGCTGGGAAACCAGGAGATCATCGAGGTTAACCCCCACCACGCGGGCGTACTTGGGGTCGAGGGCGTGCTCGACATCGATGAAGGCGGCCAATCCGCCGTGCTTCTGGGCCTCGGCGATCACGCTCAGACAGAAGGTGGTCTTGCCGGAGGACTCCGGCCCATAGACCTCGATGATCCGTCCTTTGGGCAGGCCGCCCACGCCGAGCGCAAGGTCGATGGCCAGCGAGCCGGTGGTCAGGGTCTCCACCTTCATCTTGGTGTTGGAGCCGAGCCGCATGATCGAACCCTCGCCGAATTGCTTGGTGATGGCGGAGAGGGCCAGATCGATATTCTTGTCGCGCGCGGTGGCGAGGGCGGTGCTGGCGGCGGACTTCGACGGAACGGAGGCGGTTTTCGACATAACGGGGAGGGACGGAGGTGGTGGAACGAAAGGTGAAGAAGCGAAGGCCTGAGGCCTCGGTCGCTGGGGATCAAGTCTGCGATCACCCGTGATTAGGGGTGATCCCGGACTTGACTTGCCCAAAGGGTGGACGTGTGCAGGTGCACACGTCAAGCTCCAAGCGGTCGCTCCTCGCCATGTTTGGAGCCTCTCGGTCGCCCAACGCAACCCGAAGCTCCACCCAAATGTTCCATCGTGCTCTTGCTCGAAATCATGCTCGTAATCGCAAGGGTCGAGGACGAGCAAGAGCACGATTACGCGCACGAACTAGCCGGACGATGATGCCGGTTTGGTCGGTGACCGATCAGCCGCGCAACCCGAAGCTCCACCCGTCTCCACTCCCCGACGCTTGACCGCTGCGCCGTGCGCCGGTGCCATCGCGCCATGCACGACACAGGCGAGCCTGCACCCGGTTCGGCGGAGACCAGGCCGGGTGCATGGCCGCACCCGACACCAGGAACGTTCGTGATGCAGGTGACTTTCGACGTGGCCGCCGGCGGCATGCGCTTCGACTGGATCGGCAGTCAGGACAAGGGCGAGGCGGTTGGATTGATCACGCCTTGCCCGGCGGAATTCGCGTTTTTCGTGGGTCTGAACTGGGAGTTTCGCGCGGAGGATGGTTTGGGAGGGGAACATTGGAAAGACCACTGCGGCATCCGGCCCGCCTCGGTTCACGCTCTCTTCAAGCGCATCCGCCAGCGCCGACCTCTCACCGGAGAGGAACTGCCGCGAATCGGCATTCGCGCCGACACCGACGTGGGCATGGCGAAGGCGGGCCAATGGCTGATGGTCCGCCCTCCGGCGGCCACCGATCCGTGGCTCTGGCTCGCGCGCGAGGCCGTTGAAATCGCCCGGTTGGTCGGGGCCCGGGTGGTACCCGAGGATAACCAGACCTACGCCCGCGATCTGATGCACCTGCGCGTCAGCCAACTCCTCGGCGTGGCCACCCGTCTGCCGCGCGACGCCAGACCGCTGCCGCCGCCGCCCCGGTTGCGCGCGGTGCCCCTGCTTTATCAACTCGAGGTTGACCTCGACAGCACCGCGAAATGCACCCGCTTCACCTGGCTTGCGCCCGCCGACCGCCGCGTCGCGGCCACCGGCACCGTGCGCTGCGGCGGCGGACGGCAATTCATCTGGCTGCTGGCGGTCGACGGCGCCGAGGAAAAGGAAACCACTCCGCAAAACCGCGAAGCCATCCAACGCATCGTCGGAGGATGGTTCAAACGCTTGCCCACCCAGGCTGCGACCGTGGCGCTCTATTTGACCCGGACACCGCTCGGACAGACCGATCCGGAACGCAAGCCGTCGCCGCCCCTGGATGACGAACGGCAAGTCTTTCCCACGATCGAGGAAGCCATCATGCTGATGGGCGAGGGCCTGAGACCGGCACCCTACGCCCCGCCGGGGAATTTTTTCGAATACGACAACGATTTCGCCTCCGGTTACGACGCCCATCAACGCCGCCTGGACCGCAAGGAACAGAAACGCTTCGAGGAGGCGACCCGGCGCGAGGCCAACATCCGCCGCCTGGCCGAGGAACGCCGGCGCCGCGACGAACGCGAGACGGCCGCCCGCGAGGCCACCCTGCGGAAAACCGCCGAGGCCCGCACCCGCGCCGCGGCTCCCGCGAGCCCCGTGCCAACGCCGCCCCGGCCGCCCGCGCCGGTGCCGCCGGTGGCCGTGTCCATTCGCCTCCCGGCCCTGTCGTTTCAGGACACCACGCTGCCTCTCCCCGATCTGAGTGAGTTCGCGCTGCGCGAGCGCGCCGCCTTGTGGTGGGTGTCCAACCAATCCGACGACCTGCTCTGCCTGCCGTACTGCCGCATCGATCA
This sequence comes from Opitutales bacterium, assembly GCA_038249085.1. GTDB lineage: Bacteria > Verrucomicrobiota > Verrucomicrobiia > Opitutales > Opitutaceae > ER46. The sequence goes on from JBBRWR010000045.1 coordinate 33,460, forward strand.
TCTCGAATATCAGGTGCGCACGGCGCTGCGCGTGCTCGGCCCGCTGCGGGGCCGGGCCCTGCTCTCCGACGAGGTCGGCCTGGGCAAGACGATCGAGGCCGGCCTCGTGCTCAAGGAATTGCTCACCCGCGGCATGGTGAAACGGTTTCTCATCCTCACGCTGCCTTCGTTGATCGATCAATGGGCGGAGGAAATGGAGGAAAAGTTCGGCCTCGCCACCGTCACGACCAACCAGGCCGGGGTGCGCGAAGACGCCGCGAAATTCTGGCGCGAGAGTCCCGGCATTGTCGCGAGCCTGCACACGCTCAAGCAGCCCGCGCACCTCGCGATCGCGCGGCAGATGCAATGGGATCTCCTGATCGTCGACGAGGCCCACTACCTGCGCAACCGCACCTCCCAGGCCTGGCAGGCGGTCAACGTCCTGCCGCGCCAGTTTCTCCTCCTGCTCACCGCCACCCCGGTGCAAAACTCCCTCGAGGAGCTCTACAATCTGGTCACACTGCTGACCCCCGGCCAGCTCCCGGCGCCGCGCGAGTTCCGGACCCGCTTCCTCGATCCGAAGCGCCCCCGCCAGCCGCGCGAGCCGGAGGAGCTGCGCCGCCTGCTGGGCCAGGTGATGATCCGCAACACCCGCGCCAACGCCGGCGTCAACCTGCCGCCCCGCCGGGCTGAGACGGTGTTGTTCACGCCCGAGGCCGACGAGGGCGCGTTCTGGCAGCGGTGGGAGACGGAGTTCCGCGCCTGCCTCGCCGGCCTGAGTGCCAGTCAGGCCAGCCTCTGGGGTCGGCTCTTGTTGCGCGCCGCGGGCAGCAGCCCCGCCGCGTGGCGATCCGCGCTCAAGAAGTTTCCCGATGCCGACGCCGCCCGCGCCTGGCGGGAGCAGGCGCCCCTCGAGCCGAGCTGGCGCCGCAAATGCGACCTGTTGCCGCCGCTCGCCCGCGGCGCCGGCGGCGTGGTGCTCTTCACCGAGTTTCTGGAAACGCAGGCGGCACTGGCGGAACACCTGCGCGGCACCGGCGTCCCCGTTTTTGTCATCAATGGCTCCACCCCCCCGCCGGAGCGGCAGCCCATCACGGAGAGGTTTCGGCAAAACGGCGGCGCGCTCGTGCTCACCCACAGCGGCACCGAGGGCCGCAACCTGCAATTCTGCCACCGCCTCGCCAACTTCGACCTGCCGTGGAACCCGATGGAAATCGAGCAGCGCATCGGCCGCCTCCACCGCCTCGGCCAACAACATCCGGTCGAGATCTACAATCTCGTGCAGGCCGGCACGCTGCAGGAGCACCTGCTGCAGATCCTGCAGGAGAAGCTCAATCTGTTCGAACTCGTCGTGGGAGAAACCGGCCTCGTCCTCGGCGAGAGCTACAGCGGAGATGAGTTTGAGGAGGAGGTCTTCCGGCTCTGGCGCGAGAACGAGGGTCGGGTGGGGGAGGCGTTCGGCGTGCTGGGGGAAAAACTCGCCGCCGCCCGCGACCAATACCGCGAAGTGAAGGACCTCGACGAAACCCTCTTTGCCCATGACTACGAGGCAACGTAAGCGCGCATGAAACTCGCCCGCATACCCTACGTACCCGGCGCCGTCCTCGACTTCTACGAGGAGGGCCTGACGGCGCTCGGCGCCCTGTGCTCCCGTCCCTGGTACGACCGACTGGAGATCGTCGCCGAGGGCCGCCCGGCCCGCCTGTGGAACGTCGACGGCGCGCTGCACGCCGCCGAGCTGCACTTCATTCCCCCGGATGCCGCGGGGGCGCGCGAGGCCGCCCGGGAAGTGTTTCCCGGGTGCCCGCTCACCTTTCACCTCGCCGAAGCCTTGCGCCCGGAAAATCTCTCGCTCGAACGTTTTGTGCTGGCCCGCGAAACGTTGCACCGCGCCCCCGATCCCGCCGTGGCCGAGAAACTGTGGCGTGCCCAGTTTCCCGATACCGCGCGCTGGCGGCAATCGACCCCCCTGCTCCCCGCGTGGCATTACTCCCTGGTCGCCCTGGCCCGCTGTGAAATCCAGGCGATCGACCAGCATTGGGCCCTGCACCGGATCGCCGTTTCGCTGCCGGACGGTGTCCGCGACGAAAGCCTCGCCCGCGAAATCGGATTCGCCCGCGCCGAGGCGAATTTTCCCGCCCAGGAGGTGTGGCCGGTGCCGGATCCGGCCGGTTGGGGCGAATTGCTGCGCGCCGCCCTGGCCCGGGACATCGAGGCGGAACTCGCCGGCCTCCGGGCGCGCCAGCAGGAACGCCTCCGCCGCGAGTGGGAGCGTATCGACGCCTACTTCGACCGCTATGTCGCGGAACTCACGGCCCGCGCCACCCGCGCGGCCTCCGCAAAATCAGCCGATCGCATCGCGGCCGCCCAGGCCGAACACGCCCGCCATCGCGCCGACCAGGTCGCACGCCACGAAATCACGATCGTGCCCCACCTCGATGCCCTGCTGCTGGTCGCCGAACCCGCCTGGCAGGCCACGCTGCACGTCGAGCGCGCCCACCACCCCGCCGAGAACCACCCCGCAGTTTTTGTGCCCCGCGCCCGGCGCTGGGTGATTCTGCGGTAAGCCGGACTCCATAGCAGGGGTCATGCCGTTTTCCGTTTTGGCATCTTGAGCAGCAGCAGCGCGTCACCCCACCTAAAAACGGCAGTTGGAACCACGGAGGCACCGAGGGCACAGAGAGAAATCAGGTCGCCAATCCGATTCACCTACCAGGTGATGCAGCCTTGCAGGCGGAGCCTTCCCAACTGCCTTTCTCTGTGAGCTCTGGGTCTCTGTGTTTAATTTCGTCTGAGGAATTTAGGGTCAAGCCAGCTCGTACTGCGGACCCCATCAGCCCGCATCCCGGTTCGAACCTGGGGTACGGAGGCAGAGGGCTTCGAGGCGGGCGACAAACCGGCCCATGCGCGCGCGGCCATTGTACCGGAAGAGGGTGTCGACGAGCTCGGGATGGATGCGGCCGCACGTGGTGGCGTATTGGAGCGCCAGCCAGCGATAGTAGGTTTCCATGCTCTTCATGTTCTGGCTAAACACGATTCGCACGAGTTCCGAGAGCAACGAGTCGGCATGATCGTCGAAGTAAGGCCGTGGCACCGGAGGCGGGCCACCCAGGACCGGAAGATAGCGCTGCACGAAGACGTAGGCCCCGGGCAGCGTACGCAGGAAGCGGAAGCGGGCGACATCCTCGGCCAGGGTGGTGTTGAAGCCGTACATGCAGACGAAGGCCACATTGTCGGCGGCACGCGTCTGGAGGAGCGCATAGCGCTCGCGCATGAGGGGGAGCTGGCGCGTGTCGTTGAGGCTGAAATAGAGGTTGCGCCGGGTGAAGGTCACATTGCCGCACCTCAGCCGTCGCAACAGCCCGGCGACTTCGGGTGTCACCAGACGGAGATCGAGGGTCTGGTTGAAGTTCACGGCGAGGTCGCGCCGCAGCATTTCCTCCATGAGCGGCAGCACGGCGCGGTGGGCGAGCAGGTTGTCGTCGAGCAGGATCAGTTTGCGCCGGCCTTGCAGGAGCGTCTCCAGATCGCCCACCTGGCGGGGCGCGCCTTCCTTCAGGGGCACCACGCAGAAAGGACAATGAAACGGACACCCGCGCGTGAGGAAGCCGAGGGCGCGGTCGTCGAGTTCGGGGTAGAGCGAAAAGTCGGGGGCCAGGGCTTCGATCTCCGGAGCGAGGCGCCGGCCGAGGTCCACGCCCGAGCCGCCGAGCTGCATCGCGGCGCCATAGCGGCGGCGCAAGACCTCGACGCGCCGGGCCGACGCGGGCGTGCTGAAAACACAACTGGCCAGCACCGTGTCGGCCGGGGGTAACGCCGCGATCCCGTGTTGGAGCACCACCGGGCGGCCTTGCGCCCGGTAGTGGCGGCTGAGTTTCATCAGGGCGAGGTTGGGGAGGGTCCCGTCGACATCGACCAGGAGTACGGTGCGGGCGGACAGGCGTCGGGGGGCGGGCGGAGGTGGCCGCGATTCGGATGCGGGAACCGGCAGATGCTGCGCGCGCAACGAGCGAGGAAAACTGCGCCGGAGAGGCGTGGAAAGGGCGAGGAAGAACTGCAGGCAGGGGAAGCAGCCATCGAGCAATCGGAAAAAATCCGCCAGTTGCCCAGCCGTACACCAAGTCTCGGGGCGATCAAACAGGACGACGCCGGGTTGGCGGAAAGGATCGGGATCGCCGAGTCGGGCCGAAACATCGATCGCATGCCGGGCGAGATCGAGAGTCACCATGGCCGGAAGACGCCGTGACGGCGGGGTCGACTGCCAGCGCGCGCCGAGATCGCCGGCGCGCAGACTGCGCCTGACGCTCCAGCCCAGCCAGCGGCTCAAGACGGGCGCGAGGCGATCGAGGACGGCCCGGGAACGCCCGGCCACATACTTGCCCTTGAATTCCAACCTTTCGAGGAAAGCGACCGGATCGGTGAGGTCCGGGCCCGCCTCGAAGAGGCCCTGGCATCGCCGCCAGCGTTGATCGGGAAACAAGCTGAAGTCGGCGGGGCCGGGCCGGAGGGTCTGGCCGTAGCCCAGCAGGAGCCGACCGGACTGGCAGCGACCGGAATCACTTGCGCTCCGTCTGGCCGGAGGCGCTTCGGCGTTCCGCTTGGGGCAAGGCGGAATCCGCAACTCGCCACCGGGGAGCAGTCGCCAGCGCTGAGCGTGTCGCACCGGACTGCAGGGTCCACGTTCCTGCGGCGCGTGCCGGATTAGATCGAGCTCCAATTGCACCGCCTGCTCGGGATCGGCGGCGAGCAAGGGATGCATTCTTCCGGCGAGGCGGGCGAGGGGCCACCGCCCCAGGCTGGAGAGTGCCAGACCGCGCAAGAGGGCCGTCGAGGCGTCGCCCTCGGGCAACAACGTCCAGCGGCGAATCCGCTTCAGCCCGGCGGTGAACACCCGCTCACCTGGGGAAGAGTGGCGGACATTCTCCAGCCGCAGGCGCGCGAGGTACATCGGCGACTAACGGCCGCAGCACTTTTTGAACTTCCGGCCGCTGCCGCAGGGGCACGGTTCATTGCGGCCGGCAAAGGCACCCTGTTCCAGGGAGAAGCGCACCGGCCGTTCTGCGGCGGTGGGAGGTTGCAGAAAGGAAAGAATCGCCGGGTCGAACTTCATCCCGGCGATCATACACTCCGGCGGAAGCGCGCAAAACCATTTTCTCCTGCGGCACCGGTTTCTCCAACCCCACCGGGCCGGGGAGGACGGAGGCGCTCGTCGGCCTTTCCCTGCGGGCACGTCTCGAGCCGTGCGCCGTCCGGCCGCGCGCGGCCGCGCGAGATCGGTCAACCTCACCGGGCCGGGGCTTCGGCGGGGCTCCGGAAATCCGCTTCGAAAAGTGTCACGTATTACGTGACACTACCTCTGAGGCTTCGTGGCAGCCCGCCTGACATGGCATCGTCAGCCCGGAAACCCGAGCTGCTCCCGCAGCATCGCGATGTTCCTTTCGCTCTTCGCCGCGAGATGCGGCTCGACCAGGTGGTGGCGCATCGCGAATCGCAGCAAGGCGGCATGAGCCTCGAGCAAGAGGTGAGCGTGCGGGATATTCGTGCCGAGCATGTCCCGGGCACCAAGGGCGATCCGCCGCTCCATGCCGCCCGGTCGCAGGCATTCAATCAGATCGATCGGCTCCGCCTGGCGGCGCTTCGGCCAGTCGCGGCGTTCCTCGTTGGCGGCGTCGACCCACAGGGCTATCCCCCGCAAGACCGCTCCGGGCGGGCAGTGCTCCTGCTGCCAGGCCTCGCGCGCCACTTGCATCATCGCTTCGAAGCGCCGCAGTGAATCGGCCCGCGCGGCCTTCTCGTCGGCATCATGCTCAACCGGCCATTCGAAGTCGTGCCGGGTCACCTCGATCGGAGGAACCGCGCCGCAGATGAAGTCAGCCGCCCGTCGCGCGTGCCGGGCATCGATCTCCCGCTTGATTCCCTGCAAGAGCTCGCCCGCCAGCGCGGCCGGTTCCTTTCCCGGAGCGACCGCCTCGCGCAATCTCGTGCCCACGCGCAGCCCAAAGATCAACCTGGCCGTCGCAGAGCTGGCGTAGGGCATCAAGCCCCGGTCCTTGCGCAAGCTGGGCAGAAAATACTCGGAGAGCGCCAATGCCTCCGCCTCGCAGCCTGCCGCCAGGGTCCAAAGCTCGACAAACCGCAGCGCGTCCGCGTCGTAGGTCTTGCGGTCGAGGGTGCAAAAGCCCGCCACGATTTCCGGGATCATTTGCCGCTGCCCTCGCTTCACGAATTGTTCGACGGCACTCCAGTAGAAATAAGCCAGCGCCGCACCTTTGGTCGGTTCTACGCCGCCGGCAATCCGGCGGAAGACCCCGGGAAGATCATCGTGCTCGTGCCCGGCGAAGCGGAGGAAAAGATCATTCCACGCCGTCGCTTCCGGCGGCAACGCGAGCAGGTGCGTGAGGTGCGTGTCCATTTGCTCCGGGCTCGGATGTTCGATCGCCTCGAACTCGTCCCAGATCGCATCGATCGCCTCCTCCACCTCGGGTGGAAGGGAAGGTTCGTCGTCGTATTTGCCAGACCCATCGGGCAGGGACCACCCGGCGGCCGCCGCCGAATCGGCCACGCTCTCTGTTTCCACGTCGATAACGGAACCGTCGTCGGTGGCGGTGACTTCTGCCGCCGGGGGACGGTCGGCCGGGGTCGGTTGGCGAAGGCGCTGCTTCAGGGCCTCCGCTTCGCGCGCCGACTGGCGGGCACGCACCTCGTCCGGCGGCAGGCAACATTTCTTGTACTTGCGCCCGCTGCCGCAGGGGCAGGGCTCATTGCGGCCAATGTGCTGCAGACGGTGCAGCACCTCCAGAATCTCAAGGTCCGGTTTCGTGGGTTGGCTTCCACCGGAGTCCGGTGCGGCGGCGTCCTGGGTTGGGTCAGGCATGGGAAAAGAATTTATTCACCCACTCAGCCATAACACCCCGATCGCCAGCGTCACGACGGCAATCGGGGTGCCGGCCTTGAGGTACTCGACGAAGGTGAGTTGCACCCCGCGGCGCTTGGCGATCTCCGCCACGATGAGGTTGGCGACCGAGCCCAGCAGGGTGAGGTTGCCCGCGAGGGTGGTCGCCATGGCGAGCGTGAGCCACGCCGTCCGGGGATCGGCGAGGGTGGGCACCACCGGCCGAAAGAGCATCACGGCGGGCACGTTGGAGACCACATTGCTCAACACCAGGGAAACGGCGGTGAGTTTAGCCGGGCCGCCATCAGCCCACGGACGCAACCACGCCAAGAGGCCCTGGCCCAGGCCGCTCGTCTCGATCGCGCCGGTCACGACGAAGAGCGAGGTGAAGAAAACCAGCAACCCCCAGTCGATCTCCGCAAAGACCTGCTCCGGGTCGCGGCGCCGGCTCATCAGGAGGAGGGCCGCGGCCACCAGCGCCGCCAGCGGGATGGGCGCACCTGCCACCAAGGCGCCCAGCATCAGTGCGGTGGCGAGCAGGGATTTCCGCAGCAACGGCCGGTACTCCGGCACCGGCCACTCCGGGTCCCCGGCGAGCAGGGCGGGGGCGAACTCCGCCCGGTAGACGACAATCATCACCAGCCAGATGACGACCAGGCCGGCCATCGCGATCGGGGCGAGCGCGGCGGTGAAGCTCACAAACGAGATCCCCGACGAGAGGCCGACGAGCATGTTTTGCGGATTGCCGGTGATGGCGGCGACCGAGCCGACGTTGGCCGCGGTCACGAGGGCGACGAGGTAGGGCAGGGGATTGCGCCGGAACGAGAGCGCCAGCTCGAGCACGAGCGGGGTCATCATGAGCGCGATGGTGTCGTTGAGGAAGATCGCCGAGAGCACGCCGGACACCCCGATCACGAGGGCCAGCAATCGCCGCGGGGTGCGGGCCAGCCGCACCATGCGCGACGTGACCAGGTGGAAGAAGCCCGCGGTGCGCAGGTTGACGTTCAGTACCATCATCGCGAAGAGCAGCACGATGGTGTTCCAGTCGACCGCCCGAAACGCCTGCTCCAGCGGGATCACGCCCAGCGCGATCAGGGCCGTCGCGCCGACGAGTGCGATGGTCGCGCGATTCATCCGGAGCCACGGCCAGCGGCCAACCGCGACCCCGGTGAGCGTGACGCCCACAATCAGGGCGGTGGCAAGTTGGAGTGCGGACATCGTGCGTGGGAGCGGTTTGACGCCGCGAAGGGGGGTTCGGGTGAGGCAGGAGGATCGCGGCCGCCAGCCACCCCTACAATCGGTAATACTCGCGAAACCACGCGACGAAGCGTTGCAGTCCCTCTTCCAGCGCCACTTTCGGCGCAAACGCGATCGCCGCCTGGATGCGGGTGAGGTCGGCACAGGTCTCGAACATGTCGCCGGGCTGCGGGGGAAGCAGTTCAACCCCGGCCTTTTTCCCCAGCAACTCCTCCAGCATGCGCACAAAAAGCAGGGTCTCCACCGGCCGGTGGTGGCCCAGGTTGAAGATGCGCAACGGCTGATGGGTTTCACCCGGCGCGCCCGGGCCCGGCGGATTCGACCGACTCGGGGCCGGAGGGTAAAGGAGCACCTTCAGCACCCCGTCGACGATGTCGTCTATATAAGTGAAGTCGCGCAGGTTCCTGCCTTGGTTGAAGAGTTGGAGCGTCCGGCCTTCGCAGATCGCCCGCGCAAAGAGGGTCGGGGCCATGTCCGGCCGGCCCCACGGGCCATAAACGGTGAAAAAGCGCAAACCCGTGACGTTCAGCCCGTAATTGTGCACATAGCTGTACGCCATCAGCTCGTTGGCCTTCTTCGTCGCGCCGTAATAGGACACCGGCTGGTCGGTGTTGTCGTCCTCGCGAAACGGCGGCTTCGCGCCCGCGCCGTACACGCTGCTGCTGGAGGCAAAAACGAGATGCTTGGGCCGCGTCCGGCGGCAGGCCTCCAGCACCGTCGCAAACCCCTCGAGGTTGTTGCGCGTGTAGGCCGCCGGATGCTCCATGCTGTAACGGACCCCCGGCTGGGCGCCCAGATGCACGACGTAGTCCGGTCGGTAATGGGCCACCAGGGCGGGAAACTTTTCCGCGTCGGCAAAATCCGCCTGCAGGAAACGGAACGACTCCAGCGGCGCCAATTGCTCGAGCCGGGCGCGCTTGAGCGCGACCTCGTAGTAGTCGTTCACCGTGTCGACGCCCAGCACCTCGCAGCGTTTCGACTCGGCGAGCCGGCGGGCGACGTGGTAACCGATGAAGCCGGCGGCGCCGGTCACGAGCACTTTCATCCGGCGCGTGATACCTCCTTGCTCCGGAAAAAGCTAGTTAGGTTTTTAGGGCGCTCCAGCCTCGCGGGGGGCCGTTTTGTGCAAAGTTTTCGAAAACAGCGCTTGATCGCAGAAAATCCAACCCTTTACCTTGCGCCGTTTTTGTCCGCACCCACCTTCACCGCATGACGATCAAAGCCTATCTCAAACCCCAATGTGGGTGGTCCAACGGGGTCCGCGCGATCCTGCGCAAGCACAACCTGCCGTTTGCGGACATCGATATCATCAATGACCGCGCCAACTATGCGGAGATGGTCGCAAAATCGGGTCAGCCCATGTCCCCCTGTGTCGAGATCGACGGGGTGATGCTCGCCGATGTCTCCGGCGAGGAAGTTGAAAATTATCTGCTAAGCAACGACTTGGTGAAACCGAGTGAGTCAGCCCTGGAGGTGCCAACCAACGCCGGGTGCTCCGACGACGAGCATGCCAGCATGGCCACTAAAACGATCCGCTTCTTCTAAAGGTCCGCTGCGAGAGCTCTCCGCAATTAATACTTCCACGGGCCGCTCTCGCAGAAGACGAGAACGGCCCTTTTTTTGCTCCAACGCCTCCACCCACCGCTCCCATCCCACCGCATCCTGCCTCCCGCCTTCCCTTTTTTTGCCGACATGAATCAACGCAACCGTAGCGCCACCACCCCGCCCGCCGTCCCCGCCAGCGCCCTCGCGCGCCGTCCGCTTGGTCTGCCGGCGAAACAGGGTCTCTACGATCCTTTCTTCGAACATGAGGCCTGCGGGGTGGGCTTCATCGTCGATATGCACGGCCGCAAGTCGCACAAAATCGTCGCCGACGGACTGCAGATCCTGCGCAATCTGGATCACCGCGGGGCGAGCGGCGCCGAGACCAACACTGGCGACGGCGCAGGCATCCTCATCCAGATGCCGCACCGGTTCCTCGCCGAGATCTGCAAGCCGCTGCGCTTCAGCGTCCCCGAGCCCGGCCAGTACGGCTGCGGCCTAGTCTACCTGCCGCGCAACGCCACCATCCGCCGCAAGATCGAGGAACGCTTCGAGCAAATCGTGCAGTCCGAGGATCTCGTTTTCCTCGGCTGGCGCACGGTGAAGACGGACAATTCGATGCTCGGCGAGTCGGCCAAGTCGGCCGAGCCGTTCATGCGGCACGTGTTCATCGGCCGCCCGCCCGAGCTAACCGACGATCTGGCCTTCGAGCGCAAGCTGTACGTGGTGCGCAAGCGCGCCTACGCCGAAATCCGCGCCTCCACGCTGTCCGGTGCCGAGTACTGGTATGTCGCCAGCCTCTCCTGCCGGACCATCGTCTACAAGGGCATGCTCACGACCGAGCAGGTCGATCAGTATTTCACCGATCTGAAGCACCCGGCGATGGAGTCCGCGCTCGCGCTCGTCCACTCCCGGTTTTCGACCAACACCTTCCCGAGTTGGGATCGCGCCCACCCGTATCGCTACGTGGCGCACAACGGCGAAATCAACACCCTGCGCGGCAACATGAATTGGATGCACGCGCGCCAGTCCTTGTTCGCCAGCGAGCTCTTCGGCGACGACATCAAGAAGATCCTGCCGATCATCAACCCGAACGGTTCGGACTCCGCGATGTTCGACAACACGCTCGAACTGCTCGTGCTCGCCGGCCGGCCGCTCGCCCACGCGATGATGATGATGATTCCCGAGCCGTGGTCCAACCACGCCACGATGGATGACGATCGCCTCGCGTTCTACCAGTATCACTCCTGCCTCATGGAGCCGTGGGACGGCCCCGCCTCCATCGCCTTCACCGACGGCCGGCAGATCGGCGCCATCCTCGATCGCAACGGCCTGCGCCCCTCGCGTTTTTATGTCACCCGCGACGGCCTCGTCATCATGGCCTCCGAGGCCGGGGTCCTCGATATCCCCGCCGACCAGGTCATCCAGAAGGGCCGCCTGCAACCGGGCCGCATGTTCCTGATCGATACCGAGCAGGGTCGGATTATCGAGGACGAGGAGATCAAGCGCGAGATTTCGCGGGCGCAACCCTATCGCCAGTGGCTCAACGAGCACCTCGTCCACCTGAAGGACCTGCCCGAGGCCCCCCGGATCGAGCCGCCGGATCACGAGACCCTGCTGCAACGCCAGATCGCCTTCGGCTACACCTACGAGGACGAACGGGTGATCCTCACCCCGATGGCCCGCGACGGGGTGGAGGCGATCGGCTCGATGGGCAACGACGCCGCCCTCGCCGTGCTCTCCAACAAGCCGCGCCTGCTCTACGACTATTTCAAGCAGCTCTTCGCCCAGGTCACCAATCCCCCGATCGATTCGATCCGCGAGGAAATCGTCACCTCCGCCGAGACCCGTCTCGGCTCCGAGGGCAATCTGCTCAACCCCGATCCCTCCGCCTGCCGCCGGGTGGAGTTGCAGTGGCCGGTGCTCACCAACGAGGAATTCGCCAAGATTCGCCGCACCAATCTGCCGGGCCTCAAGATCGGGGTGCTACCCATTCTCTTCCGCGTTACGCGCGGCGAGAAAGGCCTGGCCAAGTCGATGGAGGAACTCTCCGTCATGTCCCGGCGCATGATCGAGGAGGAGGAGATCAACGTCATCATCCTCAGCGATCGCGGCGTCACGCGCGATTACGCCCCCATCCCCGCGCTGCTCGCCGTCGCCGGCCTGCATCATTATCTCATCCGCGAGGGCCTGCGCACGCAGGTCTCGCTCGTGCTGGAGACCGGCGAGGCGCGCGAAGCCCACCACTTCGCCCTGCTCATCGGCTACGGCGTCACCGCCGTCAACCCCTACGTGGTGTTCGAGACCATCGACGACATGATCCGCAGCGGCATGCTGCCGGGCCTCGATCACAAGAAGGCCTGTGCCAATTTTGTGAAGGCCGCGTCGAAGGGCGTGATCAAGATCATGTCGAAGATGGGTATCTCCGCCATCCAAAGCTACCGCGGCGCCCAGGTCTTCGAGGCCCTCGGCCTCCGCCAGGACATCGTCGACCACTACTTCACCTGGACCCCCTCCCGCGTGGGTGGCATCGGTCTCAGCGTGATGGCCCGGGAGGTCCTGATGCGCCACCGCGCCGCGTATCCGGAACGCCAGGTCAACGGCCATGTGCTCCCGGTGGGCGGCCTCTACCAGTGGCGTTCGGGCGGGGAGGCGCACACGTTCACCCCCGAATCCGTGCACGCCCTGCAAAAGGCCGTGCGCACCAACAGCAAACCGGCCTACACCGCCTACGCGAAGTTCATCAATGACCAGTCCAAGGCGTTGTGCACGCTGCGCTCCCTGCTCACCTTCAAAAACGGCACCGCGTCCATCCCCCTCGCCGAGGTCGAACCCGCCGAGGCGATCATGAAGCGCTTCAAGACGGGCGCCATGTCCTACGGCTCCATCTCCCAGGAGGCCCACGAGACCCTCGCCATCGCCATGAACCGGATCGGCGGCAAGTCGAACACCGGTGAGGGCGGCGAAGACCGCGACCGCTTCACCTGGACCAATGAGCTGGGTGACTCGAAGAACTCCGCCATCAAGCAGGTGGCGTCCGGCCGCTTCGGCGTCACCAGCGAATACCTCGTCAACGCCCGGGAGCTCCAAATCAAGATGGCGCAGGGTGCCAAGCCCGGCGAGGGCGGCCAGTTGCCCGGCTCCAAGGTCTACCCGTGGATCGCGAAGACCCGCGGCACCACCGCCGGCGTCGGCCTCATCTCGCCGCCGCCCCATCACGACATCTACTCCATCGAGGATCTGGCCGAGCTGATCCACGACCTCAAGAACGCGAACAAGGACGCCCGCATCAGCGTCAAACTTGTCTCCGAGGTCGGCGTCGGCACCGTCGCCGCCGGCGTCGCCAAAGCCCACGCGGATGTCGTCCTGATCTCCGGCTACGACGGGGGCACGGGCGCCTCGCCGCAGACCTCCCTCCAGCATGCCGGCCTCCCCTGGGAACTCGGCCTCGCCGAGACCCACCAGACGCTCGTCCTCAACAATCTCCGCTCGCGCATCGCCGTCGAAACCGACGGGCAGCTCAAAACCGGCCGCGATGTCGTCATCGCCGCGCTGCTCGGTGCCGAGGAGTTTGGCTTCGCCACCGCGCCGCTCGTCGCCACCGGCTGCGTCATGATGCGGGTCTGCCACCTCAACACCTGCCCCACCGGCGTCGCCACGCAGGACCCGCAGCTCCGCGCCCGTTATACCGGCAAGCCCGAGCACGTGGTCAACTTCATGCGCTTCATCGCCGAGGACATGCGCGAAATCATGGCGCAGCTCGGCTTCCGCACCATCGAGGAAATGATCGGCCGCACCGATCGCCTCGAAGCGCACAAGGCGGTCGACCACTGGAAGGCCAAGGGGCTCGACTTCTCCAACATCCTCTACCAGCCCGACGCCGGCCCCGAAATCGGGCGCTTCTGCCAGATCAAACAGGACCATGGCATCGATCGGTCGCTGGACATGACCACTCTGCTCGAGCTTTGCCGTCCCGCCATCGAGCGCGGCGAACGGGTCGTCGCCGAGCTGCCGATCCGCAATGTCAACCGCGTGGCCGGCACCATCACCTCGGGCGAGGTGACGAAGAAGTATGGCGCGGCCGGCCTCCCCGACGACACCATTACGCTCAAGTTCAACGGCTCCGCCGGCCAGAGCTTCGGCGCGTTCGTCACCCGCGGCATGACCCTCTCCATCGAGGGCGACGCCAACGACTACTTCGGCAAGGGGCTCTCCGGCGGAAAGCTCATCATCTATCCGCCCGCCGCCGCACCGTTCGTGGCCGACGAAAACATGATCGTCGGCAACGTCGCCCTCTACGGCGGCTCCGCCGGCGAGGTCTATATCCGGGGCATGGCCGGCGAACGTTTCGCCGTCCGGAATTCCGGGGTCACCGCCGTGGTCGAGGCCATCGGCGACAACGGCTGCGAGTACATGACCGGCGGCAACGTTGTCATCCTCGGTCGCGCCGGCCGCAACTTCGGCGCCGGCATGTCGGGCGGCATCGGTTATGTGCTCGACGAGGTCGGCGACTTCCCGAGCCGCGTCAACCCGCAGATGGTCGCGGTCGAACGGCTCGAGGAGGCGAAGGAAATCGCCGCTGTCCGCGCGATGGTCCAGCGGCACTTCGACTACACGGGCAGCCTCCGCGCCCAGGCCATCCTGGCCGACTGGGACCGGTTCGTGCCGAAGTTCGTCAAGGTGATGCCGAAGGATTACAAGCGCATGCTCGCCTGCATCGAGCGCGCCCAGTCCCAGGGCCTCACCGGCGACGAGGCCATCATGGCCGCCTTCGAGGAAAACGCCCGCGACCTCTCGCGCGTCGGCGGCAACTAAGCCGAACTCATGCAATTGAACCACGGATTTACCCGGATGGTCACGGATTCTCAGAGCGGCGGCAGGCGGTTCCGGCCATTTGTTTCCGCTCACCCAAGGGTGTCCCGCTGCAAGTCTGTCGCCTTACCGGTCGTTCCTCTGAATCTGTGTCCATCCACGTCCATCCGTGGTTTTCTAATGAATTGTTCCGGCTGAGGCCGGTCTCCCTCCTCTCCCTCTCACCTTCACTTTCACTTCCTGTCATGGGTAAACCAACTGGCTTCATCGAATATCTGCGCGAACTGCCCGTCGATCGCGCGCCCCACGATCGCGTGCGCGACTGGCGGGAGTTCCACCACCACATGGACGAGAAGAAGCTCCGCCAGCAGGGGGCGCGCTGCATGGATTGCGGTATTCCGTTTTGCCATACCGGCAAGCTGATCGGGGGCATGGCGAGCGGCTGCCCGATCAACAATCTCATCCCGGAGTGGAACGATCTCATCTACCGCGGGCTCTGGAAGGACGCCCTCGATCGGCTGCACCAGACGAACAATTTTCCCGAGTTCACCGGCCGCGTGTGTCCGGCCCCCTGCGAGGGTTCGTGTGTCCTCGGCATCAACGCCCCGCCCGTCACGATCAAGAACATCGAGGCGTCGATCATCGATCGCGGCTGGGACGAGGGTTGGGTCGTGCCCGAGGCGCCCAAGGTCCGCACCGGCAAGAAGGTGGCGGTCATCGGCTCCGGCCCCGCCGGCCTCTCCGCCGCCGCCCAGCTCAACCGCGCCGGCCACACCGTGACGGTGTTCGAGCGCGCCGACCGCCCCGGCGGTTTGCTGATGTACGGCATCCCCAACATGAAGCTCGACAAGCAGGCGGTCGTGCTGCGCCGTATCCAGTTGCTGGAGCAGGAAGGCATCAAGTTCGTCTGCAACGCCAGCGTCGGCAACGGCGACAACGACAACGTCGAGCCCCAGGTCCTCCTCAACGAATACGACGCCACCGTCATCTGCACCGGCGCGACCCAGCCGCGCGATCTCCCCATCGAGGGCCGCGGGCTCCAGGGCATCCATTTCGCGATGGAGTTGCTCACCGCCAACACCAAGGCCCTCCTTAACGGTGGCGCCGAGCACTGCCCCATCCAGGCCAAGGGGAAGGACGTCGTCGTGATCGGCGGCGGCGACACCGGCACCGATTGCGTCGGCACCTCGATGCGCCACGGCTGCAAGAGCATGCTGCAAATTGAGATCCTGCCCAAGCCGCCGCTGGAACGCGCGGCCGACAACCCCTGGCCGGAGTGGCCCAAGACCTACAAGCTCGATTACGGCCAGGAGGAGGCCGCCGCCCGCTTCGGCTCCGACCCGCGCATCTATCTCACCACGGTGAAGCAGTTCATCGGCGACGCGCAGGGCCGCGTGAAGGAGATCGTGACCGTCGAGATCACCTGGGGGAAGAACGAGAAAGGGCAGTTCATCCCGCAGGAGGTGCCCGGCACCGAAAAAACGCGCCCGGCACAACTCGTGTTGCTGGCGATGGGTTTCCTCGGGCCGGAACCGGCGCTCCTCAAGGAAATGAAACTCGAGACGGACGCCCGCTCCAACGTCAAGGCGGAGCACGAGAAATACGCCACGAGCATCAAGGGCGTGTTTGCCGCCGGCGACTGCCGCCGCGGCCAGAGCCTCGTCGTGTGGGCGATCAACGAGGGCCGCGGCGCCGCCCGCGAATGCGACCGCTATCTGATGGGGTATTCGGATCTGCCGTAAGGCGGCGCCGCGCCGTCGCCTCAGCCGGCGCGGAACACCAGCGCCGATTGCGTTGTCGCGTCGGCCCGCAGCCACACGCCCCCGGGCAGCGTGTCGCAGTCGATTACCCGCACGACCTCCGCCAACGCCGTCGCCGCCGGCTCCAACTCCAGCAACCGGCTCGGCACCTGGCGAAACCAGTCCACGTCGAGAAAGTTGTCGGTCTTTTTCGGGAAAAAGGCCAGGTAGAGCATCTCGTGCTCCACGAGATCGTTGAAGAAATGCGTGCCGAGCGACACATCGGGGATTAACCGCTCGTGCATCGCGACCACTTCGCAGATGACCGACGCGCGGCTGATCTCGGCAAACGAAACTGGAATACCCAGCTCCGGGCTGCGCGTGCCCCAGCGGCCGGGCCCGATCAGCATCATCCCGCGATCATCCACGGCATGCAGCTGATTGAGCCGTCCGATCAGCCGGGCCACCGCGTAGCGGTCGCGCTCCCGCAACTGGGCATAGGCGTCCTGCACGATGTAGACGATCCGCGTGAGCCGTTGCTCGCGGCTGACGCCGATCACCGCGCCGTTCGCCGCCAGCAGCCGCGTTTGCGCACCCGCCAGCGTGGCCGGCACGGCATTGGTGTCGCGTTTCACCTGAAACGTGCGGCACTGGAGCAGATGGATGCGATAGGTGCCGTCCGCGAGATAGTTCAGCGTAAATTCGACATCGACCGGGTGATCGTAGGCCTCCTCCAGCACCGCCAGCATCCGGCGCAGGTCCGCCGCCACCGGCGTCTCCTTCAGCAGCCGATCGAAGGTCACGCACGGGTAGCCCTCGGCTTCCGTGGGGGTTAAATAGTAGTCGACGGGAAACTCGGTCGGCTCGCCGATCACCTCCGCCACCGGCAGCGAGACAAAGGCGTCCTCGCGCAAATCAAGGCAGTCCATCCGCCGTTGCGAATGATCGCGCACCTCCTCGAAATTGGCCTCCGGCCGGCGGGCGGGCGCGTTGAGCGCCACCAGCCGGGTATAGTCGTCGTCACAACGATCGACCGCCCGGGTGCCCAGCCCGAACACCAGCCGCAGCACGCCGGCCCGCGGATCGATGTCGGGATGCCAGACGAAGGGATTGTACGACAAGGCCACGCCCGCCGCCTGTGGATAATAGTACCGGCCGTGGGCCGCGCCCGACACGCGCATGAACAGCAACGCCATGCGTTCCTCGCTCTCCAGCAGCCCGCGCCGCCGGCGGTAGCGCAGCGCCTCCTCGTCGAGCACGCTCGCATAGACCGTCCGCACGGCGTCGAGCAGCGCCGTCATCCGGTGCTCGCGCGAGCCGCGGTTGACCACAAAGACACTCTCGTACTTGCCGGAAAACGCGTTGCCGCGGGCGTCCTCCAGAATCGAGCTGGAGCGCACGATGTAGGGAGACTCGCCGAAGTAATCGAGCAACCCCTGAAACTGCTCCACGACCGTGTCGGGGAAACGGCCCGCCAGGATCCGCGCGCGGCCTTCCTCCAACTGCTGCAGGAACGTGGCCGAATACTTCTGCTGCTCGCGCAGCCACCAGACCCCGTTCTCCACCAGAAAGGTGATGAACACCTCCGCCCCGACGAAAAACGAATCGTGCGCTTCGAGCCGCCCCGCCAGCTCGGGGTCGTGCTCGCGCAGAATCGCCCGGGCGACCAACATGCCGAGGGTCTTGCCGCCCACCGAACCGACGCCGATCATCCGATCGCGAATGGCGAGGTAGTCGTCGAGCTTGAGGTACCGCTCAACCAGCGGCCCGATGCCGGAGCGATGGACGCGCAGTATCCAGCGCACACGCTGCAGGATCTCGGCGTGGCGCTCCGGCGAACAGCGGCCGGCCTCCAGGTCCTGCGCGACGAGTTGCGCCTCGTTGAACAGCCGCCGCCAATGCCCGATTCGCCGGTCGATCTGCAACCGCGGCCACTGCGTCCGCGAGAGGATCTGGGCCAGCACCGCGCTGTCCTTCACCGGCATGAACGCGTTGCCCTGCCACACGTGGATCGTGTTCATCACGTTCTGCGAGCGGTGCTGCACCTTCATGGGACGCACATACAACCGGCCGTCCAGCTGGAAGACCTCCAGCATGAACTGCGTCGTGCTGCGAATCGACTCGATCGCGTAGCTCGAATGGTGGTCGCGGTAGAGCCCGAAGTAGGTCACCGTCTCGAGGTCGAGCAGCCGCGGGCACGTCAGGCGGAAGAAGTTGCCCAGGCTTTGATCGGAGCCCCAGGTGTCGGCCAGGTGCGTCAGCGAATCGAAGACATAGATCACCCCGCGGCCGGCGCGCTCGATGACCGTGTGAATCTGCCGCACAAAAATTTCGAATCCCGCGCGGCAGTCAAACGTGTGCGTCTCGGCGGCGCAGTCCTCCGGCAACAGCGGCGGGTGGTCCGCGAACCGGAAATAAATCAGGTGGTGGCCGTACGCCTGGGCGGCGCGGGCGTACGGCGCGATCAGCTTCTGATACTCATCAATGGAACTGACCTCCCAGACAATGTTGTCGCCCGGCTCGATGCCGTGCAGCACCCGGTCAAGATCGGGCAGGCCGGTGGTGACGGGGTTGCGGGGCGCGGCGGAAACCGATTCGGCCATGATGAAACCACCCGTGGCGGACGACACTCCAACGCCCGCCACCGGCTGCAATTCAGACGACTCCCTGATCGAGCATCGCGTCGGCGACCTTGACGAAACCGGCGATGTTGGCGCCGAGGACGTAGTTGCCCGGCGCGCCGTATTCCGCCGCGGTGGCGGAGGCGTTGGCGTGGATGTCGACCATGATCCGGTGCAGCCGGCGGTCGACCTCCTCGCGATGCCAGCCCAGGCGCATCGAGTTCTGCGACATTTCGAGCCCGGAGGTGGCGACGCCGCCGGCATTGGCGGCCTTGCCTGGGCCGTAGAGGATCTTCGCCCCCTGAAACGCGTGCACGGCCTCGGGCGTCGAGGGCATGTTGGCCCCTTCGGAGATCAGCTTGCAGCCTTGCGCGAGCAGGGTCTTCGCGTCGCCTTCCTCAATTTCGTTCTGCGTGGCGCTCGGAAACGCGCAGTCGCACGGCACGACCCAGGGCCGCTGGCCGGCCAGATAGCGCGAACCGGAAAACTTGTCCGGGTATTCCCTGATGCGGCCGCGCCGGACGTTCTTCAGTTGCATCACCCAGGCGAGCTTTTCCGCGTCGATGCCGGCGGGATCGTGGATGCTGCCCTCGGAATCGGAGAGCGTCACCGCCTTCGCACCGAGCTCGTTGAGCTTTTCGATCGTGTATTGTGCCACGTTGCCGGACCCCGAAACCGTGCAGACCTTGCCGGCGAGCGCCTCGTGGTGCGTCTTGAGCATCTCCTCGGCAAAATAAACCGCGCCGTAGCCCGTGGCCTCGGGCCGGATGAGCGAGCCGCCCCACTTCAGGCCCTTGCCCGTAAGCACCCCGGTGAACTCGTTGCTCAACCGCTTGTACTGGCCAAACATGAAACCGATCTCGCGACCGCCCACGCCGATGTCGCCCGCCGGCACATCCGTGTCGGCGCCGATGTGGCGGTACAGTTCCGTCATGAAACTCTGGCAGAAACGCATCACCTCGGTGTCGGACTTTCCCTTGGGATCGAAATCGGAGCCGCCCTTGCCGCCGCCCATCGGCAGGGTGGTGAGCGAGTTCTTGAACACCTGCTCGAAGCCGAGGAACTTCAGGATGCCGAGGTTCACACTCGGATGGAAGCGCAGCCCGCCCTTGTAGGGCCCGATCGCACTGTTGAACTGCACCCGGAAGCCGCGGTTGACCTGCACTCGACCCGCGTCGTCCAGCCACGCCACGCGGAACACGATCTGCCGCTCCGGCTCGACGATCCGTTCGAGAATGCGGCCGTCGCGGTATTTCTTGTGCCGGTCGATGACCGGCGAGAGCGACTCCAGCACCTCGCGGGTGGCTTGGAGGAATTCGGGTTCCCCCGCGTTGCGGCGGGCGACCAGCTCGAGGACTTCGGCGATGTAAGGGTTCATGGACATAAGAAAGGGCAGACAACCGCGCGCCGTGCTTACCCCAAGCCCCGGCCGACACCGGAAAATCCGGAAAGTGGCGCGCCTACGCCGAGCTTCAGCACATCCGGTCGCGGCCCACAACGCCGATTCTCGGGTCGCGCCTCTTTACTCCGCGGCTAATCCGCCGCGACAGTAATCCTTCACTTGCGACTCCGAGACCGTCTGGTTCACGACCAAGGGACAGTTGGTGATCCCCTGTCGCATCCGGAAGAAATTTCAGATCGAAGAGGGCACCCGGGCGGTGGTGACCGTCACGTCTGACGGCATCCTCATCAAGCCGGTCACCGGCTGGGCGATCGAACGTGGTTTCGGGCTGCTCCGGTCCAAATCCGGGGAGAAGTCCTTTGCCGCCGAGTGGGCCGGGCACCAACGCGAGGAGAGGGAGCTGGAGGAACGAAAGTATGCCCGCAGCACCGGTTCGCTTGCGGTCCCAATCAGGATCTCACGCGAAGGCGCGAAGCCCGCGAAGCAATCATGGGTGAATCGGCCTGGCTTCGCGCCTTTGCGTCTTCGCGTGAGCCCGGCTGGATCAGGCCGGCGGGATCCGGCCGCGGGAACACGGACAGTGGCGGGGACGAAGGCCGCAAAAAAACGCCAACGGCGCAAGCGGTGGCCGCGGCTTTTGCGCCTCCTGTGCCTTTTTGCGGCCCGAGTCTCCGCCGGAATACCCCGCGCGCTGAAAGGAATCTACGGCGAGCCACCCACTTCTCGACGAATCCACCGCCATGAGCTTTCCTTCCCACCCTGTCACCCGACGAGATCCTAAACCGGCGGAGCCGGCACCAAGAGCAAGCGATCCGACGGGGCCTTGGGGCAAAGGCAGCGGAAATTAGAGGTCGGAGGTCAGAGGTCATTTCCAATCCAGGCAGATCACCACGAAATACACGAAAACACGAAAATCAGAACTATCCGGAGATTTGCCCACGGAACACACCGAAGACACGGAAACCAGCCGGGACCCTGCCTTCCTCGGCCCGTCCTTGGATTGCCCTCCTGTGCAAATTTTGGGCGCTGGGATCCGAGCCGGGGCACAGGAGTCGAGCCGAGGACAATCCGAGGAATCGGCTTCGCGTGAGCCCGGCTGGATCAGGCCGGCGGGATCCGGCCGCGGGAACACGGACAGTGGCGGGGACGAAGGCCGCAAAAAAACGCCAACGGCGCAAGCGGTGGCCGCGGCTTTTGCGCCTCCTGCGCCTTTTTGCGGCCCGGACATCATTACCGAAGATAGGCACCGCATGCTGGCTCAGACTTGGGGTGGCGACCCCGGGCCCATCCTCGCCCTGGTGCGCGATGCCGCCCTCCGTGCGCTCGCACATCTCACCGCCTGGGATGAGATGCCGCGGGCCAGGCTCATTGAACTCTTCCGGGCATTGCTGCCACCCGGCCGCAACGATCCGTGCCCCTGCCGCAGCGGCAGGAAATACAAGAAATGCTGCGGCGCGTGAGGCGCCGCATCGCGACCGCGTTGGGGCGCCTGTGACCGGGCATGAAAAAACCGAACGGCCCGGCCCCATGCTCCCTCCCAGTCGAAGACCGCTATGGCTTTCGAAGCTCGCTGACGCAACTTCGCCGCATGGCTGCCAGCGTCGAAAAGGTTGCCGCAGACGCCCTCGGTTTGTCGATCGCCGGCCGGGCGTTCCTGGTCGAAAAACTGCTCGCCAGCCTCGCCGGCCAAACCGATCCCGGCATCGAACGTTTGCACTTGAGCGAGATGCGTCGGCGGCGCGCCGCCGTGCGCTCCGGCAAAGCCAGGCTCATCGAAGGCGGTGAAGCCCTTCGCCACGCCCGTGCCGCCGTTGGTCAATGATCCTTCGTTTTGCCGACGAAGCATTGGCCGAGTACATTGCGGCGGGACGGTACTACAACCAGCAGGTGCCGGGCTTGGGGGATGACTTCGTCGATGAAATTGAGGCGGCCGTCGGCCGGATTCTCGCCTCGCCTCAGACCTGGCACGTCGTCGAAAACGACGTGCGCCGATACCTGGTCAAACGCTTCCCGTACGGACTTTACCACACCACCGCACAAGCAGTGGTTGTTATCTGGGCGGTGAAACACCTGCATCGCGATCTCGATTACTGGCAGCAACGCCGGGGCTGAAACGGGCACCGGCACGGGTGCCGCGCGGGCAATGCCACCCCGGCCGAGGCTCACGCGAAAGCGCGAAGCCGCGAAGAAATCATGGGGGGATCGACCCTGCTTCGCGCCTTCGCGGCTTCGCGTGAGCCCGCCTGGGTCCGGCCGGCGGATCCGACCGCGGGAACTCCGACGGCAGCGGGGTCTGAGGTGCGGATTTCGTCGCCCGCGATTATGACTCATCGTCGGTAAACTCTTAGGTCATATTCCGCGATGCTGCCGCGATGCTGCCGCGATGCTGCCGCGATGCTGCCGCGATGCGGCAGACCAAGGCCCCGGAACCCGTTCGATTCGGATCCAATATCCGGAAGCTGCGGGAGACCCGGGCCGGCCACACTTGAGTCGACGCATTCAGGCCGGGGCGTTCCGGCGGACCGTCCGGCCTCGAGGGCGCCCGCCCTTCCGTGCCCCCAGGTTGACGGCGTTTGCGCGCCAACGAGAGAAAATGTCGATTAGTAGGATAAAACTTCATTTTCCTACTTTCTTCGATTGACCAACTAATTGTCTGCAGTTGCATTACGACCATGCTGACGCCCACCGCACCAGAACCCGTCTGGTTCACCCCCAAGGGCCAGATTGTCATCCCACGCCGGCTGCGCCGGGAATTTCAAATCGAAGCGGGCACACGGGCGATGGTCAGCGCGACGCCGGAGGGCATTCTGATCAAGCCGGTCACCCGACACACCGTCAACCGGCTCCGCGGGATCCTGAAACGAAAGCCCGGAGGGAAGTCGTTTGCGGCGGAATGGAAGGAGCACCAGCGCGAGGAAGTCGAACTCGAGGAACGCAAGTATGGCCGCAGCACCGGTACTGGATAGTCACGCCTTGCTGGCGTTCCTGCGGGGTGAACCGGGCGAGGCGCAGGTTGCCTCACTGCTCGAAAAGGCCGGCGAACGTGACACGCCGCTGTTCATGACCGAGGTCAATTATGCCGAAGTAAAGTATTCGGTCATCCGCAAGGACGGCGCGGCCCGCTGGGAGGAAATCGAACGCGAACTGCCCGCCTTGCCCATCGAATTTAGAGCGGGCGACCGGGCGTTGGCGAATGTAGCGGCGGAATTTAAGGCACGATTCAAAATCAGTCTCGCCGACGCCTTCGCGGCGGCGCTGGCCAAGGAGCGGAAGGCGGCCCTGGTCACGGGTGACTCGGAATTCAAGGCACTCGACCAGGAAATCAAGATCACCTGGCTGACGCAGCAGTGATATCCGAAGGCGTAGGCGCTGAATTCGCGGTGAAACCGGGCACCCGGGCCGTGGTCGGCGCGACGCCCCAGGGAATCTTGCTCAAGCCGGTGACCTCCTGGGCCATCGCCCGAGCCCGTGGTCTGCTCCAGCACCCCGCCGGCGGTAAATCCTTCGCCACGGAGTGGGCCGAACACCAGCGGGAGGAACGGGAGTTGGAGGAGGGGTAGTCACTTATCCATGAAATCCCGTGCCCGCTGCGAGAAATTCGAAAATCCAAAGCGCGAATCTCGAAATCCGAAACAAACTTCAAGGAGGAAGGGAGAAGGCTCCAAACGCTGGGTGCATCTGCGAGTTGGCGGCGATGCCTCTGGGAGTAGCGCCGCGTCTCTGACCGGCGGGCGCCAGTCGAAGACTGCCGCTACGGCGAGGACCAGGCTCAATGCTGCCGTCAACCTGGAGATGCACCCCCAAACGTTGCGTCTCCGCGATGACGGGTGACATCTTCGACGTTTTCGAGCTTTGGGTTTGTTTCAAATTTGGAACTTCGGATTTCGAGTTTCCCGGCGGATATCTTGGCTCCGGCTCCGCCGGGTTGGGGGTGGGCGGTTCGGACTTTCCGTTCCAGCGCCAGCGCTTGTTCGGGGTCGCGGGGCGAGTCCTTGCCGTGGCCTTGTCTTCCGGCCGATTGGGCACAACCGCCGGATCGCTCCCACCGACCAGCGGTTTCGGTCGGCCGAACCGATTTCCGCGATTATGACTCATCGTCTGTAAACTCTTAGGTCATATTCCGCTATGCTGCCGCGATGCGGAAGACCAAGGCACGGGAACTCGTCCGGTTCGGATCCAACATCCGGAAGCTGCGGGAGACCCGGGACTGGACGCAGGAGCAACTCGCCGAGCAGGCAGGCTTGGATCAAACGTATATCAGCGGGATCGAACGAGGGGAGCGTAATGCGACGATCCTCACGCTGGCCAAGCTCGCCGGCCGCGCTGAAAACGACGGTCAGCAAGGTGTGCGAAGGGGTGGAGGGATGACGGCGCCGACCTTCATCGATCTCTTCTCCGGCTGCGGTGGATTCACGCTCGGCCTGCTGCGCTCCGGGTTCGAGTGCCTTGCGGCCGTCGACTCCAATGCCGAAGCGATCGCCACGTTGCGGGCAAATCTTCAAGCAAAGGTCACGACCGCTGCCGCCCATCGCCTTAGCGCTGGCGGTGGACTTGACGGCACTCCTGCCGGCAAGTCAACGTGCGCAGTGGCTGGCCCGGCACAGCCACGATGCTGGTATATCCCTCACTATGTGGAAAATTAATACAAACCTGGATGGCGGCAAAGACATGAACATCCGTTCGCAAGATTACGATGAAAGACTGGCAGGACGACTAACCCACCCCTTCCGACTGTTGGATGGTGATCGCGTTGTCTATTTCGAGGGCGTCTCGGACGACAGAGGTAGCCAGCGTGCCTTTGATCCACTGGACGATTTCGGAGAGGGATATGCCGGTTGTGCGTTCATCGAATACTTGGAGAACGGAAAATGGGAGCAGCTATGACCATGATGAAACTGCGCACTCTCGTCGACTCGTGTCACACGGACTTCGTGGCCGCAGGTCTAA
>JBBRWR010000046.1:0-57082 GCA_038249085.1 Opitutales bacterium
CGTTGTCCCCAACGCGCCTTAACGTGAATCTCTGCCAAGGCAAAGTTCGCGCGAAGACGCGAATCTGGCATCGAAAATCGGGCAACTGAAATCTGGGAATTTCA
This sequence comes from Opitutales bacterium, assembly GCA_038249085.1. Taxonomy (GTDB): domain Bacteria; phylum Verrucomicrobiota; class Verrucomicrobiia; order Opitutales; family Opitutaceae; genus ER46. The sequence goes on from JBBRWR010000046.1 coordinate 105, forward strand.
GGCAGCCAGCGAATTGAGTGACCGCGGCGTTATGAGCGGGCGCATCTGTCGTTTGGCGGTGATGCCTCTGGGAGTAGCGCCGCGTCTCTGACCGGCGGGCGCCAGTCGAAGACTGGCACTACGGGAAGGACCGAACTTGACGCCACCGTCAGCCTGGAGATGCGCCCCGCACCCTGGAGCGCCGCCCGGCGCGCAGGCTAATTCTGCTCCGGGTCATCCGGTTCGCCGGCCAGCAACCGCCACTCCGCGCCTTCGCGGCCCAGCACCGTCCGCCACAAGGTGTCATCCTGCGTGTGCGTCAGCAAATCCCCGGGCACGTCGGCCACCACCCAGGTGTGGGCGCGCATCTCATTCTCCAGCTGGCCGGCGGACCAGCCGGAGTAACCGAGAAAGCCACGCACGTGGGTGTCCTCCTCTTCCAGCAACAACTGCGCCCGGTCGGGCTCGATGCCAAAATGGAGCCGGAAGCCGTCGGAGCGCGTCTGCCAGGCCGCGAGCACCAATTGCTCGTGCTGCACCGGCCCGCCCTTGAAGAGGGGCACGGCCGCCAGGGGGCCCAGCGCAAAGTCGCCGCTCAGTTCCCCGAGGCGTTTGCCCAGGGGACGGTTGAGCACGACGCCCATCGCGCCCTCGGCGGTGTGCACCGACATGAGCACCACGCACCGCCGGAAATTGGGATCGCGCATCGCCGGGTGCGCCAGCAGCAGTGAGCCGGCCAGCGTATCCTTGATAATTTTACGGCGCTCGCGCATGGCAGGGCTCAGTCAAGGTCGATGGCTTTCAAAGCTTCAACACCCTAACGCCGGCCTCGGCCAGGAGCGGCGCCACGAAGGGATCGTTCTGGTAATCCTCGCGGTACTTGATCTTCACGATGCCCGCGGCGACCAGAATCTTGGCGCAATTGATGCAGGGATAGTGGGTCACATACGCCGCGCATCCGACCACGGGGCTGCCCCGCCGGGCCGCGTCCGCGACCGCATTCTGTTCGGCATGCACCGTGGCCTGCTCATGACCATCGCGCAGCCGCGAGACGTGCGGGGTCGAGGGCAGGAAGCCGTTGTACCCCGCGGCGACGATGCGGTTCTTGTGCTCGCCGCCGGTGACGATCACGCAGCCCACCTGCAGGCGCTCGCAATTCGAGCGCGACGCGATGAGGACCGCGGTGGCCATGAAGTACTCGTCCCACGACGGGCGGTGCGGAAAACTGCGGGCCGCCGCCGCAATCAAGTCGACGGGCTGGAGCGGCAGGGCGGGGTCGGTCGGGGGAGGAGGCGAAGGGGAAGCGGGTGCGGGTGAAGTCATGGAATCTGGCCCGCATACTTGACACCTTCGCGCGACCGGGCAACCTCAGTCTGGCCGTGGTTGAGTTTCCGGTGCCCCGGGCACCCACCGACCCGCCCACGCCCGCCTTACCATGCTCCGCCATCTTCAAACCGAGCTGCTCGACTCGCTGCCGCCCGAACACCCCGCTGCGCGCCACAATCGGCGGGATCTGCGGCTCACCAACCGCCTGCTCGGCAGCCACCGCTGGCTGGCCCGCACCCTCGCCGCGCACGTGCGACCCGATGAATTGACTCTGGAATTGGGCGCCGGCACCGGCGAACTGGGTGATCACCTCGCCCGGCAGGGCCTGGCCGTCGACGGCCTCGACCTTTGGTCCCGTCCGGCCCGCTGGCCGGCCGATCGCCAGTGGCATGTCGGAGACCTGCGGGCGTTTGCCGGCTTTGGCCCTTACCGCGCCGTGATCGGCAACCTCATCTTTCACCAATTTTCCGAGGAGGAACTGCAGTCGCTCGGGCGCAGCATCCGGCGTGATACGCGTCTTATCGTGGCCTGCGAGCCGGAGCGCCGCCGCGTATCGCAGGTGTTGTACCGGACGCTGGCCCCGCTCTTCGGGGCCAACCACGTCTCGCTGCACGACGCGCACGTGAGCATCGCCGCCGGCTTCCGGGGCGACGAGCTGCCCCGCGCCCTGGGCCTCACGGACGAGGAATGGGAAATCACCTGCTCCACCAGTCTCCTGGGCATCTATCGGATGCTGGCCATCCGCCGCCCATGAGCCATCGCGAGATCGAGATTATCGGTGGCGGGCTGGCGGGCCTTGCGCTGGGCGTGGCCCTGCGCCGCGCCCGGGTGCCGGTGACCCTGCACGACGCCGGCTCGTATCCCCGTCACCGGGTTTGCGGGGAATTCATCACCGGGCTCGCCCCGGCGACGATCGAAACCCTGGGCCTCGCCCCGACGCTCGCGGACGCTTTGTGCCACCGCGAAGTCGCGTGGTTTGCCACGGCCGACCGGCCGAGAATCCAGCAACTACCCCGGCCGGCGCTCGGCCTCAGCCGCCATCGGCTCGATGCGCGGCTGGCGCGGGACTATGTCGCGCTGGGCGGCCGGCTGCACCCCAACTCCCGCATCGTCAACCCCGTCGACCTTCCCGGCCGCATCGTGGCCATCGGGCGCCCCCGGCAGGACCGCTCGCCCTGGCTCGGCCTCAAGATCCACGTCCACGGGTTGCCCCTTGTCCGCAATCTGGAGATGCACCTGGGGAAGCAGGCCTACGTCGGTCTGTCGGCCATCGAGGGTGCCGCCGTCAACCTGTGCGGCCTCTTTCGGCGGCGCGAGGCGCGGGGGCAGGGAGTGGCGCTGCTGCTCGCCTATCTGCGCACCTCCGGACTGGAAGCGGTCGCGGCGCGACTGGCCGCCGCGCAGCCCGATCCGGAATCGTTTTGCGCCGTCGCCGGGCTCGGTTTCGGCCGGGGGGTGGACTCCGGGGCGGGCATGCGCCTCGGCGACGCGGTCGCCACGACCCCACCCTTCACCGGCAATGGCATGGCGATGGCCTGGCAAAGCGCGGAACTGGCCCTGCCCCCCGTCCTCGCCTTCGCCCGCGGCGAGATCGGCTGGGATGAGGCCTGCCGGATCGTGCGCCTCGGGCAGCGACGTCGCTTCCGCGCGCGCCTGGCCACGGCGCGGTGGATCCATCCGTTCCTGCTCGAGCCGTGGCGCCAACGACTCGTCGCCGCGCTGGGACGCGCGCGCCTCCTCCCCTTTGGCCCGCTCTACGCCTCCCTGCACTGACATGTTTCTCCACGCCCTCGCCACCGCCGTCCCGCCCACCTCGTACTCGCAGGCGGAGTGCTGGGAGATCGCCCAGCGATCCGCCGTGCGCCAGCGGCTGAAGCGACGCTCGATGCTCATCCTGCAATCGATCCTCCGCGGCGAACACGGCATCGACCGCCGGCACTTTGCCGTGCCCGCGATCGAGGGCATCTTCGATCTCGGCCCCGACGCGCTCAACGAGGCCTTTCGCACCGCGGGCCCGGCGCTGGCCGGCCGCGCCCTGCACGCCGCTCTCGCCGCCGCCGGAGTGCCGGCCGGCCGGCTCGACGCCCTGCTCATCTGCACCTGCACCGGCTACCTCTGCCCCGGCCTCACCAGTTACGTGGCCGAAACGCTCGGGCTGCGCCCCAACGCCTTCCTCCAGGATCTGGTGGGGCTGGGTTGTGGCGCCGCGATCCCTACGCTGCGGGCGGCCAGCCATCTCCTGGCCGCGCAGCCCGACGCCGTCGTCGCCTGCGTGGCGGTTGAAATCTGCTCCGCTGCGTTCTGCCTCGACGACGATCCGGGGGTCATCATCAGCGCCTGCCTGTTTGGCGACGGTGCCGCCGCCTCGATCTGGCGCTCCACCCCGGGCCCCACCGGCCTGCGCGCCTTCGCATTCAACACCCTGCATCAGCCCGCCCACCGCGATCGGCTCCGCTTCGAACAACGCGACGGCAAGCTCCGCAACCTCCTCGATCGCTCCGTGCCGGAGGTCGCCGCCGCCGCGGTCGGCCAGCTCTGGGCCGAGCGCGGCCCCCGCCCGGTGGCCCGGGTCGCCGCCCACCCCGGCGGCCGCGACGTCCTGCAGGCCCTGGCGCCCGTCGTCGCCCCCCACTCGCTGGCGGCCAGCGCCCGCGTCCTGCGCGACCACGGCAACATGAGCAGCCCGTCCGTCCTCTTTGTCCTCGCCGAGATGCTGCGGGAACCGACCCCCGCCGACGGCGGGGACATCTGGCTCGTGAGTTTTGGCGCCGGCTTCAGCGCGCATTGCTGCCGGATCGGCGCGCCGGGTTGACCCGCCGGGTCCCGGCCCCACACTGCCGGGATGGCCCGACTCGACGACTTGGTCAGCTACTGCGACCGGCGCACCCGCCGCGACGCCTTCCACGATGCCCCCGGGGCGTGCAACGGCCTCCAGGTGGCCAACAACGGCGGCGTCACGAAAATCGGCGCGGCCGTCGATGCCGGGGTGGTGCCTTTTCAGAAGGCCGTGGCCGCCGGCGTCGACTTTCTGATCGTGCATCACGGGATGTATTGGGACATGCCGCGGCCCCTGACGGGCCCGGCCTATGCCCGCGTCGCCACCCTCATCCGCGGCAACTGCGCGCTGTACTCGAATCACCTGCCCCTCGACGGCCACCCCGAGATTGGCAACAACGCGCTGCTCGCCCGCCAGCTCGGGCTGAAACGCAGCCGGGCCTTCCTCGAGCGCGACGGCGAGGCCATCGGCTGCATCGCCGACACCCGCCTCTCGCGCGACGCGCTGCGGACCCGCCTCCAGAAGAACTACGCCCGGGTGGTCGCGATCGAGTGCGGCAGCGCCCGCCCGCGGGCCATCGCCTTTTGCAGCGGGGCGGGCAACAGCGCCGTGCCCGAACTCGCCGCCGCCGGGGTCGACACCCTCGTGACCGGCGAACTGCGGGAGGACGTGTTCAACCGGGCGCAGGAGGAGAAACTCAACCTCTACTGCTGCGGCCACTATGCCACGGAGGTCCACGCGGTGCAGGCCCTCGCCGCCGAGCTGGCCAAAAAATTCCGGCTGCCCTGGGAGTTTGTCGCGACGGAAAATCCGCTCTGAACCCGCGGTGGCGGGTGCATCTCCAGGCTGACGGTGGCATTGAGCCCGGTCCTCCCCGTAGCGCCCGTGTTCGACTGGCGCCCGCCCGTCAGAGACGCGGCGCTACTCCCAGAGGCATCACCGCCACTCGCAAATGCAACCCGCTCCGGCCGCCCTCGCGTTTCCGGATTTACCTTTCCCGCCGTCCGGGCATCTGAATGACTCCCCCCGCATGAAGAAAATCGCCATCCTCAATGGCCCCAATCTCGACCGCCTCGGCAAGCGCGAGCCCGAGATCTACGGCCACGCCACCCTGGCCGACCTCGAGCAGGCGTTGCGGACGGAGTTCGGCGCCAGCGCCGAGCTCGAGTTCTTCCAGTCGAGCCACGAAGGCGCCCTGATCGACCGGATCGCCGCGCTCGCGGACGCCAAGGTCGACGGCCTTGTGATCAATGCCGGCGCCTTCACCCACACCAGCGTGGCCCTGCGGGATGCGCTGCTCGGGGCCCATCTGCCCACGGTCGAGGTGCACATCTCCAATATCTATAAACGCGAGGAATTCCGCCACACGTCGCTCACGGCGCCGGCCTGCCTCGCGGTCATCACGGGGCTCGGCCTGGAAGGTTACCACGCCGCGATTCGTTTTCTCCTGAAACGCTGAATGACCGACGAGAACTACTGGCTGGTCTGCCACACCCGACCGCGCTGCGAGAAAAAATTCGCGGCGCTGATGAAGGCCGAGAAATTCGAACATTACCTGGCGCTGGTCGACAGCGTGCGGCGCTACGGTCAGCAAACGAAGCGGTTCTCCAAGCCCCTCTTCCCGGGCTACGTCTTCGCGCAGGTCCCCTACGAATTGAAGACCCGCGTCTATCAGCAGGACCTGCTGGCCCGGGCGATTGTGGTCGAGGATGTGCCCAAGTTTCTGCGCCAGCTGGCCGACGTGAAGGCCATCGTCGCCTCCGGGTTCCAACTCAGCGTGATGCCACTCCTGACGAAGGGCCGGCGGGCCAGGATCATCGGCGGACCGCTGTGGGGACTCGAGGGCATCATCGACAATCCCTCCAATCCGCAGGGCATCGTGCTCGCGGTCGACGTGCTCCAACAGGGCCTGCACGTCCGGATCGCCGCGGACCTGCTGCAAGTGCTGCCCTGAGCGCGCCTCAGACCAGACGCCACAGCCACGCGCCCAGGTGGAGGGTCGCGCAGGTGACCAGGGCCGCGGCCAGATCGTCGACCACGACGCCCCATCCGCCCGGCAGCCGCTGCAGCCGCGCAATGCCGAGGGGCTTGGCGATGTCGAAAAAACGGAACAGCCCAAAGCCCGCGAGCAGGATGCTCCCGGGCGGCAGGCCCGCGGTGAGGGCCGGCCAGCCGAGAAAGCACAGGGGCATCGCCACGAATTCGTCGAGAATGATCTGGCCCGGGTCCCGCTGGCCCAACCGCCGCTCGGCTTCGCCGCACCACGCCACCGCCAGATAGGCGCCCACCGCGCTCGCCGCCAGGTTCACCCCCCACCCGGCCCGCTGAAAAAACACCGCAAAATACAGGAGCCCGGCCAACGATCCCCAGGTGCCCGGCGCGGGCAGGCGGCGACCCAGCGGACCCAGCGTCGCACCCGCGATGATCAGCCGGCGCGGAAGCGCGCGGGTCCAGCCTGGCGTGGCGAGTCGCATGCCGGGACGCCCGCGGATCAGTGGCTCAGCACGTGCCCGTGCCGCCGCATGTAGGTCACACCCGACGTCACCGTGAGCACGGCGGAGAGACCGAACAGCGCCATGCCGGCCAGCCGCACCCCCGTCACCCAGTCCCGATCCTGCCCGCCGAACAATTCCGGAAAGTCCTGCGACAGCATCTTGGCCCCCATCAGCCAGCCGATCGCATTGAGCTGCACGAAAGTCTTCACCTTGCCGCCGGCATCCGCCTCCACCACCTGCGCCTTCATCGCCGCCGCCATCCGCAGGCCGGAAATCGCAAATTCGCGGCACAGGATGCACAGCAGGAGCATCATCGCCACGATGTTGTGGCCACCAAAATAGTCGCCGTTGACCAGCGCAATCATCACCCCGATCACCAGCACCTTGTCGATCACGCTGTCCATGAACCGGCCGAAGTTGGACACGACACCCTGCTGGCGCGCGATCTTGCCGTCGAGCCAGTCCGTCAACGCCGCGACAATGAACAGCCAGAATGCCAGCGTGGCCGCCCCCCGCACCTCCGCATACATCAGCCCGACCACGATGAACATCAACGGCACCCGCGAGAGGGTGAGCAGGTTGGGCAGGTTCAGGCGCATCGCGCCCAGCAATTCAAACGCGGCGGCGGAGAAGGCAAGCGCGGACCCACCCCACCGGGTGCCCGCGCCCCGACCGCCGCCGTGGCCCGCAACCGCCCCGGATCAGCCGTCCGGGTGCATCTGCGAGTTGAACGATGCCTTCCATGTGGGCGCGGTGCCCTCACCGCGCGGCCCGGCGGGGACGACCTATCGCGGGGTGTGGGCACCCCGCCTACAATCGCCAACTCGGAGATGCGCCCCGGACCGACCGCCTTTCCCGGGGAAAAAACACCATCGCCTCTCCGGCCCAGGTTCGTTTCTCTCCGCCCCGCTTTACCCATGAGACATTGCATCTATCCCGGGACCTTCGACCCCATCACCTACGGGCATCTCGACGTGCTGTCCCGCGCCTCCCGCCTTTTTGATCGGGTCACCGTCGCCGTGGCCGTGACCGCCGGCGCCGGCAAGGCCCCGCGTTTTACCGCCGAGCAGCGGGTCGAACTCATCAACCCCAACGTCGTCGAACTCGGCAACGTGGCGGTCACCACCTTTCAGGGCCTGCTGGTGGAGTTCTGCATGGCCCACAAGGCCGACGCGATCATTCGCGGGTTGCGCGCGTTGTCCGACTTCGAATTCGAGTTCAACATGGCGCTGATGAACCGCCACCTCGAACCGCAACTCGAGACCCTGTTCGTGATGCCCAACGAGGAGTTCAGCTACACCAGTTCCACCCTCGTCAAACAGGTCGCCCGCTTCGGCGGCGACGTGCAGAAATTCGTGCCCCCCAATGTCGCCGAGGCGCTGAAGCACGCCTACGCCATCGGCACCAAGTAGTGCGTCCCCGGAGCAAGCTCCGGGGTGTCCGACCCATCGCGAATGAAGTTCAAACTGCCCCACCTCTATCTGCAGGTGTTGATCGCCATCGCGATTGGCGTGATCGTCGGCTGGGTTGATCCGGAACTGGGCGTGAAGTTGAAGCCCCTGGGCGACGGCTTCATCAAGCTGATCAAGATGCTGATCGCGCCGATCATCTTCGCCACCGTGGTCGCGGGGATCGGCGGCATGGGCAATCTCCGGCAGGTGGGGCGGGTCGGCATCAAGGCGCTGGTGTATTTCGAAGCGGTCACGACGCTGGCCCTGCTCATCGGCCTGGTGGTCGCCAACGTCTTTGCGCCCGGCGCGGGGTTGCACGCCACCGGCGCCTCGCTGGATGCCAGCGCGGTGGCGCAGTACACCACCGGCGCGAAATCCATGAGCACCGTCGATTTTCTCCTCCACCTGATTCCCAACACCTTCTTCGGCGCCTTCGTCGAGGGCGACATCCTCCAGGTGCTGGTGATCGCCATCCTCTTCGGCCTGGCGCTGGCGAACCTGGGCGAATACGGGCGGCCGATCGTGACCGGGTTGCACGATCTCTCCCGGGTGTTTTTCGGCATTGTCACCCTGGTCACCCAGCTCGCGCCGCTCGCCGCGTTTGGGGCGATCGCCTTCACCGTCGCCAAATACGGGCTCGGCTCCCTGCAGTCGCTCGCCGGCCTGATGGCCTGCGTCTACCTCACGTGCGCCCTGTTCATCGCGCTGGTGCTCGGAGGCATCGCCCGCGCCGCGGGTTTCAGCCTGTGGAAAATCATCCGCTACATCAGGGAAGAGTTGTTGATCGTGGTCGGCACCTCCTCGTCGGAGGCCGCGCTGCCGGGGTTGATGCGAAAGATGGAGGCCATCGGCTGCTCCCGCCCGGTCGTGGGCATCGTCGTGCCGGCGGGTTACTCCTTCAACCTGGACGGCACCTGCATCTACCTGACGATGGCCGCGCTCTTCGTCGCCCAGGCCACGGAGACACCCCTCACGCTGGCCGGCCAACTGGGACTGCTGGCCGTGCTGCTCCTGACCTCGAAGGGGGCCGCCGGGGTGACCGGCAGCGGCTTCATCGTCCTCGCCGCCACCCTCGCCGCCACCGGGACGATTCCGGTGGCCGGCATGGCGCTGATCCTGGGCGTGGATCGTTTCATGTCCGAGGCCCGCGCGATCACGAACTTCATCGGCAATTCCGTCGCCACGCTCGTCGTCGCCAAATGGGACCGGGAATTTGATGTGACCAAGGCCGGGGCCATCCTGGCCGGGACCGCGACCCCGCGCCGCGCCGCCGCGGAGGTCGCTCCCTAGGTGCCTTTGGCCGCCGCCTTCGTCCCGCCCTCCGCGCCACCCGCTTTCTCCCTATGCACCGATTCCCGCGATTCTTCCTTCAGACCCTCCCGCTGCTCGGCGTCACCTTGGGCCTCGGCCTCGGCGGCGAAGCCGCTGCCGCCGTGCCGACGGCCCCCGGCCCGCGACCGCTGAACGTCCTGCTCCTCACCTCGGACGACATGAACCACGACTCGGTGGGATGCTACGGCGGCCAGATCAAGGATCTGACGCCGAACATCGACCGGCTCGCCGCCGAGGGCATGCGCTTCCAGTACGCCTACTCCACCGTGGCGGTCTGCCAGCCGGTGCGGGAGATCATGCACACGGGTCTTTACCCGCACCGCAACGGCGCCATGGGCTTCTTCCCGATCAAGCCGGAAGTGCGCACCCTCAACCAGCAACTGCACGACGCCGGCTACCTCATCTCGATGCTCGGCAAGAATCCGCATTACCAGCCGGCGGAAAAATTCTGCGTCGATTTCGCCGAGACGCAGATCAGCCGCTCGCCCGCCAAGCTGGCCGAGGCGACGCGGAAGTTTCTCGCGCTGGCGCGGCAACAGTCGCGGCCGTTTTTTCACCACGTCAATTGCACCGACCCGCACCGGCCCTTCATCGGGGCGAACGGGCCGAATGACCTCGCCGGGGGCGATGCGCCGAGCCGCTGGATCAAGCCCGGGGAGATCGGGGCGGTGCCCGGGTTCCTCGAGGAATTGCCGGAGGTGCGCCGGGAAGTGGCGCAGTACTTCACCAACGTCCGGCGCCTCGACGACTGTGTCGGGGCCGTGTTGCGGGCGCTCGACGAGTCCGGCGAGCGCGACCACACCCTGGTGCTGTTCTACGGGGGCGACCACGGGATGTCGTTCCCGTTTGCCAAGTCGAACGACTACGAGGACAGCTCGCGCGCCTCGTTCATCCTGCGCTGGCCGGGCGTCATCCAGCCCGGCCGCGTCGATCGCGATCACCTGGTCTCCACGCTCGACTTCACCCCCACGCTGCTGGAGGCGACCGGGGCCGCCCCCCTGCCGGGCCTCGACGGCCGCTCCTTCCTCCCCGTGCTCCGCGGCGAACACCTGCCCGGCTGGGATCGCGTCTTCACGTTCTACAACCAATCGTCGGGCCGGAACTGGCTGCTCATGCGCTGCCTGCGCACCAAGGATCGTTCGTACATCTGGAATGCCTGGAGCGACGGCCAGATGCAGTACCGCGCCGAGAACATGAACGGGCTCACCTGGCGGGCGATGGTGAAGGGCGCCGAGACGAATCCCGCCATCCAGGAACGCGTCAACTTCTACCTCTATCGGACGCCGGAGGAATTTTACGACATGACGGACGACCGCTACGAGCGGCACAACCTGATCCATGAGCCTTCCCGCCAGCCGGAGATCGAAGCGATGCGGCGGGAACTGCTCGCCCTCCTGCAGCGCACGGGCGACCCCCTCGCGCCCGCCCTGGCGCAGCGGGACCGGCCGGAGGTGCTCGCCGCCATCAAACAGCAATTGATCCAGGAATACGTGCGCCCGCCGAAGGCGAAGGCGGCGACCAAGGGGGGAAAGTCCAAGGCGGGAAAAAAGGCGAAGTCCGGCGCCACGACCAAGGCGAAGGCGATCGCCCCCAAGGGGGCCAGCGACCTGATCGCCCTCATCCTGCCCACCACCGTGACCGCCGGCCAGCCGGTGACGCTGCAGATCCGCTACCACCTCCCGACGGACGCCGGCACCCAGGCGTTGACGGTCACCCTCAAGGACGGCGACAACGCCCGCCTGCAACGCAAGGTCGTGCCGGCCGAAGAGGACGGGGTGCTGGCGGTGACCTTCGACGTGCCGGCCAGCCTGGCCGGGAAATCGGTTCGCTTTGCCGCCTTCGTCGGCGAGGACTTCGCGCAGACTCCCCAACAGCTCCAAAGCACGCCCCTGCCGGTGCGGTAGACCGGCCCGGGGCGCATTTGTCGGTTGGTGGTGACGCCTCTGGAAGTAGCGCCGCGGCTTTGACCGGCGGGCGCCAATCGAAGACTGGCGCTACGGGAAAGACCGGGCTCAACGCCACCGTCAACCTGGCGATGCACCCCTCGGCCCGTTCGTGGCCACGGCAGGGTTGCTTCCGCGCTCCGCCGCGCTGAGAGTCCTGGGATGCCCCACTCGTATCTGTCGGTTGCGGCGCTCCGCGCCGCGCCCCGACCCATCCCCGCAACCGAGGCGATCCAGTGAAAACCTACATCACCACGGTCACCATCACCGGCAAAAACGGCAAGCGCCAGACCGCGGTCAATCGTACCGCCGCCTTGACTGCGGGCGCCGCCCGCGACGCCGCCCAGGCGGCCGCGAAGTGCAGCCATCCTGGTAGCAGCCGTTTCAATACGGTGGCGCGGCTGGCCACGTCCGCCGAATTGGCGGTCTGACCGGCGGCGGATTCCCGCCGGGCCCGCGCGGGCGCCGGCCCGCCGCAATTCTGTTTGCTCCCCCCCCGCCCCTCCGGCAAACCTGCGCCATGGAATGGTCTGATGCGGAGCGGGCGGCCAAGCTGCGACTCTACCAGGAGCACTGCGAGGAAATGGCCAGGGTCTTCGAGTATTATGTGTTCAGCGGGGAATTGTCGCGCCTCCCCACGGCGGCGGAAATGGCGAAGGTAAGACCCATTCTGCTGCAGAAGATCATGAACGGCGAATGGGGCGATTCCGATCAGGAACTGGTCGCGATCCTGTGCGCCGTCGCACCCGTCACCTCGACGATGCTCCCGTGACGCCCGCGTCCCTCTCTTCCTCCGGCGGGCCTCACCCGATCGGCCCGGCCCCGTGGAGCCGGCGCCAGTTCCTGCGGGCGACGGGCGGCCTATCCCTGGTGACGCTGGCGGTCGGGCCCGAAACCCGATCCCAGGGAGTCGCCCACGGAAGCGAGGAGCATGGGCTCGAAAACGAGAGGTTGCGGATCACCCTGACGGCGCCCAGCGGGGCCGTGGCGGTCTTCGACAAGCGCACGGGGCTGACCTGGCACCAACCGGCCGTCGCCGGCTTCGCCATCGCCCCGGGCAGCGTGTTGGCAACCCCGGTTGCCCTTTCCGCCCAAGTGGACGGGCCGCAGGGAGCCCTGGCCCTCACCCTGACCCTCGATCCTCAGCGGCCCCACGCGTTTGAACTGTCCGTCGCCGTGACCGGCCGGCGCTACACGTTTGCTCCCGGCTATCCCGCTCCGTTTCACGCGCCCGGCCCGGGCTGGCACTATGTGCAGAACACGGTGGGGGAAGGCATGCTGATGCCGCTCGACCGACCCGCGGACATTGTCACGCCCTACGGCTGGAACGGCGGGCAACCCTGGTGGGGCCTGACCGACCTGAAACGGGCGATGCGGGCGCGCCTGGAATCCTTCGCGACGGTCGACGGGGTCTTCGCGTCTCCCCTGCGCATCCACTACGCCTTCTTCCCCGACGGCGGCTACGTGGGCCTGGCCAAGGAGTTTCGATCCGATTTCCTGCGGGCGCATCCGGAGATGCGACCGTTGCGCGAACGGACCCAGGCCCGGCCGGCCGTGGCCTACTTGCAGGACTCCGTCTACGTCTACCTGTGGGGCCAGACCCCGGCCGAGGACCTGCACTTGGTGACGCAGATGAAGGCCGCCGGCATCGACCGGGGCATCGCGGTCACCTACGGCCGGCACGAAATCGATCGGGCCTCCTGCGACGGCATCCGAAAATTGGGCTGGGTCGTGGGCCGATACCAGATGCCGACCGGCAACCGTTTCAAAGTGTACAAGCGCGGCGGCTACGCCAAGGCGTTGGTCGAGGGTCGCCTGAGCCTGCGGCAATTGATCAATCCGAACCGGCCCGATCTCCTGGAGCGGCTCTGCACGCAGGCGGAGTTGAAGGTCTGGCCGGCGAAGGCCCGGTCGTTGATCGACGACTACGGCCTCCAGCTTTTCTATTTCGACACCATGGCCGTACAGGTCGTCGCGTGCGTGCATCCCGACCATCCGGAGTCGGTCGAGGCCAACACGGCGGGCCGCCTGGAAATCATGCAGCGCACGCGGGATCTGGGCATGGTCGTGGGGTCGGGCGAAGGCCTTTGCCCCACGTGGGCGCTGCCCGGCGTGGACTTCTTTGAAGGGCAGATGAACCTGCGCGACTATCACAACTCCACCGCCAGCATTCCCAGCGGCGGTTATGCGGAGGAACTCGGCGAGGGTTACGCGGACGGCGCGGCGACCCAGCTCGACCCGGTCCGACGGATTCCGCTGTATCAACTCGCCTTTCACGATTTTGTCGTGGGCACCTGGGTGTGGCGGGACACCAACTTTCAGAGCACCCCGTACGCGTGGAAGAAGGACCTGTTCAACATCCTCTACGGCTCCATGCCGATGTGGCACATCACCCAACCACTTTGGGACCGCCACCACGCGGCGATGGTCGCGAGTTATCGGAAGATCGCCGCGGTCCGCCAGCGCATCGGCTTCGCCGAAATGATGAATCACGGGTGGCTCACCGACGACCGGTTGGTGCAGTTCACGGACTGGAGCACCGGGGATCGGGTCGTGGTCAACTTCGGCGAGCGGCCGTTCGAGCGCGAAGCCCATCCCGCCGTGCCCGCGCGATCCTTCGTGATGGAGGCCGCGGACTCCTCGATCGATCGTCGTTAACCGCTACGGCCCGTGTGGGCGGGGTGCCCCACCCCGCGGATTTTCGCCACCGACGCTCCCGCCCCGCGGCGGCCTCACCCCGCAAACACCCGCCGCAGGTACTCCAGGCTGCGGGCTGCAATCGCCTCCGGACCCTCGTCAAACTTGAAGACCTCGACCGACACCACGCCGTCGTAGCCAACCTCGCGGAGCGCCGCCGCAATCGGACCAAAATCAACCTCGCCGAAGCCCGGCCCCTTCAGGTTGGCGTCGTTGGCATGCACGTAGGCGAATTCGCCGCGGCTCTCGCGGATGATCTCCGGGATCGGCTTCGCTTCATGCGTCATCGCCCGCACGTCGAGGATGACCTTGAAGGCGGGTGAAGCCTGTTCCCGGCTAAAGCGCACGGCCTCCGCGGCCGTGTTGATGAAGTTGGTGTCCTCGGCGGGCAGCGGTTCGAAACAAATCGTCACGCCACGCTGCTCGGCCCGGCCGATCGCGGGCCGAAACACCTCCGCCGCCCAGGCCCACGCCTGCTCCGCGGTCACCCCGGGCAGCAGGTGGCGCTGCTGGGGCGAACCCACCACAATGATCTCGCCCCCCAGATCCGCACAGCACTCCACCAGATCGCAGAAATAGCCAGCCGTGCGCGCACGCGTCGGGGCTTCGGGCGACGTGAGATGCATGCCCTCCGCCTGCACCAATACCCAGTGCAGGCCGGAGATCGCGAGGCCCGCCCGCGCGGCGGACTCACGAATCCGCACCCGCTCGGCGGCCGGGATCTCCGTGACATATTTGGCGAGCGTGAACGGCGCGATCTCCACCGCCTCGTAGCCGAGGCCCGCGCAATGGGTGAAGACCTCGTCGATCTTCCACCCCTGAAAGATCTCGTTGCAGATGCCGAATTTCATATGCGAACGAGTTTGCCGGCGGCGCGCCGCGAGTCGCTCCTAAATTCGGCGCTGTTACCAAAAAACCGCCCTTGGCTCACATACTTTGCACAGGAGACCAACCCGAGGACAACCCGAGACCTCACGCCAACGTCCCTGGTCAATCGGATCTTATCTCGTCGCTCCCTGGGTGGGACGGCGAGTCCCTTCGCCGCCGCAGGATCGTTGCGCAACCCAATCGATGATTCCGGCGCGGAGCGGAGCCCATGTCCCACCAAGAATCCAGAAAAACGAGGGCGATTGGTCTCAAGTCGCCTCGGTTCGACTTCGGCTTGCGCTCCTGTGCGATGACGGATCTGGACCATGCTCATCAAGCGACCGCTGCGATCAGGCCGAAACCTGCAACGTCTGTCGGCGAACCTGTGTGCACATGCTCGCGGGACGGTCGATCTTCAAAGCATTGGCAATCCATCGATCCGGTGCAGCTACCCGCCGCTGCAGTTCAGAGGCCCGGTTGCATGTTTCGGCCCCATCGACGGCAGCGCCCATCGACGGCACGACTCTTTTCGATTTCCCCCGTCTTTCTTTTGCCGCATGGGGAATTCCGTTCTACGGCGCGCCGGTCGCCTCGTCTTCCGGCAGCGGCTGGTCCTTCGTCTCCGGGGCGAACGGCAGCACGGCGAGACCCAGCAGAAAGACGGCACACATCGTGACGCCCGCGTACCGCATCGGCTCGGCCTGCCCCTGGTAAACCTCACTGGTGAGCAGGCCCAGGACGGCCGGCCCCGACGCCGCGGCAAAACGGCCGACGTTGTAGCAAAACGAAATGCCGGTGCTGCGCAGCCGCGTGGGAAACAGTTCCGGAAAATACACCGCGTAGCCGCCAAACAACCCCAGCTGACAGAAGCCCATGATCGGAAGCATCCAGAAGACCTGGCTGCGTTCCTTGAAGAAGAGAAACACCATCGCGGTGCTCAGCAGGGCGAGCACGAAGCCGATCGCGAAGGTCGGCCGGCGGCCCAGGCGCTGCGCCACATGGCTGAAGGAGTAGAGCCCGAGAAACGCACCGGCATTGAGCATCAGCGAGGTGATGCCGGCCCAGGTCGTCACCGCGCCCGGGATACGCGCCGGATCCATGCCCTCGGCCGCAAACGATTTTTGAAACACCGAACGCATGAGATCGATGCTGAAGAAACCAATCCCCCACAGGCCGATGATGCCCGAAAGCGCGAGCAGCAGCCCCACCACGGCGTTGCGGCGCCAGCGGGTGTCGCCGTGGCCACCAAAGATCGACCACGCCCCCGCGGCGACGGCACCCACCGCCAGCCCGATGCCGAGCTTCAGCTTCAGGTACTGCGGCCAGTCGTCGCCGCCCAAGAAGGCCATTCCGATAATCGCGACAATGAAGCATCCCGCCACGATGGCCGGAGTGCGCCAATGCTCGTTGCCAAACAATTCGGCGTACGAGCCGAGGCGCGCCTTGGCGTTCGACCGCGCCACCGCGGCCTGCCAGCGTTCCGGCTCCTTCAGCCGCAGGCGGATCAACAGCGCGAGCGCCGCCGGCAGCGCCCCCACCACAAACATCCAGCGCCAGGCCGAGTTGATCACGCCGCTCTCCTGGAGGTGGCCGAAACCCATGCTCACCAGCGCCGCCGTCACGTTGCCGACCGTGGACAGCGCCTGCAGAAAGCCGAGCGCGTGCGGGCGGGCCTTGCGGGGCATCACCTCCGCCACCAACGAAACGCCGACGGCAAACTCCCCGCCCACCCCGAGTCCGGTGATGAAGCGATAGAACGCGAAATCCCAAAAACCCACCGCCAGGGCGCTCAGTCCGGTGCACACCGAATAGATGAGGATCGTCCACATCATCGTCTTCGCCCGGCCGATGCGATCGCCCAGCACGCCGAAGACCAACCCTCCGGTCGCCCACCCGATGAGGAAGATCGCCGTCGCATAGCCGCTGTAGAGCGCCACGTCCTCCCCGGGGTGGAGCAGCGCCTTCATCGCCGGCACGCGCGCGAGGTTGAACAGCTGCTGGTCCATCGTGTCGAACAGCCAGCCAAACGCGGCCATGGCGAAGACGAACCAATGATAGCGGTTGAGTTCCCGCCACCAGGGGCCGGGAGTCTGGGTCGTGTAAATGGGATTCATGGAGACGTGGGAAACGGGAGACGCCGTCGGGCCGGTAAGGCCCCGGACACAGGGGAAGGCGCCAGAACGGGGAAAGTTTCGCGTCGGCGCAACCCCGGAAACACCCCGGCGGGCCTTCCCGGGAGCCGCCCCAGAGGCGTTGTCGCCGGCTGAAGTGGCCGGGTTCAAACCGCGTTGGCGGCGCCTTCCGCGCACCATTCATCGCCACGAGCTGGGGCGGGACCGCTGCGTCTACGGGATGGTTTTGCCGGCGCTCTGACCGGTCTTCGGGGCCGGCTTGGGTTTTTCCCGGCCGCCAGAGGCCTGACTGATCACTTGGCGGAACCGGACGGCGTCAGTCACGGCCTTTCCCGCGGCGACATCCTCTTCGCGAAACGTCGCCATCAAAATCTGTCGCGTGGCCGTGCGACTGAAGTCGTAGATGATGCGGATCAGGCCGTCGGCCGTCGGCTGGCCATCGGGATACGAAACGCCGGTGCGTTCATCCAGCAGCAGGCCGCCGTCCCAGGTGCGGCCCTCGTCCTTCGAGATGAAGGCCGTGAGATGGGAGCGCCCGGCCGGCTTGGCCATGCCGCCGTGCTTGACGAGCAGCAGATGGCCGGAGTTCAGCCGGCGCACGAAGAAGCGCGCGCTCGGATGGGGAATGGCAGACGGCGTCAATTCCGGCCACGTCCGTCCCCGGTCGGTGGAGACGCTCTCTCCGATGCCATACTTGGTGCGCACAAGCAGCCAGAGCGAACCGTCGCGCCGCTCGACGAACAGGTGTTCGTCGAAGGCCCGGACCGCGAGCGGCACATTGCAGGCGCCGCGCAAGTTCCACGTTTTTCCCCTGTCCGTCGAGACGACCATCCGCGCACTGTGGTCGGTTTCCCGCCACGTCGAGGCCGGCAACACCCACTCGCCCGTGGAGAGCACGATCGGTTTGCCCATCATGACGCCGTCGGTAAGGCGACGGGGCGCGCTCCACTTCGGCTGCGCGGCCTCCGGTTGCCCGGTCGTGAGGCACCAGACGCCGGCGACGGCGCCTTCATGCCCCGTCGCCTGCGTCCAGAACACGAACAACCGTCCATCCGGCGCCAGCCAGAGCTCCGGATCGTAGGCACGCACCGGACCCGCCGTGTCGGGATCGATGACGAGCACCTCCCGCCAGGTGGCGCCGCCATCGCCGCTGGAACTGACAACGACATAGTTGTTTTGATCCTCGGCCGGGGTCACGCCCGCGTACCATATCGCCCAAAGGCGCCCGCCCGGCGCAACCGCCAGGCTGGGGATGCCTTGAAAGGCGCGATTGGTGACGGCGTGCGCGGGTCGCGGGGGGCCGAGGTAGTGCGGGACGCGCAGGAATGTTTGGGTCGATCCGCGCGCAGACGCAGCGGCAAGAAGCAAGCCCAGCGCAGAAAGCATCGCGGCGACAAATGTCACGTTGGAGACATTCGTAGAAGCCACAGCCGGATCAACCCATCTCCGACCCGGGCCACGACAACCGGTGGTGACGTCCGAACCGGGGCGGCGATTCACCAATGTCATCTACTTTGCCCCCCCTTGCTCACGGTGCGGCGACGCTCGAAGACAGCTATCATTCGTCGATCCGAGTCGGCAATGACGTCATCCTCCGAAAACGATGTCGTCAGTATCAATTGATCCCGCGACCGATTGTAATCCCAAATGACGTGAATGCTGCCGTCGGCGGTTTGTTGTCCGTCGGGGTATGAAACCGGCGCCCTTCCATCCAGTAACAGGCCCCTTGACCAGGTCTCCCCGTCATCCTTTGAAACAAAGGCCATCAGGTAAGAACGCTGCGCCGGTCCTTCTGTGCGCATATCGATGGGACTGTTCTTGACGAGGAGCAGATTCCCCGATCGCAGCCGGGTGATGAAGAATCTCGATGTGGTATGTTTAATCGCCGATGGCGTCACACGACTCCAGCTGTAACCCTTGTCCGTGGAAGCGCTCTCTCCGATGCCATATTTTGTGCGAATCAGCATCCAGAGTGAGCCGTCCTTGCGCTCCACGATCATGTGCTCGTCGGCGCTCTGCTCTTCTCGGGACACATCCGCCGCCCCTCTATCGATCCAAGTCCGTCCTTGATCGACCGACACCACCGCACGGGCGGTGTGGTGGCCGGCATTTCGAAGGCTGGCGGGCAGAATCCACTCACCGGAGGACAAGACCGTTGGTTTGCACATCGCGATCCCATCGGCGAGCCGTCGGGGTGCCGTCCATTCGGGTTCCGCTTTGTCAGCCTCGGTGGTGGTGATGGCCCATACCCCGAATTTCGCCACGGTGTGTGACCAGAAGATCCAAAGCCTGCCGGCCGGATCGATCCACGCCTCCGGGTCAAACCCTTTGACCGGTCCGGCACCATCGGGATCGATCGCCAGGACTTCCTTCCATGACTTACCTCCGTTGGAACTGGTTGAAACCACCACATAGGCGTTCGGGCACGATTCGATGATCTTTCCGGGAGTCGTGCCAGAATACCACACCGCCCACATCCTTCCGCCCTGAGATACGGCCAGACTAGGCACCCCGGTACCAGTCCTCTTAAGGGACGAGTAGCTTTCGGTCGCTAACGGATTCTTGATGATCTCGGGAGGAAGCAGGTGCGAACGCGATTCGGCGGGCGCCGCACCCCAACCTGCCGACGGTCCGGAGAAAAGAGCCGCAATGACAGCGGTTTGAAGAAGTTTTGTCGTCATTGAATGGCTTTGCGCAGGGATCGAATCATTCCGCATCAGAAGCGCCCGCGTACACCGACCGACACTCGCGTCCCGTAGACCTCGGCGATGGTCACCTTGCTGGCATCGCCGACGTATTGGCCTGGCCACTTGTTCCGCAGGTTTTCGATGTTTACGGAGGCGTTCAGCCACGGAGTAATTTTGCCCTGCAGATTCACCGAAATCGAATCCCCTTCCGACTGATAGGCTTGGTTGAGCGGATTGGCATTATACGAGAACAAAAAGGCACCGGTGTGGTTGTAGGACACGCGGACCTGAAACCGCCAAAAGCCGTAGCTCAGCCCGCCGTTGTATACTTCCGGCACGAAACTGGGCAGGGCACTGGCCCCCTCCTCGTACGTCCCGGTCGTACGGACATGCGTGTAATTAGCAAACACCGCCAGCGTGTTGAAAGGCCTGGGCAGCATGCGCAGTTGCTGGTCATAGGCGATCTCGAAGCCCTCCATTTTCGCAGCACTTAAATTCATCTTGGTGACAAAATCGTAGCCGACAAAGTCGCCATTGAAACCGTTGTCCGATCCGGAACCGACCACGCTACGCTCGCTGGCGATGAAGCCCCGAATGTCTTTCCGGTAGACCCCCGCAGACAGAACACCAACAGGATTCAGGTAACACTCCAGCATGAGATCGTAGTTGCGCGACGTTTGCGGGCCGAGATTGGCGTTGCCTTGAGTGATCGTACCCGGCGAGGCGGTCGACGAACTGGAGACGATCGTGGTCGTGGGGGTGATGTCGCTGACGTTTGGACGCGCCATCGTGGTCGAGTACGACGCCCGCAACGCCACGTTCCGCCGCGGCTCATAGCGCAGGTGAACGCTGGGGAACGGTTTGGTATAGCTCCCGCTCTTTGAGACCATGCTCACGTTTGCACCCTGCATGGCAGCTCCCGTCGCCTTGACGCTGGTCTCCTCCACCCGCAATCCACCCAGGGCCGTAAGCCGCCCGATCTCGACCCGGCCCATGGCGTAGGCGGCGGCCACCTCCTCCTCCGCACGATTTGGCAGAGGATGCACGGCAACGCTGGTACCACTGGGCTGGAAGTATTCGGGGTTGGTTTGGAACAGATCATGCATCGCATCGTAGTTGATCTGGGGGATGGCCGGGTAGAGTCCATTGAACAGCGCATAGCGACTCGGCTGCTGAAATTGCTGCAGGTTGTCGTCGTTGACACCCGTGCCCGTATTGCGTCCGAACACGCCGTCCGCTCCGACGTAGTTCCAGATGGGCCGATAGATATCCGTCGAGCGCGACTGCCGCTGGTACTTGAATCCACCCTTGATCTGGATTGGAAATCTGAGGCGATCGATGTCGTGCTTCACATCGACCGCCCCCGTCGTGATGCGCTCGCGGGCAATGGAAATTGATTGCGTGTGCTGCCATTGCACATAGGGGGCGAAGTTGCCGAGGTCAGGGCCGTAGGTTTGCTCGAAGCGGGGCCGCGCCTGCGACCGGGACTGGTCAATGAGGAACCCAGATCCACCGTTCAGCCGGGCGGCGAAGATCGGCGAGATCTTGTTGAACTTGTCGATGCTGTGGGTGGCGCGAGCCGAGACTTCGGTGTTGCCCCAGCGCTTCTTCCCGCCTGCCGCATACGTCCACTGTGGATTCTGGCGCGCCTCGGTGGAACTCGTACTGAGGAAATTCGCATTCAAGAGCTCCACTACGCTAGTCGAGGCGCCCGGCGCCATGCCCGCAGTCTGATTGGTCGACGTTCGGGGCACAGTTCCACGTTCGATTGCCGCGCGACTCACCACCTGATAGTCGGCCATTCGGGTCGAGGCGCTCGAAGTCGCCTGTTGATCCCGACGGGTGTTGTCCCGCGTATAGCGGGAGTACAGCGTGTCAAAATAGAGCGATGAGTCTTGGTCGGGACGGAATTCGAGCTTTGAGCCACCACCGCGTCGAATGACGTGATAAATGTCATCCAACATGCGGAAGTTTGTCGAGAAGCCCTCCACGTTGTTCTTCGCCATCTGAATGCGATCCCGTCCGACGAAAGAATCGTTGTAACTCCCGGAGAGCGTCACCGCAAGACGGTCCCCGGGACCGAACTTTCGCATGAGGGTGGCAGAGCCACTGGGCGTCCAGGGATACTCGTCCCGATACGTGTTCCGAATATACGACCATTGGTAGGTGAAGACCTGGCGCTCCTTGAAATCGAACGCGGACTTGGTCACGAGCTTCGCGGCGCCGCCCAAGCCGGTAGCGTCCATGTCTGGAGTCGACGCCTTGGTGATCTCGACCTCCTTGATGAACTCGGCAGGCAGGCGATCAATCACGGGCGCGCGGTCGCTCCCTGGGATGGAATCCCTGCTGCCGGCCGCTGACATCTGCGTGCCATCGAGGGAGATCATGCTCATTCCTGGCGGCGCACCCCGCAGCATCACCCCGACGATGTCTCCGTCCGCCAATTGGGTCGCCACGCCCGGCAGTTTTTGCAGAAAATTCCCGAGGTTTCCGTCCGCAACGTCACCATAGGCGTCCAGCGAGACGACGCTGATGATGTTGCCCGCATTCCGTTGACGCGTCAGGGAAGCAGCATTGCCCTCGCGGTCAGCGGTGACGTTGAAGGCGTCCAATTGGTAGACCGCCGAAGTCAGGACAAACGAAACATCAGTGCTCGAACCGCCGGTCACCCGCACGGTCTTGGTTTCGGGATCCAGCCCGGGGTACGACGCGACCGCGCGATACTCGCCCGGAAGAAGCCGCGGAAAAACAAAACGACCGGATGCATCGGCGAGCGCTTTGCGGGCAGTTCCGGAGAGTTCGATCGTGGCGCCCTCGAGCGATGCGTGAGTTACGCCGTGGCTGACATCCCCGGCGAGTTCACCGGTATGGCCTTGGGCGGACGCGGCGGTTCCAAACAGCAGCGGCACAAGGGCCGCCATCAGGTTGCGATGGATCGTATTCATGTTTTTCAGGGTTTATGGGGGCCGTTGGATGGCGCCGGGTTCAGGGCGGAGGCTGTCGGAGCCAGGCCAGGTTGAATTCATACAGAAAACGGCTCGACACGAGGTGCACGATGCCGTCGGGGGTCTGTGTCACTGCGAGATAGCCGCCCAGCTCGCTATGGGTCTCATCGACGCGGAACTTTCTGCCGCGGACCGAGACGACCTCCCGCGCTGGACCACCCGGGGTCACGAGCTTCACGACCGGCCACGTGCGGCCCTCGTCGAATGATACCAGCGCCATGATGCCGAAGGCCTGCTGTTCGCCGCCAGACGCGCGCTGCATCGGCCACCCGGCGAGCGGCTTCTTTTCGCGGGAAAGGCGCACGTAGTCGTCGGTAAAGGTGAATAGCACCAGCGGTCCCTCATGCAGCTTCAGTGCCGCGGCGCGCTGGGTGCTGCCAAGTGCCGGGAACGGTGTGGCTTCAATCTTCCAACTCCGTCCGAGATCGTGCGACATGCTCTGGGGCATGCGGCCGGTGATCGCGCTTCCGCGGCCGAAGGCGAGGAGTGCGCCGGATTCCAACTGCGCGACGGCGCCGTGGATGCCTGCGATCCAGCCTTGCCGGGTCTCTCCTGCGGTGATCGACGCCCAACCGTAGTTGGTGACTTCGCGCCAGGTCACGCCCTCATCCCGGCTCTCGAATAGACCGGACCCATCCACCCATAGGTCGCACGGTTGCAGGAGGTGGCCGTCGCGCGTCCGAATCATCATGTTGTCGGCAATCGTGTTGTTTCCGCGCCAGGGGTGCACGATACGGGCCGGCGACCAAGTGGCCCCGTTGTCCCGGCTCTCCCGCGCCACCAGGATCTCCCGCTCGTGTCCGTCGGCCGCCTCGATGCCGTTCAAGTGGAGAATCCGCCCAGTGCCGTCATGGAAAAGGGCTTTGCCGTGCATGTTTCGATCCGGGGCCTTGAAAAACTCCGCCGCCGAATCGAACCCATTCTGGCCGGCCCGCAGTCGGCTCCCGAGAATGGTCAGTTCCCGGCCCTGCTCCTGTTCGCAGGAGAACCAGATCACAAGCAGGTCGCCATTCTTGAGCCATGCGATCGATGGGGAGTGGTTGTGGCTGAAGAGCGGCACCCGCGCGGGCTGTTCCGGTGGGATGACGAAAGGAATGAGCCCCTGGAAGTACGGCCCGGTCCGGGTCGTGGTGCTCCAATCGTGGTCCGTTTGCCGAACGTCACGTGCCCATTGTGGCACGGGCTGTTCGGCCTCGGGCGACGGGACCAGGTCGGCTTGCACGACGCGAAATCCGGTGAGGTAGGTTCGATCACCCGGAAGCAATCCCAGCCGATTCGCGGAACGTAGTCCAGCGACGGGCACGTTATGACTCCCTCCTCGTGTAACTCTCATGGTTCCCGTCTTCGGCCCGGCGGGATCGGTCAGGATGGCGCTGGCCGACTGATACGGCCCGTACCAATCCGCGCACCATTCTTCGACGTTGCCGTGCATGTCCCGCAATCCCCAGGGATTGGCGGGATCAAGCCCGACGCGCAGACTCACCGGAGCGATGCCATAGCTCTTTCCGTCGGGATTCTCCTGCGCCACCCGCGACCGTTGCCTGCGGCCATACGGCAGGGTGTCCCCGGTGGAAAACGCAGAGGTTGTTCCGGCCCGGCAGGCATATTCCCACTCCGCCTCGGTCGGCAGCCGATACGCCCTCCCGTCCTTCCGGGTCAGCCATGCGCAATACGCCAGCGCTTCATGCCAGCTTAGGTAGATAGCAGCATCGTCGTCATAAAACGACAGACCCATTTGTCCCCGCCAGGCCTTATGGGCGGGGTCAAACTGCTCGAACTGCGCATTGGTCACCTCGGTCTCCGCCATCCAAAACTCGTGAGAAATCCGAACCCGGCGCAAAGGAGACTCGTCATAGTCTCCACTCGAGCTACCCATGGTGAACTCACCGGGCGAGATCCGCAGCAGGCGCTGTCCCACAGAATTCGTCCTTTCTCCCGACGCCTCGACCGCCCATGACGTCGCCGTGCCGCCCAACCAGAGGAGGGCGGGAATCACGGTCGACAGACGTCGCAGCCAGTTCCCTCCCAGATGGAGCGAGCAGCAAGAGACAACGGATTGAGTAGGAATCCAGCGTAGCGATGACATGGTGGGCGGAACGATCACGGCGGGGATGGGCGGCCCTGGGAGCAGCCATGCTTCACGTACAAAAAAGGGACGCCGGTTTTCAAAGAGATCTTCGTGTTATGATAACACCACTCTCTGCGCAGGCCCATCCGCAACTCACCCTTCTGCCTCGCTCCGCCCCTGGTTCTCCCCGCGGCAGTTGAGACAGCATGCGGAACCGCCCGGCAGCTGGGCTTGATCTATGCCAGACCGGCGATCAAGCCACCCGACTAAATCCATCCTATTTCCGCCGTCGCCGCCGGGGGGGCTTGAAACCTGTTTTCGCAACGATCAATCTGCGGTCCTGCAGTCCTGCGAAACGATCGTCGTGGAAACCCCGCAGACTGGCCGCCCTTCCTCCATGCCCCGCCCCACTCCCGCTGAAAACCTCGGTACGGTCGCCGCCATTGCCGGTGTTTCTGTCATGACCGTCTCACGCGTGCTGCGGAATTCCCCCCATGTCTCCGCGGCAACGCGCACCGTTGTGTTGAGGGCGGTGCGAAAGGCCGGCTACCGCCCGAACCCCCAGATTGCACGGCTCATGGCACTCGTGAGAGGGGCGAAGCGCCGGCGGATGCACGCCGTGATTGGCGTCATTCGCGACGACATACCCGACGACGAATTGCATGATCGCGCCTATCAATACGTGTCGATTCACGACATCCGGGCACGCGCGGAACAGCACGGTTACCACGCCGAGGAGTTCTTTCTCGGGCGCGACGGACTCACGCCGGCGCGGCTGGGCGACATCCTGCGCGCCCGCGGCGTCGAGGGCGTCATCGTTTCGCCCCAATCTTCGCGCATCATCGGCACCCGGCTCGATTACACGCCGTTCGCCGCCGCCACCTTTGGGTACGGCCTGCCCTCGCCCGCGCTGCACCGGGCCAGCACCAACATGACGCAGGGCATCCTCGCGGCCGCGCAGGAACTCGAGCGCCGCGGCTACCGTCGCGTCGGTATCGCCATCACGCAATGGATCGACGCCCGGGCCGATCACACGTACTCGGGCGCGTTGCTGCACTATCAACAACAGGTGGCGGCGCGAAACCGCGTGCCCCTCCTGTTGTTCCCGGAAAACAACGTCGCGCGTGAAGCCGGAATCTTCTGCGCGTGGTTTCGGCGTTACCAGCCCGACGTCGTGATCTCCTTCGACTCCTACGTGCCGGACTGGATCACCCGGCAACTTGGCCGGCGCATCCCGGAGGACGTCGGCTTGGTGGTCCACGACTGGACGGAACGGATGATAGGCCTGGCCGGCATCCACCACCGGCGCTCCCACGTCGCCGACGCCGCCGTCGATTTGATCGCCACGCAACTCATGCACCACGAACGCGGCGTACCGGAGGTGCCGCGGCAGATTCTGATCCCGCCAAAGTGGATCGACGGCCCGAGCCTCCGCCCGGGGCCGGTACGCTGAGCCGGAGAACTGCCGTCGCGGTTGAGCGGCTTGACCGCAAGCCGCTCAACGTGAAAGCGAACGCCCGAAGGCACGTCGGAGTCAACGCGCCCCACCGTCCAGCGCCGCCGTTATCAAAGGCCGTATTGGTTCGTCGAAAGAACGAAGCGGAACTTGAAAGCGTCCCGCGGAGCCGCGGCGAGTCGGCCGGCGGCGACGCTCCAAGTGCACGCTTTGACCCCCACGACGCAGCAACTTCCGGCGGGAGCACGCCATCATGGCGGGAGAAGAGCGGCGGTCGGGCCGCCGTCAACCCCTCCCCGTGAACAACCCGATCGCTGATCACCGTCAGCTCCGGATCTCCGCACAATCAGCCGGCGGTCTACCTCGTACTTCCGCTCCTAATACTTATCCGTAGCCGGCTGCGAGGAGTGTCCAGGCGGCGGCATTTGTTTACGGTTTTTCAACTGTGAATGCGCATCTGTCGGCGCCCGCAACGCGCCCTTCCCTGCTGCGAATCTGCCTGCTCCTCGCCTCCGCCCTCCCGGCCGCGCTCCTCATCCTCGCGGCCACTGGCGCCCTCGCCTCGTCGGCCACCCCGGGCACGCCCGGTTACGCCGGTTCGCAGAGCTGCCGCGAATGCCACGAACATTTTTATCACCTCTGGTCCACCTCGCACCACGGCCTCGCGATGCAGCCGTACACCGACGAACTCGCCCGCACCCGGCTCACGCCGCACCCCGAGCCCCTGAAGATCGGTGAGTATTCGTACCAGGCGTTTCCCGCCAAACACGAAGTGATCGAGCACGGGCCCGACGGGGAAAAAACCTACCGGATGGAGCACACGATGGGCGGCAAGAACGTCTTCTATTTTCTCACCCCGATGGAGCGCGGGCGCCTGCAGGTGCTGCCCCTCGCCTACGACGTCAACCGCCGGAAGTGGCTCGATACCTCCGCCAGCGCCGTCCGCCACCTCGGCCGCGACAGCGACGCCCCCATCTCCTGGAAGAACCCCGTCTACACCTTCAACACGTCCTGCCTCGGCTGCCATGTCAGCCAACTCGCCCGCAACTACGATGCGGCGACGGATTCTTACCGCACCCAATGGGGCGAGCCCGGCATCAATTGCGAAACCTGCCACGGCCCCTCCGCGGAGCACGTGCGTCTCGCCCGCTCCCTGCCCCAGGGCGCCCCGCTGCCGGAGCCCAAGCTCATCGTCGCCCGCACGCTCACGCCCGATCAGACCAACGCGATGTGCGGCAGCTGTCACGCCAAGCTCTCCCCGCTCACCGACCACTTCCCCCCCGGGGATCGTTTCTTCGACCACTTCGGCCTCTCGACCCTCGAGGATCCGGACTTCTATCCCGACGGCCGCGACCTCGGCGAAAACTTCACCCTCACCACCTGGCGGCTGAGTCCGTGCCTGAAGACCGGCAAACTGGACTGCGTTGACTGTCACACCTCGAGCGGTCGCTACAAGTTCCGCGAGGGCAACCCGAACGCCGCGTGCCTGCCCTGCCATGAGAAGAACGTCACGGCCGTCGTCGAGCACTCCCACCATCCGGCGGGCAGCACCGGCGCGCGCTGTATCGCCTGTCACATGCCGATGACCGAATTCGGCCGCATGCACCGGAGCGATCACTCGATGCGCCCGCCCGCCCCGGCCGCGACCCTTGCCTTTCGTTCGCCTAACGCGTGCAACATGTGCCACCAGGACAAGGATGCCACCTGGGCCGAGAAATTCGTGCGCGAGTGGCGCACCCGCGACTATCAGGCGCCGATCCTCTTGCGGGCTTCCTGGATCGCCGCGGCCCGCCGGGGCGACTGGTCCCAACTGCCCGCAATCGTCAAATACCTCGCCAGTCCCGCGCGCGAGGAGGTCTGGGCCGCCTCGCTCCTGCGACTGCTCCGCCCCTGCGAGAGCGAGGCCAAGTGGGCCGGCGTCCTGCCGTGCCTGGCGGATCCTTCGCCGCTCGTGCGCGCCGCCGCCGTGGAGGCACTCGGCGATCACGCTGCGCCCGCCCACCTCCCCGCGCTCATCACCGCCACGCGGGATGATTTCCGGCTGGTGCGGGTGCGGGCGGGAGCGGCCTTGTCCACCCTGCCGACTGCGACGCTCAAGGCCGGGGATCGCCAGTCGGTCGAAGCCGCCCTCCAGGAGTACCTCCGCTCCCTCTCGGCCCGCCTCGACGACTCCGCCTCCCGCTACAACCTCGGCAACTTCTACATGGAGCGGCAGGACTATGCCCGGGCGGTGGCGGAGTTCACCGCCTCCAGCCGCCTGCAGCCGCTGAGCATGGCTCCGCTGGCCAATCGTGCCCTCGCGCAGGCGGCGACCGGCGACAATGCGCAGGCCGAGGCGAGCCTGCGGGCGGCCCTGGCCATCGAGCCCAATCACACCGGCGTAAACCTGAACCTCGGCATGCTGCTCGCCGAACTCGGCCGGCTGCCGGAAGCGGAGCAGGCCTTTCGCACCGCGGCGAAAAGCGACCCGCAGTCTGCTCCCGCCGCGTACAACCTGGGCGTGCTGCTCGCCCGGGATCGCCCGGACGAAGGGATCACCTGGTGCCGCCGCGCCGCCACGTTGCGCCCCCAGGACGCGCGTTATGGTTACACCCTCGGCTTCTTCCTTAACCAGCAGGGCAAGATTTCCGAGGCGGTGCAGGCGCTGGCTGCGGTCATCCAGCTCGACCCGCCGTCGTCCGAAGCGTACGTGCTCCTGGGCAGCATTTACGAGCGGAGCGGCCGGGCGGGCGAGGCCCGCGCCGTTTACCAGCGCGCCGTGGCCAACGGGCACCTGCCCGAGCCGGAGCGCATGCAATTCTACGCGCGCGAACGGCAGCTGCTCGGGCGGTGACGCCCGGCGGTGAGTCCGGCCTTACTCGGCCCGGTGGGCGAAGGCCTTTTCGATCCGCCGGTCGGGCACGAGCCAGAGCAGCGCCACGCCGACATACACCGTATGGGCGATCCACGGGCTGACGAACGCGAGCGGCACCGCGACGACGTAGGCCACCACGGAGAGTTTGCCCTTGAGATCGCGCCCCAGGGCGGCAGCCAGCACCCCTCCCGGACCCTGCTCGGCGATGATCGCCAACTGCAGCACGTAGTACGCCACGGCCGCCATCGTGAGCACAAAGCCGTAGACCGCGCTCGGCGTGGCTGCCAGGTGGTTTTCGCCCATCCAGCCCGTCGTGAAGGGGAACAGCGACAGCCAGAACAACAGGTGCAGGTTGGCCCAGAGGATTCTCCCCGTCACGCGCCGGGCGCTGTGCAAAAGGTGGTGATGGTTGTTCCAGTAGATGCCCACATAAAGAAAGCTCAGCAGGTAGCTGAGGAAGACCGGGGCGATCGGCAAAAGCGCGGAGAGTTCAGTCCCATGCGGCACCTTCATCTCCAGGACCATGATCGTGATGATGATGGCGAGGACCCCGTCGCTGAAGGCTTCGAGCCGGTTCTTTTGCATGGGGCGAAAGAACGCGGCCCGCGCCGCGTGGCAAGCCCACCCGGTTGGCGGAGGCGCGGGGCGATCGCGATCTCCTCCCTTCGGCCCCCGGTGAAAAAACGTCGCCGCCCTCTCCGAACTCGAACCTAATCATGGCACCGCCATCCTCTCCGTCCTCTTCCTCCCCATGAAACCTCGTTGCCTCCTCGCGCTCCTTGCTGCCCTCCCCCTCTCCACCTTGTGCGCCGCCGCTCCGGCGTCCCGCCCCAACATCCTCTTCATCTTTTCCGACGACCACGCGCAACACGCGATCAGCGCCTACGGCTCGAAGGTGAACCAGACGCCGCAAATCGACCGGCTCGCGCAGGGCGGCATCCGCTTCAACCACTGCCTCGTCACCAATTCCATCTGCACCCCGAGCCGCGCCGTGGTGCTCACCGGCAAGTATTCCCACACCAACGGCGTGCCGGTATTCAACAACTTCGACGGCAGCCAGCCCACCGTGGCCAAGCTGCTCCAGGCAGCCGGCTACCACACCGGCATGATCGGCAAGTGGCACCTCGGCAGCATGCCCACCGGTTTCGATCGCTGGATCATTTTGCCCGGCCAGGGTGTTTACTTCGACCCCGATTTCATCACCCCGCACGGCCGCGTGAACCTCCAGGGCCACGTCACCGGCCTTACCACCCAACTGGGCATCGAGTTCCTGGATACCCGGCCGAAGGACAAGCCGTTCTTCCTCATGCTGCACCACAAGGCGCCGCACCGCAACTGGGAGCCCGACGCCAGGAACCAGGCCCTCTTCAAGGATCGCGTGATTCCCGAACCCGCCACGCTCTGGGACGACTACGCCACCCGCCCGGCCGCCCTGCCCGAAAACCAGCAGACCGTGGCCAAGGATCTCACCCGCCGCGATCTGAAGCTGGAGCCGCCGGCGGACATCCCGCCCGGCCCCGCCCGCCAGCAGTGGCTCAATGTCAAGCCGATGGAACTCGAGGTCACCCAGGCCGACGGCACCAAGCGGACCCTCACCGGGCGCGAGCTCGTGCAGTACAAATACCAACGTTACATGCAGGACTACCTCGCCTGCGTGCAGGGCGTGGACGACAGCGTGGGCGAGGTCCTCGACTACCTGGATCGCACCGGCCTCGCGAAGAACACGATCGTCATCTACAGCTCCGACAACGGCTGGTACCTCGGCGACCTCGGCCTGTACGACAAGCGCTTCATGTATGAACCGGGGCTGCACATCCCCCTCCTCGCCCGTGGCCCGGGCATCAAGGCGGGCACCGTCACCGACCTCTTCGCCCTCAACGCCGACTTCGCCCCCACCTTCCTCGACCTCGCCGGGGTCAAGGTCCCCGCCGACATGCACGGCCGTTCGCTCGCCCCGCTCCTCCACGGGCAGGCTCCCGCCGACTGGCGCACGTCGATGTATTACCGTTATTATCACGATCCGGGCCACCACAACACCCGGTCGCACTACGGCGTGCGCACGGCCACCCACAAGCTCATCTGTTATTGGAAGAAGGACGCCTGGGAACTCTTCGATCTCGTCCGCGATCCGACCGAGCAGAAGAACCTCATCAACGACCCGGCACAGGCGCCACTCATTGCCAAGTTGAAGGCGGAAATTATCCGGCTGCAAAAGCAGTTTGGCGACACCGGTCAGTTCGCCGACGCGATTCCGAAGGATGGCGTGGATGCCCCCGTCAACGTCACGCGCCTCGGTCTCAAGACCGTGGCGCAGGCGATCGCCAGCGCGCTCCCTTGAGGCCCGGCGCCGCGCCCTGCCTCCTCCTCTCCCGCCCCCCTCGTCTGGCCCGATCCTCCCCATGAACGCTTCAACCGGATTCTCCCCGTCGACCCGGCGCACCTTCCTGCGCCGCGCCGTCCTCCTCCCGCTCGCCGCCACCGCCGGGCTCTCCTTCGGCTCCAGTTCCGCCGCCGCCGCCCTCGCCCCCGTCAAACGCGCCGGCGGTGCCCAGCTCAAGACCGCCCTCAACGCCTACTCGTTCTCCGATCTGCTCAACGCCAATCTCAAGGACCGCAGCAAGGGTTTGGATGTCTTTCAGGTCTGCGATTATTGCGCGAAGGAGGACTTCGCCGCCGTCGACCTCACGGGCTATTTCCTCACCGGCTACCCCGCGGCCCCGGCCGACCACTACCTCTCCACGCTGAAGCGTTACGCTTTTGACCGCGGCCTCGCCATCAGCGGCACGGGGGTGCGCAACGACTTCACCACCGCGGATGCCGCGGTGCGGGCCGAAGGCGTCGAGCGCATCAAGCTCTGGGTCGAGGTGGCGGCCAAGCTGGGCGCGCCCGTGATCCGGGTGTTCGCCGACTCCCAGTCGCCCCACAAGAACTGGCAGGCGGCCTCCGGCCACGCCCCCCGCGAAAAGGTCGAGGCCTGGCTGGCCGACGCCGTGCGCGCGTGCGCCGAGCACGGGCAGCGGTTTGGCGTGATCATCGGCGTGCAGAACCACGGGGATTTCGTCAGCACCGGCGCGGAGCATCTCCGCCTCCTCGAACGCGTGAATCACGAGTGGTGCGGCGCCATCGTTGACACCGGCAAATACGTTTCCGCCGATCCGTATGCCGACATCGCCTTCATGGCCCCCTACGCGGTCAACTGGCAGATCAAGGAGAACACCAGCGGCAAGGCGGGCGATCCGCGCGCCGACCTGAAGCGGATTGTCACCAGCATCCGCCGGTCGGGCTATCGCGGATACGTGCCGATTGAGACCCTCACGATGGGCCGCAAGGACTACGATCCCTACGCCGAGGCCTCGCGCCTCCACCGCGACCTGCGCGCCGCGATCGCCGCGACGGCGTAGGCGCCGAACGGCACTCGCCGCGGCGGCGGTGGATCGGTCGGAACCGAAGGCGCCGGCAAACTTCGCCGTCCTGCGGTTCGTCGAAGACACTTCCGCCGCCCGGATGCACTCGCGAGAGCCGTGGCCAGACCGCCGCGCGGTTTGGCTCAGCCTGGTTTCTCCCGCAGGGCGAAGACCTGGACGAGGTCCTGCGGTTCGCCGAGTTCGTGCGCCCGGCCCCCGATGACATAGATTCTGCCGCCGTGCACGACCGCGGCACTGTGCCGCATACCCGTGAAGCGCAGCGCCAACGGCTCCGACTGCCCGGTACGAAGATCGTAGGCGAGACATTGCCCGGGATCGTCATAGTGACCGAAGAGCAACAGGTGGTGGCCGAGGTGGGCGAGGGCGTGCGCACTCGCCGGCCGGCACAGCGGTGGCAGCGTGCGCCACAAACCGTCGCGGGGATTGAAACCCTCGACCACCGCCAGTGCCTCCACGCCGTTGTAGCCACCGGGCACGACGACCTCGGGGCCGTCGACCAGCACGGCGTCAGCCTCGCGGGGCGTCGGCATGGGTTCACCCCTGGACCAGCGGCCGGTCTTCAGGTCGAAGATCCAGGTCCGGTCGCTCCGGCCCGCGCTCGCCCCGGTCTGCACGAGACCTCCAAAAAGGTGGATCCTCCCCTCCACCAGCACGCACCCAAAGCTCCGCATGGGCTCTGGCAAAGCGGGACCGCGCGCGATCCGGCCGGTCGAAAGATCGATGATTTCCACCGAATCGTCCGGCCGCTGCGTGGGCTGCCCGGAAGCATCTGGCGTCACCGTCTCCCCGCCGAGCACGTACAATGTCCTTCCCACCTGAACCACCCGATGCCAGATGCGCCCGCGCTCCAGCCGGGCGAAGGGTTCCGACGCGCCGGTGCGACAGTCCATGCGCTCGATCGAATCGAGCACCCAGCTCCCGGCGTTGCTCCCGCCGACGATGTAGAGGTAATCGCCTTGGGCCACCGCCGCCGCCCCGAACCGCGGCTCGCGCATCCGAAATTCGGCGACCTTCACCAGGGACGCCTCAGCGCCGACGGCCACTGGCGGCAACCCGCCGGGCGGAGCGGACCAGGCCGTGGGCGCACCCAAAACGAAAAGGCCGGGGAGAAAAGGTATCAGAAATCGACCGAACAACACGGACGACTCCTGGCTGACGCGGCCGCAGATGGCAATCTCGGGCCGGGGAAGGGAGGCCCGGGAATCTTCGGGGACCGATCATTCCCCTGTCCGGTCGGGCCACGGTCGCCTTGCCTGTCAGATGGCGGCGTCATCACGGTCGCGGGCACGCAGCAGGAACCGGCCTGATCGCGGCACGGCGTGACTTGACCATCGTTGCCGTTGCGCCGGGCGCGCCGGGGTGGTAACTCCGGCGCTGTGCACCTCATGAGATTCATCCCGGCGTGGCTCGTTTGCGGCCTGACCGCCTTCGCCGCCGGGCGCCCCGCCCCGCCCGCCGCGCCCACCAACCCCGACTTTTACTACATCGACACCAGTTTCGAGAACGCCTCGCCCCTGTACTGGGAAATCCAGCACGACGGCAGCATCCTGATCTCGCTCCCCTACGATCACGAACGCAACTCACCGAACCGCGCCTCCCTCCACTGGCACTTCCGCGTCGAGGGCCGCCCCGGCGCCACGCTTGCGATCGTGCTGCAGAATTTCGCCAACGTCTGGAACGGCCGGCCGAGCCTGCCCGTCGACGCCAAGACCACCTCCGTCGTCTCGGAGGACGGCCGCAACTGGCGGGCGGAGCGGATGGAATTTGCCGACGCCCGGGTGCGGCTGCAGGTCACGCTCCCGGCGAGCGGCGCCCTCTACGTCGCGCGGGTCGAACCCTACCGCCTCGGCGATCTCGACCAACTGCTCGCCGAAATCCGATCGCACCCGCTCGTGCGCATCGATGAGATCGGCCACACGGTTGACGGTCGTCCGCTCGAAATCATCCGCGCCGGCCGACCCGACGCCCCGTTCCGCGTCTTCCTGCGCGCCCGGGCGCATCCGTGGGAGCCGGGCGGCAATTGGGTCGTGCAGGGTCTCCTCCGCGCCCTGCTGGCCGACACCCCTGAGGGCCGGCGCGCGCGCGACACGTTCTGCGCTTATGTGCTGCCCATGGCCAACAAGGATGGGGTGGCCCGCGGTCGGTCGCGCTTCAACCTCCACGGCCGCGATCTCAACCGCGACTGGGACCAACCGGCTCCGGCCGATCTGGCGCCCGAGAATCACGCGCTGGAGCAATGGCTCGCCGCGATGGACGCCCGTGGCCTGCGGCCGCACTTCGCGCTGGAGTTGCACAACGACAGTGGCGGCAAGCTCCACCTCAGCCGGCCCGACGTGCCCGGCCTCGCCACGTACCTCGCAAACATGCAGCGCTTCGAAGCCCTGCTGCGGCAGCACACGTGGTTCACCGAGGGCAGCACGGGCAGCCAGTTTCGCAACCCCGGCTCCCTCGGCGAGGGCTGGCTCGAGCGCTTCGGCATCACCGCCGCCGTGCTCGAACTCAACGCCAACTGGATCGCCGGCAAGCAGAAGATTCCCCTGGGCGCCGACTGGGAGGAGTTCGGCCGCAACCTGCTCCCGGTCTTCTGCGAGTATTTCCAGCCCGCGCCGGCGCGATAACCCGGCGATTCTCCTCCCCCGGGAGCTTCCCGCTGATCGGCGGCTTCCGCGACGAAGCGGCGGACCGATCTGTCGCCCGCCGGCCCGGGCGCTCGAGGAAGATTTCCGGCGCCAAGAGCGGTTCCGCCCGGGACTATTTACCACTCCAGCCTGACTGGCTTGGACCCGCAAACCCCTCCCGCCCCCAACCTCTGACGTTTCCCACCCGCATGACAGCCGCGGCCTTGACCCACATGTGAAGGGGCCGATCCAATGGGGTCACATCTTACCCTGCAACATGCTGCGACGGTGGTGGCCAGCAAGCGACGAGTGGCTGTGCAGGTGGCCGGGAATTGTTACGAAGTAAAACGTGACCCCATGGTTGGCTTCGGGGTCCCATCGGTGCGATGCGCTTGAGCATTGGCGATCTGGACAGATTCTTTTCCCGGCGGCATGCCCTCCTGCGTCGACTGTGGCGGCGGAGTTTGAACCCGCGGCCGGCGCAAGCACCGGCCGCCAGGCCCGGCCGCAACGATCCGTGCCCGTGCGGGAGCGCACAGAAGTTCAAGCAC
Source organism: Opitutales bacterium (assembly GCA_038249085.1). Lineage (GTDB taxonomy): Bacteria > Verrucomicrobiota > Verrucomicrobiia > Opitutales > Opitutaceae > ER46. The sequence goes on from JBBRWR010000046.1 coordinate 35,767, forward strand.
TGCTGCGGCACATCAGGTGCCGCCGGTGCCCGCCCTCTGAACACGTAACGTATTACGTTACATGTTCCCTTCCGCCGGCACGATGCGGCGGCTGCGTCTCAGGCCGCCGGTTTCGGCCCGTCGCCGCGGTAGTGCACCACCTTCACCTCCCCGATCGGCAAGCGCACGCTTGAAAGCGTGGCGCCAAATCGGCTTCGCCCTCGACGTCGGCGAAGCCCTCATCGCTGCCGACGACTTGGTGCCGCCGCCCCACCCCATTGCCTCCCCGGCTTGGCGATTGACTGCGAACCCGCTGGAGGATTGTTTCGGCCTGTGTCGGTCCGGCCTGCAGGTCCATTCCATCGGGTTGAGTCAGCCTCCTCGATTGGGACGCATGGGGATGAAAGGGGACCAGCTGGTTTTCTGCCGACTTTGGCGGCTGCTCCCGGTGCAATCAGTCAGCCGGATCTCAGCGACCAACCGCGGGACCGGAGCCCGACGCGTATTCATTATCCCGCTGCGGCGGGACCCGGATCGATTTTCTCTCATGCAAACTGCCCCCAATCATTGCGCTTCTCAACAGCGGTATTACGGCCGGGCCTGCTGCCTCGTCAGTATCCTGCTCGTCCGCGGCCTCGCCCTGGGCCAGGCGGTGTCCGCCGGGCCGGCCGCGCCGGAGGACAAGGCGATCGAACTGACGCCGTTCGAGGTGCGCGCCGAGAAGGACACGGGCTATATTGGGCTCAATGCCGCCTCCGGTTCGCGGCTCAACTCGCCGGTCAGGGACACGCCCGCGTCGATCTCGATCTTCACGGCCGAGTTCCTGCAGGACATCGGGGCGACCTCGGTTGACGACCTTTCGAAGTATGCCACGAACACGGAGTCCGATGTCGGTTTTGTGAGCGCCCTGCCGAATGGAAACAGCCTGATGAATCCCACGAGCGGCATCACCGCGCGCGGCCTGCCCACCAGCGGCGGCTCCGCCTCGGGCCGGACCGTGAACTTTTTCAGCTACAACTTCGAAATCGACACCTACAACATCGACCGGGTCGAATTTTCCCGGGGACCGAACGCCATTCTCTTCGGCATCGGACAGGCGGGTGGCAGCTTCAACACGATGTCGCGGACGGCGGACCTGAAACGCCCGATCTACGGCGCCACGTTGCGGGTGGGCTCCTATGACGCCCTGCGCGGAACCCTCGATTTCAACCAGCCTCTGATCAAGGACAGGCTGGCGCTGCGCTTCGATGCCGTGGCCGATCACAAGTTGGGCTGGCGCCCATGGGAGTTCGGCAACAACAAACGCGTCTACCTGGCGCTCCGCTATCAAGTGACGGCCCGGACGACGGTCGACGTCCAATCGGAGACGGCGACCTACGATTTCCGCCGGCCCCGGCCGTACCTCGGCCCCAACCACGTCTCCGCCTGGCTGGCGGCAGGCCGGCCGACGTCGCCGAACCCGTTTACCAGCAGCACGCCGAGCGCCCAGGGCCTGCGGCGCGTCAGCAGCTCCAACTGGTGGGTCTACATCAACGGCGATCCGGTCACGACCTTTCGGAATTTCTTCAACATGGGCCGCACCGCCAACCCGGTGAACGACTCCACCAAGACCCCGATGATCCAGGATTTCTCGCTGGTGCCGAAACGCGCCGTGCTCGCCGGTCCGGGCCCCGGCAACAACGCGCGATTCTCGAACCACTCCGGGTTTCTCCGGCACGAATTCTCCCGCGTCTTTTTCAGCGAATTGGCGGTCACCCGGCAAATCTACCATTCGAAGCAGCGCGATATCAACGGGCCGGATATGACGCTGTATTTCGATCCGAACCAAAACCTGTACAACCTCCCGGCGGGCGGGCCGACGTCGATTCCGAATCCCAACGTCGGGAAGCCCTATTTGGAAAACTACATGCAGCAGCGGTCGCAGACGGATCGGCGCGACGCCGCCCGGCTGACCGCCGCCTACAATCTCGATCTCGGCCGCGTGTTTGGCCGGCACCAGCTCGCCGGCATGGGCGAGCGTTGGGAGCAGAAATCGTGGGCCACCACGTTCGTGGAAAGCCGCGTTGCCACCCCGACGGCGCCGAACGCGCCGGAAGACTCGACGAACTATCTCATGCGGCGCACGTACGTGGACCTCGGCGGCCCCGTCGAGAACATATCGCTGCGGGATTTCCGGCTGACCCCGTTGCCAGGCATCGACTTCGTCCCCAAGGCGACCCCGTCGTATAATCGGTATTACCAAAATGCGTGGATGGCGGCAACCCAGAGCAAATTCTGGCAGGAGCGCATCGTGTTCACGCTGGGGATGCGGCACGATTATCTCTACAGCAAGCTGAGCACCGGGGTGCGCAGCGCCGAGCGCGTGGGCGGCTACACCCAGGGATTCCTGATGCCGGGGGCGGCGAATACCAGCCACGCCGAAGGATCGACCCGCACCCAGGGCGTCGTGCTGCACGCGACTCCCTGGCTGTCGCTGATCGCAAATCACTCCACGAATTTTGCGCTGCCGGCCCTGAATCAGAAGACGCTGCCCAACAACCCGGTGGCGCAGCCACGCGGCGAAACCCATGACTTTGGCGTCCAGCTCAACCTGCTGCAGGATCGCCTCTCGGCGCGCGTGATCTACTACGAAACCGCGGTCAAGGACAACACCGCTTCGGTCAGCACCGGCAACATCCAGGATCGCGTCAACAACATCTGGAACCGCCTCGCCACGATCGGATTCATCCCGATGGCGCGGCGGGACACCGAACTGGTCAGTTGCAACGCCTACAATTTCGACAACTCGTCGCAGGGCTGGGAGGGCGAAATCGTGGCCAACCTCACGCCCAGCTGGCGTTTGATGGCCAACCTCTCGACGAACCAGACGAGCTGGACCAATGTGGCGACTGCGATTCGCGCCTATATTGAAGCCAACCGGGCCTTCTGGGTGTCCTCCCGGGACGCCACCGTGCTGGATTACTTGTTGCAGACGGACAACTATGTCGGCCCGCGCTATGAATTCGTGGAGGGCACGCTCCTCCAGTTGAGCCCGAAATGGTCCGGCAATTGCCGCACCAACTACTCGTTCCGCGAGAGCGCTCTGAAGGGTGTCTCGCTGGGCGCTGGCTCGCGTTGGAAGCAAGGCACGTTGCTCGGCTACACCTCGACCGATCCGGCGACCCGCCAGGCAATTCGATCGGGCTCCAATGTCCTCGTTGACGCCAACGTCGGCTATCGCCGCAAGCTGACTTTGTTCAACCGCGGGATCAGCTGGTCGCTGCAGTTGAACGCGAACAATCTGCTGGATAACGACAAGATCCTCCCGCAGACGACCGATCCCACCGGCGCCATTCTGAACTATCGCTTTCAGGCGCCGCGTGAGTGGCTGCTCACGTCGTCGTTCAACTTCTAACCCCCAGGCCGATCGCAGGGGTCACATCACGAATCCGGAATTCAGTTACTTCGGTCCGGCCCCGCGGTAGTGCACCACCTTCACCTCCTCGACCGTCACCAACCCGCCGTGCACGGCGGCGTCGAGAAAGGGCAGGATGCGGGCGATGGCCTCGGGGCGATCAACGATCTCGATCACCATGGGCAGATCGAGGGACAGCCGGAGAATCTTTGTCGTGTGCAGATGACTGCTGGCGCCGAAGCCCATCACCGCGCGCGTCGCCGTCGCGCCGGCGAGACCCAGCTCGCGCGCCTTGAGGACGATGGCTTCGTAAAGCGGCCGGCCCTCGTGGCGATCCCCTTCCCCGACGATCACCCGCAACAATTGTCCGTTTTCGATGGTTTGCATGAGTGAAATCAGCCCACCAGCCGCGCGATGCGATAGCCCGCCGCCACCGCCGCCAGGCACACGGCCACGCTGAGGAGCACGTTCGCCGCCGCCCGCCCCCAGTCGCCGTCCTGCAGCAGGCGCAGCGTCTGCAGGCTGAACGAGGAAAACGTGGTGTAGCCCCCCAACACACCCATCATCAGGAAGAGCCGCGCCTCCGACGGCAACCCCACCCGCGCCGAATCGCCGAGCCCCGCCAGCAATCCGATGAGGGCCGAGCCGGCGACGTTCACGGCGAGCGTACCCCAGGGAAACGTCTCGCCCACCCGCGCGGCCACCAGGCCGGAAATCCAATAACGGGCGACGCCGCCAAAAGCCGAACCGAGGGCGATGATCAGGGCTGCACGCATGGACGTCCCACAGCGTGGACGCGTCGCCGCCTCCGTCGCAAGCCCGCTCCGGCGGCGCAATTTCGCCCCGCAAAGTTGCTCCCTCCGGTGCCCTGCCCCAGAATCCATCGCATGAATCCGCGCTCCCTGACCCAACGCACCCGCCGGCTGCTCTGGCTCGGCGCCAGTCTGGTGCTCACGTTTACCCTGTTCGGCTTTTTTGTCCTGCCCGGCATCGTCAAATCGCAGCTGGAAAGACGCCTCGGCGCCGAGCTCGGGCGCACCGTGTCCGTCGGCCAGGTGCGGATTAACCCGTACGCCCTGTCGATCAGCCTCGAGGATTTCGCGATCCGCGAGGCTGACGGCAACGGCACCTTTGTCGGCTGGCGCCGTCTCTTCGTGGACTTCGAGGCGCTGGCCTCCCTGCGCGGCAGCTGGGTGCTCGGCGCCGTCGAACTCGATGGTTGGCAGGCCGCGGTGCAGGTGAAGGCAGACGGCTCCTTCAACTTCTCCGATATTCTCGCGAAGCTCGTCCCCGCCACCTCCGCCCCGGCTCCCGCCATTTCCCCCCCGGCGCCCGGCCGCCCGCTACGGGTGGATCGCCTCGCGGTCGCGCAGGCCCGCCTTGCCTTCACCGACCAATCGCGATCCCAGCCCTTTGCCACCGAACTGGGACCGCTGACCTTTGCCGTCACCGGCTTCCACACCGGCGGCGATAATCCGGCGCCGTATCAATTCGAGGCCACCACGGAGGCCGGCGAAAAACTGCGCTGGGCGGGCAACCTCCAGGCCGCGCCGCTCCGTTCGACGGGTGAGTTTCGCCTCGAGCGCTTCCTCCTGGCGAAATACGCGCCGTACTATCGCGACTTGCTGCAAGCCGATCTGGACGGAGGCACCCTCTCGGTCAGCGGTCGCTACGAGGCAAATCTCAGCCCCGGGGCCCGCGTGCTCCGCCTCGTGGACGGGGCGCTGCAGGTGCGCGACCTCAAGGTGGTGGCGCGCGCCAGCCGGGAACTCGCGCTCGAACTGCCGTCCCTCGATGTCACCGGGATCAATGCCGACGCCGTCACCCCCAAGGCCGCGGTCGGAGCGGTGACCGTGACCGGAGGTCGCCTGCGCGTGCGGCGCGAAAAGGATGGCGCCATCAATCTCGTATCCCTGTTGCAACCACCGCCGGTCGGCTCCGCCGCCCCGCCGGCGACGCCCGCGGGTCCCGCGCCCACTCTGGCCCCCTTGCCGTCGGTCTCCCTCGGCGCCTTCACCGTGCAGGACTTCGCGGTGGATCTGGCGGATCTCGCCGCCCCCCGGCCCGTGCAGCTCGCGCTCAGCGGCCTGCAGTTTTCCCTCCACGAGATCAGTCTGGCGGAGGGCGCCGTGATGCCGCTGCAGCTGGCGGTCAACTGGGCCCCGCGGGGCAGCGTGCGCGCCACCGGCACCGTGGTGATCAAACCGGCTCTGCAGGCCACGCTGCAAACCGAGATCGCGGACCTCGCGCTGCTGCCGCTGAGTCCATATCTCGAGCAATTCCTCAACGCCCGGATCACGCAGGGGACCCTTTCCCTCACCCAAACCATCCAGCTGGCCAAGGCGGGAGACCCACCGGTCCTCACGCTCGCCGGCAGCCTCCGCCTCGACACGTTCGGCTTGGTCGACGGGGTCCGTAACGAGGAGCTCGCCGGCCTGACCTCGCTCACGCTCAGCGGCTTGAAGGTCGCCACCGCAGCCCCGCTCACCGTGGCGATCGCGGAGGTCAAGGTCGCCGGACCCTACGCCCGGCTCATCGTCAATGCCGACCATACCCTCAATCTCGCCGCCCTCGGCCAGAGGCCCGCGGCCACCAACCCGCCGCCAGCCGGCGGTCCGCCGGCCGCCGCACCCGCCTCCGCCGCCACCCCGGCCGCCACCCCACGCCTCGAGATCGGCCAGGTGGTGATCAGCGCAGGTGACTTCAGTTTCGACGACCGCTCGATCACCCCCCACGTGCGGACCAGCCTCGGTCGTTTTGGTGGCACGGTCGCCGGCCTGTCTTCGGCCAACCCCGCCAAGGCTGAGGTCTCGCTGCAGGGGACCGTCGATGGGGCCGGGCCCGTGGCCATTACCGGACGGCTCGACCCGCTCGGCCCCACCAAATTTGTCGACCTGCGGGTGGAGTTCAAGCACGTGGACTTGGTGCCCTTCAGCCCGTACGCCGCCAAGTTTGCCGGGTACGAACTCGCCCGCGGCAAGCTGGTCGTCGCCACCACGTTTCTCCTCGATGGCAGCAAGATCGATGCGACCAACGTCGTCACCCTGGAGCGGTTCACCTTCGGCACGCCGGTGCCGGGCCCCGACGCCACGAAGTTGCCGGTGCGGTTGGGCGTGGCGCTGCTGAAGGACCTCGACGGCCGGATTGTCATCGACCTTCCGGTCCAGGGACAGCTGGGTGATCCGGAGTTCAAGGTGGGCCGCGTGATCGGACGCGTCCTGGTGAATCTGCTCACGAAGGCGGCGGTGTCGCCTTTCAAGCTGCTCGGTTCGATGTTTGGCGGCGGCGGCGACGAACTGGCCTTCCAGACCTTCGCCCCGGGCCGCAGCACCCTGCAGCCGGCGGAGATCCCCAAGCTGGCGACCATGATCAAGGCCCTGACCAACCGGCCCGCCCTCGGCGTCGCCCTCGAAGGCGGCTTCGATGCCGCGGTCGACACCCCGGCACTCAAACGCGAGAAGCTTGCCGCAACCCTGCGCCGCGCCCGGTGGGAAGAGAAACGCGCGGCCGATCCCACCCTCCCGCCGCCCGAGCAGCTTGTGATCACCCCGGCGGAGGAGGCCGCCATGGTCAAGATGCTCTATGATCGGAAATTCCCCCCGGGAACTGAATTCGGCGCCCCCCTTCCGCCGCCTCCCCCGCCGGTCCCGCCCCCACCCCCGCCCACCGGATTCTTCCAGCGCCTGGTGAACACGGTGACCGGAAAGGCGCGCCGCGAACAGGCCGCCGCCCAGGCCGAATCCGCCCGCCTCGCCACCGAGCACCAACAAGCCCTCGCCCAGGTCGCGGCCAACGGCCTGCCCTTCGAGGCAATGCTCGGCCGCCTGGAACAAGCCATGGAGGTTGACGCAGGCGACCTCAATGCCCTGGCGACCGCCCGCGCCCAGCGGGTGCGCGACTACTTCATCACCCCCGGCCAAATCAACGCGGACCGGCTCTTCCTCGCCAGGACCACCGGGGCGACTCCAGCCGGCACCGGGCCGCGCGTTGTGCTCTCCCTCCAATGAACCCACCGTCCGGCCCGCGCCACCCGCCCGGGTGATCCGGTCGGGTCGCCGCCCAGCCCCCCATGTCAAGTCCCCCGTCGAAGCACTCCCGCTGGCTGGCGGCCCGGTGCGACGCCCGCCGGCCCGTGCTCCTCTACGATGGCACCTGTGGGCTTTGCGACCGCATCGTGCGCCTCCTCCTGCGCGCGGACGCCGGCGGTCGCCTGCACTTCGCTCCGCTGCAAAGCCCACCCGCCCAGGCTTACCTGCGGGCCCAGGGTCTCCCCACCCAGGATTTCGACAGCCTGGTCTTCGTCCCCGACTGGGACACTCCGACGCCGGGAGCGTATCACCTGCGCACGGACGGAGCCCTCGCCGCGGCCGATGAGTTGGGCGGCCTTGGGCGGGTGCTGGCCGGGCTGCGGTGGGTGCCCCGGCCGGTGCGCGACGGTGTCTACCGGCTGATCGCGCGTTGGCGCCACGCGGTCTTCGGCGGGCCCCGACCCTCGCCCCTGCCGAATCCCGACTGGGAGCGACGCTTCCTGGCGCGCTGAGCGGCCGCATCTCCAGGTTGACGGTGGCGTTGAGCCCGGTCCTTCCCATAGCGCCCGTCAGAGACTGGCGCCCGCCGGTCAGAGACGCGGCGCTACTCCCATAGGCATCACCGCCAACCGCCAGATGCGCCCTCGCTGAGCGGCGTCGCAAAACCTACGCTTGCCGGCCCGAGTTCGGCGGCCTTAGCTCCCCCCTGCCGGCGAAGTCGCGCCGGCACCTGTTCTTTTGCCCTGGAGTCAGTCGCAGACTGCTCCGCCACCAACACCATGCACCTCGCCACCTGTAAACCCGCCCCCCGTCTTCCGTCGTTCCGTCGCGCCTTCATGGCGTGCCTGGCCCTCGCCAGCCTCGTCTTCGGCCCCGCCCTGTCGTCGACCGCCGCGACGGCCGCCGCCTCCGGCAGCATCGAGGGGCGCGTCTTCAATCCGCGCAGTGGCACGGTCGTCGAAAACGCCCGCATCAGCATCGAAGGTGGCGCCCTCGTCACGTTCACCGACGCTGACGGCATTTACCGCCTCACGCCGGTTCCCGCCGGCACCGCCAGCCTGCGGGTGTTTTACACCGGCTTTGCCCCTCAGCTCGAAACGGTCTCCGTCGGCGCCGGCCAGACCGTGCAACGCGACATCACGCTCACCGCCGGGGCGACGGAGGCCAGGGCCGAGGACAAGATCATCAAGCTCGACCAATTTGTCGTCGGCGAATCGCGCGACATGGACGCCGCCGCCATCGCCATCAACGAGCAGCGGTTCGCGCCCAATGTGAAGAATGTCGTCTCGACCGACGAATTCGGTGCGGTCGCCGAGGGCAACGTCGCCGAGTTCCTCCGCTACCTGCCGGGCCTCACCGTTGACCTCAGCGGCGGCGACGCCCGCACCGTCTCGATCGACGGCGCCCCCGCTGACAACACGCCCGTCACACTTTCGGGCCTCAGCCTGTCGAGTCCGACCGGTACCGGCCGCGCCGTCGAAGTCGGTTTCTTCAACCTGAACAATATCTCGCGCATCGAGGTTTCGATGTCGCCGACGCCTGATTCACCCGGTTCCGCCCTCGCGGGTTCGATCAACATGGTGCCGCGCAGTTCGTTCGAGCGCACCAAGCCGATCTTCAACGGCAGCGTCTACCTGATGATGCGCGACGACTACCTCAAGTTCGGCGATCAGGCCGCCCTTTACCGCGACCCGCGGCGCGTCGTCCACCCAGGATTCGATTTCTCCTGGATTGTTCCGGTGAACAAGCGCTTCGGCTTCTCGGTCGCGACCGGGTACTCGACGCAGTTCTCCCACCAGGTCGGCCACACCAACACGTGGCGCGGCGTGAGCACGGCCACCAATGGCAACGCCTTTCCCCACACCACCCCGGGAAACCCCTACCTTTCGGCCTACCAGTACACCGATTCGCCCAAGGAGTCGGCCCGCGACTCCCTCGGCCTCACGCTCGACTTCCGCCTCTCCGCCTACGACCGGATCTCGGTTTCGTACCAGTATTCCTCCTTCGACGGCTGGACCGCCGCCCGCAATGTCCAGTTCAACCCGCTGCGCGTCATCCCGGGCGCCTTTACGCCCTTCTCCACTCAGGGTGAAGCCGGCGCCGGCAACATCCAGATCACCAGTGGCAACGGCCGGGTCCGCGAAAACCGCAGCTACATGCCCACCTTCAACTGGCGCCACGACGGCCGGATTTGGAAGTTCGACGCCGGGGTCGGCCGCGCCTATGGCACGGATGCGATTCGCAGCACCGACAAGGGTCTCTGGCAGGCGGTCGTCGCCCGCCGCACCGGCGTGACGGTGGCGTTTGACCAGATTACCGACACGCGTCCGGGCGTCATCTCCGTGACCGACAACGCCACCAAGCAGCCGGTCGATCCCTTTCGCGTCGCCAACTACTCCCTGATCAGCGTCGCCGAGACCCCGCGGCGGGCCAGCGACGTCCGGTTCACCGCCTTTCTCAACGCACGGCGCGACTTCATCTGGAATTTCCCCCTCACGGTCCGCAGCGGCCTGGATTTCCAGCAGTCGACGCGCGACAGCAACCAGGGCGCCATCACCTACAACTTCCGCGGCAGCACCGTCCCGGGCAGCGCCGCCCCGTTCCTCGATCCGTTGAGCCCGCAGCAGCCTCGCGACTATGGCTTCCCGTCGATGGAATTTCTCGACTACAAGACCACCCTGGACTACTGGCGCGCTCATCCGGAGGAATTCACCACCGACGACAACACCACCTACCGCAACCAGGTCACCAATTCCAAGTGGTCCCGCGAGGCGGTGTCGTCCGCCTACCTCCGCGGCGACGCTGCGTTTTTCAACCGCCGTCTGCAGCTCGTCGGCGGCGTCCGCGTCGAACAGACCAACGTCTGGGCGCACGGCCCGCTGACGGACCTCGCCCGCAATGTGCGGCGCGATGCTCAGGGCCGCCCTCTGCTCGACGCCCAGGGTCGCCCGCTGACCATTACCAACAACGCGCTCGAGATCTCCCAGCTCACCTTCGTGCCGCGCGGCACCAACATCAAAAAGGAGTATCTGCGCTTCTTCCCCAGCCTCAACGCCAGCTTCAACCTGCGCGAGAATCTCATCGCCCGCGCCGCCTTTTCCACCTCGATCGGCCGGCCTAATTTCAACCAGTACGCCGGAGCGGTCACGCTGCCCAACACCGACAACGCGCCCAGCTCGTCCAACCGGATCAGCGTGAACAATGCCGGCATCAAACCATGGAGCGCCACCTCGACCAAGTTGCGCCTGGAATACTACTTCGCCGGGGTCGGCCAGTTTGCCGTCGGCGTCTTCCGCCGCGACTACACCAACTTTTTCGGCAACACCGTCTCCCTCGCTGCGCCCGGCTTCCTCGCGCTTTACGACCTCGATCCCGGCGAGTACGGGGCCTACGATGTCTCCACGCAGTACAATGTGCCCGGCGTCACGCGCATGCAGGGCTGGGACGTCAGTTACAAGCAGGCCCTCACGTTCCTGCCCAATTGGGCCCGCGGCATCCAGGTGTTTGCCAACTACAGCCGGCGCGATACGACGTCCCCCGACATCGGCTCCATCGGATTCAACGACATTCCGTTCAGCGGCTCGTTCGGCGTCAGCCTCAACCGCGCCCGTTACAACGTCCGCCTCAACTGCAGCTTTCGCGACGACCAGCGCAACAATTTCGTCACCGGCAACAGCATCGAACCCGGCACCTACCTCTACACCCCGGCCCGCAACACCATCGACGTGCTCGGGGAATACAAGATCTGGAGGACGATTTCGGTCTTCGCCAATCTGCGCAACGTGGGCGATGTGCCCAACGAAGACGCCGCCGAGGGCCCGAGCACGCCCGGCCACGCCAAGCTCCGCCTGCGCGAGCGCTACGGCTCGCTCTGGACCTTCGGCGTCAAGGGCACGTTTTGATCCCAGTCGCCCCTGTTTTTGGACTCTTCGGAGGGCGCGGACTCCGCTCCGCGCCGTGAACACCGACTGGGGTTCATCCCGATCGTGCGGCGGCGAAGGGACTCGCCGCCCTACCCCGGCGCCGCCGCGACCACGGCCCGCAGCGTGCGGCCCTCGTTCCACCTGCCCTCGACCATGAGGGTCGTGGTCTGCTCGGGCAGGCCCCGCTCATTGCGCTCGACCAGGCTGATGAGGGCGTCCACCGCCAGCGCCCCGATCAGCCGGCCGTTTTGATAGACGCCGCTGCAGGCATCTTCCGGCGTCGGACAGGCCAGCAAGGCGAGACCGATATCCTCCGACACCCGGAGCCCGGCCTGCTGCAGCAACGGCAGGATCACATCCGCCGCGGGCGTGATGAGGACATCCGGCTTTTCCCGCTTCAGCCAGGTGAGCAGCGCCGCCGGGCGGTCCCAGTGCTCGACGTAAAGCGGTGCCAACCGGCGCAGCCCGGGACCCTGCTCCACCCCAACCATGAAACCCGCCTCCCAACGACCCTGGAAGCGCAGTTGATGCTCCCGCCGCAGCACCAACCCCGGGCGCCGGTATCCACGCCGCACGCACTCGCGCACGACCTGCAGGCTGGCCGAGTAATGATCGTTGCACACCGTCGTGACCGGAATCGACGGCAACGGCACGCTCAGGCAGACCGTCGCAAAATGCTCCCAACGCACCGCCGGCGGGGGATCCCCTTCCGCGAGCGGACTGATGAGCAGCCCCTGGATACCGCGGGCCCGGAGAATGTCGGAAAAGCGCTCGTTCGACATGCCTTCGCGGTGCAGCCAGAATTCCTGCGGTCGATAACCCCGCAACGTCGCCCGCTCCCACGCCCCCTCGCGCATGTCCCGGATGGTTGGCGCGCGGTGGTTCCGCCACCCGTCCGCCGTGCGCAGGGCGCACACGAGGCCGAGCAACGGCTTGTCCGCCAAGGGCCGGCCCTGCCGCCGAATCCGCATCAGCGTCGAGAGGTATGGATTGGGCTGATACCCCAGTTGGCGGGCCATCGCCTGAATCCGCTCGCGCGTCGCCGGCGGAATCCGGGGGTGGTTGGCCAGGCACAACGATACCGTGGCCTGGGTCACCCCGGCCTGCTCCGCGATCGCTTTCATGGTCACGCCGGCGTTCAAGAGTTAACGATGTAAGCAAATCCGGGCTTCTGTCGCCGGGCGCAAACGAAATCATCCCTCGCTCCCACCTGGCGGCGGCCCGACCCCGGCCCCCCCACCCCACCCCGCACCTTAACCTCCCACCTGACCCACCCATGATCCTGCCTGCCCTGCCTTCCCGAATCGGCGCCGCCCTCCTCGCGACGCTTACCCTTGGAGCGCTCTCCGCCCAGACCTCTCCGGCCGGCGGCGCCACCTCCACCCCGGCCCGCTCGCCGGACGACGTGGTCCGGCTCTCCGAATTCAACGTCTCCGCCAGCGAGGACCGCGGTTACGCTCCGGCGGAAACCATGACCGGCACCCGCGTCGCCACCAAGATCATCGACCTGCCGTACTCGGTCAACGTGCTCACCGCGGAGTTCTTCGAGGACTTCGGCATTTTCGAGCTCGCCGACAATATCGTGCACATCGGCAGCTTCACCGGTCTCGACATCGGCGGCAGCTTCAACCTGCGCGGCTTCAACTCCACCTACCAGTTGCGCGACGGTTTTTTCCGCCTCGGGCGCTACGGCTCCAGCAACATCGACCGCATGGAGATCATCAAGGGGTCCAACGCCGCCATCTACGGGCGCACCTCCCCCGGCGGCATGGTCAACATGATCTCCAAGGCGCCGAAGACCCGCGCGAGCCAGAAACTCTCGTTCAACTATGGCGACTACAACACGCAGCGCGTGACGCTGGAAGCCACCGGCCCGCTGCGCGAAACCTCACTCGGGAAGACCTCCTATCTCGTCACCGCCAGCCACTACCAGCGGGACTTCGACCAGGCGTACTCGCGGAATCGCAACCAGGAATATTATTTCGCGTTGAAACACACGTTTCCCGATGCCTCCAACCTTCAGGTGGCGGCCGAGTACCTGCTGCAGTTGCGCCACGCCCCGCTCAACGCGGCTCCGCTCATCACCGACCAGAAGCGCACCTCGTCGAATCTCGACGATGAAGCCATCGGCTACGCCACCCCTCTGGCGAAATACAATCCCTTCGGCCCGAACAGCGAGCTCAACCGCGGCTACTCGGGTTTGACCGCCAACTACGACAAGCGCCTGAACGAGGTCTGGAGCGTCCGCGCCGGCGCCAACTACTACCTCGTGCGCCGCTGGGACTACAACCAGAACACCGGCTGGGGCGCTGTCACGGTCAACCCCGCGAGCACGACCGCCGCCGTCCAAAGCGCCCGCGGCGCGATACCCACCAAGGGGTTGATCTTCGAGGATGGCGGCGGTTTCCAGGGCGACCTGCTGGCGCATTACTGGACCAATCATCACACGATCGAACACCGCACCCTCGCCACGATCGACCTCAACGACTACTACCGCTGGGACCCGTCGCGCCAGTATGCCGATGCCACCCATCCCGACATCATCGCGTGGAACGTCGTCCGCACGGTCAGGCTGGATCCCGCCACGCTCGATCCGCTGGCCGCCATCGGATATTTTCCCAAGTGGTTTGAATTCGGCCGGGAGGTGTCCACCCGCATCCGCAAACAACGCGTGACCGTGATGGGCGGCCTGCTGCGCCAGCAAGCCGCTTTGTTCGACGGTCGCCTGCTGGCCTACGCGGGCGCCCGGTACGACACCGTGCGCTTCCGCCATCGCGACTTCACCGCCCCGCCCGCCGGCTTCGCGCCGGGCCAGCTCCTCGACAAGACCATGCGCGCGCTCAAACCGAACCTCGGCGTGAATTACCGGCTCGTCTCCAATCTGCGCGTCTTCGCCAACTACAGCGAAAGCTACTTTGTGCCCCAGTCCGAAGCGACCGCCACCGTGGCGGAACCGGACTACAAATCCGAAGTCGCCCACGGCTACGACTACGGTTTCAAGGGTTCCCTCCTGGAAGACCGCCTCAACTTCACCGTCTCCGGCTTCTACGCGGTCCGCCAGAACGTGCTGGTCACGGAACTCCAGGAGACCCCGCCGGGCTCCGGCAACTACGTCACCACCACACGGCGTGATGGCGATCAGTTGGTGCGCGGCTTCGAACTGGACCTGAACTGGCGGGCGACGGACACGGTTTCCCTCGGCGGCAGTTGGGGTCACATTTACTCCATCTACACCAATTTTGGCGCCGCCTTCCCGCTTGCCGTGGGCCGCCGCGTGCAAAACATCTCCCCTGAAAACGGCGGTGCTTATGTCAAGTGGGCTCCGACCAGTCGCGCGCTCAAGGGTTTCTCGGGTAACCTCGGCGTCACCTATGTCGCCTCCACCCCGACCGAGGCGCCCAACGCCGGCGATACCTACACGACCAACGCCAAGGGAGAGCGGATTCTCACCCGCACGACCTACCAGTGGCGCCTGCACGTGCCATCCTACACGCTCTGGAATCTCGGGGTCCGCTATCGTCTCGCGCCCAGCGGCTCGCACTACGATCACACGTTCGCGATCAACGTGAACAACGTCTTCGACACCGACTACATTCGCGCCAACCGCCTCCTCGGCGAAAAACGCTCCGTCTTCTTCACCTACACGCTGAACCACCAGGGTTCCCGGCGGTAGGCCGCATCCGGCTTCTCGCCCGGTCGGGGTGGCTTGAGGCCGCGAGGCTTCGGCTTACACCACCACCGGGCGCCGCCAGGGCGCGCGATAGGCGCGGGCGAGGAGTTGCGTGGCCTCGCGATCCCCCGTTACCTCGCGCTTCGCCGGGTCGTAGTGCAACGGCCGCCCCACCTGCATCGCGACATTGGCCAGGATGCAACTCGCGGTGGAGATGTGGCCCAGCCCGACGTCGGCCACCGGTCGTCCGCGCGCGTCGACCGCCGCGAGAAAATCGAGCAGATGCCGCCGCGTCGCGGGCGCCGCATTCAGCTCGATATCCTTCTCCGTGACATCCTCCGGGTACTGCTCGCGCTCGTAGACGCACTCGAACACGATCGGCTTCGCTTTCTTGTCCAGCGGGATGAACTCCGCCCGCCGCGTGCTGGCCTTGAGCACGCCCTTCTCCCCGTAGAGGAACAGGGCCCAGGGATAATCCGGATCGGGCGGCGAACCCCAGGTGCGGTGCTGCCAGACCGCGTTCAACCCCTCGAACTCGAACACCGCCGTCTGCGTGTCCGTGATGTTCGACTTCCCCTCGCGTTGCACGTAGATGCCCCCCGTTGAACTGACGCGGCGCGGCCAGCCGAGCCCCAGCATCCACTGCGCCGTATCGAGCATGTGCACACACATGTCCCCCACGATGCCGTTGCCATATTCCATGAACGTCCGCCACCAGCGCTTGTGCGGAATGCCGTCATAGGGGCGCAGGGGCGCCGGGCCCGTCCAGAGGTCGTAGTCGAGGAACTCGGGCACGGGCGTGACCGGCGGATTGCCGTTCGCCCGCATGGGATAGTAGCAGCAGAGCTCGACGTGCGCGATCCTGCCCAGCAACCCGGCGTCGACGACCCGCTGCTTCGCTTCAACCAGGTGCGGCGTGCTCTTGCGCTGCGTGCCGATCTGCACCACCCGCCCGAGCCGGCGCGCGGTGGCGAGGATCGCCTCGCCCTCCAGCACGTCGACGCTCATCGGCTTCTGTAGATAGACGTCGGCCCCGGCCTCCATCGCCGCGATCGCGTGCAAGGCATGCCAGTGGTCGGGCGAGCCCACGAGCACGAGATCGAAGTGTTCCTGCTTCAGCATCTGCCGGTAATCGGCGTACGTCCGCGGGGCCTGGCCGGACTTCTGGCGCTGCTGCGCGATCGCCACCGCCCCCGCGAGCATCTGCCGGTCCGGGTCGCACAGCGCGACGATCTCCACCGGCGCCACCTGGACGAGGCGCCACAAATCACTCTTGCCGTACCAGCCCGCGCCAATGAGGCCGACGCGCCGGGGCTTGCGGTTGACGAGATCGACGCCGTAGGCGCCCAGCGTCGACATCGCCAGACCCGCCGAGGCGGACTGGAGGAAGCGGCGGCGGTTGATCGAAAACGGCGGGGCGGCCGGAGCGGGAGTCGGGGGCATTGGATTCATCGGTAAATTGCGGAAGAGGACGGGAAACCAACCAAATCGAACAAAAACGCAGCTTCGTCGTAGCGGGAGCCCGGCGGCGGCCGGCGCCGACCCGCGATGGGGTCGCCGTTGCCCGGCTGCAACCGAATCCAAAGCCCACGACGGGAGCCGGCAGCCTGATGCCTCCGGTCGCCCGAGGCCACCCACAATTTTCACCCGCTACTTACCTGCTACTAAGTAGGGTAAACCCCCCACTATCTCCTTGGCAATGGATGGGATCGCGAACAGACCTCCCCTGCCGCCCCATGCAGTCCAGCACGCCAATTCCATCGCACCAGAGCAACGCACGTCAGGCGGGCGTCGCGACGTGGGTTGATTCGGCGGAGTTTTCGGGTCCACCTCGCGGAGGGCGCGGCGCAGCGCGGGCCGTGGCCCGGTGGGCGCGCGAGTCCATCGCCGCCTGGTGCGGCGTGCCCGTGTTCCGGCGCGGCCAACCCGGCACCATCCCATGAACGCCCGGCGCGCACGCGGCCGAACCTCCCCGGCACTGTTGGTCGTTGGGTTGTGGATACTCGCGTGCGCCGCCGGATTCGGCCCGGGCCGCCGCGCCAGCGCGGCCACCATCCTGTGGGCCAACGTCGGCACGGACTTCGCGACCGGATCGAACTGGACCGGCGGCGTGGCCCCGGCGAACAGCCTGACCACGGACCTCGCGTCCTTCAGCAGTGCAGCCACCAACCTCCCCTCCCTCGCCGCCAATCGCAGCGTGACCGGGGTCATTTTCGGCAACGGCGCCGGCGCCTTCACGTTTTCCGGCACCGGCGGGGCGATCCTGACGCTGGGCGCCAGCGGCATCTCCCAGCAGGACAATTCCACGCAGACGCTCGATGCGTCGCTGGCGCTTGCCCTGGGCGCAGCCGCTGCCTTCACCACCACCAGCACCGGCGCCTTGACCATCAATAGCGCGGTCAACACCGGCGGCTACCTGCTCACCCTCGCGAGCTCCAGCACCGGCGTCGGATCAATCACCGGCGTCGTCAGCGGCGCGGGCGGACTCAGCAAGACCGGTTCGAACACCTGGACCCTTTCGGGCGCGAATACCTACACCGGCGTCACCACGATCAGCGGCGGCAACCTCACGGTCACCACGCTCGCAAACGGCGGCAACGCCAGCGGCCTCGGCGCCTCCGCCAACAGCGCCGCCAACGTGGTGCTCGACGGCGGCAGCCTGCGATTCACCGGCACCTCGGCCCAGACGACGGATCGGCTGTTCACGCTCAACACCACCGGCGGCACCCTCGATGCCTCCGGGACGGCCGCCGCCAACACGATTGGTTACACCAACCCCGGCAATCTCGCCTTGGGTGGCAGCGGAGCGCGCACCCTCACCCTGACCGGCACCAACACCGGCGCCAACAGCCTCGCCGCCGTCATCGGCGATAGCGGCGGCGCCACGTCCCTCGCCAAGACCGGTGCCGGCCGCTGGCTGGTCTCAGGCAACAACACCTTCACCGGCACCACCACCCTCACCGCAGGCAATCTCACCGTCGGACATGACAGCGCACTCGGGACGGGCACGCTGACGCTAAACGGCGGCGCCCTCTCCGCCGATGCGCCCCGGACCCTCGCCAACGATGTGTCCGTGACCGCCAACTCGACCTTCAGCGGAACGCAGGCGCTCACGCTGCAAGGCGCGGTTACCTTGGTGGGCAGTCAGATGCTCACGGCCAGCAACACGGGCGGCACCACGATCTCCGGCGTAATCGGTGAGACCGGTGGCGCCGCGACGCTCACGAAGGCGGGGACCAGTACGCTCCTCCTGTCCGGGAACAACACCTACAGCGGCCAGACCGTGGTGCGGGCGGGCACCCTTTCCTTCAACTCCATCGCCAACGCCAACGGCACGGCCAGCGCCTTGGGCGCACCCACCACCGCCGGCGACGGTACGATCCAACTCGGCTCCACCACCAGCACGGCCACGCTGCTGTACACGGGCACGGGGCAGGCCAGCGACCGCGCCTTCGAACTGACCGGCACCACCGGCGGCGGCATCATCACGAACAACGGCACCGGCGCACTCACCCTCTCCGGCAACGCCACCGCCACCCTGACCGGCACCAAGACCTTCACCCTGAGCGGCACCAACACCGGCGCCAACGTCTTCTCCGGCGTGATCAGCGACGGCGCCGCCACCGCGCTGGCCCTGACCAAGTCCGGCACCGGCACGTGGACGCTCTCCGGGAACAACACCTATTCCGGCATCACGACGGTCACCGCCGGCACCGTCATCGCCGGCCACAATAACGCGTTTGGCACCGGACTCGTCAGCCTCGCCGCCAGCACCACCCTCGCGGGCGATGGCACCGCCCGTTCGCTCGGCAACGACCTCCGCCTGGCGGGAAGTGCCACCCTGGGTGGAACCAGCAACCTCACGTTCAACGGGACGCTCACCCAAAACAACGTCAGCACCACGCTCTCGGTGGCCAACACCGGCACCACGACTTTTGGCGCCGTCGAACTCACCAATAACTCCATCAACCGTACCCTCACCCTCAATACGACCGGGGGCAACGTGGCCGTCACCGGCGTCATCGCCAACGGCGGCACCAGCACCGCCAGCGCCCTGTCCAAGACCGGCGCCGGTCTGCTCACCCTTTCGGCCAACAACACCTACGGCGGCATCACCACGCTCACCGCCGGCACGCTTCGCGCCACCCAGGCCGGCGCCCTGGGCACCAGCACCGCGGCCAACGCCCTGGCGCTCAATGGCGGCGAACTCCAACTCGCCGCCAACTCCGCGACGAACTTCGCCAGCCACACCACCCTCGGCGGCAACGCCACCATCACCGTCGATCGCACCTCGGCCGGTGCCGGCGTCACCCATACGCTCGGCGACCTGGTGACGGGCACCCGCACGCTGACGGTTCAATCCGGCGCCAACCTCGCAGCCGACAGCGCCTACGGCCTCACTTTCGGATCGGTGAGCCTGGTCGGCACTCCGCTCACGCTCGACGTGGCGAACAATGGCACCGGAACCGGCACCGTCACCTTCGGCTCGTTGTCGAATTCCGCCGCCCGCGGGATCACCAAGAACGGCGCCGGCACACTCCTCCTCAGCGCCGCCGCCGGCACCCTGACCAGCGGTACGCCCTTCATCGTGAACGGCGGCACCCTCGCGCTCGGCGCCGACGCCGCCCTCGGCGGCTCCGCCCTCGCGCCGATCACGATCCGGGACACCGCCGGCGGGACGGCGCTCTTCTCCCTCGGCGCCTTCAACCAGACAATTACCACCCTCACCCTCGGTGGCACCGGCGCCACCGCCACCTCGATCAACAACGTCTCAACCTCCACCGGCACCCTCACCCTCGGCGGCACGGTCACCTACAGCGCCACCAACAATCCGCTCGGGTCGACGATCTCCGGCCTGCTCGATCTCGGCTCGGCCACCCGCACGTTTTCCATCGCCAAGTCGACCAACGCCCCCACTGAAGTCAACGTGACCGCCGCGATCGCGGGCTCCGGGGTTGGCCTCACCAAGACCGGCACCGGCGCCCTCGCTTTGTCCGGCGCGAACACGTACTCGGGGGATACGACGTTCACCGCCGGCATCCTGAATCTCAACCACGCCTCCGCCCTCGGCACCGGCAGCTTCATCATCACGGCGGGCACGTTGGACAACACCAGCGGCGGCGCGATCACCCTCGCCACCAACAACGCGCAAAGTTGGAACGGCAACTTCACCTTCACCGGCACCAATAACCTGAATCTGGGCACCGGAAGCGTGGCGCTGAACGCCAACCGCACGGTCACCACGTCCGCCGGTACGCTCACCGTCGGCGGCGACATTTCCGGCGCGTTTCGGCTCACCAAGACCGGCGTCGGCGCCCTCACCCTGTCCGGTCCCAACTCCCTCTCCGGCGGCATCACCTTGCTCGACGGCACCCTCAACCTCGACGCCGCGTCCGCGCTTGGCTCCGGCTCGTTCATCATCTCCGGCGGAACCATCGACAACACCAGCGGCGGGGCCATTACCCTTTCGACCGCCATCACCCAAAGCTGGAACAGTGACTTCACTTTCGCTGGCACCAATAATCTGAATCTTGGCGCCGGTGACGTCAGCCTGAACGCCGACCGCAACCTCACCGTCAACGCCGGCACCCTCACGGTCGGTGGGAACATCGGCAGCGGGTACGGCCTCACCAAGAGTGGCGCTGGTACCCTGGTGCTGAATGGCGCCAACACGTTCACCGGGGGCACGACGCTCAGCGCCGGTTCGCTCACGCTGGGCAGCAGCGCCTCGCTCGCTTCCACCGGCGCCCTCACCGTCAACGGCGGCACCCTCTACCTCAATAATGCGGCGCAAACCGTCTCCTCCCTCAACGGCTCCGGTGGCACGCTCAACCTCGCCTCGGGCCACACGCTGACGGTAAACAATTCCGCCACGGATACGTTTGCCGGCGCATTGGCGAATTCCGGCACCTTTACCAAGGACGGCAGCGCCGGCAGTGTGCTCAATCTTGCCGGCAATAGTTCCGGTTTCACCGGCGCCGTCTCGGTCATCGCCGGCACCCTCATCGCCCAAAGTGCGAACGCCCTCGGCACCGGCACCGCCGGCACCATCGTGACCTCCGGCGCCGCCCTCGCTTTTCAAAGCATTCCCGGCACCGGCATCGGCAACGGCACCCTCACCCTCAGCGGCACCGGCGTCTCCAACAGCGGCGCCCTCTACGATGTCTCCGGCAGCAACCGCTGGGACGGCAACCTTACCCTCGCCGGCGACACCACGATCAAGACCTCCTCCTCCGGCGGCAACTTCCTCGCCCTGGGCATCTACCCGGGCGTGCTCTCCCGTCCGCCGGTCGATCCCTCCACCCTCTCCCTCGGCGCCTAC
>JBBRWR010000047.1:0-57005 GCA_038249085.1 Opitutales bacterium
CGTCGATATTGAAGCTCGGTAATCATGGGACCTGCGAAAAGGTCCAAGCTTACCGCTCTCGCAGACCAACGACCGAAAAAACCGCCAGGATGGCGGTTTTTAATTGTCGTCAGTGGCGAGGTCTAATTGTCGTTGGGCGCCCACCGGCCGCCATCGTAAGTCTCCATGTGATCCATGAGCGCCGCGGCCTGCTCGGCGGTGAAGGTTTGCGCCATTCCGCGCTTCCGGCGAATGCGGTAGTGCGGCACTTTCAGAATCGGATTCTCCGCGATCCATCCGCGTTGGAACGAGTATTTGAAAAAGGTGGAAAGGATGCCGCGTCGGTTGTTATGCGTCTTCATCCCCGGACGGTCTTTTTCCAGAAACTCCGTCAGTGCTGTCGCGGTTAGCTCAGCGACCGACTTTCCGGGAAACCGGGTGACCAACCGTTTCAGGTCCTCCCGGATCCGATTCATCTGCGGCGGCGAGAGCTGATCCTGGGCGAATTCATGTTCCTTCGCCTTGATGTATTCCGCCACGGCCTCAGCCAGCGGCTTTTGCTTTTCCGGCTCGCGGTAGTTCGCGAGCGCGAAGTCGAGGTAGAACGACAGCGGACGAGGCAGACTCGCGAGCCGGCGGAACGCCGTTTCCGCTTCGTGAAGCTGATCCTCAGTGAGCCGGGTGATGGCCGCGCGTGTGCCGGTGTCGCGCTGGAGCCAATTCACTTCTTGAACCTGACGCTCTGCTTCCGCTTCCGTGCGGGTCGGGAAATTCTTGCGGAAGCGTTGACCGTCGATGCGTGCGTAGAGCTGGAAAACGATTTTCCCGGAGGGATTCGTGAACTCTGAGATGACGAAGGGTGTGACTTGCTTCATGACCGATTTGGCCGGTCAACGTCCAAATCGGTTATCGAGATTCTTAAGTTACTATTGTTTAGCACTTAACGTGGCGTCCCCACGGGGATTCGAACCCCGGTTCTCACCGTGAAAGGGTGGTGTCCTGACCGGGCTAGACGATGGGGACTAACCGCGGAGCCGCGCACCCTACGGCGCACCTTCCCACGCGCAACCCAAATTTTTCATCCCACCCCGCCGCACGTTTTGCTCGCGGTCCCGCCCCAACCCCGCACACAAAGGAAAAGTGCCCATGAATTTCGCCGCCATCGCCGCCGCCCTGCCCACCCAAGCCGTCACCACCCTCGACGGTCTGCCCTTCCCCCGGATCGCCTCGGGCAAGGTGCGCGAGATCTTCGACCTCGGCGACGCCTTGCTCCTCACCGCCACCGACCGCCTCTCGGCCTTCGACGTGGTCCTGCCCGACGGCATTCCCGGCAAGGGCGCCATTCTCACCCAGATCAGCAATTGGTGGTTTGCCCAGACCGGCGATCTCATCCCGGGACACCTGCTGCCCGATCAGGCCGGCGAATTCGCCCGCCGGGGAATTACGAGCCCCGACCTCCAACTCCGGAGCATGATCGTGCGCAAGCTGACCCCGCTCACCATCGAGTGTGTCGCCCGCGGCTACCTCATCGGCAGCGGTTGGAGCGCCTACCAGAAAACCGGGTCGGTGTGCGGCATCCGCCTGCCCGCCGGCCTGCGTCAGGCCGACAAGCTCCCCGAACCCATTTTCACCCCCACCACCAAAGCGCCCAAGGGCCAGCACGACGAGCCCATCGACGATGCCCAGGGGGCGGCCATGATCGGGGCCGACCTTTACGCGCGCGTGAAGGCCACGAGCCTCGCGCTCTATCGCTTCGGCCACGATCGGGCGAAGCAGGCCGGTATGATCCTCGCCGATACGAAGTTCGAATTCGGCACCGACGCCGCGGGCAACCTCATCCTCATCGACGAGGTCCTCACACCGGACTCTTCGCGTTACTGGCCGGCCGACAGCTACGCGCCCGGCATGTCGCCCCCCAGCTACGACAAACAATTTGTTCGTGATCACCTCGTAGCGATCAAGTGGGACCAGACGCCCCCGGGACCGCGCCTGCCCGCCGAGGTGATCCGGCGCACGCAGGAGAAATACCTCGCGGCGTTGCAGAATCTGCTCGGCGCGTAGGCCGGTCGGGCGCGGGCGCGGTGCTTGATCACCAAGGCCCAGATCCGCGAAGTGCACAGGAGCGCGAGCCGAGGTCGGGCCGAGGAGGTCTGATCTCCGGATTCATTCGGCTGCGGTTGCCGCGGGACGAGATCTCGGATTGTCCTCGGGTTGACCTCCTCTGCCCAGTCCGGGGGCCCGATCTCGTAACGAGCAGCGCGCTCCCAAGGTTGAGGAATCCGCGAAGCGGAGCGGGGCACCCTCCGCGGGACCTGCCCCTCAGCGCATCACGTTGGAGCGCCGTTCGGTCGATACCCGTCCCGCCGCGGCGCGGAGCAATTCGCGGCGAAGCCAGTCGAGCGCGGCGTTGACCGCGCGCACTTTCACGCTGGCCCGCGGCCCCGGGTAGCTGAGCTTCTTGGCCCAGACCCCCGCCGGGGAAAACAGCGCGATGAACATCGCCCCGACCGGGTTGCTGTTCGTGCCCTTTTCCGCCGCCCCGGCAAAACCCGTCACGGCGAGCGCATAGTCGGCGCCCAGCGTCTCGGCGGCCCCGGTGGCCATCGCCACGGCGGCCTCCTCGCTGACCGCCCCGTGTTGCTGCAGCAGGCACTCGGGCACATCAAGCAGCAGCATCTTCGCATCGTTCGAACAGCACACCACCCCGCCGGCGAAAAATTTGCACGCCCCGCAGACGTCGGTGAAGGCTTGGGCGATCAGCCCGCCCGTCGCGGTCTCGACGACCGAGAGACGCTTCTCCTGCGCCCGCAGCAGATCGGCGCAGACGCGCGCGAGTGAGTCGTGGCCGTAACACAGGAAATCCTCGCCCAACAATTGGGCGCATTCCGCCGCGACGGTTTCGAGGTCGGCGGGCGACAGTTCCCCGCCGGGGGAACTCAGCCGGCAGTCCACCGCCCCTTGATGCGCGCAGAAGGCCACGCTCAGCCTGGGGCCAAACCGATCGAAGACCGGCTGCAATTTGGCCTCGAGCGCCGACTCGCCGACCCCGGCGGTGCGCAGTTGCACGAAGGCCTCGCGGGCCTGCAGCAACCCGCGCCCGGCCAACCGCGGCAGGACCTGCTCGAGGAACATCGGCTGCAATTCATGGGGGGGGCCGGGGAGCATCACCAGGACCTTGCCGTCCTGCTCCGCCCACAGGCCGGGGGCGGTGCCATGGGCGTTGGGCAGCACCTCGCCGCGTTCAAAGACGTAGGCCTGCCTGAGGTTATTGGCGGTCATCTTTCGCCCAAACTTTGCAAACCGATCCCCGATTGCCCGTTCGATCGCGGGATCAAAGACCAGTTTCTGCCCCAGCACCTCGGCAATCACATCCCGGGTGCGGTCGTCGCAGGTGGGGCCGAGGCCGCCCGTGGTAATGATCACATCGGCGCGCGCCCAGCTTTCCCGGAACTGGGCGGCAATGGCGTCAGCCTCGTCGGTGATGGTGACGTTGCGCTGCAGCAGGGCCCCGCGTCGTCCGAGTTGCGCGCCGATGAAAGTCAGGTGACCGTTGGCGGTGAGGCCGAGCAGGAGCTCATCACCCAGGGTAATAAGCTCGTAGCGGACCAAGGCGGCGGTGGGGCGTGGCGCGGTGCCATCGGTGTTGGGGGCGGAAACCATACTTGCGGGGGCGGAACTTAGGCGGATTCTCGCAAAATGCCAGCGACGAGATGGAGAACCCCCGCGAGCGCCCCAATCCGCATGAATGGGTGGGGCCAACCCTGCCTTCGCGGTTGCCGGCCAATCTGGTCTCTCGCGGCCGGCGACCCCCGGTCGCCCCCGGTCGCCCGCGACGGGTCGGACCGGAGGGGGCGAAAGCCATGAGCGACGCCCATCCCCTCAACCTCAAGGAAAAGGTCCGCCAATTGCCGGACAAGCCGGGGGTGTACCTGATGAAGGACCGGCTCGGCCGGATCATCTACGTGGGCAAGGCGCGCAGCCTGAAGAAGCGGGTCGCCACGTATTTCCAACGGGGGCGGGCCCGGGCGGTGGCCCAGCCCAAGATTCGGGCCCTGATCGAATTGATTGCGGACTTCGACACCATCGAGGTGAAGTCGGAACCCGAGGCCCTGCTGCTGGAGGGC
Organism: Opitutales bacterium; assembly: GCA_038249085.1. Lineage (GTDB taxonomy): Bacteria > Verrucomicrobiota > Verrucomicrobiia > Opitutales > Opitutaceae > ER46. Next base: position 4,104 of record JBBRWR010000047.1, read on the forward strand.
AAGCTGATCAAGCAGTGGCGCCCGCGCTACAACACCGACTTCACCGACGACAAACGCTTCCTGCTGGTGCGCGTCGATCTCGGGGAGGAGCTGCCGCGGTTCCGGCTCACGCGCCTGAAGAAGGAGGACCGGTCGCGCTACTTCGGGCCGTTTGCGCACAGCGGCCTGCTGCGCAAGACCCTCGCCCAGATGCGGCGGCAATTCGGTATTTTGCTGGCGGACAGCACGCCGCAGCGGCTCCCCGACGACACCTGGCGGCTCTACGACGACGTGCGCGAGGAGATCTACGGCACGGAGAACATCGTCACGGCGGCGGCGTATCGCCGGCGGGTCGACGACGCGTGCGCGTTTCTCGAGGGCAAGTCGCGCGAATGGCTCGAGACCCTGCGGGCGGAAATGGCGGCGGCGGCGGCGCGGCAGGAGTACGAGAAGGCGGCCGAATTGCGCGACGTGGTCTTTGCGCTCGAGCAAACGCTGCGGAAGACGCGGCACTTCGAACGCACCGATCCCACGCGGCCGGAGGGGGCGGCGGACGCCCTGGAGGCGCTGCAGATCGCGCTGCACCTGGCGGGGCCGCCGCGCACGATGGAGTGTTTCGACATCTCGCACATCTCGGGCACGTTTGTCGTCGCCTCGATGGTGCACTTCGCGGACGGGCGGCCCGACAAGGACAATTACCGGCGCTTCCAGATCAAGAGCTTCATCGGCAACGACGATTACCGGGCGATGGAGGAGGTCGTGGGCCGACGTTACCGGCGGCTGGCGGCGGAGGGCAAGCCGTTGCCGGACCTGATCGTGATCGACGGCGGCCGCGGACAGATCGGAGCCGCGCTCAAGGCTTTTCTCGCGCTCGACCTCATGCCTCCGGCGCTCATCGGCCTCGCGAAGCAGCACGAGACGATCATCTTTCCCGACGCCCGCCCGCCGCTCAACCTGCCTCTGAACCACCCCGGGCTCAACGTGCTGCAGCGCCTGCGCGACGAGGCCCACCGTTTTGCCAACACCTACAACGCGCACCTGCGCTCGAAGAAGATCCGCGAGAGCGTGCTCGATGATTTTCCGGGGCTGGGGCCCGTGCGCCGTGCCGCGCTGCTGGGGCGCTTTGGCGACATCGACCGGCTGCGCGCCGCGCCAGCGGCGGAGATCGCGGAGGTCGCCGGCTTCGGCGGCAAACTGGCGGCGGAGCTGCATGCGTTCCTGCATCCGGGGGCGACGCCTTGACGGGCGAAGGAGGTGGGTATGCCTTTGGGCGTGAAATTGGCCTACACGATCAAGGAAGCGCAGAAGAACCTGTCGGCCGTGGTGCGCCAGGCGGAGAAAGGCGGGCTGGCGACGCTGACGCGGCACGGCCGGCCCACCGTGCATATCATCAGTGCCGAACGCCTGGCCGCCATCGCCGAAACGATGGAAATCCTCGCCGACCCCGCGGCCATGAAGGCGATCCGCGCCGCGGAGAGCGGGAAGACGAAGACCTACCCGGCCTCGGCGCTGATCGATTGAGCTACGGCGTATGAGGAGTTTCGTTTCTGTTCCAGGCCAGTTATCTGTGTCACTTGCTATCCCGGGGCGAGGTCTGGAAGCCGTACCTATCCGAGCTTGAGTCCGAAAAACAACCGCAGCCAGGGCTCAACCTCGGTGAACTCGACCGCCTTTCCGGTGGAGACGAGATACGCCTTCATATTCTCAGTGAATCCGTCTCCAGCAAAGACAACGATCCCCGGAATCGGCCACGCGGCGATATCCTGAATCGTCGATGGAATCTTTTCTTCTGCGGTTCCGGTGACCGCCTGAAACTTGCATTCGATGCCCAGTGTTTTTCGCGTGGTGGGATCGGTCAAGACGACGTCGATGTGCCGCTTTGCACCCCAAATCCGACGAGCGACGCGGACCTGCTCGACGGCCTCCAGGCCGAGCGCCGTGGCGAGCGCGGCCACAGCGGTGACAAGTTCGGCCCCGTTATTAACCGCCTGTGCCCGTCCCGGCATACTGCACCTCCAGTTCAGATTGAAGCACGCGCGGGCGTAACATCTCGCGAAGGCGATCTTGGGCCAACTGCACATGGGCGGCATCGCTTTCGATCCCCACGCATTTTCGTCCCAGTAAAGCGGCGGCAATCGCCGTCGTCCCGCTGCCCAGGAAGGGATCCAGCACGAGGTCGCCCTCGCGACTGGCCGCCAGCAGGATGCGTTCAAGCAGCACCAACGGTTTTTGGGTCGGGTGTTTTCCAAGCTTCTTTTCGTCGGGCTTCGGCGCCGTAAAGTTCCACACGTCCTTCATCTGCTTGCCGCCGTTCGCCCGTTTCATGTCGGCGTAGTTAAAGACATGGCGGCTTTTCTCGTTCTTCGCCGCCCACAGCACGGTTTCCGTCGAATGCGTGAAATAGCGGCAGGCGAGGTTGGGCGGCGGGTTGGGTTTCTGCCAGGTGATCTGATTGAGCAACTTCATGCCGAGTTGCTGCATGGCATAACCGACGGAAAAGATGACATGGTGGGTGCCGCTCACCCAGAGGGTGCCGTTCGGTTTGAGCAGGCGCTGGCAACGGCGAAGCCACTCCGTGTTAAACTCGTGATTGAGCTCGGGGCCGCGCGATTTGTCCCACGCGCCCTTGTCGACCTTCACCATGCGCCCCGCGTGGCACGTAATGCCGCCGTTGGAGAGGAAGTAGGGCGGATCGGCAAAAATCAAATCGAAGAGTCCCTCGGGGTGTTTTGCGGCCAACGCGTCCATCACCTCAAGCGAGTCACCGTGATACAGAAAGATTCCGCGGACCGCGTCGCAATGCACCAACCGGCTCGGTTGCAGAACATCCGGTCCGGCCGGGAGGAGACCCGTGGCGGGCTGAAACGCAGCTTTAGCCGTTCCGAGATCTTGCGACGTGGAGATCGGTGGCGATCGAACAGGTTTCGGCACGTCGCCATCGGATCGATGGGCCCACCGGGCGGCAAGCAAATTGCGGGAACACCGAGCCCCCTACCGCGGCGGATTTTTGCACGGTCGATCGCGCGGTAGGAGCGGCTTTATGCCGCGATGGAAATCCGCCCGCGCTGAATCGCGGCATAAAGCCGCTCCTACAAGAGGGCTCTGACGAGTCATTTTCGGGCCAGTTCGCCGTGCAAAAATCCGCCGTGAGCCCCCTACCGCTTCAGCACTTTGTCCGCGTGGTCCAGATACTGCGCCCAGTCGTAGGGCGTGATGCCGTGCTTGCCCGTGCGGAGGTGGTACGCGACGCCGTCGCCGAAGAGAGGCTGGTGCACGGCGGGCCACTCTGCCGCGCCGAGTCCCTGCTGCCCGAATAGCGCGTACACCGGCCCGGCATGCCGGGCGGAGAGAAATTCGCCGCGCGGGTCCGCCCACTGGTCGTCCTCCGCGCTGGCGACGTGGACCGGTCGCGGGGCCTGGAGGGCGATGAGCTCGTGTTGGTCGATGGGGAGGTTCGACTCGCGCTGGTTATAGTGGCGGAAGTTGCGGGCGAACCAATGGGGGAACGCGGTGTTGATGCGCTCCACATTCTCGCCGTAGGCGCGCCGGCTGAGGGCCGCGCCGCCGCACCCGGAGTCGTTGGAGATCACCAGGGCGAAACGCTCGTCCTGGGCGCCGGCCCAGAGGGCGGTTTTGCCGAGTCGCGAATGGCCGTGCACCGCGACGCGGGCGCCATCGATTTCCGGATCGTTTACCAGGTAGTCGAGCGCGCGGCTGAGGCCCCAGGCCCAGATGCCGATCGCACCCCACTCGTCGGGCCGCCGCTGGTTCACCGCGGATGTGCCAAAGAGAGCGCCGACATCGCGCGTGAGGCCCTCGGCCTGGTCCTCGCACAGATCGCCGTAGTAGACAGTGGCCGTGGCATAGCCGCGGGCGATCACCGTCTCGATGTTCCAACCCGAGGCATGCACGCCGCGCGTGCCCTCGGTCGCGTGGTTATTGACGATTTTGTATTCCGCATTGGAGCGGGTCCAGGAAGTGGAAAGCGTGATGGCGGGATCGGCATTCACACCTTGATTGCCGTAGAAATTAAGCCCGAGAAACGCCGGCCACGGGGCGTGCGCGCCGGTGGCCCCCGCCGGCTGGTAGATGAGCAGGCGCATTTTCGGGCCAGCCTCCCCGGCGGTGAACCACACGGTGATTTCCTTGCGCACCGCCTTCCCGCCGAGTGCGGCGCGATCAACGGAGGTGACGGCCCAGTGCATCGCCGTCGGGCGGCCGGCCGGCGTGCGCCCGTAGACCTCGCGGGAAAAGTGCTCGAGCAATTCGGCCCGGCGCCGGGTGCGCCAGTCGTCGGCGTCGCGAATCGGCGTGCCGTCGTTGGCGACGAGCGGGTCGGGCAACGTGTAGGCCGGGATCTTTGCTTCGTCGTAGTTAATGGCGATGGTGGACTTTGAGGCGGCGAGGGCCGCGACGGCGGTGGCGAGAAACAGGATACAAGCGGCCGGGTGGGGAGCCATGGCCGGCAGTCTGAGTGGCGCGGGACGGTGGCGCAAGATCGGGTCCCCAGCCTTTGCACAGGAGGTCAAGCCGAGGACAATCCGAGATCTCAAGCCAACGTCCCCGGTCATTTGGGACTTTCCTTCGGCGCGGAGCGGAGTCCGCGCCCTACCAAAATCTTCAAGGTGACTGGCCTTACTGCACCTGGTAGATTTCGAGCAGGGCGGCGGCGGCGTTGGCCGAATCCGAACTCACCTGAAGCGTGTAGACGCCGGACGGCAGCGTCGCGAGCACGGCGGCGTCCTTGCTGCCGCGGGTGAGGGGAAAGGCGCCCGCCCGCTCGGCGGCCGCGGCCAGATCCGGCACGCTCGAGACCCAATTGTCGTTGCCGCCGAGGGCCTGGCCGGTGCGGTCGAAGAGGGCGATGACCGGATCGGCGACGGTGTTGGTCGCGCCAAACTGGGTGAGGCCGGGGCCGATGCCGCGGAGGAGCACGCGCGAGGAGACGCCGCCCTCCAGGACAAAGCCGCTGATGAGCGCATCGCCGCCGGTGCCGGCGGGCCCGCGGCTCGAGACGTTGACGAGGCGGGCGCCGGCGCCGCTGCCGGCGTCATAGATTTCGGCGAGCGCAATGCCACCGAGGGCGTTGCCGGGGGCAGCCGGGGCGCTGATCTGGGCGGTGTAGGCGCCGGGGACGAGCGTGATCACCGCGGCACTGTCCGCACTGCCGGGAGCGAGGGGGAAGGCACCCGTGGCCACCGCGGTCTGGACGAGGTCGGCGGCGTTGTTCCAACCCTGGTTGCTGGCAATCAGGGTGCCGGCGGCGTCGTAAACCTGCAGCCGGGTCGAAGCGAGGGCTTCGGTCACCCCGAAGGTCACCAGCGCGGGGCCGACGCCACGGATGAGCACGCGGCGCGAATCGGGGCCGGCGATGGCGAAGCCGAGGATCAAGGGATCGCCGGACGACACACGGCCGCGGGTGGACAGATTGACCAACCGGGCGCGGTCGCCGTCGGCGGCTTGGACGGCCGCCCCAACGATGATTTCCACCGTACCCTCACCCGGCACCGCGGTGATCACGGCGCGCGGCATGATCCCGGTGGCGACGTCGATTGATATCTGGGAGGCCGCCTGGGCGGGAGTGGTCGAGGTGTTGGCGGGAATGCCCAGGCCCGGCACCGGGCTGGAGTAGTTGAACTCCCGCACGGCGTCATAGATGCCCGAGGCGGTTCCGGCGGTGGATGGGGCGAGGCTGCGGGCCCGGATGTAGAAGGTGCCGTTCGCCGGCAGGTTGAGGCCGGCGATCTGCCAGTTGGCGGTGCCGGGAGCGCGGACGCCCTCGCCGAGGGCCGTCCACGTGAGGCGATCCGAGGACTGTTCGAAGAGGACGGCCGAGACGTCGCCGGTTGCACCGGAGCGGCTGAGGACGATCGAGCCGCGATTCGCCGCCACCCCGAGGGTCTGCGTGGCGACCCCGACGGCGGCGAGGCGGGCGATGCCGGGCCGGTTCACGCCGCCGATGGTGCGGAAACCGCCGCCCACCATCAGGCGACCGTCCGCTTGGAGGGCGAGGGCCGTGACGCTGCCGTTGGGGGCCGGATTGAAGGAGACATCGGCGGAGCCGTTGGCGTTGAGCCGCACGAGGCGCGACGGTGCTCCTCCGACGATGATCTGGCCATCGGCCTGGAGGGTGAGGGCGGCCACGCTGCCGGCCGCGGCGGTGAAGGTCGAATCGGCGGAGCCGTTGGCGTTGAGCCGGGCCAGGGAGGACTGGTCAATGGCGTAGAGCACCTTGCCGTCGGCCAGCACGGCGAGTGAGGTCACCGTGCCCGTCACGGTCGCGGCGAAGGACGCATCCGGCGTGCCGTTGGCGTTGAGCCGCACGATGCCGGTGCCGCCGACCAGCACGCGTCCGTCGGCCTGCAAGGCGAGGGTGCGCACGGTGCCGGGGGCGCTGGCGGTGTAAGCCGAGTCGAGCGTGCCATCGCCATTGAATCGCGCGAGGCGGCTGCGGGCGGCGCCGGCGATGTTGGTGAAAGCGCCCCCGACAATCGTCTTGCCGCTGGGCAGAACCAGGAGGGCGTGGACGACACCGTTGGGCTGCGGTTGGAAGGTCGTCGAGACGGTGCCGTTGTCGTTGAGCATCGCGAGATTTCGCGCGGTGACTCCGCCCACGGTCGCGAAGTTGCCGCCGATCAGGAGGGAGCCGTTGAGCTGGATGTCGGTGAACTTGCCCCCGACGAGCACGGAGCCGTCGGGTCGCGTCGTGACGACATTGATGCCGCCCCGGAAATCGGGGTTGAAGTTGAAATCGAGGGAACCGTCGCTGTTCAGCCGGGCCAGGCCCTTGCGCGCGACGAGGGTGCCGGTGGCGCCCGGCTGGAAGGTGGTGAACGCCCCGGCGACCAGGACGCTGCCATTGGGTTGCACGGAGAGCGACGTGATGATCGAGTTCGGGTTGGGGTTGAAGTCCTGATCGAAGACGCCGTCGCTGTAGATGCGCGCAAGGTTGTTGCGGTTGTAAACCGGGCCCTCGGCGCGGGGTTGAAAGGTCGTGAAGGCGCCGCCCACCAACAACCGCCCGTTGCTGAGTTCCGCGAGGGCGCCGACGGAGGAATTGGGATTCGGGTCGAAGGTCAGATCGAGGGTGCCGTCGGCGTTGAAACGGGCGAGGAAGTTGCGCGGGGTCGTGGTGGTGGCGCCGTTGGGCGTGGCGCCGGTGAAATTGCCGCCAGCGACGATCTTACCGTCGCGCTGGAGCAGGAGCGTGAGGACGTCGAAGTTGGGCGACGGGTTGTAGTTGGCGTCGACCGTCCCATCGTCGTTGATGCGCGCGAGGTAGTTGCGCGCGACCGGCGTGGTGGTGCCGTTGGGGGAGAAGGTGGTGAAGGAACCCCCGACGACGGCGCGGCCGTCGCTTTGCAGCACGAGGGTGGCGATGTTCCCATTGGCGTTGGGATCGTAGGTGACATCGACCGAGCCATCGGCGTCGATGCGCGCGATCCGATTGCGCACCTTGTCGCCGATCGTGGTGAAGGCGCCGACCACGACGAGGCGGCCGTCGGGTTGCACGACGATGCCGGTCACGCCGCCGTTGAGCGTGGGGCTGAAGGAGGTGTCGAGGGTGCCGTTGGCGGAAAAACGCACCAGATTGCTGCTGGTGGTGTTGTCGAGGTTGGCAAAGGTGCCGCCCAAGAGCAGGCGGCCTTGGGGGTCGAAAGCCATGGCCCTGATATCGCCGCTCAAACGCGCACCAGCGGTGGCGAAGGAGGGGCGCAGCGAGCCGTCGGCGTTGAGCCAGGCGAAGCCGCCCAATTGGGTGGGGGTCGGCGTGCCGTTGGGCCGCACGACGAGGGTGTTGATCGGGCCGTCGGTGTTCACGGCGGGGCTGAAGTCGGGATCGGGCGTTCCTTCCGGCATGAAACGCGCGAGGTTGGTGCTCTTCGCGCCGCCGAGATCCGCGAAACTGCCGACCGCCAGCACGCGTCCGTCGGGTTGCACGGCCAGGGCGTTGACGATCGCGCCGGTGGCGCCGCCGGCAGCGGCATCGAAAGTGGGGTCGACCTGCGTGTTGGCCAGGAGGCGGGCGAAGTTGCGGCGTTCGATGCGGGCCGTCGCGCCGATCGGCTTCAGGGAGGTGAAGGTGCCGCCGATGAGCAGGCGACCGTCGGACTGGAGGCGGAGGGAGTCCACGCGGTTGCCGGGCAGCTCGCTGAGGTCGAGGTTGTAGGTGGCGTCGACGGTGCCGTCGGCGCTGAGGCGCGCCGCGTACTTGCGCAGCGTCCAGTCGGCCGCGCCGTTAGGCTGGAGGGTGGTGAACGAACCGCCGATGATCAGTTTGCCGTCGGACTGGAGGGCCAGGGCGAGGACGTTGCCATTGGCTTTCGGGTCGTAGCTTTCGTCCAGCGAGCCGTCGGCATTGAGCCGGGCAATCCGCGACCGTTGGGAAACGGTCGTGGTGGTGGTGACCCCGGCGGCGTCGGTCGTGGTGTGGGGCTTGGCCCCGACGGGGTTGAGCGCGCTGAACGCTCCCGCCACGATGATCTTGCCGTCGGACTGCAGGGCGAGGGCGCTGATCTGGCCGTTGAAGTTGGGGTCGAAGGTGGTTTCGAGGGTGCCGTCGGCGTTGAGCCGGGCGATGAAGTTGCGACCGTAAAAGGAGGCGTTGGTCGCGGTGGTCGTGACCGTGCCGTCGGCCGCGGTCGTGACGGTGGGGGCGCCCCCGGGCTGGAGGTTCGAGAAGGTTCCCCCGATGATCACCTTGCCATCGGATTGGACGACGATCGCGGAGACCGAACTATTGGGCTCGGGATCAAACGTGGTGTCGAGGGTGCCGTTGGCATTGAGCCGGACCAGATTCCGGCGGTTCAAGGGCGTGGTGGCGCCCGTCGGCTGCACGGTCGAGAACGATCCACCCACGAAGATGCGGCCGTCGGCCAGCAGGACGAGGGTCCCGATCTGGCCGTCGAACTGCGGGTTGAAACCGGAATCGACGGAGCCCGAGGAGTTGAGGCGGGCCAGATACTGGTGCTTTTCGCCGCCCATCGTGGTGAAGGCGCCTCCGACGATCACCTTGCCGTCGGATTGCAGCGCCATCGCATAGACGCGGCCGTTGAAATCGGGCTGGTAGGCGGTGTCGACGGTGCCGTCGGCGTTGAGGCGGGCGACATAGTTGTGGGATGTGCCGCCCACGCTGGTGAAGGAACCGCCGATGACGATCTTGCCGTCGGTCTGCGTGACCGAGACGAGTGGGCGGCCGCCGTCGGAGAGTTCAAAACTGGCGTCGAACGAACCCTCGGGATTGAGCCGGGCGAGATGATGGCGCAGGATGGCGGTGGTGCCGCCCGGGGGGATCGCGCGGGTGAAGAGGCCCCCGATGATGATCTTGCCGTCCGGCTGAAAGGCGAAGGCGTTGACCGCCCCATTGACGTAGGGGCCGAAACCGTCGTCGAGCGAGCCGTCGGGGTTGAAGCGGGCGACGAAGCTGCGATTGATCGAACCCGTGCCGCGGCCCCAGACCGAGGTAAAGGTGCCGCCGACGAGGATGCCGCCGTCGGGCTGGACCGCCACGGCGGCCACGCTGCCGTCGGCGCGGGGGAAGAAGTCAGTATCGAGTGTGCCGTTGGCGTTGAGGCGGGCGAGGCGCGAGCGGCTGGCGGGCAGGCTGTCGCCGGGCGGCTGGACCGTGGTGAAATAGCCGGCCAGGAGAATCTTGCCATCGCGCTGCACCGCGATGCTGGTCACGCCGTTGTTGGCGTTGGCGTCGAAGCCGGGGTCGACGGCGCCCGTGGCGGTGACCAAAGCGATGCGGTTGCGCGTCGTGGCCGCGGCGGCGCCGGCGGGCTGGAGGGTGGTGAAGCCGCCACCGAGGAGAATCTTGTTCCCGGTGTGGAGGGCGAGCGCGAGCACGATGCTGTTGGGACTGGGATCAAAGCTGGCGTCGAGCGATCCATCGGGGTTGAAACGGGCCACATAATGGCGCGACGAGGGCGCCGCGGCGCCGTTGGGTTGGACCGTGGTGAAGGAGCCGCCGGCGACAATTTTGCCATCCGGCTGAAGGAGGAGAGCGTGGACCTGGGGCTGGAGTTGTCCGCCGACGTTGGGGTTGAAAGCGGCATCCAGGGTGCCGTTGGCGTTGAGGCGGGCGAGGCGGTTGCGCGTGGTGGTCGCGCCGGTGCCACCGGGTTGGAACGTGGTGAAATCGCCCCCGATCACGATGCGGCCGTCGCTCTGCACCAGCAGCGCGCGGACGGGGCTGTTGGGGGAGGGGTTGAAGCTCGCGTCGACGGTGCCGTCGGGGTTGAGGCGGGCGAGGTTGCGGCGGGCGGTGCCGCCGATTTCGGAGAACTGGCCGGCGATGATGAGTTTGCCGTCCGGCTGGGCGGCAATCGCGTAGACGTTACCGTCCACATCCGGATCGAAACCGTCGAGAGCAGAGGGCGATTGGGCCAGAGCAGTCGCCAGCACCAACCCGCCAGCGGCAAGGAGAGTGCCGAGGGAGCAAAGCGGGCGCGCGACAGACCGGGAAAGCGAGTCGAGGAGCATGGAAAAAGGGAACCAGACGGACGGGTTTGCGGGTGTGAACGAGGGCAAGGAGATCAAGGTTGGGGTGGGGTGCAGCGCAAGGCAAGCGATGGCTCGTGGGGGGCAAAGGCCACAAAAAAGGCCATGGAATCGGCTAAAACGGGACATCGGGGCACGCATCAGACCGCATTGAGAGTGCCCAGAGGAGGTCCGGTTCCGGCGAAAGCGCGCCGGCACCCGGGGATTTCGCGCCCGGCCGCTTGCCAGAAGGTGCGCCTATGTTCAGCTTCGCGTCGCCATGACATTCCCACGTATCCTTGCCCTCATGTCCCTGCTCTCCCTCGTTCTCGGCTGCGCGCGCGCGGAGCCGCTCAAGATCGGTGATGCGGCGCCCACGCTGAGCGCCACCACCGACGCCGGCACCACGCTCAGCCTCGCCGACGTCTATCGGTCCAATAATTACACCCTCGTCTGGTTCTACCCGAAGGCACTCACCGGTGGCTGCACCAAGCAGGGCTGTTCGCTCCGCGATGCCAGTGCCGAGCTGAAGCAGCGGGGGGTGGCGGTGGTCGGAGTCAGCGTCGACCCGGTCGCCAAGCAGAAGGAATTCAAGGAGAAGAACAACTTTCCGTTTCCGCTGCTGGCCGACACCGACAAAAAGGTGGTGAAGGCCTTCGGTCAGAGCGTCATGCTGATGGCCAGTCGGGAGGCCTACCTCATCGATCGCAGCGGCAAGGTGGTCTACCACGACGAGAAGCAGACCGACAAGCAGGCCGAGAAGGTCCTCGCTTTCCTCGATTCCAAGAAGAGCTGAGCCACACCTCCCGGGTGATGCGGTCGCCAGGGGCGCAGAACGGCCTGCGCCCTTTTTTGTGCCCGGCCGGGGAGCCCCGGGTGGGTGTCGGTGTCCGCGACAGCCGTGGACGCTGCCGTGCCGTCGGGCATTTTCCACTGCCGCCGCAACGTATTTCCCGCGATCTTCCTTCCGGCTCGAGTTTGTAGGAGCGGGTTTACCCCGCGACCGAACTTCGGACGATCCGCCATCGCGGCATAAAGCCGCTCCTGCTTCCACCGACGCCACCGCCCGGTGTTCCCGGCGCGGACGACCCGCGCCCCACCCTCGCCGGGGGTAGGGCGGTGAGTCCCTTCACCGCCGCCTGGGCTCAAAGCTCGTCATCCGGAGCTCCCGGCAGCGCCGTGGCGGCGGGATCGAGGCGCACCCGCTCCAGCCATTCGCGGATGGCCGACTGGGTTGACGCCGCTCCCGCGGGCCAGGGGGCGGCGACGAGATCGATCACCCGCAACCGACCGTCGACGGCGCGCACGAAGTTTCGCGCGTGCAGATCCGCCACGAGCCAGGACGCCGGGCCGAGGAAGAACAGCCGGGGATGATCGCGGTTGGCGCGGAGGAAGCGCGAGGGGATCTCGATCAACCCGGCGGGGAGGGAGCCGGAGGTGTCCTCGCCCTGCGGCAGGGGGTCGCCGAGCACCTGTTTCGCCACCAAGATACCCTCGAACGTCAGCGCGACGACCTCGGTCGCCATGCCGCCGAGCGCCTGGATGAGCAGGAGTTTCTCCAGCAGGCCGCGATAGCCGCCGAGCTCGGCCTCGGCGTGGACCGCCGCCTCGTCGCCCGTCCGGAAGCCGAACACGCTGCCCACGCGCTTCTCCTCGCGCGGCAGGAAGAATTTGTACACCGAGCCGTCCTCCACGGAGACAAAGGCCGACGCCTCCACGCCGCTGTGCAGGTAACGCAGCCGGGGGTTGGGCTCCTCCAGCGGATGTTCCACCTCCGCCGCGAAGCCAAAATCCTCCAGCCGAAAGAGCGGGAGCCGGGCACGAAACCCGCGGATCGCGGCGCCCAACTCAGCCCAGGCGCCTCCGCCGGCCTCGAGCAGGCTTACTTCGTCTTCCGCGAGGAGGACGAGATCGCGGTCCGTATCTGCTCGGAGACCGCATTCTTCTGCCGCCGCGCCGAGGCGAGCGAGCGCTTCCAGTCGTCGCTGGTGATCGTCTTGAAGAGCGGCGCACTCGGCCGCCCCGGGGAGGGCGCGGCCCTGAATGCAGGTGTTTTTTCCGGTGAAGACGTCTTGCATGGGTCCGCCATGCGCGAACCGTCGGCGTCGTGGCGGCGAAACGCAAAGCCGTTTTGGCCGAAAGATCCAGGCTCGCAGCGACCCGCTTGTCTTCCCTCCCGACCTTGAGGGAGATCAAGGCGGATGCCGGGCCGATGGCCTAAAATAGAGGCCTGTAATTGGGACGACGATTTGACCGATCATGAAAACGAAACTGACCGCACTGGTTTGCACCGCCCTCGCCCTCGCCTTGTCCGCTGCGCTGCGGGCGGCCGATGCCTCCGACCTGCTGGCCAAGGGCAAACTCTCCCTGAACCTCCGCGCCCGCTATGAGGGCGTCGAGCAAACCGGGTTGCGGGATGCCGCCGCGCTGACCCTGCGCACGCGAATAGGTTTCACGACCGCCGAGGTCTCCGGCTGGAAGGCGATGCTCGAGGCCGAGAACATCGTGGCGGCCGATGGTGATCGTTACAGTCAGGCCGGGCTCAATCCCGCCGCCAAGGGCCGGGCGGTCGTCGCCGATCCCGAGACCACTGAGATCAACCAGGGTTGGGTGGCGTACACCACGGGCAAGATGTCGTTCACCCTCGGCCGACAGCGCCTGGTGCTCGACAACGCGCGCTTCGTCGGCGACGTCGGCTGGCGGCAGAACATGCAGACGTTCGATGCGTTCACGCTGCAGGACAAAACTTTCGCCCAGACCACGTTCACGTATGCGTTTCTCGACCGCATCAACCGCGTGTTCAGCCAGCGCCACGCGCAAGGGCACTGGAAATCCGAATCGCACCTGCTGAACGCGTCGCGCTCCGGCCTGCCAGGCGGCGGCACCCTCACCGGCTACGGGTACCTGCTCGACTTCAAATCGGCCGCGGCGAATTCCTGCGCCACCTGGGGCGCCAGCTATGTCGGCGCGGTGAAACTCTCCGACGCCGTCAAACTCGTCTATCGGGCCGAACTGGCCACCCAGTCCGACTACGGCGCGAGCAAGCTGGACTACCAGGCCACCTACACCCTGCTCGAAGCGGGCGTCAGCGGAGCGCCGGGCAGCGCGGCCCTCGGTTACGAGGTGCTCGGGTCCGACCACAACGTGGGTTTCAAGACCCCGTTGGCGACGCTGCATGCCTTCAATGGCTGGGGGGATCTCTTCCTCGCGACCCCCGCGGCCGGGTTGCGCGACTCATACCTCAAGGCCGCCGCCACCCTGCCGGAAGGGTTGGCGTTGCTGGCGTTTTACCACTGGTACGAGACCGACACGAACCAGGCGAAACTGGGCCGGGAGTTCAATGTGCAGCTCTCGCGCAAATTCGGCCAGAGCGTGACCGGCCTCGCCAAGGTTGCCGATTTCCGCCACGACAGCGCCACGCTGCCCGATGTGCGCAAGATCTGGATTCAGGTCGAGTACGCGTATTGAGGCGAATCAGACCGGCCGCAGTTCCGGGCGGTGGCGAAAACGAATCGTCGCGGCCGCGCCGGTTTGCCGGGCTGGCGCCTGCGACCTTCGGGCTGCGCTTCCGGACTTCATCCGCCGCGAGCCCGCGTTCGGTCGACGACGGACGCCACTTGACGATGCAGATGCAACATGCAGATTGGTCTGCATGAGAACCACGCTGAACCTGGACGAGGCCTTGCTGGCTGAGGCCAGCGACTATGCCGGGCTGAAGGAAAAGACCTCGCTGATCCACGAGGGACTGCGCGCGCTCATTCAGCGAGAAGCGGCGGCACGGTTGGCCGCGTTGGGTGGCCGGGACCGGCAGGCGGTGGCTGCGCCGCGCCGCAAGGCCGCCCCGCGGCCATGAGGGTGCTGGTCGACACCTCGGTGTGGATCGACCATTTTCACCGCGCGGATCCCCACCTCCAGGAATTGCTGCGTGCAGGAGGGGTATGGACGCACACCGTGGTCATCGGCGAGTTGGCGGCCGGCCGGCTGCGCCAGCGGGCTGAAATTCTGCTGCACTTGCAGAAGCTCCCGCGCGCCGACGAAATCGACCTCGCCGAGGGCCTGCATTTGCTGGAGCGGTACGGCTTGGAGGGGCGGGGTTTGTCATGGTCGGATATCCAACTGATCGCCGCCGCGAACATCGACCGCCTCACCCTCTGGACCCGCGATCGGGCGCTGGCCGTGGCGGCCGCTGAAGTGGGGACCAAATATCTCGAAAAACGGTAACCCGACCCCGCTCCGGCTCAACCGCACCTGCCGCCGCAAGTTCCATCCGTGAGGCCCACCGGGGCGGCCAGCCGCAGCGGTGAGTCGTCGCTCGCGCCGAGCGGACGCGCCTCGGCCCCGACCGTTTCCGCCAGCTGGCAGATCTGCCGGTAGTACTCGTCCGGCGCGAGGCCGAGCAACGCGGCGCCGTAACGCAGACACACCTCGTCGGTCACGACGTCGCCATAGTTAATCAGGGGGATGAGGTACGCCACCGCCAGCAGCGCGAGCTCGGGCCGATCACGGAGCATCGGACGCAGGTAGAGCACGCGGCCGTCCTGGTCCGCGTGGCGCCAGTCGCGGTCCGGCTGGCCGAATTGGTGCAACGCCATCTCGCCAAATTCGAACACGAGCCGCACCGGATAACGCACGCAGGCGGAATCGTGCAGCAAAGCTTCGAGTTGCGGGCCGGTGAACGGCCCGTGCTTCCCGCGCGCCACCTCCGCCTGGGCCACGACGTGATCGAGCAGGCTGCGTTGGCCGGCATCCTCCAGCTCCGCCGTCGTCATGCGGCGGAGCTCGGCGATGAAATCGTGGGTGTTCACGGCGCCGGTTCCCTGGTTGCCAATGTGGGCGGGGCGCCCTCGCCCCGCGGGCAACTGGGTTCGATCGCTCCAAACTGCGGGGTGAGGGCACCCCGCCGACAGGGAAGGCACCGCCGGCCGGGCGTCACTTGGAATACCGCTTTTGGAACTCCAGGCGCTCCTGGTCGCGCCGGGCCTTCTCCGCCGGGCTCATCTTGTTGAGATACCATTGGTGATTGGGACCCTCGAGGGTCTCATCCAGGAGGGCGGCGAGTTTCTCGGCCGCCGCCTTCTTTGCCGGATCGGTCGCGTTCTGGTGATGGGCGATCAACTCCCGCAGCTCGGGGACATACTCCGAGTAGAAATTCTTCGCGACCTCGTAGGTGCCGTGCCAGTGCGTGTAGTCCGGACCCATCATCGAGGCGCCGTGGCGCGCGCGGCGGCCTTCATGGTGCCAGATTTCGAACCAGGTGAAATCGATCCGGTTGCTGAATGGCGCCGCGCTGAGCAGGGGCTTGGCCGCCTGGTAGAGGGCGAGCCCGGGCCTGGCGAACTTCTCGTGGTAGAGTTCGATCAGGCCGTCGTATTGCAGGTAGAACGAGTCGGTGAAGTTCTGGTTGTGGCAGTTGAGGCAGACGTCGACCATGTTCTTGCGCCGGGTCTCCCACTTGATGCTTTGCGTCGGCAGCCCGAGCTTGGCGTCGCTGACTTCGGGGCGGACGGAGATTTCCGGGCGGTTGTTCCAGGAGATGCGCAGGCCGACGTCGTGGGTGACGCGCTGGTTCTTGGTCGCGCTCATGTGGCAGGTCGCGCAGGTCGGCGCGGCGGAATAATCTTCGCCCACGATCCACTTGGCGCTGTTGAGGTTCATCTTGTCGAGGTTGGCGCGGTAGGCGATGCCGTGCTTGGACTCGTTGTAGATTTCGATCTGCGGGTGGTCCGGGCCCATGTGGCATTTACCGCAGGTGTCGGGGGTGCGGGCCTGCGCGGCGGAGAAGTCGTGGCGGGCGTGACACGCCGCGCACGAGCCTTCGCTGCCATCCGGGTTGATGCGGCCGATGCCGGTGTTGGGCCAGGTGGCGGGGTCGAGTTTGCCGCCCGGCAGAACTTTCACCTCGGTGCCATGGCATTGCCAGCAGCCGTTTACGGCGGCGGCGGAGGTACCGCCGGGGAAGCCGGGCGTCTTGAACCCGTGGTTGCCCTCGACGATCTCGGCGAGGACGTTGTCGAGCGAGCCGAGGATGCGCCCGGCCTTGGCGTGGTGGGAGGAGTTGAACTCGCCCACTTCCGCCTCATGGCAGCGGCCGCAGTCCTTCGGGGTCACGATGATGGAGATCTTCTGCCCCTGATGGTCGAAGGCGTCGGCATCGGTGGGCAGGGCCATGTGGCATTCGTAGCAGCCCACGTTGGCGCGATAGTGTTTGCTCGAGCCCCATTGCTGGTAGATGGCGGCGCTTTCCTTTTTGTGGCACTCGGCGCACGCCCTGCTCTCCGCCGACATCTCCTTGAGCGTGAAACCGGCATGCAACCAGGAGGGCGCGACCAGCACGGCGGCGGCCACGAGCAGTTTTGTGATCGGGGTTTTCATAGATTAGGAGGGTTGGTTGATGGCAGGACTGATCTCCGGGCGGGCCCGCAGGCTGCCGTTCATGATCGGGATCGCGACGTGGAGCATCCACGAGAACATGAGCGCGCCGAAGGCCCAGATGCCGAGGCAGACGAGCGTCTCGTTGAGGGTCGGCAGGTACTCGACCACCTGGCCGAGCGGCGTCGGCACGAAGCCCGGGATGATCAGGCCCATGCCCTTCTCGATCCAGATGCCGACGAAACACGCCACGCAGGCGACGTTGAGGCCGACGATCTTCCGGCTGGCGGGCGTGACGAGCAGCAGCAGGCCGATGAGATCAAGCGCGATCGCGGTCCAAATCCACGGCACGAGGCCGGCGTGACCGTGCAGCCCGAAGTAGAGGTAATGCGCCGCCGCCGCGTGCTGGGTCGGATAGTAGAACTCGGTGAACAGTTCGCAGCCCAGCAGGAACATGTTGATGATCATCGCGACCGTCATGAGCATGCGCAGCGTGAAGATGGGCTCGTCGCCGATCCAATAGCGGGTCACGCGCCGGATGATCTGAAAGGTCAGCACCATCAGCGCCGGCCCCGCGACAAAGGCCGAGGCGAGGAAACGCGACGGCACGAGCGGATGGTGCCAGTACGAGCGGCCCGCGAGGCCCACGTAGAGGAACGCCGTGACGGTGTGGATGCTCACCGCCCAGAAGATCGAGAGGAAGACGAACGGGATGTAGAACTTCCTGGTCGGCGGTTGTTGCCGGTAGCGGCAGTAGAGCAGGTAGCCCGCGATGTGCAGGTTGATCACGAGGTAGCCGTTGAGCACGATCACGTCCCATGAGAGGATGGAGCCCGGGAAGTTGAAGACCCCGAAGGGCGGGATCATATGGTGGAAGCGCTCGGGGTGCCCGAGGTCGACCGTGACGAAGAGCAGGCACATCACGATCACGGCGATCGCCATCAACTCGCCGAACAGCACGACCTCGTGCATGTGCTCCTTCTTGTAGATGTAGGCCGGAATCACGAGCATCACGGCCGCCGCCGCCACGCCGACCAAGAAGGTGAAGTTCGCGATGTAGGCGCCCCAGCTCACCTGGTTGGTCATGCCCGTCGTCGCCAGGCCGTCGACAAACTGCCGCGCCCAGGCATGCACGCCCACCAGCGTCAGCGCCGAGAGCACCGACATCCACACGTAGAACCGGCCGCTCCCCTGAAACGAGAGCCGCCAGGCGCGCCAGAGGAAGGTGAAGTAGTCCCTCATTTGTCGAAGAAGTAATAGAAACGCGGCAGGGTCCCGACCTCCTCCTTGAGGACGTAGACGCGCTTGTGGTTCAGGATGTAGTTAATCTCGCTGTCGGGATCGCGCAGGTCGCCGAAGACGCGCGCCCCCGTCGGGCACACTTCGAGGCAGGCCGGAAATTTGCCTTCCCGCGTGCGGTGGAGGCAGAACGTGCACTTCTCGACCACGCCTTTCGGGCGGATGCGGTTGCTCAGATAGTTCTGGTTGGGGTTGATCGCCGCGGTCGCGAGGGTGGGCTTTTCGTAGTTGAAGCGCCGGGCATCGTAGGGGCAGGCGGCCATGCAGTACCGGCAGCCGATGCACCAATGGTAGTCCACCACCACGATGCCATCCTTTTCCTGCCAGGTGGCCTGCACGGGGCAGACCTTGGTGCAGGGCGATTCGCGGCATTGGTGGCACTGCACCGGCATGTAATACTTGTCCTTTTCGGGCACGCTCGCGGGATCGTAGTAGACCGAGGAGGTCTCGACGTTGATGGCACCCTTCTTCATCTCGAGCACCCGGATGTACGACATCTCGAGGTCGGCGGGATCGCGGCGCGATTGGTTGTTCTCCTGGAGGCACGCGTGGGCGCATTTGCGGCAGCCGATGCAGCGGGTCAGGTTCAGCGCGTAGCCAAACTCGACGCCGGCGAGGGGCTTCACGTCGCGCAGGTTGGGGCGCACGCCGTGCTCCGCCTCGCTCTTCGCCGCCAGGTTCGCCATGATGCGTTTGAGATCATCCGGCTTCAGCTCGCGATAGTGTTGCTGCAGGAGATCATCGAGGGTGATTTCGCCGCGCTCGAGTTCCAGCAGGGGCTTGAGGGCCGCCATCAATCCGGCCACGCCCACCAGCGAAGCCGCCGCGCCCTTCAGAAACGTCCGGCGTGTGACCGGTTGGTAGACCTGCTCGATGGTCTTCGGGCTGACGGTGTTTTGCGGATCGGGATTCATCGGACGTCAGTGGGCCGCGGGGGTCGGGGACGGTTCTTCCGTCGGGGGATGGGCGCCGCGCGGGGGGTAACGCAGCGGTGGGAGCGGCTGCATCGGCTGGAACTTCGGCCGGTGCGGATCGTGGCATTGAATGCAGCTCAGCTTGGTCTTCTTGCCAGCTTCCGCCCGCCAGAAGCCGTTCTCCCGCCCGTGCACGCCGGCCCGCCAGTCGCGATAAATCGTGCCGTGGCATTTGGCGCAAAGTTGCACGACATCCCGCTGGGCAATCTCCGCGCCATCGTAATCCACAAAGGCGTTGCGATTCGTGGCGTGGTGGCAATTGAGGCAAAAGCGGTTGTTGCCGTGGTCGAGCGTGATGTCGCGGTGCTCGTTCACCGGCCGGTCATAGTGCCACTTCGCCGCGATGAGCGCGTGGCATTCCATGCAATTGTAGGTCCAGCCATTGCGGATCAAATCGAGGCCGACCGTCTGCCGCGGCGGGGTCTTGTCGAGATGCGTGTCCGACGGCAGGCCGACCGGCGGCTGCGGTGCGGGCGGACGGTTCACGAGCGGGAGGACGGGTGCCGGCTCCGGGATGGCGGACACCAACCGGGTCACGACGAGCCGATCCAGGGCGATACTCGCTGCAATCGCCGCGGTCACGACCAGTGCCACCTGGGATGATCGGTAGAACGCCACCTTCCCCGGCCTGGTCGGCGGGGTGGTGGCCTTTTGGCGAGTGTTATCGGCGGAATCAGATCGCACGAGGGTGCCAAGCTAGAGAAATGCCGTCGCAAGACCATGACTTGGATCAAGGTGGCCACCCTCCGCGCCTGCTTGAAGGAGGGCTTAACGACGCCACCAGCCAAGCTTCTGGACCATCCCGGGGCGACTTCCGCCGCGCCGCGCGGGCCTCGGGAGGCTGGGTCGGGCGAGGGAAGAAGGGCGCGACCGCCATCACAATTTCCGGCGTCCCGAACGATTGTGCTTGGCCTGGAAACTAAGAACACTCATCCAGTTTCCTCCGATTCCCCATGCCCAAGTCCACCCCCCGCCTCCTGCCGCCGCCCGCTGTCGCCGAACTCGACGCCCGCGAGCGCCTCGTGGCCGCGGCACGGGCGCAGCTGTTCTCCTTCGGTTACAGCGGGCTGACGATGGACGGGCTGGCGGCCGAGCTGGGGATGAGCAAGAAGACGCTCTACGTGCACTTCGCCAGCAAGGACGCGCTCGTCGAGGCGATCCTGGCGGAGTTCATGGCCGAGATCCGCGCCTCAGCCGATGCGCTGTTCGCGGACCCCGACCTTAGTTTCACCGTCAAGCTGCACCGGTTCAGCGAGGCCATGGTGAAGCGGTTTGCGCGGATGAGCCCACACGTGTTCCGCGACCTGCAGCGCAGCGCGCCCCATATCTTCCGGCATGTCGAGGAGCTCCGCCATCGCAACATTCCGCACGTCTTCGGGCTGATGCTGCGCCAGGGACAGAAGGCCGGCATGGTGCGGGCCGACATCGATCCGGCTTTCGCCATCGAATTCTGGCGCCCCGCGATCCAGAGCCTCATGCACCCCGACACCCTGGAACGCCTCCATCTCCACCCTGACCAGATGTTCACCCAAGCCATCAACCTGTTCTTCGGCGGGCTCCTGACCCCGGCCGGACGCAAAGACTATGAAAAAAATCTACCCAACTGAACGGCCGGCCCGCCGGCGCCTCGTCCCGTTGCTCGCCGCCGCGGTCCTGCTCCTCCCCGCCTGCACGCGCCCCGTCGATCGCTCCGGGGCGCTGACGCTTTCCGGCAACCTCGAGGTCACCGACGCCCAGCTCAGTTTCAAGTTCCCGGGTCGCGTCGTGGAGCGGCTCGTGGCCGAGGGCCAGCGCGTCACCGCGGGCCAGTTGGTCGCGCGGCTCGATGACGCCGAACAGGTGCAGGAGGTCGCACTCCGCCGGGCGGAGCTGGCCGCCACCCAGGCGTTGCTCGCCGAATTGGAGGCCGGCTCGCGCCCGCAGGAGATCGCCGCCGCCAATTCCGCGGTGCGCAGCGCGGAGGCGGACCGCGAACGCACCCGGCTTGAGTTCAAGCGCCAGCAGGAATTGTTGGAGAAGAACGCCGTCTCGACGCGTGAATTCGAGGTGGCCCAGGCCCAGCTCAAGGTGGCCGAGGCCCGCGTCAACGAAGCCACCGAACGCGCGACGCTCGTGCAGGAGGGCCCGCGGGTCGAAACCATCCGCCAGGCCCGGGCCCGCACCGAACAGGCCACCGCCGCCCTCGCGCTCGCGCAGAACCGGCTCGACCACACCCGGCTCGTCGCGCCGCTGGGCGGCGTCGTCCTCTCCCATCACGTCGAGCCGGGCGAGTTCGTATCCGCCGGCACGCCGGTCGCCACGGTCGCCGACACCGCGCACATGTGGGTCCGCGCCTATATCAACCAAACCGATCTCGGCCGCGTCCGCCTCGGCCAGAAGGTCGGCATCCGCACCGACGCCGCTCCCGGCAAGACCTATGAGGGCGTCGTGGGTTTCATCGCCGCCGAGGCTGAATTTACGCCCAAGACGGTGCAGACGCCCAAGGAGCGGGTGAAACTCGTCTTTCGCCTCAAGGTCGACGTGGCCAACCCCGCCGACGAACTCAAGGCCGGTGTGCCCGCCGACGTGATCGTGCCCGCCGCCGCCCCCATGTAGGAGCGGCTTTACGCCGCGACCGATTCGTGGTCGCGGGCCTCGCGGAGTAAACCCGCTCCTACACCTTCTCCCTCCCTCTCCCTCCCCTCCCTTCCCTTGTCCATCATCCACGCCACTGGTCTGCGCCGTTGTTTCGGCGATGGGGTCGCGGTCGCCGGGCTCGACCTCGAGGTCGCGGCGGGCGAGATCTTCGGGCTCGTGGGCCCCGATGGCGCCGGCAAGTCGACCACCATGCGCATGCTCACCGGCATCCTGCCACCGACCGCGGGGGCGGCACAGGTGGCGGGCTGCGACGTGCTCCGCAATCCCGAGGGGCTCAAGGAGCACATCGGTTACATGAGCCAGCGCTTCGGCCTGTATCCAGATCTCACGGTCATCGAGAACATCGACTTCTACGCCGACATCTATGGCGTGCCCTCACGGGATCGCGCCGCACGCATCGACCGGCTCCTCGGCTTCAGCAACCTCACGCCGTTCCGGCACCGCCTCGCCGGCAACCTCTCGGGCGGCATGAAGCAGAAGCTCGGGCTGGCCTGTGCCCTCATCCACACCCCGCGGGTGCTCTTCCTCGACGAGCCGACCAACGGCGTCGACCCGGTGTCACGCCGCGATTTCTGGCGCATCCTCTACCAACTCGTGCGCGAGGGCGTGACGATCTTCGTGTCGACCGCCTACCTCGACGAGGCCGAACGCTGCAACCGGCTCGCCTTGCTCCACCAAGGCCGCCTGCTCGGCCTGGGCACGCCGGACGAAGTGAAACAACTGATGCCCGGCGCCCTGCTCGAGGTGCGCACTTCCGCGCCCCGCCGCACGGCCGCCCTCCTGCGCGGGCAGCTGCGCGACGCCACGGTCGGTCTCTTCGGCGATCGCGTGCACGTGGCGACGCGCGACGCTGCCGCGATCGAGCGGCAGACCCGCTCGCTGATCGCCGCCGCCGGTTTCGACCTCCACTCCATCCGCCCGATCGCGCCCTCGCTCGAGGATGTCTTTGTCGCCGTCGTGGCCCACGCCCCTGTTTCGCCGTGATTGCCGCCGTCCTCGTCCTCCTGCTCCTCACCGTGCTCGTCGCCACCGATACCGGCCGCGACGACGATCCGCCTGCGACCAACCGCCATCCCTAGCCCGTCCCTTCATGCCTCTCCCCCTTCCATCCAGCAACAGCCCTTGTCACGTATTACGTGACATATCTCCGATGTGCCCGCGGGCGCTTCGGCCGAGTGTCACGTAATACGTGACAAAGGGTTCATCCGCCGCCGCGCCCGCCATCATGCCCGCCGCATCCGCTGCTCTTGCTCCCGCCGCCGAGATCGTGGTCGAGGTCCAGAACCTCGAGAAGCGCTTTGGGACGTTCCGGGCGGTGGCCGGCGTGTCGTTCAGCGTCCGTCGCGGGGAGATCTTCGGTTTCCTCGGGCCCAACGGCGCGGGCAAGTCGACGACCATCCGCATGCTCTGCGGCCTGCTGGCTCCGAGCGCCGGCACCGGGCGGGTCGCGGGTTTTGACATCGTGCGCGACACCGAGCGGATCAAGACGCGCATCGGCTACATGAGCCAGCGCTTCTCCCTCTACGACGAGCTCACCGTCGAGGAGAACATCGACTTCTACAGCGGCATCTACCGCCTGCCGCGGGCGAAGAAGGTCGAGCGCAAGGACTGGGTGCTGACCATGGCCGGCCTCCAGGATCACCGTCGCGCGCGCACCAGTGACCTCGCCGGCGGCTGGAAGCAGCGGCTCGCGCTCGGCTGCGCGGTGCTGCACGAGCCGCCGATCCTGTTCCTCGACGAGCCCACCTCCGGGGTTGATCCCAACAGCCGCCGGCAGTTCTGGGATCTCATCTACGATCTCTCGTCCCAGGGCGTGACGGTCTTCGTCACGACGCACTACATGGAGGAGTCGGAATACTGCGATCGGCTCGGCATCATCTACCGCGGCGAACTGATCGCGCTCGGCACGCCGCGTGCGCTGAAGACCGAGCACATGCCGGAGGCGGTGCTCGAGCTCGTGTGCGCCCGGCCCAACGACGCCATGGCCGCGCTGGAAACCCTGCCCACGGTCAAGGAAGTGGCGCTGTACGGCAACGGGCTTCACGTGGTGGCCGCGGATGCGCCGGCCGCCGAGGCGGCGATCCGCGCCGCGCTCGCCGCCGGCGGCTTCCGCCTCGAGCGGCTCGAACGCATCACGCCGACGTTGGAGGATGTCTTTGTCTCCCTGATCGAGGCCCGCGACCGCGCCGCCGGGGCGCAGACGGAGGTGCGGCGATGAACCTCCGCCGCCTCTGGGCCATCGCCCGCAAGGAGTCGATTCACATCCGGCGCGATCCGCGCAGCCTCGGCCTGGCCATCGGCATTCCGATGCTGATGATCCTGCTGTTCGGTT
The DNA here is from genome assembly GCA_038249085.1 of Opitutales bacterium. GTDB lineage: Bacteria > Verrucomicrobiota > Verrucomicrobiia > Opitutales > Opitutaceae > ER46. The sequence continues at coordinate 28,176 of JBBRWR010000047.1, forward strand.
ACGCGCTGACGCTCGATGTCGAGCGGGTGCCGCTGGTCGCCTGGGACCAGAGCGGCACGCCGGCCAGTCGCGACTACCTCGCGCAGTTCACCAGCTCGCGCTACTTTTCCCTGGCCGGCACGGTCGACGACTACGCAGGGCTCGAGGCCGCGATCGACCACCGCGAGGCCTGGATCGCGCTGGTGATCCCGCCCGCCTTCGGCCGCGAGCTCGCCGCCGGCCGGCCCGCGGCCGTGCAGGCCATCGTCGACGGCTCGGACTCGAATACCGCCAGCATCGTGCTCGGCTATGCGGGCGGCATCACCGAGATTTTCAACCGCCGCATCGCCCTAGAGCAGATCCGCCGCGCGACCGGGACCACGCTGGTGCCTTCGCTCGATCTGCGTCCGCGGGTGTGGTTCAACCCGGATCTCGAATCGAAGAACTACATCATCCCGGGCATCATCGCGGTGATCATGGGGCTGATCGCGGCGCTGCTCACCTCGCTGACCGTGGCGCGCGAATGGGAAAACGGCACGATGGAGCAACTCATCTCGACGCCGGTGCGGGCCTCGGAGCTCATCCTCGGCAAGCTGCTGCCCTATTTTGTCATCGGCATGATCGACGTGCTCATCGCCGTGCTGATGGCGGTGTTCCTCTTTGACGTGCCGTTGCGCGGCAGCGTGCCGCTGCTGTTCGGCGTCGCGGCGCTGTTCGTCTTCGGCACGCTCGCCCAGGGCATCCTGATCAGCACGGTGGCCCGCCAGCAGCTCCTCGCCAGCCAGTTTGCCATGGTGTCGACCTTTCTGCCCGCCTTCCTGCTCTCGGGTTTCACCTTCGCGATCGCGAACATGCCGCTGCCGGTCCGCGTGATCACGCACATCGTCCCGGCGCGGTATTTTGTCGCGCTGGTGAAGGGCATCTTCCTGCGCGGCGTGGGCCTCGGGGCCCTCTGGGCGGATGCGCTCTTTCTCCTCGTGTTCGCGGTGATCGTCGCCGGCTTGGCGATCCTGCGCTTCCGCAAACGCCTCGGCTGATTATGTGGGAACGTATCCTCACGATTCTCCGCAAGGAGTTCCGCTCCATCTTCCGCGATCCGCGCATGCGTTTCGTCATCCTGGGCCTGCCGGTGGTGCAGACATTGATCTTCGGCTACGCGGTCACGCTCGATGTGCGCCACGTGCAAATGGTCCTGATTGATCGCGACCAGACCCCCGCGAGCCGCGCCCTGGCGGCGCGCTTCACCGGTTCGGGGTACTTCGATGTGGTCCTGCACACCAACGACGAAGCCGCGGCCCGGGCGGCGATCGACGCGGCCCGCGCCTCGGCCCTGCTCCAGATCAATGCCGGCTTTGAAGCGCGCCTCAGTGCCGGCCAGCCCACCCCGGTGCAACTCATTGTGGACGGTTCAGATTCCAACACCGCGCGGTTCGTCCTCAACTACAGCACCCTTATCGCCGGCGCCTTCAACCGCGACCTCGTCCTCGCGCTGGCCCAGCGTCGCGCCGGCCGCATGCTTCCGGTCGGCAGCGCCGATCTCCGCAGCCGCGCGTGGTTCAACGCCGACCTTGAGAGCCGCAACTTCTACGTGCCGGGCGTGATCGCCACCCTCGTGATGCTCGTGAGCCTCATGCTCACCAGCATGGCGATCGTGCGCGAGAAGGAGGTCGGCACCATCGAGCAGATCATGGTCACGCCCATCCGGCCGGTGGAGTTCATCCTCGGCAAATGCGCGCCCTTCGCCGTGATCGGCTATGTCAACGTGGCCATGGTCACGCTCGTGGGCGTGTTCTGGTTCGACATCCCGATTCGCGGCAGCTTCCCGCTGCTCCTGCTCGGGACCACCTTCTTCCTGCTGAGCACGCTGGGCATCGGGCTCTTCATCTCGACCGTGAGCCGCACGCAGCAGCAGGCGATGATGACGACGTTCTTCTTCTTCTTCCCCGCCATGCTGCTCTCGGGGTTCGTCTACCCCATCGCCAACATGCCGGAGGTGGTGCAATGGCTCACCTTCCTCAATCCGCTGCGCTACTTCCTGATCATCATCCGCGGCGTCTTCCTCAAGGGCGTCGGGTTCGAGATTCTCTGGCCGCAAATCGGGGCGTTGTTCGTCCTCGGGCTCGTCATGATGTCCTTCGCCGTCTCCCGCTTTCGCAAGACCCTCTAGGAGGTTTTTGCTGCGCAAAAACCTTAGTCACACCCATGACCACCACTCCAAGAATCATGAAAAGTACGTTTCCCTATCTGGCCGCCCTTTTCGCCGTGCGTCTGGCCGCCCAACCGGCGGGGCCGCTCACCCTCGATGACTGCCTCCGGATCGGCGCGGACCAACATCCCGCCCTGGCAGCCGCCCAGGCGGGCATCGCCGCCGCGACCGAAGGCATCGGCGAGGCGCGGGCGCCCCTCTATCCCCAGGTCGACGTCAACGCCGGCTATCACCGCTGGCAGCGGCGCGCCTATCTGCCCTCCGGCCTGACCCTGCCCGGGCGCGCACTGCCGGAGATCATCGGGCCCCTCGATGATTGGAACGGGGCGATCTCGACGCACGTCCTGCTCTACGATGCCGGGGAACGCCGCGCCGGGATCGAGATGGCGGAGGCTCGCCGGGCCGGCGCCACGGCCGATGCCACCACCGTGCAGGCCGATGTGCGTTGGAACGTCCAGGCGGCCTTCTACGCGGTCGCCGCCGCCGGCGACGGGCAGACGGTGGCCACCCGAAACCTGGAACGGGCTGAGGCGCACCAGCGGCTCGCGGAGGCCCGCCAGTCCGCCGGAGCGGTTCCGCCGGCCGATGTGCTGCGCACCCGGGCGGAGGTCGCCAACGCCCGGTTGCAGCTCATCAACGCCAGCAGCCGGCTGCGGGTCGCGACCGGCCGGCTCAACACCGCGATGGGGCGCCCAGCCGAAACGCCCTTCGCCATCAGCGCCCCGGGCCAGGCGCCGCCCCCGCCCGCCACCACCGAATTCAGCGAGCTGCTGCAACGCGCCCTCGCCCGGCGGCCGGAAATCGACTCGGCCGAGAAACGCGCCGACGCCGCCCGCGCCGCGGTCACCGCCGCCCGCGCCACCCGCGCGCCCAAGGTTCGCGCCGATGGCGCGTTCGGCTGGCGCGACACCGTGCTCCTGCCCGACACCCGCGAGTGGCAGGCAGGGGTCTCGATTGAATTGCCGTTGTTCGACGCCGGCCGCCGGGTCCGCCATTTGGCCCGCTCCCGGTCGGAACTCGCCCGCGAGGAGGCGGGGCTGGCCGGCCGCCGCCTGCAGATTCGCGACGAGGTCTGGTCCGCCGTGACCGAGCTGGAGCGCACCGCGGCCGCCATCGTGGCGAGCGAGGCCAGCGTGCGCGCCAACGAGGAGAGCCTGCGCGTCATCCGCGAGCGTTATGAACGCGGGGCGGCGATGATCACCGACCTGATCGACACGCAGACCGCCCTCGCCCGGGCGGAGGGTGGCCTCGCGGAATCGCGCTGGGGTAATTTCGCCGCCCACGCCGCGCTCGAACGCGCAGTCGGTGCGGCACCCTGACTCCGGCCCGACACCTGCCCTTTGGGGGGCCCAATCTTACCGCCCTTATGCCACCATCCCGCGGCATTTGGACATTGCAGCGGCAAAAAACAGGCAGGGTGGCGAGTCCCGTCGCCGCCGCAGGATCTCGGGCGGTGACCTCGGCGCGGAGCGGAGTCCGCGCCCTACCAAAAGTCCAAAGGCGATTGGTATCAGGTATCCCGCGGAAGTCCCGCAGGGCCGCGCGCCGCGATCCTCTCGATCGCCGCGCCGGTGAGTTCCACCGTCTGGGTCGGGAAGGCGAACGAGAGCCCGCGCGAGGTCACGGCTTTCATGATGGCCACATTGATCGCCTGCTTCGCCCCGAGCGCCTTTCGGATGTCCGGCTCGGTGAATTCATAGACGACCCAGATGTCGAGCGACGACGCACTGAAATCACGGAAGAACACCAGCACGCCGTCCTTGTCCACGCCCGGCTGCGCTTGGATGAGGCCGCGGATCACCTCCACCATTTCGTTCATCTGCTCCGGCTTGGTGCCATAGGTCAGCCCGATGATTTGTTCGAAACGCCGACGCGTGAACCGCGACAGGTTCGTGATGGTGTCCGACGCCACGGTCTTGTTCGGGATCACCATCAGCGACTTGTCCAGCAGGCGGATGCGGGTGGAGCGCAGGCCGATGTCCTCGATGGCACCGATGTTCGTACCGATCCGCACGACCTCACCCACCTTGAAAGGCTGGTCGACCGCCACCACGATCGCCCCGAAGATGTTGGCCAGCGTGTCTTGCGCCGCGAGGGCAAACGCCAGCCCGCCGATCCCGAGGCCGGCGAGGACCGCCTTCACGTCGAACCCGAGACTCTGCACCGTCAGCAGCACGGCCACGATGGCGAAGACGGTGAGGAGCGTCTTGCGAATCCAGGGCATGAACGCCGCAATCCCGAGCCCGCGCGCCCGCGCGATCTCGTCGCCGTGCTCCAGCAGGGCCGCCAGCGTCCGCCAGAATCCCCAAAACAACACGAGCGAAAACGCCACCTGGGAGCCCGAGCTGATGTAGAAGTCGGCTTCAGGTGAGAGCTTCAACACCTTCAGCGCGGAAAACAGGCCCACCACCATCACAAAGGCCGACGCCGGGCCTTCGAGCGCGGGGAAGAGCTTGTCGTCGAGGGTCGTCGTGGTCTTCGCCGCCAATTTCTTCAACACGGGGAAAATCGCCCGATCCACGATCCGCCGGGCCAGGAGCGCCACGACCAGCAACAGGACGCTGATGGAGTAGTGAGTCACCGTGTTGCCGCTCGACTGGATGTCGAAGAGGCTGAGCACGGAATCGACGAGGTGTTCGAGCAGGTCCGGCGGCCGCGCCTCGCCCTTCACAAACTGGCTCGCCGCCGCCGCCGCGGTGTTCAAGTCCGCCTGGGCGGAGTCGGACGCGGAGTCCTCGGCCGCCAAGGCCAGCCCCGCCAGCATCCCGGTGAAGGCCAGCCAACCCGCCAGCCGAAGGGAAAATCGTTTCATAGTCGGCCCCACTGAAGGCCTGCCGCCGGCGTTGTCAAAAAATTAGCCCGCCGCGGTTGGAAAACGGTACAGCTGCGAGTCGGCGGTGACTTCCAGGTGGGCGGGGTGCCCTCACCCCGCGGCCCGGCAGAGGCGACATATCGCGGGGTGGGGGCACCCCGCCTACAACCGCCAACTCGGAGATGCGATCGCCGCGGGTTTTCGCCGCCGCGACCAGCCCAGTAGAAAGATGCCGGTGAACAACACCGCCTCCACCCCGTATCGCAGGTACGTATACGCCTGCAGCCCGTCGGCCGCGCCCACAAACTCCCGCCACCAGGGCAGCAGCCGGGTCGCCACGACGGCGTCGGTCAGCATCATCTCTCCGCCCACCTTGCCCAGAATCGCGGCGCCCACGAAGACCACGATCTGATGCTTCGTCATCAACTGCGAGATGAAGTTGCTGGCGAAGACGACGAGCGGAATGCTCAGGGCCAGCCCGAAGATCAGCAGCCCGAAATGCCCGCGGGCCGCCCCGGCCACCGCCAGCACATTGTCGAGCGACATCGTGATGTCCGCCACCATGATCATCCAGACGGCCTGCCACAGCCCGCGCGCGCCCCCGCCGCCGTCCTCCGGCGGACCTTCATTTTGCTTCAGCAGCTTCAGCGCGATCCAGACAATCAGGATTCCCCCCGCCAACTGGACAAATTTCACCGTCAGCAATTGCGTGGCGACCGACGTCAGCGCGACTCGCAGCACCACCGCCGCGCCGGCGCCGAGCACGATGCCAACCAGGCGCTGGCGCGCCGGCAGGTTGCGCACCGCGAGGGCAATCACCACCGCGTTGTCGCCCGCCAGCACGATGTCGATCCAGACGATGTTAAAAATCGCCAAGAGCCATTCCGCAACGGAGTGCGGTTGGGTCATGAGCGCGGCGGCAAACGTCATTTGCCGGGCACTGCATTTCGGCGCCCGCGCCGCGTCAACGGCAAAGCCTCTCCGGTCCGGCGGGTCGGAACCCCGCCCGGGCGATTCCGGGGCCGACAAAAACGCCGGGGGTGCGCTTGGCCCCACCCGGCGGTGGCAGGTGCGGGCCGGGCGGGGCGGGAGCCTCGCCCGGCGCCGCCTGGGATCAGGTTACGGTGATCTTGCGCGGCTTGATCGCCTCGGTCTTCGGCAGCGAAATGCGCAGCACGCCGTCGGCCAGCACGGCGTGGATCTTGTCCACGTCGATGGCGTTGTCGTGCTCGAGCATCAGTTCGAAGGGCACGTCGGTGCTTTCGCGATAGAGCGCGGTCCAGCTCTCGGGTTGCTTCCAGGCGCGGCGGCCCACGACGCGGAAAAGACCTTCCTCGGCGGTGAGGTCGAGGCCGTCCTTCGCGACGCCGGGCAACTGCACGGCCACGCCGAACGCATCGTCGGTCTCCTTGATTTCATAGGCGGGCTTCACGGTCGGGCCAAGATCGGCCGCAGACATGGCGGCGCGGCGCGCCGGAGTGCGGGTCTGCGCGGGAATAATCGGGTGGTTGAGTGACATGGTGGTTTCTCCTTTTCGTTGGTTGATTCCGAGTCCGGTTACTTCACCGCCACGGTGATCTTCTTCGGCTTGGCCTCCTCGCGCTTCGGCAGCGTGACGGTAAGCACGCCATTTTCGTAGGCGGCGGCGACCTTGTCCGCTTGCACGGGCTCCGGGATGCTGACCGAGCGGCTGAACGAGAACGATTCCCCGCCCTCGCCCTCGGCGGCGGGCATCTTCCGGGCGGCCGTGATGGTGAGGTAGTCCTCGACCATCTCGACGTTGATGTCGTCGCGATTCACCCCGGGCAGTTCGGCGCGGACGTAGGTGTGGTCCTTGTCCTCGTAGAGGTCGACGGGGAAGCGGGTTTCATTCGTGCCCGCGAAATCGCCGACCGCGGTTTCAAACCGCCGGTTGATTTCAGTTTCGAGGCCGGACCACGGTGAACGGGCAAAGCTGCCCCACGCGGGGGCCAGATTGCGATAGGTTGGATAAGTGTAACGTACGAGTCTCATAGGTTGGATTCTCCTGTTTGGGTTTGAGTGGTAGCTGCTGACGTCCCTCTTTTTGCATATCGCGGACCAGCTGCGGGCGATGACTAAGTCCCTATTTGAAAGTAACTTGTTCACCCTGCCTGACAGTGGGTAGCGAAATTACGTCACGGGCTGTGCCGTCCCAGGTGGGAAAAATCGTCGCGTCCCTGTGCGTCGGGAAACACGCTCGGTTTTGGGAATAACGCTCGGTTCCAGATTTCAGTTGGGAAATACGCTCGGTTCCGACGATACCGCCGGTCGTTTACTCCACAGGTGAATCCATCAGGGCGACCTTGATTTCCACTGATGCCGCGAACGACAGTTCGGAGCGTGCCGGCCTCCGCACCCTACCGCATCATCAGTCTTCTCCAAACCGGCGGAGCCGAAACCAAGAGCGCGGGGTGATTATGGGCCGGTAGCGAGCTTGCGCACGGGCCTCCCCGGCCGGGTTGGTATGCAAGTTGGCCGGGCTACTCCTTCCATGCTTCGGCACCTGCGGAAGGTCGTTGAGTTCAGCCCGCGCTTCGCGCCATGACGGATAGTTCTCTTGGAGGAGAGCGATGAAGCGCTCGCTAGGAGTAGGCTCCAAGAGGTGGACCATCTCGTGAACGACGACATACTCGAGCAGATCCTTAGGCTTCTTCACCAGTTCGGTGTTGAGCCGGATGTGTCCGGCGCGGTGGTTGCAACTGCCCCACTTGGTCTTCATGCGCTGGAGAAAATAACCCGAAACCTTGACCCCAAGCTTCGGCTCCTATTTCCGAATCAGATTGGGCACGACTGAATGGAGGAGTGATTTGTGCCAGGTATGCACGATCTCGGCGCGCTTAGTCATCGTGCAACCCGGGCGAACGACCAGAGTGATGCGCCGGTGGTCGAGCGAGACCGAGGGCGTCGCGGCCCGCTGGCGCACGGTCAATAGATACCGTCGCCCCCAAAGATAGTGGGTCTCCCGTTCGACGAAATGCTGCGGCGTCTCGCGGGCTTGTCGCCGCAGGCTGGCCTGCTGGGCACGAATCCAGCCCAGCCTGCTGATCGCGTAGGCCCGGGCCACCTCGAGTCGGGTGGCGACGGGGGCCGTCAAAGTCACCCGGCCCTCGGGTGGATGCACGGAGAGGTGGACATGCTTGATCCACCTCCTGGCAGGCATCATTGACCTTCCCCCGACCGTTCGCCAATGAACAGCGCAGTGGATACCCCAAAATCAGATTCCACCCGCTGGTTCACGGATGAAGTGCAGCCCCATGAGGGTCGCCTGCGCTCTTATTTGCGCGGCAGTTTTCCTTCGGTGCAGGACATCGATGACGTGGTGCAGGAATCCTACTTCCGGCTCTGGACGGCCCGGGCCGCCGGCACGGTACGTTCCACGAGCGGCCTGCTCTTCCGCATCGCGCGCAACATTTCGATCGACCTCGTCCGCCGCGGCCACCGCTCGCCGGTCCAGGCTGGCGCCAATATGGCCAACCTCGAGGTGGCCGCGGAAACGCTCCCGGTGGCCGACGCCCTCGAGGCCCGGGAGAAATTGCGGCTGCTCGCGGACGCCCTCGACGCCATCACGCCGCGGCAGCGTCAGCTCGTAATCCTGTGCAAACTGCAGTCCAAGTCCCACGCGGAGGCGGCCCGGGAGCTTGGGCTCTCGGAAAAAACGGTGGCGGAGCACCTCTACCGCGGCGTGCAAAGCCTGGGCCGCGAACTCCAGCGCCGCGGCGTCCAGCATTTCCGGCCATGAACCGTCATCCTGATCCCCGCGACTCGCACGCGCTGCGCCCGGCGGCGCCCGACCCGGCCGACACCGGTCTCGCGGCCCTGGCCTGGGCCGTCGCCTCGGGCAGCACCAGCGCATTGGTGCAGCGGATGGAATTTCGCCGCCGCCGCCGCCAACGCCGCCGGCTCTTGATCACTGCGGGCACCGCGACCGCATGTCTGACCCTGGCCGGCTTTTGGCTTCAGGGCCCCGCCGTCGTCCCCGCGGAGCAGGCACCGGTGCTTGCCTCCAACCCCCCGGGCCCCCGGGGTCCGGAGACGCGCATGCTGGGCGATGGGTCCACCGTGGAGCTTCGACCCGGCGCCCGGATGTCCGTCGACTACACCCCCACCGCCCGCCGCATTGTCCTGCAGACCGGCGAAGCCCATTTCGCGGTTCGCCATGATCCCGCCCGACCGTTCATCGTAACCGCCGCGGGCGTGGAGGTGTGCGCGGTGGGTACCGCGTTTTCCGTGGATCGCAGCCGCCAGGCGGTGGCCGTGCTTGTGACCGAGGGCCGGGTGGCGGTCAGTTCGCCTCCCACCGCGCCCGCCGCCGCGTCTTCCTCGGAAACGCCCGTCGCCCCCCTGGCCATGGTCGATGCCGGTTTTCTTGCCATCGTCCCCCTCTCCTCGCACGCCGCCACGATCGAGCCGGTCAGCGTCGAAGAGAGCAAACGCCGGCTGGCCTGGCGCGTGCCGGTGCTGGAGTTCACCGGGACGCCCCTGGCCGAGGTCCTGCCCCTGCTCAACCGGTACGCCGATCGCCGGCTGACCTGCGATCCGGCCGACCAGGGCCGGTTGTTGAGCGGTACCCTCCAGGCCAACGATCTCGATTCCCTGCTGCTGCTCCTGCGCGACGAGTTCGATCTGCAGGCGACGCCCCAAGCCGACGGCAGCCTGCGCCTCCACCGGCGGCACTGACGGATGGGTTCGGCAAGATTTTCCGTTTTGGACTAGGAGAGTCAGCCAACCGCGTCGTCATTCTAGGGATATGGAAACCCCATCCGCTCCGAAAGGGAGAACCCGTACTGTCATCCGATGCTTCGGCCTGCTGTGCGCCATCGCCACCCTGTGGACCACGCCTGGCTTGGCCGCAAAGGCCGACACCAAGCAACTCGACCTCCCGGCCGGACCGGCCGACAAGACGCTGCGCGAGTTCTCCGTGCAATCGGGCGTGCCGGTCGTATTTGGCACCGAGACCGCTGCACAGGTGCAGACCAACGCACTGCAGGGCCGCTTCACCACCGCCGAAGCCATGGACCGCCTGCTCGCCCATACCGGGCTCGTGGCCACCCTCAATCCCAAGACCGGAGCCTTTACCGTTGCTCGCGACCCAAACGCCCCAAGGGCGACGACGCCCCCGTCCGTCGCCCCAAGCGCCAATAACGACCTGCCGCGCGCGTCTGCCGCCAAAGTGCCGGCCGCCGATGTCGTGGAACTCTCGCCCTTCACGGTCAATGCGGCGGAAGACACCGGCTGGCGCGCCCAGAATACCCTCGCGGGCAGCCGCATGAACTCGAGTTTGAAAGACACCCCCGGGGTGCTCGACGTGCTGACCCAGGAGTTTCTCGAGGACGTCGGCGCCATCAGCCTGGACCAGGCCCTGGCTTATTCCGCCAACTTCGAGGACAACTCGGCCGGCGACGCCGGCGTCAACTCCTCCTACCCGGGGGCCAACCAGGGAATGAATTTCACCATCCGCGGCCAGGGCGGCACCCTGGCCCGCAACTTTCTGGGGACCGACTTCCGACCGGAATTCTACACCGTGGAGCGCATCGAGAACACCAGTGGCCCCAACTCCATCCTCTTTGGCCTCGGGAGCGCCGGCGGGGTGGCCAACGTCAGCACCAAACGCGCGAAGCTGATGGGAAATTCCGCCACCTTTGAATTTCGGATCGACACCCATGCCAGCCGCCGCGCCACCCTGGATGCCAATCGGGTCATGCTTCCCAAGAAATTGGCGCTGCGCGTCAACGCCATCGACAGCCGCGGCCAGGGCTTTCGGAAATACTCGGACAACCATCTCGTCGGGGTGCAGACGGCGCTGAAACTCCGGCCGTTCGAAAACACCGAGATCAACGTCGAGTATGAACGCGATCGCACGACCGGCTTGGTGGTCGACCCCCGCACCACCTATGAGCGCGTCACCACCTGGATCGCGGCCGGGGCGCCGACCATCACCGTGCCCACCAACTGGGACACCCTGGCGACCGCCGCCCGCAACACGCTGCTTACGTCCTACGCCCCCTTGGGCATCGCCAACGTGGGCACCACCGACCAGCCCGTCTATGTCGGCGGCGATCAGCCGTACCTGATCAACAACAAGAACGCCCTTCGCTCCACCGGCACCGACCGCCTGGCCCCCGACGACCGCCTCATTCCCTATCCCGTCAACACCTCGGGCCCCGGGGGTCGGAAGCAAATCAACCGCCATGTGCTGACGCTCAGTCTCGACCAGAAACTGGCCCGGAACCTCTACGCGAACCTCTCCCTCAGCCAGGAAGGGGGCGATGCCCAGACCTACCAGTCATTTCGCGGCAGCGGCACCGGCTCGACGTCCCTGACGGCCGATCCCAACGCGACCCTCAACAACGCCGGTGCGATCTTGGATCTGAGCGGCCGCACCTTCCAGCAGAACAGTGCCGGCCAGATCCTCAATCCGCATGCCGGCGAATGGTATCTGGACGGCCGCTGGCGCCAGCGCTCGCAGACCAACACGCGCAAAGTCGGGCAGGTTTCCCTGGCCTGGGAGTTCGATGCCGGCAAGTGGTTCGGCGCCCACAAACTCGTCTCCAGTGGCTCCTACTCGGAACACGGCTTCACCGCCGACACCGAGGACGAGGTGTGGGTCAATGCCCCGTTCAACCGCAACCCCACCGCCACCGCCAATTCCATCTACCGCCGCGCCTACGTCACGCGGGACGACGCCAGCGGTTTCACCAATGTTCCCTGGATGGATACGCCGAATCTCACCTGGCAACATCCCACCCTCGGCCAGCTGCACAGTGGCTGGGCCAACAGTGGTTCCAGCGCCCGCGACGATCGCGACAGCTCGGCGCTCGTCGCCGCCCAGAGCTACTTTTTCAACCGCCGGCTCGTCACGACCGTCGGTTTCCGCCGGGACGAACAGGTCGACTACCAATATCTCACCCATGTCGTCAAACCCCCGGGGTATGAAAATTCCAACGGGTTCAACCTCGTGGATGCGGCCAGCCCGGTCAGTCAGACGACCACGACCGGCAACACCCGGAATCTGGGCGCGGTCATTCATGTGAACCGTTGGCTCTCGCTCTACGGCAACCAGAGCAATGCCATCAGCCCCATCGCGGGTTGGAAATTCGGCCCGGACGGATTGCGCGGACCCAACCAACAGGCCGAAGGCTTCGATACGGGCCTCAAGTTCAATCTGTTCGAGGGCCGGATATTCCTGGATGTCGGCTACTACAAGACCGCCACGGTCGGGGCCGCGTCGCACTATAACATGTCGGTCAAAAGCAATGGCACGATCGGGTGGGCGTGGGATGGCATCTTCGAGACACTCAACCGCCCGGACGGAGCCACCCAGATTCTCAACACCGGCGACGCCACGGCCGTCAACGCCGTCCTGGCCAGATATCCCGCCATCCGGACGGTGTGGCAGTCGGATGCCGACCTCGGTGACACGGCCAGCACCGGCTACGAAGCCCGCCTGATGGCGAATCCCTTCAATGGACTGCGGCTGCGAGCCACCTTCTCCGTCACGGATATTTCGAAAGAAAACCAGATGGTCTTCACCCAGGAGGCGTTTGGTCAGCTCAAGAGCTACCTCGCCGACCTGAAGAGCCAGTACCCGGGCGCGAAAGTCGGCGGCCTGACCAACCTGAGCGGGAGAACCCTCCTGAGCATCGACGAAAATGTCGCCGCCATCGACCAGTATATCCAGGAAGGCATTGCGTCCAACACCAGCGGATACAACAGCTCCAAGTACCGGGCCAATTTCAATGGCACCTATGACCTGACCGGCCGCTTCAAAGGCTGGAGCACCGGCCTCGGCCTGCGCTACAATTCCGGCCGGGTCGTGGCCAACTATCAAATCGTCGATCCCGCCAAGCCCAACCTGATCCTCGACACCCTCCCCGTCTTTGGTCCGGGCAACATCGTCTGGACCGGCATGCTTCGCCATGCAACCCGCAGCCAGTTCTTCGGCCGGAGAAACCGACTCTCCTTTCAGCTCAATATCGACAACCTCATGAACAAGACCGGTACGGAGATTCGCCGCTATGAAACGTATCAGGTCGCACCGGGCGCGCCCATCCCCCCCCTCGGACCTCCGACCATCATCTTCGTCCGCGATCCGATCAGCTATAGCATCAGCGCCAAGGTCGATTTCTGAGGCCCTGCCGCGCCCGGTTCCGGACTATCCCTCGGCGACGCCGGGGCCGGGCGGCGAGTCCCTTTTGCCGCCGCAGGTCGGGATGCGAGGCGTTCGGTGATCCCGGCGCGGAGCGGAGTCCGCGCGACCCCGCTTCCCCCGCCTCCCGGACCGTCAGCCCGCGGGGCGGAGCGATCCGATTCCGGCCGGCCCCGCCGTTCGCCAGTTGCGGCGATCGGCAAATCGTCTTGATGTCAGCCATGCCCGCCAGCGCGAACGTCATCCTGCTCGATCCGCACCCCCGGCGGGTCGGGCGCATTTTCGACGAACCCACCCGCCAACGCCTCGAGCGGCTGGGCCGCGTGATTTGGCATGATGGCTCCCCGGCGTCCGCCGGGCACATCGACCGGCACCTGCCCCACACCATCGCGCTGATCGGGCAGTCGCCGCTGGACCGGGCTCGGCTCGACCGCGCGCCGCATCTGCGGGCGGTGTTTAATGTCGAAAGTAATTTCCTGCCGAACCTGGACTACGCCGAATGTCACCGCCGCGGCATCCCCGTGCTCTCCACCGCACCCGTCTACGCGCGGCCCGTCGCCGAACTGGCGCTGGCGATGGCCATCTCCCTGGCCCGGCGCATGCACGAAGCCGACGCCGCGCTGCGTCTCGGCCGGGAATTCAAGGGCGACAACCACGACTCGTTTCTTCTGCACGGGAAGCCGCTCGCGCTGGTCGGGCTGGGCAACCTCGGGCGGGCGCTGCTGCCGTTGCTGCGGCCCTTTTCCCGGGAGATCCTCGTGCACGACCCCTGGATCCATCCCGCGGTGCTGCGCGAGCTGGACGTGATCCCGGCTTCGCTCGACACCTGCTTCGCTCGCGCCCGCGTGGTGTTTCTCCTCGCCGCCAACACGAGCGAGAACACCGGCCGGATCGGGCAAAGCCAGTTTGCCAGCATGCAACCGGGCAGCGTCGTCATCCTCGCCAGCCGCGCCGCCCTGGTGAACTTCCCGGAGCTGCTCGCCGCCGCGGCCAGCGGGCACATCCGCGCCGGCATCGATGTCTGGCCCGAGGAGCCGATCCCGTCCCACGAGCCGGGCCGCACCACGCCCAACACCCTGCTCCAGGCCCATCGCGCCGGCAGCGTGCCGGAGATCCAGCCGTTGATCGGCCAATTCGTCGTCGACGATCTGGAAAGCATTCTGGCCGGCCTGGCCCCCCAGCGCTGCCAGCGCGCGGTCCTCGAGACCGTGGGCCAGCTGCGCAGCATCCCCGTCGGCGCCTGGTCCCTCAGCGACACCCGCCGGCCCTGACCTTTCCCTCATGAAAATCCTCTTCATCGGCGGCTCCGGCGTGATCAGCCGGGCGGCCACGCAGCAAACGATCGCCGCCGGCCATGAGCTCTGGCTGCTGAACCGCGGCCAACATCGCCCGGTCGAAGGCGCCCGGACGCTGGTCGCGGACCTGGGCGACGTTCCCGGCGTGCGCGCGGTGCTGCGCGGCCACACGTGGGACGTGGTCGTGCAGTGGATCGCGTTTGGGCCGGCCGACATCCGCCGTGATCTCGAGCTCTTTCGCGACCACACGCGCCAGTACCTCTTCATCAGCTCAGCGAGCGTATATCAAAAGCCGCCCGATCATTATCTCATCACCGAAGCCACGCCGCGCGCGAACCCGCATTGGGAATATTCGCGACTGAAGATCGCGGCGGAGGAGGTCCTCGAGGCGGCCCATCAGGCGACGGGCTTTCCCGGCGTGATCGTGCGCCCTTCCCTCACCTACGGCGACGATCAGGTGCCGCTGGTCCTCAACGCGTGGAGCAGGAGCTGGACCGCGATCGATCGCCTGCGCCGCGGCGCGCCGGTGATCATCCCCGGCGACGGCACCTCGCTCTGGACCATCACGCACAACACCGACTTCGCGCGGGGACTGATCGGCCTCTTCGGCCATCCGGGCACGCCCGGCCAGGCCTTCCACATCACCTCGGACGAAGTGCTCACCTGGAACCAAATCTTCCTGCTCGCGGCCCAAGCCGCGGGTGTGACGGCGCCCCGGTTTGTCCACGTGTCGTCCGATTTCATCATCGCGTGCGTGCCGGCCGTGGAGGGCACGCTGCTCGGCGACAAGGCGGTGTCGACGGTGTTCGACAACACCAAGATCAAACGCTTCGTGCCCGGCTTCGCGGCGCAGACTCCCTTCGCCGCCGGCATTCGCCGCACGATTGCCTGGTTCGACGCCGATCCGGCGCGCCAGCAGGTCGACGCGGAAACGAACCAGCGCTGGGACACATTGATCGCGGCCTACGAGCGCGCCCTTGCCCAAGCCAAGGCGACGTTGGCGGAAGGCTAATACCAACCGTTCGTGATTACCGGACTGTAGGGCGTCACCTTGGTGGCGCCGTTTCGCTCCCGGGGCCGGGCTGGGCCAAAGAACCTCGGCACATCCGCCCGGTCCTCGTGCGCCACCAGGGCGCCGCGCCTGGCCCCGCCGCACACCGCAAAAACCTCTTCGAGCGCCACGTGCAACGGATCGGCCAGCACGCGGTCGTTCCAAATGAGCGCGACCTGGCCCTGCGCCGTCAGCACGCGCAGGAATTCGATCCGCGTTGGCCCAAGCTCAAACCAAATGGCGACGTTGTTTTTGCGCCGCCGAGGTGCATTGATCGTGTTCGCGCCTCCGCCGAGGCGCCGCACTCCAGGAACAACCCGCACCGTCCGCAACCGACCACCCGATGAAAACCAAAAACCGCCGCGCCTGGATCAAGGGACTGTGGTGCGCCGCACTGGCGCTGCAAGCCGGGGCCTTTGCCCTCGCCTCGCCTCCGCCGCCCGTGCCAGGTGGCTTCTCCCTCGTCGTCCTGCCCGACACCCAGTTCTACAGCCTGAAATTTCCCGAGACCTACCACGCGCAAACCCAGTGGATTGCGGACCACGCCGCGCCGTATCGCATCGCGTACGCGCTCCACGTCGGCGACCTCACGGACAAGAACACGGCGGTCGAGTGGGAGATCGCCGCGGCCGCGCAGGCCCGGATGGCCGGGGTCGTGCCCTGCGCCTTGGCGCCGGGCAATCACGACCTGGGCCCGGAGCGGGTGTCCGGCCTCACCGCCCACTTCCCGCCGGCGGGCTTCAAGCGCTTGCCGACCTTCGGTGGTTTCTACGACCGTGAACCGGAGCGGGTCGACAACAGCTATCACCTCTTCGAGGCCGGCGGTCGCAAGTGGCTCATCCTGGCCCTCGAATTCGGCCCGCGCGACGACGTCCTGCGCTGGGCCAACGAGGTCGTGGCCCGGCATCCGGACCGCTCGGCCATTTTGATCACCCACGCCTACCTGCGCCCGGACAACACCCGGTTCGATCACCGGGTGAAGGTGGTCGTCAAGGGCAAGGAGTCGGACAAGGGCCTCGGGAAATCCCCGCTGGCCAGGAGCCCGGCGGGCTTCAACGACGGCGAGGACCTCTGGCGGAAACTGGTTTCGCCGCACGCCAACTTCGCCTTCGTGATCAGCGGCCACGTCTGCATCACCGGCCACCGCACGGATGCCGGCCAGCACGGCAATCCCGTGCACCAGATCCTCGTCGATTACCAGAACCAGCCCAACGGCGGCAACGGCTACCTGCGACTGCTGCAGTTCTCCGCCGATCTGAAGACGGTCCACGTGAGCGATTATTCGCCGACCCTCGATCAGATGAGCGAGGTGCCGGGCACCGCATTCGAGCTCGAAGTGCCGCCGGCCCCGCGCCCCGCGCGGTGAACGACCGCCACTGACGACGCCCGCGCGCGGCCAGCACCGCTTGCTCAATTTCCTCCCGGGTCGGCGGCGCGGAGCGGAGTCCGCGCCCCACCTGTGCCGATTTTCGCAACGGGTAGGGCGGCGAGTCCCTTCGCCGCCGGCGTTTCCTCCCGACCTTCTTCCCGTCATTCCGGCGCGGAACGGAGTCCGCGCCCTACCTGTGCCGATTTTCGCAACGGGTAGCGGAGCGGAGTCCACGCCCCACCCAGAGCCCAAGACAAACGGTCGATGGGCAGGACGCTTCCAAGCATCGGGGTGGGTCGCGCCCGGGAACCGCCAAGTGTGCACATGTACACTTGCCTTCTGCGCCCAGGCCGTTTCAGTTGGCCGCATGAGCTCCCCTCCCGCCGCCGGCCCCTTGCGGGCCTACCGCCGCGCCGGCAGACTCGTCCTCGAAATCGACGAGCACCGCTTCTGCACCGACGCCTTCCTCCAGTCCCACTCCCGCATCCTCGACCGCGACGCCTTTCTCGCCTTCGCCTGCGAACACGTCTTCGACCTCGTCCACGATGACGATGACGCCTGCGATCCGACTTGGTGGCTGCGCTTCAGCCAGGCGATCGGGGAGGAGGCGGCACACGCCGGCGCCGGTGTCCGCCCGGACGATGGCAGCGAGGTCCTCCCCATCAGTCAGCCGCCGGATTTGTTTCCGGAAGAAATCACCCGCGCCCTCCTGGGGCAGCACGCCCGGGAAACGACGCTGTTTGCCGCCCAGCGGAGCTTGCGCGAAATCGGTCCGCCCTTGACGGCGCGGTAGGGACCATGGGGCCGCCACGTCCGTCCTGCCCTTTGCGGCGGCGCCGGACCAGCCGCCCAACGGTGCCCAGCGCCCGCGTCACTCTTTCGCGGAGGGAAAATCGCCCACCACCTTGCGCTTGGTGATGAGGACGATTCGATTCTGGTTGGCCTGATTGCGCTCGATGATGAGGAACCCGACGGCGCCCCGATCCATGAGGGCCAGCGCCGCCGCCCGATCCGGGGCCGAAAGCGTCGCCAACTCGTGCCTGGCCTGCTTCGAAAACGGGCCCGACGTGCCCACCTCACGCCCCACGTACTGCAGCACGATCTCCCGCGTCGACTCCGCATCGCTCGGCGCCGTGGCGCATCCGCTGCAGATCAGGACAAGCAGGGCCGAGAGCAGGGATTTCATGCTTTCGCCACCCTCGTCCTGATCCCTCCCGGGGGCAATCGTACAATGGACCCTCGCCTTTCGCTACGATGGGCGCATCTCCCGATTGACGGTGCTGCTCTGGTGGCTGGCCCCGCTGAGGCCGGCCTACGGAGTCGGCGACCCCGGCTACATCTTCGCCTGTCACCGCCATCTTGGCAGAGGCGCCCCGCTACGGTCCGCCGGCACTTTTTGGCGGGCTTTCCCGGGCGCGGCCCCTTAGCCTCCGCCGCGTTCTTTCCGCCCTCACCGTTGCCGTCTCCCTCCGCCGTCTCCCTCCGCCGCCTCCTCACCATGTCGAACCTCACTCGCTCCCTCCTGAAATCCACCGCCGTGGCCCTGCTCGCTGCCGCCCCCCTCGCCGCCGCCCCCCTGCCCAAGGTCATGCTCCTCACCGGGCAGTCCAGCAAGTACCACGACTGGTCAAAGTGCGCCCCGCTGGTGAAGACCTATCTCGATCAAACCGGCCTCTTCGCCGTCGACGTCGTGACCACACCGCCCCGCGGCGCCGACATGTCGGGCTTCAGTCCGAAGTTTTCCGACTACGCCGCGATCGTCGTCGTCTACGAAGGTGACGAGTTTCCGGCCGCAACGAAGGCGGCGTTTGTCGACTACATGAAGAATGGCGGCGGCCTCGTCACCGTGCACGACACCGACAATGCCTTTCCTTATTGGAAGGAGTGGAACGAGATGATTGCCGTCGGGGGCTGGGGCCTGAAGGCCGACGGCAACATCGGCGCCCGCAACGAAACCTGGGGCCCGATGATCCGCTGGCGCGATGGCCAGATGGTGCTCGACTCCACCACCAAGGGCAACGCCACCCACCCCGCCAAGCATGACTTTCCCGTCACCATCCGCACCCCGGATCACCCGACCATGCGCGGACTGCCCGCCATCTGGATGCACGCGAACGATGAAGCCTACAGCCGCCTCCGCGGCCCGGCCAAGAACGTGACCGTGCTCGCCACCGCGCAGCCTGACAAGGCGAGGTTCCCCACCGCCACCGGCGAGAACGAGCCGATGCTCATGACGATCAGCTACGGCCAGGGCCGCATCTTTCATTCCACGCTGGGCCACGTCGGCCCGAAGGACACCGCGCCCATCGCCCCGGTCTCGTGCGTCGGCTTCATCGTCACGCTGCAGCGCGGCACGGAGTGGGCGGCGACCGGCCGGGTGACCCAGAAGGTTCCGGCCGATTTTCCCACCGCGGAAAAAACCTCGCTCCGCACGCCGTAACCCGAGGAGGCCGCGGCGACTCCCGCTCCCCGCCTGCCTCCACGCCGACGCCGGGCGCGCCACCAGCTCGTGGCCAGTTCGACGTTTTCGTTTTAGCGACGATTTTCCGTGTAGGGCCGCACCCCGCCCGAGGCGGGCAGGCTTGGTGCGCGCCGCAAGTGGCGTCGTAGTGCTTTCGGCGGCACGCTGCGACTTCAATACACCTCGTCGTGGGTGCCGGCCGCTTCGAGCAAGATGGCTTCCTTCTGTGGGTGGCGAACAAACTGGAAGACGATGCGGAGGTCGTAGCCGGCGGAGCACGCCCACGAACTCGCCAGCTTACCCTTGAGTTTGTGGGTGCGAAGTGCCGGGTGATGGGCATCCTCGGCAAGTAGTTCCAGCGCGGCGGCCATGTCCGCGGCAGCGGCTGGGTTTCTCTTGGTCAACCGCTGCGCCGACCGAACAAACGCCTGCGAGGGCAGGAGCGCCCGTCTCACGGCTTGATTAATGTTGCGATGACGGCGGCACTCGCCGGCTTGATTCGCCCTCGCGCGAATTCGGCGCGGGCCGCGCCGACGGCCTCGATCAATTCGGCGCGGCGGCGTTCGGCGATGCGCTGGCGCAGGGTGGCCGCCAACTGTTCCTGTTCCTCGAGCGATAGGTGGTCGGCGGCATCGAGCGTGTTCGCATACGTTGTCATGGAGGTAACATCGCAGAAGGCTTTCCGGTTTTCAACTCTGCGTTCTATTGCCTACCGATGGGAAACTGGATCTTCCGGCTGGCCGACGCGGCCAAAGCGCGGAAAGGCGCTCCTTGGAAAATCGCGCTGGTGCGGCACCTTCGTCAGACGGTTGCTCCGCCCTGCTGCCGGCTGGCCGAGCCGCTGTGCAGGGGAGCCCCCGAGTCAGTCCGCGCTTATGTCTGGTCTTCGGACTCCGCTCACCCAACCAACGTCGTTGGTGAAAACCCCGCCGCTTCAACGCCAGCCGTCGAGTTGCGGATCGGCTCGACCTGGCACTGGCAATTCAGGGGCTGACCCCATTGGGCTGACCGCCTCTTTCATTCCACGCTGGGCCACGTCGGCCCGAAGGACACCGCGCCCCTCGTGCCCGTCTCGTGTGTCGGCTTCATCGTCACGCTGCAGCGCGGCACGGAGTGGGCGGCGACCGGCCGGGTGACCCAGAAGGTTCCGGCCGATTTTCCCACCGCGGAAAAGACCTCGCTCCGCACGCCGTAACCGGTGCGACCAGGAGTCGCGGCCGAACGGTAGGAGCGGCTTCACGCCGCGATGTTCTCCGATCGAAATTCAGTCGCAGTGTAAAACCGCTCCTACAACTTCCGTACCACGCGTGGCCCGTTACCGGCCGGTCCAGACCGGGGCCAGCCACGCCACGGGCTGCTTCGGATCGGCGCGCGCCGCGTCGCCGCCGCCCGCGTTCCACACCCGCACGAAAAAGTAGCGGCTGGCCGCATCCCGGATCATCGGTCGCCAGGTAACCGCATGCGCGGGGGTCGGGGTGTACTCCTCCACGACCACGCCGTCGTCCTTCACCAGGTCGATCTTCGTGATCCGATCCTCCGGCTTGGCGGTATCCGGATCATGGATCCAGATGTCAAATTGGAAGGAATCCGGCCGCAGGAGCGTGGAACCCATGATGGCGCCGTTCACCGTGTACCGGCACTGCAGGTTGCCTTCCAATGCGGCATAGGTTCGCCGCTGTTGCATCGCCTCGAGGATCGCCGCCTTCGTACGGGCGGTCGCCAGGACGAAGGTGCGGGAGCTCTGATCGCTGATGCCGCCGAGGCCGTGATTGTCGTTGCCGCACACCGGCGAGACCTTCCAACCCTGCGCCAGCGCGGCCAGGAACGCTTCGTAGTGGATCTTGGTGTTCGAATTGATGACCTCGAGCATCGTGATGATGTCGGTCACCCCGGAATCGCGGTCGGCCCAATTGTTGTATTGGTTGGCGCTCGCGTGGTTGAACGTGGCCACGACCGGGCCTTCGCCATTGGCCGGGACGGTCTGCAGCCACCGGTAGAGGTGCGGGAGATCGATTCCGGGCGCCAGGGCGTTCAGGTAGCTGCCGCTGTTGATCACGTTCAGGTGGCCCTTGCCGCCGGGGCCGTTGTTTTCGGAGAACTCAAAACCGGCGAGGGCGACAAATCCGGCGTCGGTCGCCGCAGCCGCCTCGCGCTGGGAGGCGAGCCAGGCGGGATTGGTGGGGCTCACGGGTTGGAGGCCGGCCTCCTGGGAGTGGTCGCTGGTCACGTAGAAATCGTAACCCTTCGCCTGCGCGAGGGCGAAGTGCGCGGCCGGCGGACCCTGGTACTTCTGCCAGTTCTCCCGGGGCACCTTGTCCGCGGGCGGAAGCTGGGATCCTTCGGCGGAAATCCGCATCCCGGACTTCGCCTTCTTGCCGTCCGCCGCCGGCTCCGGCGCGGCGTTGGCAAACTGGGCGCCGTGGGACCAGGTGTACTGGGTATGGGCGTGCGTGCTACCGGAATAAATCTGGTAGTCGGACCCGGGAATTCCGGCCGAGGCCGCCGCCGCGACGGACAGAACCAGCGGCGAGGTCAAGAGTGAGAAGAGGGAGAAGTGGAAGGGTTTTGGGATCATGGCGGGAAGAAGGAAGTGGCAGGGTGGGCCCGGCCCGGCCGTTTGTCACGGCCACCGTCCATTCTTGCCGCCTTCGCCGCAGCCGTCTGCGCGACCCTTGACCGATCGCACGCGGAACTTGCCCGCGAAAGATGAACCTTGTCCCCCCGGCGGGGATGGCGGACAACAACGCCTCCTCTCCACTTTGGCAAAGGGTCATCATGAAAAAACTTCATCAGGTTAATCTGGGCATGCTCGGCGGCGGCACGGTCGGCAGCGGCGTGTTTCATGCCTTGGAAAAGAACGCGCGGCTGATGGCCTCCCGGCTCGGCGTGCGCGTCGGCATCGTCAAGGTCGCCGTCAAGGCGTTCGACGAGCCGCGCCCCTACGTCATTCCGCCCGCGGTCATGACCCTGAACTGGCAGGAGGTCGTGAACGACCCCCAGGTGCACGCCGTGATCGAGTTGGTCGGGGGCACGACCATCGCCCGGACGATGGTGCTGGCCGCGCTCAAGCTGGGCAAGCCGGTCATCACCGCCAACAAGGCCCTGCTCGCCAAGCACGGGCCGGAGTTGTTTGCGACCGCGAGCCGGCATCGCACGAACCTGTACTACGAGGCCAGCGTCGCCGGCGGCATCCCGATCATCAAGGTCGTGCGCGAGAGCCTCGTCGGCAATCGCTTCGAGCGCATCTACGGAATCGTGAACGGCACCTGCAATTACATCCTCACCCGCATGAAGCGCGAGGGGGCCGATTTTGCCGACGTGCTCCGCGACGCCCAGCGCCTGGGCTACGCCGAGGCCGAACCTTCGCTCGACGTCGACGGCCACGACGCCGCGCACAAGATCGGCATCCTCGCCTCGCTGGCCCATGGCTTCTGGGTCAAGCAGGAGGACATCCACGTCGAGGGCATCCGCGGGATCACCCAGCTCGACATCCAGTTTGCCAGCCAGCTCGACTACACCATCAAGTTGCTCGCCATCGCCAAAGAGGTTGCGCGGCCGGCAACGGGCCCCAAGGCCAAGGCGGGCGACGGCTCCCGGGTGCAGGTCTCGGTCTATCCCACCCTCGTGCCCAATGGCCACGTCCTCGCCAGCATCCACGACGTGTACAATGCCGTCTTTGTTCGGGGCGACATTGTGGGCGACACCCTCTACTACGGCCGCGGGGCCGGGAAAGACGCCACCGCCAGCGCTGTGCTGAGCGATGTCGCCGATGCCGCGCTCGATTTGCAGCACAGCAGCGAAAAACGCGTGCCGCCCTTCGTCCCGCACGAGCGTAACGGCGCCGTGCAGCCCATCGCGGAAAGCGTGTCGCGTTATTACGTGCGCCTGAACGTCGTCGACGAGGCCGGGGTCATCGCCCGGGTCGCCGCCATCCTCGGGCGGGCGGGCATCAGCATCGCGTCGGTCATCCAGCCCGAGGGCCATGCGGGCGCGACGGTGCCGTTGATTCTCATGATGCACGCGGCGCCCTTTTCGGCCATGCGCAAGGCGCTCGACGCCATCGGCCGGCTGCGGGCGATGCAGGGCCCGCCCACGATGATTCGCGTCGAGGACTTCGCGTAGGAGGAAAGGCGCCCGTCACCCGGGCGCCTTTCCTTTCTTTCAATACTCGCGCTTGGTCTCGATCCCGGGGCGCGGCACCGGATACTTGCCGTCGGCCCCGAGGAGGAGGGGCGCCGGGGAGTCCATGGTCAGTTGATCGACCCCGGGGGCGAACTCGTGCTCGCAGTTGAGCATTTGGTCGAAGGTGATGATCTGGCCGGTGTGCGCCGCCATGCGGCCCATCGAGCCCACCAGGCTGGCCTCGACCCCGCGCTTCACCTCGTTGTAGGGCCGATCCTGGCGAATCGCCTCGACGAGATCGTCCCACTCGAGCTGTTGCGGGTTCTTCTCCCCCTCCGGATAGGCCCAGCGCAGGTTCGGATCACTCAGGTCGATCTTGTCCTTCGGCGTGAGGATGCGCGGCATTTTCTGGCCGTTGTAGATGCGCACCCGGCCGGGGTGGTGGGAGCGCGTGGTGATGACCGCCGAACCCTTGGAACCGTGCGCATAGCTGGCAAACTCGTTGTGCACCCCCGGCATGTTGCGCCCCTCGTAGTAGAGGAGGGTGCCGTCCGGGAAGGTGTACTGCACCGAGTAGGTGTCGAAATTCTGATCGAGCGAATCACCGCGATAGTGGCGGCCGCCGATGGCCATCGCCTCGACCGGCCAGGCATTCTTCATCCAGCAGCACTCATCGACCTGGTGGATGTAGTAATCCGAGAAGACGCCGCCGCTCGCCCAGAGGAAGGCGTGGAACTTGGAAATCTGATACAGCAGTTCGCTGATGCCCGCGGGCTTGGGCGGAGCCGTGCCGCCGCCGGAGCCCATGCGATACGCCCGCATCGCCACGATTTCGCCAATCTGCCCGTCGCGGATGCGTTGGTGGAGTTCCTGCCGGCCGCGGCAGTGGCGCACCATGAGGCCGACGCCCACCTTCAGGTTCTTGGCCGAAGCCTGTTCGCCGAGTTTAAACATCCGCTTGCTGGTGGGACCGTCGACCGTGAGGGGTTTCTCCATGAACACGTGCAGGCCCTTCGCGATGGCGTAGGTGAAATGCACCCAGCGAAACGCCGGCGGCGTGGCCAGAATCACGACATCGCCCGGCTTCAGGCAATCCATCGCCGACTTGTAGCCGTCAAAGCCGATGAACTGGCGATCCTTGGGCACGTCGAGCTGCGTCGGCTGCTGGGCGAATTGCTTCGTGAGCCGATCAAACGAACTCGCCAGTTTCGCCGGAAATACGTCCGCCATCGCGACGAGCTTGATCGGTCCGCTCGTGGTCGAGAGCGCCTGCCCGGCGGCGCCCGTACCGCGGCCGCCGCAGCCGACGAGGGCCACTTTGATCAAGTCGCTGCCGGCGGCATGCACGTGCGGCAACGTCACGCCCGCGAGGGCCGACACCGCGGCAAACTGCCCCGAGTGTTTGATGAAATCACGACGCGACAACGAGGAGACAGGATCTTGGTTCATGAGCGGATAAGCGGGTGAAATTACACCCTGGTTGATTGAAACGCGTGGCACCGACCGGTGGCAGCGTGCCGGCGCGGCGGCGGGGAGACAAGGAATCTCGGACCGCCGGGGGGGCACGGCCGGGAAACGTCAAAGGCAGGCTTGCGGCAGGGGCGGCTTGGCATAGCGTCCTGGCATGAGTCAGTTGCAGCGAGTCACCTTCAATCCGAACCAATGCGGGGGCCGACCGTGCATTCGGGGCATGCGCATGCGGGTCAAGGATGTGCTCGACATGCTGGCCAGTGGGGCAGCCGAAAAGGATATTCTCGAGAGCTATCCGTACCTTGAGCGCGAAGATATTCAGGCGGCACTCGAATACGCCGCCCGGCAGGTCGACCATGCGGTCTTGTCGCTGGCCAGGTGAAATTTCTGGTCGACGCTCAGTTGCCTCCGGCGCTGGCCTGCTGGCTGCGCGAAGCGGGTCACGAGGCCGAACACGTCGAGGATCTCGGCCTGCGCGAAGCTGACGACGGTGCAATTTGGGCCTCTGCCCTGGAAAGCGGAGCCATCATCGTGACCAAGGACGAGGATTTCGCCGCTCGTTCGGCCCAGGCCCCTACGGCGCCGCTGATTGTGTGGCTACGGGTGGGCAATACGACCAATCGGGTGCTGCGCACTTGGTTCGAAGTCCGCCTCACGGGCATCATCGAACTCGCGGGCCAGGGCCACCGATTGATCGAAGTAATCTGACGCTCGGGCCGCCTTTTCGCCGGCGGAGCTCACTTCAGGAACGTGTGCGGAATCCAGGTGGCCAGCGGCGGCCAGACCAGGACGGCGAGCAGCGCCAGCATGAGGGCCGCGATGAAGGGCCAGCAGCGGCGGATCGTCTCGTCGTACCGGCAGCCGGCGATGCTCGTACCCACAAAGAGACACACCGCCACCGGCGGCGTCGTGGCCCCAATCTGGGTCACCATCACCATCAGGATCCCGAGGTAGATTGGATCCAGCGCAAACGTGGCGCCGATCTTCACGATCAGCGGCGTGAGAATGATCAGCACCGCCAGCGACTCGATGAACATCGTGAGCACCATCATCATCGCCAGCAGGATCAGCAGCACGACCCAACCCCGGGAGGACACGCCCAGCAGCCACCCACCGACAATCTCGGTGAAGTTGAGGTAGGTCAGCAGCCAGCCCAGCGCCCCCGCCACCGCGATGATGCCGAGCACGACGGTCGTCGTGATCGCGGACGTGAGCAGGATCCGCGGGAGATCACGGAGCTGCACCGAGCGGTATACAAACATCGAGACGATCAGCGCGTAGAAGCAGGCGACCACCCCCGCCTCCGTCGCGGTGAAGATGCCCGCCATGATGCCGCCCAAAATGATCACCGGCGCCAGCACCGCGACCCACACCCGCGGCAGCGTCTGCAGCACATGGCGCAGACGGAAGCGCCCGCTCGTCGCGCGGACCTCGGGAAAATTAGGATGATAACCGTGCAGGTGCACGGTCAGCATCAGCAACCCCGTGATGAGCAGACCCGGCAGGATACCGCCAAGAAAAAGCCCACCAATCGAGACGCCCGCCATCGCCCCGTAGACCACCATCACCATGCTCGGCGGGATGATGGCGCCGATGACCCCGGAGGTCGCGGCCAGCGAGGCGATGAACCCGCCCTTGTAGCCGCGGGCCTTCATCTCCGGCGCCATCAGGGACCCGATCGCCGAGGTCGCGGCGGCCGACGATCCGGTGACGTTGGCGAAGATCATGTTGGCCAGCACGGTGGCATGCCCGAGCCCGCCCCGCAGGTGGCCGACCAGCGTCTCGGCAAACTCCACCAGCCGCCGGCTCATCCCCCCGCGCACCATCAACTCGCCCGCCAGAATAAAATACGGCAGCGCCAGCAGGCTGAAGGAATCCACCGCGGCGAACATTTTTCGGGGAAACTCCACCGGCGCCAGTTCCGGCAGCGCCAGGATGCCGCCCAGCGCGACCGAACCGATCGCGACCACCACCGGTACGCCGAGGAAAATCAACGCCAGCAGCACGACCAGGAGCGTGATCAACATGGTGGCTCCTCCGGGCTCATCCGGGGTGGCCCACCGACGACGCGCCCCAACAGGTTGTGCAACGCCGCCAGCGTGAGGTAGGTGCCCCCCACCACGATGCAGGAATATACGAGGTCCATCCGCACCCCCATGCCGGCGCTGCTCTGCCGGCTGACACTATGGAGAAACGTCATACCCGCCGCTGAGCGATAGCCCGCGGTGTAGATCACCATCGCCAGGCCCAGCCCCAACCAGAGCAAATCCACCACCCAGCCCACCGGCACCTGCACCGCCCGCGGCAGTTTTTCCAACAGGAGGCTCATGCCGATGTGCGCACCGCGCCGGTATCCCGCCACCAGCGCCAGGAACACCATCCAGATCAGGCCGTAGCGCTGCAGTTCCTCACTCCAACTCAGCGACGCGTTGAACCCATAGCGGCAGATGACCTGCAACCCGCCCACCAGCACGATGGTCGCGAACAAGAGCACGATGAGGGCCTCGCCGATCCGATCGGCGTAGCCCAGGAGCCGGCCGACGGCGTTCGCCAGGCGCGGGATCACTCCCCTGGATCGCGGTGCCGTCATCGCCGGGTCTCGCGCCCCCGGGGGTCCGCCGCGTGCGTCGCTCCACGCCTCATGGTTTCGCCGCGGCGCGGATCTTCGCCAGCAGGTCGGTCGCGCCGCGCTCGGCGGCGAGTTCATCCTGCACCTTCACCGCCGCCTGGATCCACGTGCGGGTGTCGATGTCGTGAATCGTCATGCCGTGCTCGTGCAGGGCCTTCAACGCCTCGGCTTCGCGCACGGGGGCCAGCGCCCGGCCCTGGTCGCGGGCCATTTCCGCGGCCCGCCGGATCACCGCCTGGTCGGCCGGGGCGATCCGATCCCAATGCGCCTTCGAGTAACACACCACCATCGCCGGAAAGAGATGACGCGTCATCGTGAGGTTCTTCGCCACCTCGTAGAAACGCTCCGCGATCAGGATGGCCGGCGCCTGCTCGAAGCCGTCGATCACGCCGGTCTGGAGCCCGGTGTAGATTTCGCCGTACGTCATCGGCGTCGGGTTCGCGCCCATCATGCGCAGGGCGGCCAGATAGATCGGCGTCGGAATGGTCCGGATCTTGAGGCCCTTCAGATCCTCCGGCCGCCGCACCGCCTTCGAGGTCGTGATCATTTCGCGGAAACCCCATCCGTCGATCCACGCGAGTACGATGAGCCCCTGTTGCTCCAACCCGGCCACCAGATCGCGGCCCACCTCGCCATCCACCACGCGGTGCACGTGATCGAAATCCTTGAACAGATACGGCAGATCCATGACCCCGATCCGCTGGTCAAAATTGTTCAGAATCGCCGTGCCCGAGACCGTCACCGAGGCGCCGGAGCCAAGTTGCATGCCTTCATAGACCTCGCGCTCGCTGCCCAGCGTGCCCTGCGGAAAAATCTTGGCGCTGTATTTGTCGGACAGCGACGCCAGCGCCTCGGCGAACGCCACGGCGGTGAAATGCAACTCGCCCGCGACGTCCGGCGCGTGCACGTGGGCAAAGCGGATCTCGGTGCGGCCCGCCCCGGCCGCCGGCGCCGCCGCCTCGCGGGAGGACTTGCCGCAGCCCGCGAGGATCGCGAGTGCGACGGAGAACAGCGTCACGATCCGGACGGGAGATTTTGCCATGGGGAAAACGGGAAAAGGGAAGCCGCGAAACCGTCGCGTCCGCCCGCGGCATGGTCAATCGCGTTTCAAGAAAACGATCCCCGGGCTTGGGTCGCGCGAAGGCACGAAGGCGCGAAGGACCAAGCTTGGGGACCTTCCTCCGCCCGACCTTGGATTGCCCTCCTGTTCAAATCCGGGGCGTTGGGATCCGAGCCTGGACACAGGAGCCGAGCCGAGGACAAGCCGAG
>JBBRWR010000048.1:0-56870 GCA_038249085.1 Opitutales bacterium
AAGAAAGCGTCCGGTGGGGAAGTAAATCGACCCTCGGAAGAAAATCTCTTTTGACGAAGTTCCAGGAAGCAAATCGACCCGAAGTAGATGCCGAACATCAAACCGCCAGGATCAGCGGACTATCAAACCGCTGCTGGCAGCGTCAACGCCACCCCTCGATTCGCGAATCGGTTCGACCTCGCACTCGCATTTCACGGGCCGAGCCCATGGGCATTTCTTAAAACTGGGTGGAACATAGAAATTTGAACTCAGGCCGGCTCGGAGAGCCAGCCCCACCCTGAAAATGCGTTTTGTGCCGAGAAAGAAGCTGCCTCACAAGGTGCCGCCATGGGTGGCGGACGGTGCGATATTCTTTATTACGCTGCATTGTGCGGTCCGTGACCGGCCTCAGCTCACGCTGCAGTCAACGGCTGAACGGCTGCTGGAGTCGGTGGCCCACTATCACGGTACCGGACGATGGTTCGCGCGCTTGTTTCTGTTGATGCCCGATCATGCCCACGCGTTGCTGGCTTTTCCCCAAGCCGAAGGCATGCGTCGCGCGGTCAGTGACTGGAAGCGTTTTACGGCGCGACACACCAAGGTCGTCTGGCAGCGCGATTTCTTCGATCACCGGCTTCGCAATGACGAAAGTCTGCAACTCAAGAGCGCCTACATTCGCGACAATCCGGTGCGAGAGAATCTAGTCACAAATGCAGCGGACTGGCCCTGGGTCTTCGAACCGTAACTGCACGGTGGGGGCGGCTCGCCGAGCCGCCCTGGGTTGGACGGGCTGTGAACCGTGTGAGCCATCGAAAATCGAACTCAGGCCGGCTCGGAGAGCCAGCCCCAGTGCGTTATCACATGTATGAAATCAGAACGTGAAAGTCGTATCCCGCTGTTGGTATGGGCAGCGGAAGCCAAAGGTAACTGCGTCGCCGCGAGGCGGGGTGGGGAGCAACCGGCGGCGAACCTGTGGGCCGGAACGAAAGTGAACTCGATTCGGCGTCATCATGGGGCGAGCCTGCTAGGGAAAGGCGAAGCCTGCGACCGTTGGTCGCAAAACCCACCCCAGACGGGACATGCCAGACTGGGAGTGGGTTCGGTGATGGTGTGGTTGGAGCTGGCAGACAGGGAAGGTTTCATGCGGAAGATAAGAGAGCTGTCGGAACAGGACGGTGTTCATGATCCCCTTGTGGGTCCGAAGAGCCGACCGGCAGCAGTCAGAGCACCCATAGTAGCGGAGAAGCGGGTAATGACCGTGGAGCGAAGGGGTGCAGGAAGGTGAAGACGTGAAGACCAAAACGAACGAAGCCTCACCGTCGCGAGTTCCCGCAGGGGATAGCCCCGACGGAGAAATCCGTGGCCGCTGGCCGTGGGTGGAACGGGCGGTTTGGACGGAACGTATGCTGGAAGCCCTCGAAAGGGGGCCGAAGAACGGCGTCTGGCACAGCCTCATCGACAAGGTCTACGCCCCACGCACCCTGTGGGCGGCGTGGGAAAAGGTCGCCGCCAACGACGGGGCGGCTGGTGTGGACCAGGTGTCGGTGGCGAGGTTTGCCCGGACGGCAGTGGAGGAGTTGGCCAGCCTTTCGCGCCAGTTGAGCGAGGGGAGATATGAGCCGAAACCGGTGAAGCGGACTTGGATTGACAAGCCCGGTTCGCCGGAAAAGCGCCCGCTGGGTATTCCGGCGGTGCGCGATCGCATCGTGCAAACGGCACTGCGGATGGTGTTGGAGCCGATTTTCGAGCGCGAATTTGCGCCCGAGAGTTTTGGTTTCCGGCCCGGTCGCGGGTGTCAGGGTGCGATTGACCGGGTGGAGCAATTGCTCGCTGAAGGCTACACCCACGTGGTGGATGCGGACCTGAAAAGCTACTTTGATACGATCCCGCACGAGCCCTTGCTCGCATGGGTGAAGACCAAGGTGGTGGACCGGCGCATCCTCGACCTCGTGGCGGCCTACCTCAAGCAGGGCGTGATGGAAGAGGGCAAGGGCTGGAGTCCGACGGAATGCGGCACCCCTCAAGGGGCCGTGGTCAGTCCGCTGCTGGCTAACCTCTACCTGAACGCGCTGGACTGGAAGCTGCGCCTCGACGGCTGGGAACTGGTGCGTTACGCGGACGATTTTGTCGTGCTGTGTCGCACCCGGCAACAAGCCGAAGAGGTGCTGGCCACCGTCCAGCAATGGTGTGCGTCGGCGGGGTTGCAATTACACCCGCAGAAGACGCGCCTGGTGGATATGGCCCAGCCGGGAGGTTTCGACTTCCTGGGATATCACTTCGAACGGGCCGGCCCATGCTGGCCGCGGGAGAAGAGTCTGCACGGCATCCAGCAGAAGTTGCATGGGCTGACCCAGCGCAACAGTGGGATGGGGTTGGCAGAGCTGATTGCGAATGAACTCAATCCGGTGTTACGAGGATGGTATGGTTACTTCTGGCGGAGCAACCGCTGGACGTTTCGCGACCTCGACGCCTACGTGCGTGGCCGTTTGCGCGGTATCTTGCGCAAGCGCCATGGCGGGCGTGGACGCGGGCGCGGCAGTGACCATCAACGCTGGCCCAACCGTTACTTCGCCGAACTGAAGTTGCTCAGCCTGGAGCGATTTTGGCTTGAGGCACATCCAGTCCCTTGACGGGGTACTCACCGACTGGAGAGCCGGATGCGGTAATTCCGCCAGTCCGGTTCGGAGGGAGGGGCGGGTTCTATCCCCGTCCCTACCCCTATCCGGGAACTGCGAGGCCAACGATGGAGACGGCAACTATTCCGCCAGCCAGCGCGCCAGCGGCAGATCGAGGCGGCGAATTTCCGCGGCCGCGAGCGCGGCCACGCGACGCGCGCCGTCGGCGCAATAGTGGGTGTCGTCCTTGGAACCCTTGGGATAAGCGGCGTACTTTCCCGGCGGCAGATAGAGGTGCAGGGCAATCGATCCCTCCGGGCCGAGGCTCCTTTCGAGTTCGACGGTGCGGTGTCGCATTTCCAGGAGCGGTGTCTTCAGCGCGGCGGCCACTTCGCGGGTGACCACGACCCATTCCGAGGGTGGTTCGACGAAGCGGCCCCGGTCATCCCACTGCCGACGCGCAACGGAAGTGGCCAGAATCGGCGTGGCCCCCTTGGCGTGGGATTCGCGGATGAAACGCTCGAGGTTGCGGCGAAACTCTCCGCGCGGCGCGGCGTAACGTGCCGGGTCGCTCTCCTTGGCATCGTTGGTGCCGAAGCAGACGATCAGGTAATCGCCTTTCCGCATTTCGGCCAGGGTTGCCGCCCACAGCCCCTGATCGATGAAACTCTTGCTGCTGCGGCCGCTGCGCGCGCGGTTTTGCACGATGTCGGGTGCCCGGAAGTAATCCGGGAGCATCTGACCCCAGCCAACCACCGGACGCTCCGGCGGAAATGTCGCCATGGTGGATCCGCCAATCAGAAAGAGTCGCGGCGACGCGGCCGTCGGTGCCGCCGCGCCGACGAGCCATGGAGCGGTGAACAAGCCGGTGGCAGCCAGCACGAGCGTCCACCAGGTTCGGAGTGAATTGGGCTCCCGTGGGTTCATGCGCGATGGGTCCGATACTCCGGAGCTTGCGCTGGCTTGGGGACATGATTGAGGCGTGGAGTATGGTCCGGGGAGCGCCTGCGTCTCGCAGGCTGCCCTCGGCGTCCCGCCGAGGGCAGCGGAGGCTTCGGCGGGACGCCGAAGCCAGCACCCGAGACGGGTGCGCTCCCCGGAATGGATTCGAGCAGCAAATGACATTGGTTGGCTTAAATGCCCCGGGGCTGCTTTATGCGAATCGGGTGGTGCCTGGCGTCATGGATGGTCGCCCACAATCTGGAGGAAGTTGATTGAAGAATCCTGGATACGGTGGAGTGTAAGACCGGTGTGCGGACGGTCGAGGGGCAACGGCCTACTTGGCGGGCCGCCCCGCGGCCGCCCGGATGTCCTCAGCGGCGTGGGTGTTGAAGAGGTGCACGCCATCCGCCCCCATCGCGTACCACTTGGCGGCGCGTTCGGCGTACTGCCCGGTTGTCAGTCGGCCGCGTCGGGGGCGTGCAATTGCCCCTGCCGCCAGCAGGCGATCCTCCTTCGCGGTCAGATCGTGGCCGGAAGTGAGCGCCTCCTCGCCGAAGTAGACGGCGCAACCGGTGCCCGCGGCCATGGCCACGAAGGGCCGCAGGTCGAATTCGTAGCCGCCGAGTCCGTGCTGCGCGACGACCACGTAGTCGAGCCAGCCGGCCCTGATCCACCGTTCAACATCGCAGCCCCACGAACGGAGTTCCCGCCAGTCCACCCGGACGGAGAGTCCGAGGTGCCGGCTCTGTTTCACGCCGGCCGCATCGAGGAGTGCGCGCACTGAACGCACGAATCCGGTCATCACTTCGGCGCGCAGATCGAGCCAGCGCGGGTCGTCCGTCTTCACCTGCCGGGCGTCTTCGCCGTATTTTTCCTGGAAAGCCCGCAGCAGCGGTTCGTCGTAGCCGAGGAACGGCGGATGGCGGAGGAAATCGAGGTTGACGCCGTCGATGGCGCAGGCCGCGACCTCGCGCAGGATGCCGAGCTTGAATTCGCGCACGTCGGCAAACGCATACGAGAGCTTGGTCTTGTCCTCGCCCTTGGGGCCGCGCACGCGCATCTCCGGATGCCGCCACCAGAAGGCGCTGTTGAACTCGCGCTGGTTCAGATCGCCGTCGGCGCTTTTCGCATAGTCTCCGTTCATGCGCATTGAGGCGTAGCAGAGGAGGCCGGCCTCGTGGCAGGCGTCGGCGACCGCCTGCGTGAGGTTCACGCCGCCATCGGCGATCCGGCGCAGGGTGTCATAGACCTGCTGGTCGCCGCGCCGCGGGTAAGTGGTGAGACCCTCGCCGATCAGTTCTGTGACCCGCGAAGGATAGTTCACGCGGCTGCCGCCGGTGACGCACCACTCGAGGACGGCGAGCGGGGTGTCGCGATAGCCGAGGATGCGCTGGCGGACATCGTCAACCGATTTGTAGCTGCCGTTGAAGAAGGCGCTGAAGCCATCGTCGTTGACGACGATGACCTTGGCGGCATGCCGCGGAGGCGGGGCGACGGGAGCGGCAGCGGTTGGCATCCCGCCGGCCGCGGTGCAGACCAAGATCAGGGTGGCGCGAAGGTGTCGCCGGATGAAGTGACGGGGAGTGGCTTCGGTCATGACGGTGGAGTGTGATCCCGCCACGTGGCTCTTGTCGAACCCCGGCGAATGCAAGGGAAACGAAAACCAGGTTTCGCGTAACAGGCGGACCGATGGTGATGGATCGCGCTCCATCGGCCTCACGCACCATATGTCGCGGGGTGAGGGCACCCCGCCTCCAGGCTGCGGATCGGGATGCGCGCGATTTGCCGGTGGTGTCTGCGCTCAGAATCGCGCCTGCACGCCCGTCGAGATCGAGCGCGGGAAGAGGTTGGTCTGCGCCCGGCGATCGTCGCGATAGAGACCGCTGTAACGGCCGCGGTTCTCCTCGTTGAGATTGATCACGTCGAGAAAGACGTTGAGGTTCCGGGTGATCTTGAAGCGGGCGAAGAAGTCGAACTGCCCGCGCTGCCCGATGAACTCCGAACTGGAGGGATCGCCGGCATTGATCGAAGCGAGATAGGTGGAGGCGTAGTTCCACATCAGGCGGAGATCCCAGCGTCCGTAATTGTAGGTGACACCGGCGTTGCCGGAGCGCGGGCGCAGGCCGGTGAGGTAGTTCTTGAACGGAAGATTCGTCACGACGCCGTTGTAGTCGCCGGCGCTGGTGAGCACGGTCCAGTTGCCCATCACGCCGAGGCCGCGGAAGCGCCCGGGCAGGAAGCTCAATTGCTGCGAGTAGTTGAACTCCATGCCCTCGACCTTGCCGTCGCCGGCGTTGACGCGGCTGTTGCCGGTCCAGTTCACGTAGTCGCTCAGATCGAGGCCGAATTCGTTGCCGGTGATGCGAAACGAGGTCGCGGTGACGTAGTTCTTGATGTCCTTGCGGAAGCCGCCGACCGAGACGACGCCGACGGGTTTGAAGTAGTATTCGACGCTGACGTCGTAATTGGTCGAGATCTGCGGCTCCAGTGACGGATTCGAGAAGCTGACCGCCTGGGTGAGGTCGTTGATGGAGAAGCGGCCCACGAGATCGGCGATGCGCGGCCGGCCGATGGTGGTCGAGTAATTCGCGCGAAACGTGAGATGCGGGACGGGTTCGTAGCGGAATTGCAGGTTGGGGAACCAGTCCACGTAGTCGGAATTGACGGTCTTGAAGCCGGCGAAACGATCCTCCGGCAGGGTGACCCGGGTGTTTTCGAAACGGGAGGTGATCGTGGCCTTGGTTTGTTCGACGCGCACGCCGGCGGTCATCTTGAGCGTCGGCGAGAGCTTGACCTCGCCCTGCAGGTAGCCGGCGGGGATCGTCTCGCGCGTGTTGTAGTCGTTCTGCAGCGAGTTGGTCACCGAGGAATCGAGCGCGACGGGGAAGAAAGGGGAGTTGTAGGCAAACTGGACAGCGGGACGGGCCGGGTTGCCGGACGGCAGATAGCTGATGCCGGCATCCTTGAAGACGGCCTTGGCGTTGATGAGCGGCGTCGCCGGATAGCGGCCGTCGACCCAGCCGTGGGTGAAGTTGAAATCGCGGTACTGGGAGTAATTGCCGGCGCCGAAGGTGCCGGAGACGGAGTCGAAGTCGCGATCGCGATCCTGCTGGCGCACGCGGAACCCGGTCTTGAGTTTCAGCGGGAAACGCCCCTGGGCGAAGTCGCGCGAGACGTCGAGCCGGGCGCTCTTGATGA
This sequence comes from Opitutales bacterium, assembly GCA_038249085.1. Taxonomy (GTDB): domain Bacteria; phylum Verrucomicrobiota; class Verrucomicrobiia; order Opitutales; family Opitutaceae; genus ER46. The sequence continues at coordinate 6,735 of JBBRWR010000048.1, forward strand.
TGTCGCTGGCGTCCTCGTGGGTGCCGGTGAGCGCGACCGAGAGCATGTTGGTGAAGAGATCGTTCGGGGGCGGCACGGCGCCGCCGAAGATGATCTTTGGAAACTCGGTGCCGGCGCGGCGATCGAAGTTGAGGGTGAAGTCGTTGTTGCTGCGCGCGGTGGCGGCGATCCGATCCAGCGGGCGAAACGAGTCGGAGTAGGAGAGATCCCAGGCGATCTTGAAAACGCCCAGGCTGTGTTTGCCGTTGAGCGAGAAGTTCCAGAGTTCGCTCGGCGTGTAGCGGAAGTCGCGGTTGGAACGGTAGCGCGCCCGGCTGAAGATCCAGTTGTCGGAGGTCGAATTGACGGTGTCGATGATCAGGCTGTCGGTGTACTGCGGGCGGACCTGCTCCATGACGTTGACGAAGCGGGTCCAGCCCGCCGCGAAGCTGACCGAGGAGTCGTGCGAGAGCTTGTAGTCGAATTTGCTCTGGAAGTTGACCCGCTTGTTCAGGTGGAACTCCTGGTCGGCATAGACGACCTGCCGCGGGGTGGTCGGGCGCTGGTAGTCCCAGTTCGTGCCGAAGGTCGCGCGGATGGTCTGGAGGCCGTCCCCGACTTCCTGGTACGCCCCGGTGACGGAGACGCCGAGCTTGCGGCCGAAGAGCAAAAAGACATCCGAATAGTCCGCCGAGAAGTGGGGGAAGATTGTCCGGCCGCTGCCGGAGGGATCGAGGTGCCGGCCCATGGTTTCGTTGTAGGCGGTGGCGGCGTTGAGGATGATCGTGCGGCCGGTGCGATCGAAGCCGCTGCGTGTGCGCAGATTGACCACGCCACCGAGCGACTCCGCGTCCATGTCGGCCGTCGGGGTCTTGATCACTTCGACGCTCTCGATCGAGCCCGACGGCAAACCGCTGACGATCTGGATGCGGGAATCGGGGTTGGCGGCGGCAAAGCGCGTGCCGTCCAGCGTCACGGTGGTGAATTCCGGCGAGAGGCCGCGCACCGAGATGGCGTCGACGGCGGACCCGCCGTAGTCGCCCACGACGCCGGGCAGGCGTTGCAGAAACGTGCCGAGGTCGCCCTTGGCGATGTTGCCGTAGGCGTCGGTCGCGATCGTGTTGCCAACCATGAGGGACTGTTCCTGCCGGGCGATGGCGGCGGCGTTGCCTTCGCGGATGGCGGTGACGGCAAAGGCCTCCATCTTGTAGACGTCGGAGGTGAGCTGGAAGTCCCGCGAGGTGGTGGTGGCGCCGAGTTCGACGACCTCGGTCGCCGCGTCGAGGCCGGGGTAGGTCACCCGCACCGTGATGTTACCCACGGGCAAGTCGGCGAGATAGAACGAGCCGTCGCGCTCCGTGGTCGCGGTGCGGTCGGTCCCCGCGATTTGGACGGTCGCTCCCTCCAGGGTGGCGCCGGTGGCGAGGTTGGACACGCGACCCAGGAGGGCCGCCTGGCCCGTAAAGACGGCGGAGTTTGCCGCCATGGGGGCGGAGTCGGTTCGAGCCGCGGCGGAGGCGGAGCGCGACGAACCGGCGTTTGCAGCGACTTCGCGCCGGCGAACGGCGAGGGCGCCGCTCTGTTCGTCCTGCATCGCGATCAGGCGCGTGCCGGCCAGCATCCGGTTGCCGGCCTCGAGCGGGGTGAACTCGCCCCGGACCGCGTTGGTCCGTACGCCCCGCACCGCGTCGGCCGCGAACAGGATTTCCCGGTGTGACACCTCGGACAATTGCCGCAGGGTGGCGGCGGCGTCGCCTGCCGGGAGGTTGAAGGTTTGCGGGTTGGCCGCACTGGCCTGGATACCGGCGGGGAGGACGAGAGCCAGAGTGCAGACGCACACGATCCAAATCACAACTCGGGGAAGACGAATAGGCATCATCATGATGGGAGGGCCGGGAAGCTCCGGCACAACGGAAGACGAATGGTGCCGGTTCTTCCGTAATGCCCCGGCAATGTTTTTTGCACGGGGTTCCGGCGTCGCGACGGCTCGGCCGCTTTAGGGCGCGCGTTGCAACACGGTTTCGTTCGCGCTCCGCGACTCACCGTGAATTCCAAGCGTGACCTCGAGCAGGCGCACGAAGCCGTCGACATTGTCGACCCGGAAAGTGCCGCCGATCGGAATCGCGCCCAGCTCCGGATCGCCGATGACGAGGTGGTGCAGATTGTGGCGGTTGAACTCGGCCACCGCCTCGCCCAGCGGAGTCTCGTGAAATTGCAGGCGTGGCGCCTGCCAGGCGAGTACCTCCCTGACCTGTGCAGGTGTCACGGATACGATGGCGACCTTCGCCACGGCGGCGGCGGCGGCGGAAAGCGGCACAACGGTGCGCTGGCTGGCGCCCACCACCATGGGAGTCACGGTGATGGCGGGCGATGTCGCATTCGCCGGGAGGTCGGAATCGACGTGCACCCGCCCCTCGGTCACCAACACTTCGACCGTGGCGGCGTCGAGCCGGACGTTGAAGGCGGTGCCGATGGCGCGCACCGCCACGCCGCCAGCCTCGACGATGAAGGGACGGTGGGGATTCTTGGCGACGGTGAAATGGGCCTCCCCGCCGGTAAGACGGACCCGTCGTTCGGCCGCGGTGAAGTTCACTTCGATATGGGAGCCGTCGCGGAGTTCGACGATGGAGCCGTCGGCCAGTGCCTGCCGGTCGTTCACGCGAAGATAATGGTTGGACAGTGTTTCCCGGGCGATGGGAACCGGCGGAGACGGGCGCAGGAAAAAAATTCCCACCGCGACGGCGGCGGCCGCCAGCACGGGCAGGGCCCGGCGGATCCGGTGCCGCCGGGGGGCAAAGAGATCCGGGTTGGTTTCCTGGCTCAGGATGGGCTGCCACTGGGCCAGACCTTTCATCCGGCGCAAGGTGGCCTCGTGCCGCGCAACCATCGGCCCCCGTTGCGCGTCCTCGTGCAGCCACTGCAGATATTCGTCCTGCTCCGCGGCCGTCAGTCCGCGATCCCTCCGCGCCACCCAGTCCGCGGCGGTGCGGTGGGCGGAATTGCCCGGCCATCGAAGGGGATCGTGATGCGTCATCGGAGCGGGTTCAGGGCAGGCCGAGGCGGGCAAAGAATTCCGTGCAGCGCCGGATGCCGTTGCCCATCTGTTTTTCCACGGTGTTTTCCGAGATGCCCAGGCGGGCGGCGACCTCCCGTTGGGACAGTCCGTAGGCGACACGCAGGGTGAACACCTGCCGGCAGCGGTCGGGCAGCGATTGGATGGCCTGGGTCAAGAGGTCGAGTTCTTCATTGTGACTGACGGACTCCGGGATGGCGCCGCCACTGAGGAAGACGGATGAATCGGTGATTTCCGTGATGGGTTCGAAGGAAACAACCCGCTGCCGCCGCAGCAGGTCGCGGGCAAGGTTGCGCGCCGTGGCAAACAGCAGCGCGCGTGGCGACTCCACCCGCCCCGCCTCGTGGGCGCGCACCACCCGCACCAGGCTCTCCTGCACGATGTCGTCGATGTCCGACAAATGGGGAAATTGCCCGGTGAGATACGCCCGCAGCCCCGCCGCGTGCGGTTGCACCTCGGCGGTGAACCATCGGGCTTGCTCTGGGTTTGGCGGCGGCATGGGCAGGGGCAATCCGGCGCCGACTTAGAACACGGTGCCGGGAGAAAACAAGCTCGAGGATGAAATGGTGGGTTGGATGTGCTTCGCCCGAAGCTTGTACTCCCCATGCTCTGCGATGGCATGAATGCGGGACTTCACATGACGGAAACCGGCGGGTTGTTCGTCCTCCTTCGTGACATGTTTGAGTTCTCCCGTCGCTTCGTGTCCTGGAACCCGGCCCCCTCGGGACGGTTTGGCTTCGCATTGGGCATGATTCTCGCCCTTGTGGCGACTGGCGGGGCGATGGAGGACGAGACGCGCTCCTATGCTCTGCCGGCCGGCGATGCCGCGGTGATGCTCGCCCGGCTGTCGACGGCGTCGGGACGCGAGATTCTCTTTGGCGCTGAAATCGTGCGGGGGGTGCGCACGCAGGCGGTACGCGGCGCCTTCACCGCGCAGGAGGCCGTGGGAAAGATGCTCGCCGGCACGGAACTCGCGGCGATTCGCGATGACCGGACGGGAGCGCTGGCCATCCGGCGCCGGAGTGTGCTGGCGGCGATGCCGGACCCGGCCGTGCTCCGCGCGGCACTGATGCACGACTTTGCGACGACGGTCGCCCAACCCGCGCGGGCGCACCGCGGTCCGGTCATGCAGGCGCTCGAACCCCTGCTGATTCAACAGGCCCGGTTCCTGGTTGCGGAAATCCAGCCGTGGCCGCGCGAGCCACGGGGATCGAAATTGCCTCTGCTCAAGGGAGCGCCATCCGGCGAGCACGGCATCCGGCCGAATGCCCACACGGCGAAGGGGCTCGCGTTGCTGGCCCGACTGTTGCCGGACTCCGCGTTTCCTCCGGAGTTTTCCCGTCGCATGGCCCGGGAGCGCGCCCTGGCCTTGTTGCGTTATCTCTTGCCCACGTGCGGGGCCGGAGGCGGGCACTGTGATGACGGCCGATCCTGGCGCGGTCAGTGGCAGTCCGCGTATTGGGCGGCATTGGCGGGCGAGGCCTGCTGGCTTTTGTGGGATGATCTGGCGCCGGAGGAGCGATGGCTGGCCGCGCGCATGATCACGGACGAGGCGGAGCGGTTTGCCGATGCCGTCCCGCCCGCCGCGCTGCTCCGCGACACGAAGGCGGAGGAGAACGCCTGGAACTCCCAAATCCTCTCCCTGGCGGGGCTGATGTTTCCCGGGCACCCGCGGGCGGCCCGGTGGCGCGAGGCGGCGATCCGGTGGATCGCATCGTCGTTCGCCCGCCCGGCGGATTTGACGTGCGGCGATCGGGTTGACGGACGACCGTTGCGGGAGTGGCTCGCCGGCGCGAATCTCTTCGACGATTTTACCCTGGAGAATCACGGGCGGGTCCACCCCGACTACATGGCCTGCACCTACCTGCTCACGTCGCAGGTGCCGATGTATGCCTGGGGCGGACGCGCGCCGCCCGCGGCGCTGGACCTCAACGTGGCGGCGATCAACACCGTGCTCAAGCGTCTGGCCCTGCCGGATGGTGCCTGGATCTATCCGAATGGTCAGGATTGGGGCCTCCGGCGGAATATCGACTGGTTCGAGTATCACACGGGAATGGCCGTGCGGTATGGCGATGCGCAGTCGGCGACGTTGCAGCGGCAATGCCTCGCCACCATGCGGCGCATGGCGGCGCGGACGCCGGACGGCCCGATCTACCTGCCGACGGAGGTCAGGCTGCCTTCCGACCAGAGCATGGCGCTGGAATTGCCGGCCCATGCCTACGCGTTGATGGCTCAGTTGGGGGAGGGTCCGACGCCCCTCCCGGGCGATCAACTCATGACGGACCTCGCCGGAAGGTACGTGTTTGCCTCGGGCAAATTCGGTGTCCTCCGCACGCGGACCTCGATCGCGACGTTTTCCTGGGGAGCCCAGGTGATGGGCCAGGTCATGCCGTTGCGGGAAGATCAATTGCTGGCGCCGGAGGTGCGCGGCCTGATCGGCTATGTTGCGGCGCCCGGGGTGGCGCGCGAGGTGCCGATGGTGCGGGAAGTCGTCCTGGCGTCGCGTTCCGACCTGTTGGGCGTGGCAGGGGTACTCGATCGGGCGGGCGGAACGGTGGCGCAGCGTTTCGCTTTTCTCGCGCTGCCGGACGGACGGGTCATTTATGCCGATCAGGTGCAATTTGTGGGCGGGGATCGACCCGCCCAACTGGATCTCGGGACGCTCGGGGTGCTCAACGATCGCAACTGGCCCGGGCACAACGGCACCCGCGTGCTGGCCTACGCCGGAGGGGCGCGGGCGTTTGCCGCGGCCACGGCGGAGCGTGACTCCGCGGTCGACCTGCCATCGAGGTGGTTCAACCTGGACGGCCTGGGTATCGTGGGGGTGGCGGTGTCCGGCGCGGCGCGTTATGTACCGGCCCCGACCGGGGCCGCCGGGCGGCTCGAGCAGCGGTTTCACCTGAACGTCGTGCCGGCCGCGACGCTCGCGGGCGCCGAACCCGGGACGACGCTGGCGTACGGGTTGTGGGTGTTCTATCCGGGCCAGACAGCGGCGGCGACGCGGGACGTCGCCGCGCGCTGCCGGTTGCGCGGCCAGGCCGGCGACCCGAAGATCCTTCTCACCCTGGACGACGACAGCGAGGTCATGCTCGACCTCACGCACCTGCGGATCGAGTGGAGCGGCGGCGCCCCGCGGTAGCGCAGGGGGCGGGGGCGTGGCCGGTCTTTGTCACCGAGAGTCAAATACCGGTGACGGGCGAGGGTTTGGGGTCGTGGTCTTCACCCGTGCGACACCGTTTCCGCCCAACTCGCGGCGAGTTGAAACGCGGCTCCGCAAGGGTAATCTGCAACATCGGGCACAATCAGCCTGCTGGAACCGGCCGCGGCATCGAACCATTCAGCTCAGCAGCCGTCGCACCTGGCACCCATCCCAGTACCGTTCGCGGTGACGGTCGCAAACAGCCAGATCTGACGCCTTTGGGTCACCGCGGGTTTCGCCGGCCGTCCCAACCGGTCCGAGGCCCGCCGAGACATTCGCCCGGACACTGAGAGCACAAAGGGGAAACGCAGAAGTCCAACGACACCTGCCGGGTGAAGAATCCCAGCCCCGGAATGTGTCTTGCTTTTGATGACATTTTGTATTGCCTTGTCGGGATGCACACCGCGACCCTTGCCATCCGCCTGTCCAAGGCCGAGCGCGCCGCCGTGTGCCAGCGGGCCAAGCAGGAGAAAGTCTCCCATGGGGACTTGGTGCGCCGGGCTTTGCGCGCCTACGGGGTGACACCCGAACCGAACCTGGAAAAGTCGGGTTTTGATCTCGTCGGCCATTTGGTCGGTCGCAACCGGGGCGGCCCGCGCGATCTCTCCACCAATCCCGCCCACATGGCGGATTACGGCCGGTGAGCCAGCCTTGGTTGATCGACACCGGCCCTCTCGTTGCCCTGCTTGTCGCAACCGACGCCCAGCACCGCTGGGCAGTGGAACAACTCCGCCTTTCTCCCGCGACGGTGCTGACCTGCGACGCGGTTATTTCCGAGGCGCTGTTTCTGCTCAAACGCGAAGGGCACAACTGCGACGATCTCTTTGCCCTGGCCGAAACTGGCTTTTTGCGCAGCGATTTCCGCTTCGCGGCCGAGCATCCCGCCATCCGCAAGCTGATGCGTCGGTATGCCAGCCTGCCCATGTCTTTCGCCGATGCGTGCCTCGTGCGCCTGACCGAAATGAACCCGGTGTCCGTCGTCTGGACCCTCGACCGCGATTTTCACGTCTACCGACAACATAACCGGCAAACAATCCCGCTGCTCACACCCTACTGACCTTCGTAGGAATGAGCCTGGCCGTGCCGGGTGCGGCATTTGCGCGTTGCGTGTTGAGTGTTGAGCGCCCGGCATTCCCGGTATTTCCTCCGACGCTCCTCCCCAAGCCATGTCGCTCGCCGCCCCTGAACTGTCCGGTCCGATAGACGCGTCTTTCGACGACGATGGGTGGGAAGATCTGCTCAATTACATCGAGTAAAGGCGCGTGATCCCAATTGTCGGCCCTGAACTCTGTGTCGTTCGGACCGACGCCGGAACCGAAAACCTCTTCACCTGGCTCGCGCGTTCCCTCGCCGCGCGCCTCAACCAGCCGGCTGACGCCGATGCGCCGCCTCCCACACTCAACGATGGCGTGGTGCGCCATCTCTCCGGTCGGGGCCGCCGCGAGGATCTTTATGCGCGCATCCGCACCATTATGCGCGAATCGACCTTTGTGCCGCCCCCCGCGCTGCTGAAGCTCGGCGCGATCACCGATTTCGATCTCTCCCTCACCACCACCTTTGATTCGCTGTTGGAGGACGCCCTCAACGCCGCCCGTTTCGGCGGAGCGCGCACCACCGACGTCGCCGCCTGCACTCCGAGCAAGCTCGTCGATCTGCCGGCTGCGCGGGAAAAACTTCTGCGGCCGCTCGTTTATCACCTCATGGGCCGGCTCTCCGCCTCGCCGACCTACCCGATTTCCGATGAGGACGTGCTGGAGTGCGTCTGCGCGCTGCAGACGGCCCACTATGCGCCGCAAAAGCTCTTCAACGAACTCGAGCAAAGCCACCTGCTCATGTGTGCGATGTCGCCACCGGCAGGGAATTGTCCGCGGTTCAGGTCTCGGGCAAAGCCTCCATCAGTTCTTTTCGTCTCACGCCCGACGGTGCCCGTCTCGTCGCCGGCGACGATTGGGGCGGAATGCACATGTGGGATGTGGGGAGCGGTGAGCTCCTGCGATCCACCCAGGCTCATCGTGCGAACATCCGCCGAATCGATTTCTCCGCGGATGGCCGGTACTTCGCGACCGCGTCGGAGGACGGTTCGGTCCAAACCTGGGACGCGGCCACCGGCGCACCGGCCGGTCCGCTCCTGCCGCAAAAGGGCAGCGCCTCGAAGCCGGACTTCAGTCCGGATTCCACGCGAATCGTCACGCAATCCTCCGCCGGGACCGTGCGAGTCTGGGATGTGCGGTCGGGTCAGCTGCTGACCGAATTGCTGGACCATGAGGGCGCGAGCTTGAACATCGCGGCCTACGGCCCTGATGGACGATTTCTGCAGACGTTTGCCACGGGCCTGGACGGAAAACGAACCGTACGCCTGTGGGCCGCGCCACCCTACGGACGGGGCGCGCCGACCCCGGCGTGGCTCCTCCGTCTCGCCACCGTTTGTGCGGGCCGGCGGTTGAACAACGAAGGCCGGATTGCCAGCGCCGCCGATGAGGTCGCGAAGATGGAGAGTCTCCGCCGCGAAATCGCCGCCCTGCCCGATAATGCGCCCTACGGGGAATGGGCGCGCTGGCTTCTCTCGGAGAGCCCCAAACGATCGATCGCTCCCGGCTTTTCCATCACACCCGCCGAAGCGAAGAAGCTCGCGGACGACCTGGCCGGATCGTCCGTCCCGCCGCGACCTTGACGATCGTCCGTGTCCCGGACCCTCATCCGCGCGGTCACCGGCGTTTGCTCCCGCCAACCCGCCAGGGGAAAACGCCTTCACCACCCGCGACGGGCGCCCCGCCGGGCTGCGCCCCGTCCAACTTCAAAACGAAGTATCACGTAATACGTGACACTTTTCGTGCTCCATCCCGGGCGGGTGGTCATAGGGTCGGGTAATACGTGACAAGATGGTATTCCGGAACCGAATACTTTTTTCAGGTTGATGCTCATTCGCCAATGGAGCGGGCGCACGGGCTCGCTCCGAAAGCTCCGCCCTTCCGGGTTTCGCTCTCATGGCTGAAACGCGCTTCGACCGAATCGTTCATCGTGGAGGGGCGCGGGAGGATGCTGCAGGGATGCGGACGGCGCCCGTTTTCCGCCGCCCTCAATAACTCACGCTGGTGGTGATCGCGAACTTCCGCGGGGCGTTGAACCATTGCGCGTAGCGCAGCGTGCCGTTGGTGCTGCGCAGGAGATACAACACCTGGTTCGCGTCGAGGAGGTTGGTGATGTTGAGTTGCACTGAGGCGCGGAGGTGCCGGACCGGGGCGAAGCGGTACACCGCGAAGAAGTCGTTGAGCAAGCGGTTGGGGAAATAGAACATCTTGCGCCTCCCGCCGTCGGCGTCGTCGTTGTACATGTACGCGCGGTGGTTCTCACGCAGGCTGGTGCTCAGCCCGAGGGTCAGGCCGCGCAGCCGCCCACGGTAGAACTGGTAGCGATTGACGACGCTGTAGCTGCGTTCGGCATAGCCGACCGTCTTCTCCCCGGCGCGGCGGACGATGATCGATCCGCCCGAGGGGGAGACGAAGCCGAGTTGATGGTCGGTGATGGGCAGGCCGGTGACGTTGGTGCCGACCCCGGGGGTGTTCAGGCCGAGCAGTTCCGCGTTGAGGATCTGTCCCGACTCGAGGTCGAGCTGGGCATAGTACGGGCTGTTCTGATCCTTCATCATCGCGAGCGAGAGCGGCACCTGCGCGGAGGTGGCGTCGGCCGGATTGGAGCGCACCAGAAGCGGGGTGACGGCGGCGCCGGCGGCGGCGCGCACGCCGACGACCGGCTGCCCCCCGACGGTGGTGGTGTTGAACTGGTCGTTGTAGAATTGCGGGAGGGTGATGTTGCTGCGCTCGCTGCCATCGGCGGTGGCGAAGTTGACCCGCACCTCCCAGCCCTGGAGCGGGCGCGACGAGAGGGTGAGGTTGAAGCCGTCGGAGGTCTTGCTATAGGTGTAGGCGCCGCCGCCGTTGCGACCGTTGATGCCGTTGGGATCGACGTCGTTCTGGGTGCCGCCGAGGCCGGCGGTGAAGTTCTGCGCCTCGGAGACGTAGTAATTGAAATTCCCCGATACGCGGTTTTCCCAGAGGCCAAACTTGAGGCCGAAATCGCGGCTCTCGCCCTTGCCGGCGGGCAGGGGCCGGTTGTAGATGTCGCGGGTGGTGTCGAAATTGATCTTGGCGTTGGTGGCGTAATTGGCGGAAACGCGCAGGCCGCGGATCGGGGTGTCGACGACGAGGCCGGTGGTCAGGCTGTCGTAGGAGATGGGACCGCGATGCAGACCGGTATTGACGCGGAGGGCCTCGGCCTCCTCCGCGCGGTAACCCACCATGCTGTCGATGCGCCCGCCCCACCACTCACTGAAGAGGCTGAAGCCGTGGCTGGTTTCGCGGGTGTCGTCGAGGAAGTAGCCGGTGACGGTGCTCTGCCCGGCGAGCACCGTCCCGGCGGCGTTGTCGACGGCGGCGATGGGTCCCGACAGCCCCAGGGGATTGTTCGGAGTTTTGGGCGCAGCGCCGGCGTAGATCTGCGGCTGATAGAGGTAGGTCTTGCCGTTCGGGTGCTGGACTGAGGTGAAGCGCCAGTCGCGCTCCCCGATCACCTGTTGGGGAAAGATCGGCATCCAAACCGCGGGCATGGTGATGCGGCCGGATTCCGCGTTGGTGATATTGGCGGGATTCTGGATTACGTTGCCGCTGGCGTCGGCCTCGTAGAAGCGCCAGGGCATCTGATTCACCCACGACTCCATGTCCTGGTAGAACAGACTGGCCTGGTGGCGGCCCCAGCGCTTGAAGTCCCTTTGATAGGCGAGGGCGGCGCGGTAGCCGCGGGCGCCGGTCCAGTAGGGCGTGGCGTTCATCGAGGTGTTGAACGCCCACTCCTGGCCGCGGACGCCGGTGACGGGGTCGACGTAATTGTTGCCGGTGGCCCTGGGCGCATAAACCGTGGTGCTGCTGGCGCGCAGCGGATCGTTGATGCGGGCGTCCTGGCCGTAGCGGAGCTGGAGGGCGAGGCCCTCGGCGAGCGTCGCCTCCGCCACGACCGATTTGATCTTGTTCTCGTAGGCATCGCGGTGAAACGGGCCGATGGCCGAGTCGACCTTGGTGAGATCGAAGGCGCCGCCGGTGAGTTCCGCGACATTGGGAAAGGCGACGAGGTAACGTGAGTTCTGGTTGTCCATGCGTTCGCCGGTGGGCAGCAGGAGGTTGGTCGGGGCGCGCACCGTCACGGCCTGGGCGAAGATCGAGTCGCGGGTGAAATAACGCATCTCACCGCGGATGGTGAGGCGCTTCCACGGCTGGAAGGTGGCGGCGATCTGGTAACCCTCGTTTTGCTGCCGGTGGCCGGGGCGGAAGAAGCGCGTGTCGCCTTTCACCCCGTTGAGGCGGAGGGCGAACATCCGGTTGCCGGCCTGGGCGTCGAGGGTGTAGCGGCGGGAGCTCTCGGAATCCGCGCGGGCGGTGAACGTGGCCGTGGGCCGGCGGTTGAGGTAGGCGCGCTTCGAGGTGCTGGTGACGACGCCACCCGCATCGCCGGAGCCGAAGAGCAGGGAGTTGGAACCGCCGATGGCCTCGACGCGCTCGATGTCGAAGGAGTCGAGCAGGGTGGTGTCGGAACGCAGGAAGCCGTCGCGGCGCGGATTGTTTATCTGGAGGCCGCGCATCGTCATGCTCTTGGGATCCTGGCGGTCGCCCTCGAGGTCGCCGCGCACATCTTCGCCGGCGCCAATCACCGCCGAACCGAGGCCGCCAAGTTTCGAGAGCATCTCGGTCATATCGACGACATCGAGTTCGTCCATGAGCTGGCGGTTGAAGACCTTGGCGTCGAGGGGGGTCTTGCCGAGGGCGGTGTTGGTGCCGGTGATGGAATTGGTGTTGGTCGCCTCGTAGGTGTCGGAGGCGTCGGCCGTAACCTCGAACGGCGTCAGGGTGATGGTTTCCTCTTTGGCGCCGGGGGCGGCCGGCTTGCCCGCGGGGGCCGGGGGAGTGAGTTGGGCGAAGGCCGGAGCAGCAGACAGGGCGGCCGCGAGAGCGACCGCGAGCAGGTGGCGGGGCAGGGTGGGGGTCATGGCGATAAGGGGTGGGGCGTCGCCCAAGGCGGACGTGGTGCTGCAGCCCAAGGCGGGGCGGGCGGGGGTGATTTCGTGGCGCAGGGGCGAATTTAATCAATCCGCATTTTGGCGAAAGCGGTCACCCGCGGCGACAGGCGGGCAGGCGCATCTCATTTTTCCGTGATCCACGAGGCGGACGTCTCGTCCACGTGGCTGAGGCGTTCCGCCTCAGTCAGAAAAGCGAGCGGCGCAACGGGCGGGGTCCGAGCGGGGGCGGGCGACTGGAAAAATTCGCATTTCACGGTACGCTCATCCCCTCATGCAGCACACCGAGCCCACTCCTCCGTCCGCCCCCGGCGACAAGTCCGCCTGCGGACTGCCCTCCCACGTTGTCATCGACCTGGCCCAGACCACGGTGCGACGGACCGAGGCCGAGTGGCGGGCGCGGCTCACCCCGCAGCAATACCGGGTGACCCGCGAGCAGGGCACCGAGCAGCCCTTCCAGAACGTCTACTGGGACCACCATGAGGACGGCGTCTATCTTTCGGTGGGCAGCGACACCCCGCTCTTCGACAGCCGCGACAAGTTCGAGAGTGGCACGGGGTGGCCGAGCTTCACGCGGCCGATCGAGCCGGCCTTCGTGGCTGAGACGGTTGACGTCAGCCACGGCATGCGGCGCGTCGAGGTGCATTGCGCGGTCGATGGCGGGCACCTGGGCCACGTGTTTCCGGATGGGCCGGCGCGCCGGGGCGGACTGCGCTACTGCATCAACAGCGCGGCGCTGCGCTTCCTGTCGCGGCCGGAGTACGAGGCGTTTTGCGCGGCCAGGGCCTGAGGTGAATTGTCGCCACGTGGCGACAATTCACCGCTTTTCCCCGCAGCTCACGCGGAAGCCGCGATCCGCGATCCGTGATCCGTGATCCGTGATCCGTGATCCGGATGTCGCGCATCTCGAGGGCGGGTCGCACGCAAGGGTGAAGCGGGAAAAGGGAATCGAGCAGCGAAAATCGAAAATCTGAAATCGGGGGAAGGCGACTTGTCCATGGCTTGCATCCGGACCGGCGGCGCCCGAGGCTCGACTTGCGCATGAAAAACACCCCGGCACCCTCGCGCCGCTTCTTTCTCGGTCAACTTTCGGCGGGCACGGCGACGCTGCTGCTGGCGGGAAAAACGGGGGCGCAGGAGGGACCGGCGCCCCGGAAACTCGGCGTGGCGTTGTGCGGACTCGGCAATTATGCCCGCGGCCAACTCGGGCCCGCCCTGCGGGTGACGCAGCAATGCCAGTTGCGCGGGGTGGTCACGGGTTCGCCGGAGAAAGGCCGGGCGTGGGCGAAGGAATTCGGGTTTCCGGAGAAGAATATTTACGATTACAAGACCATGGCGCGATTGGTGGACAATCCCGACATCGACATCGTTTACGTGGTCACGCCGAACGCGCTGCATCCCGAGCACACGATTGCCGCGGCGTGGGCGGGCAAGCATGTGATCAGCGAGAAGCCGATGGCGACCAGCGTGGCGGACTGCAACGCGATGATCACGGCCTGCCGGGTCAACCGGGTGCAGCTCTCGATCGGCTACCGGCTGCAATTCGAGCCGCATTACCGCGAATTGCGGCGGTTGGCGCGCGAACAGGACTACGGTCCCTTCATGACGATGACGGGCGGACTGTCGTTCACGATGACGCGTCCGCAATGGCGGGCGGAGAAGAAACTGGCCGGCGGTGGACCGCTGATGGATCTTGGCATCTACGCGGTGCAGGCGGCGTGCATGGCGGCCGACCGGGACGGCACGGATCACCCAACGTTTGCGCCCGTGGCGGTGCAAGCGCGGGAGCATCCGAAGAAGCGGCCGGAGTTTTTCCGGGACGTGGAGGAAGGGCTCGACTGGCGCATGGAGTTTGCCGGTGGAGCGAAGGGGCAGTTTTCGACGAGTTACAACGGCAACCTGGATCGTTTTCGGGCGGCGGCGGAGAAGGGTTGGGTCGAACTGGCGCCGGCGTTTCAGTACGGCGACTTGAAGATGACGACGAGCAAGGGTCCCTCCGGCGTGGGTCTGGCGCCGCCGAGCCAGCAGGCCGTGCAGATCGACGATTTCGCGCGGTGCATTCGCGAGCATCGCGAGTCGCCGGTCTCGGGGGCGATGGGGCGCCGCGACATGGTGATTATCGAGGCGATCTACAAATCGGTCGCGCAAGGGGGCCGGCGGGTGGAGGTGGTGGTGTAGGGAGCATTTTTCCCGATGCGGCCGAGGGTCGCAACCAAACGAATCATCGTGCTCCTGCTCGTAATCGTGCTCGTAATCGCAAGGGTCGAGCACGACCAAGAGCACGATTACGAGCGCGAGCACGAACCTCAGCCGGGCGATGTGTGCAGTTTCAAAATGATAAGATGACCGATTCTCGATGACCGGAGTGAACACTCGCCCTTCGCTTGGGAACGGGACAAACGTGCCAGATTGACGTGTGGCGCGTGGGCCCTTTACCTCCCGATCCGTTCCCCCCTGAAGATCCCGTTTCCTTCCACCCGCGAGGCTGCGCCTCATCGCGACCAAGGGACCAAAGGACGGGGAAGAAAACTCGACCTGTGCATCACCCATTCGCGCCTTCAAGGACCGTAGCTGGCAAGGCAACCCCATGAACCTCTTCTGTCGTGCCAGCCTTCGAATCGCGCTCCCCGGTCTGTTCTCACTCGCCGCCGCCGCCGCCGGTTCCGCCGGGCTTTTCGATGAGACCACCGACACCACGGTGTTCGCCTTCGATCAAGTCTCGATCCCGCACGCCCAGAACCTCCGCCTCGAGATGGGCGCGCCGGCGAAGTATCCCGCCAATCCCGTCGTCGCGCGCGGCGGGCCCGGAACTCCGGACGCGATGGGGGTCCAGTTCTACGGTTCGGTGATCCGCGAGGAAGGCCGGTTCCGCATGTGGTATGTCGCCTGCGACGATGACACGGAAAACAAGGTGGCTTCATCGCGCTGGCGCGCGGCCTACGCGGAGAGTCGGGATGGCGTGCATTGGGTGAAGCCCAACCTCGGCCTGGTCGGGTATCACGGGAACCGGGACAACAACCTCATCCTCACCGATCCCGCGCCGCTGGGGATCGTGAATCTGAAAGTGCTGCGGGACCCGGATGATCCGGATCCCGAGCGGCGCTACAAGATTTCCACCCACGTCTATTTCCGCCACCACACCCGCCTCGGCACGCTCGCGCCGTGGGCGAGCGCGGATGGATTGCGCTGGAAGCTGCTCACCGATGCGCACCCGCAGAAGGCGGAGTTGAGGCCGGAGGACCTCGTGCTGCCGGCCGTTCACTTCGAGCCGTGCGGCGG
This sequence comes from Opitutales bacterium, assembly GCA_038249085.1. Classification (GTDB taxonomy): domain Bacteria; phylum Verrucomicrobiota; class Verrucomicrobiia; order Opitutales; family Opitutaceae; genus ER46. Next base: position 22,326 of record JBBRWR010000048.1, read on the forward strand.
CCTCTATCGGTGGGATGGCATGTACTACATCTGCGGCCAGAACGCGCTGAACGCCACGCGCCCCTACCATGGTCGCGTGGTCCGCCTGTATCGCTCGCCGGATTTTGTCCATTGGTCGCAGACGAGCAGTCTCGGCTTCGTCCGCACCGCCCAGCACACGGTGCTGGGCCCGGGCCGCAGTCTCGAAGGCGAACAGACGCACGAAGGCATCAGCGTATGGAACCGCCGCAACGTGCTGCTGGGCCTTTTTGGCCGATGGCACGGCGCGAAGGAGTGGAAGGACGTCACCGTCGATCTTGGATTCGTGGTCAGCAATGACGGGCTGAACTTCCGCGAACCCGAGTACGAGTGGACCTTCCTGCCTCGCGGCGGCGATGGCGCGTGGGACGAAGGCGGGGTCCTGCAAGGGCAGGGCTTTGAGAACATCGGCGACCAGACCTTCATCTACTACGGCGCCTGGGACCCGCGTCAGCGCGGAGCACCGCGCGGCGGGGTCGGCCTCGCCACGCTGCCGCGCGATCGCTTCGGCGCGCTGGTGGTGGAAACCGCCGGCGAAGGGCCGGGCAACTATCAACTGCCCGCCGTCACAAGCGAGTTCATCACCGCCGCGCTCGCAGCCGGGGCCACGGAACCGCACCGCATCTTTCTGAATGCCGACGGCCTCGGGGCCGACGCGGCCATGAAGATCGAATTGCTGGGCGATGAGGAGCAGCCGCTGCCAGGCTACTCCGGCAGAAACGCGGCCATCGTGCGGCAAAGCGGTTTTCAGACCCCCGTCACCTGGAACGGCAAGGCCCAGGTTCGCGACCTGCCTGCACGCATCCGCCTCCGGGTCCGCTTTGAGGGCACCCGCCGGAAGGACATCCGCTTCAGCGCGCTCTATCTTCGGCGCGGTTCCTGATTCCGGTCCGGAGGGCCGGACGGGGGTCGGACCTCTTTGGGCGTATGGTGACGTTAAGATTTTCGCCCTGACGGGAAGAAACGACTAGTCCGACTGGCGAGTTCGGATTTCCCAGTCCGATCCCCGATGGCCTCGCTGTTTGCCGAGGCCGATTTCGTCCGCTCCACCATCGAACCTCCAGGGATCGGTCCGGCTCGATTCGACCGAAGGGAAGGCGGGGACGCCGCAGGTGGGAATGGGGTGCAGGATTTCCCGGGGTCAACGCGTTCCACCGTGACTGAATTCCTGCGGCTCAGCGCACCTGGTAGATGCGCAGTTCCGCGTCCTGCCCGCCGCGGTGGGGCACCGCGAGATAGAATTCAGCCCGTTCTGCGGAAAAGTAGGCGGTTCGAGCCCCCGCCCGGGTGGGAATGCGCTCCCGGCGTTCGTAATGGTCGGCATCCCTCTGGGCGAAGACATCGATGAATCCTTCGCCGCACGACGCGTAGAGGCGCCGCTGGGCCGCGTCGTAAAACAGATCGTCGATGTCGCCGGAAAGCACGAGGGTGGCGGCCGGCCTGCCCGTGGCCGTGTCGAGCACGACGAGCCGCGCTGGTCTGCGACAGCCCACGAAGAGCCGTCGGTTGGGCTCATCCAAGGCCATGGGGAAATTGGCCGTGAAGGTCTCCATCGGCCACGCCGCGACGACCGCTTGTTTTTCCCGGTCCACGACCGCAACTTGTCTGGCATCGGGCACGTTCACGAAGACCCGAGTTCCGGTCCGCTCCAATTGAAAGGACTCCGGGTGGCCCGCCAATTTGATGCTGGCCTCGATTTTTTCCGCCGCCTGGCCCATCACCGCCAGGGCGCCGTCACCGTAGCCAAGGTAGATCGATCCGGTCCTGGCGTCGAAACGAACATTGTCGGCGTCGTCCAATCCGGGAAGCGTACTGAGCAGGCGCAGCGAAGTGCCGTCGAATACCTTGAGGGTGCCGTCATCGCCGTTGGCGACGAACAGTCGGTTGCGGTCGGGCAGGAACAACACCCCGGTCGGTTTGTGCAGACCGGTGATGCTGTGGAGGTGCCGGCCCGCCGCGAGATCCACGGCTTCAAGCGAATTGTTGCCCAGCGCGGCGACAAAGAGGCGCTGCCCCTTGGTATCGATCGCGAAGTGGTCGAACCGCCCTTGCACTCCGGGCAGCGGGATCGTCGCGGTGAGCTGCAGCGCCGGGGCGTCCCCAGCGCGGAGCGGGAGTGCCAGGCTCACCAGCGCGATCAGAATGATTCGGTTCATTTTGGTTTCCGCCAAGGCGGAGTTGGCGGTCCTTGGCCGGAGCAGGAGGACGGACCACGACATCAAGGGACCCGATTTCACCCCAGCCGGTGACGTAATGCCACTTGAATCGCAGGCGGGTCCATCCCTGGGGTGCATCCCCGTGGCTGACCTCGTTCCGTACTGCGATTTCACGAGATCAGTCCGCGCAGGGGTCGCTTGTCGTTGCTGCCCCAAGATATGCCCCGGGGTGGCCAAGCGCTGGGCACGTGCCACGCGCAAAACCAGATTCGCGTTTGGGGAAACAAATGGGACGAAAAAACGTCTCATGAGCCCATGAGCACGAAATTCTGCCGGCTCCATGCCGTCGCCCCGGGAGTGGCGTTGTTGATCTTTTCCGCCGCGGGCAGCTTCGCGGCCCAGGCCATTGGCAACGCGCCGATGGTCCCGCCCGCCCCCCTCATTGAACGCCCGCTTGATCCCATGGCCGGTGAGGCCCCGGGGGACCAGCCTTCGGCCCAGCACCAATGGGTGCAGGGGCACTGGCGCTGGCTCGACGGGGCCTATGTCTGGGAGGCCGGCCGTTGGGAAATGCCGCCGGCGGTCAACGTCGTCTGGCACCAACCCGAGTGGCAGCGGCAGGCCAACGGCTACGTCCTGCGGGACGGGTATTGGGATGCCGCCCCCCCGGTGGCGACGATGGCGGCGCCCGCCCCATCCGCGCCGCCTCAGGAGATCGTGGTGCTGGCGCCGCCGCCGCCGCCCCAGCCCGAGGTGATTTACGAGCGCCCCTCGCCCTTGCACGTCTGGATCGGCGGCTATTGGTCGTGGCACTCGGGCCGACATATGTGGGTGTCGGGCCGTTGGTCGACTGCGCCGCGGCGCAACGCCGTCTGGGTGTCCCCGCGCTGGGAATCGCGGGGCGGCCGCTACGTTTTCATCGACGGCTATTGGCGCGACGCCGTCATGATGCCGGCACCGCCCGCTCCCCCGCCACGGGTGGTGATGGCGCCGTCGCCCGGTCCGCAGGTGATGGTGGTCATGGCGCCGCCCCCGCCGCGGCGCGAGGTGGTGTATGCGCCCCCGGGCGCGGGGTATGTTTGGATCAAGGGTTATTGGGGCTGGTGGGGTGGCCGGCACGTGTGGGTGGCGGGGCACTATGAACGTCCCCCGCGCGGGCGTCATGCCTGGGTGGAGCCGCGTTGGGAACATCGGGGCGGCAGCTACCTCTTCATCGAAGGTCGGTGGGGTAAGTAGCGCGTAACGTCGCGTCCTGGCCAAACGAGTCCGACTGCGCGCCGCCACTGCCGCTGAAAAGGTGCGGCACGGTCTAATCCGCCCCTCCTTCTCCCGGTGGAACCAGTATTGCCGCGGGCGACCGATCCCGGTGGGATGGCTGCCCGCGAATAGCTCGTCGGGCGCTTCACGGTGGACTTCCGCCGCTCGAAGCGCCGTTCCCGGCGGCAGCGCTTCGCCTCCCTCATGCCTCCCCACCACTCCACCGCCCGCCATCGCCAGTTGCTCTGGCTCGTGGCGATCATTGCGGCGGCGGGGGCCGGGCTGTTTTCCCTGCCTTGGCGCTGGCTCGCGCATGCCGAAGATTCCTCGATTGATCTGCGCTTTCAGGCGCGGGGGGGCGGGCGGGCGGAGCCGGCGTCGATCATCGTGGGCGTGGACGACTCCAGCTTCACGCTGGCCGAACGCGCCCCGGCGGAAGCGGCGCGCGAACCGCTGGCCTCGATGGCGGCGACGTGGCCCTGGAACCGGCGCGTCTACGCCGAGGTCGTGCGCAAGCTGCGGGCGAGCGGGGCCCGGGCGATCGTGTTCGATTTTCTCTTCGATGCGGAGAACGCGGGGGACGCGGAATTCGCGCGGGTCCTGGCTGAGCCGGGGGCTCCCGTAGTACTCGCCTCGCTCATCCAGGTTGGCAGCTCGGCGCTGGGCGAGGATCTCGCACGACATCAGCAACCGAGTGCCGTGCTCTTTGAGGCAACGCAGGGGCGCACGGGCTATGCCAACGTCGAACCCGACTTCGACGGGGTGCTCCGCTCCTTCGCGTCCGCGAAGCAGCAACAGGAGTTCATGGGCCGGGCCTCGATCGCGGGCGCTCCGGCGCTGCCTTCGCTCGCCCAGGCCGCGGTGCAGGCGGTTCGGCCTGGGGCGGCGACGGCCGCACCTCGTGCGGGGTACATTAATTTTTCCGGGCCGCCCGGCACCATTCCAACGCTGCCGATCGAGGATCTCTTTCTTCCGGACCGTTGGAACAACGCCTGGCTGCAATCCGGGCGGCTGTTTCGCGACCGGATCGTCTGGGTGGGGATGCTCTCGGAGGTCCAGTTCAAGGATGTCTACGTGACGCCGCTGGGCCCCATGGCCGGAGTCGAGGCCCAGGCGCAGATCGCCGAGACCCTGTTGGGGGCGGGTCCGCTCCAGCCGTTTTCCGTGGGCGTGACGAGGGGGTGCGTGTGGGTGCTGGCCCTGGCGGGCGTCGTCGTCGCCTGGACCTCGTTGCGGGTATCGCGGCAGCTGGGGATTGTCGTCGCGGTCGCGCTGGCCTGGGGCGCGCTCGCCTACGCGCTGTTTGTCACGGCGGGAAGGGTGCTGCCCTTCGTGGCGCCGGTGGCGGCGTGGCTCATCGCGGGCGGGGGCGGGGTGGGCGTGCGTTTTATCATGGAGCAACGCGAACGCCGCCGGTTGCGCGGCGTCCTCGGCCGCTACGTTTCGGAGGAGGTGGCCCGGATTATCGTGGATCAGCCGGACGAGTTCAGCCGGGTCATGCGCGGCGGTCGGCGTCCTGTCACCGTGTTGTTTGCCGACCTGCGGGGCTTCACCTCCTGGGTGGAAAAGGCGGAGCCCGAGGCCTTCGTGGCCCAACTCAACGAATACTTCAGCGCGGTGGTCGATTGTGTGCTCGCCCAGGGAGGCACGCTGCAGAAGTTCATCGGCGACGCGTTGCTCGCGGTCTGGGGCGACACCCGTTCGGCCGGCGCCGCAATCGACACGGCCCGCGCCGTCGACGCCGCATTGGCGATGCAGGCGGCCGTGATCCGGCTCAACGCCGGGTGGGCCGGTCGCCCCGATCGCACGCCGATGGCCATCGGCATCGGGCTGCACCATGGCGTGGCGATGGTCGGCAATGTCGGCCATGCCCAGCGGATGGAATTCACCGTCCTGGGCGATGTGGTGAATGTCGCCGCCCGCCTCGAGTCCGCCAACCGCCAGCTCGACACCACCATTTTGGTGAGCGAGGCCATCCGGGATCTCACCCGCGATTCGCACCGCTGCCTGCCGCTCGGACGGTACGGGCTCAAGGGCCGGCGGGAGGCGGTCGGTCTCCTCACCCCGCTCGGCCCCGCGGAAGCACCCGCCCCCGACTGGCTCGTTCCGGCCGGGGCGGCGCTCGCCGCCTGGACCGCCGGTGACTTCGCCGCCGCCGGCGCCGCCTACGCGGACCTTGCGCGGCCGCCGCTGCCTCTGTCAGAGTTTTTCCAACATCAGGCGGACCGGGCGCGGCAGCTCGCGGCCGCACCTCCGCCCGATTGGAAGGGTGAGTACCGTTTTGATTCAAAATGACCGCGAAACTCCGTCTCAGCTTATTCCTTGCCGGTGGGGCCCTCGCGGTCGCCGCCCCACCGCTGCCGTTGAAGGAGGTCGACGTGGTCGAGACCGTCGGGGACGTCTGGCGCCTCCCGCAAGGCGGCGCCGAAGTGCGGGCCGCGAAGCAGTCCCACCTGCGCGCCCCGGACGGCCTGCGGACGGGCCGCCAGTCGCGCGCCGAGCTGCAGGCGGGGGATGGCACGATCACCCGCCTGGGCGCCGACACGATCTTCGCTTTTCACGATGACAAACGGACGATTGAGCTGACCCAGGGCAGCCTGCTCTTTCACTCGCCGACCGGTCGCGGTGGCGGCACCATTCGCTCGCGCGCGGCCTCGGCCACGGTGCGCGGTACCACGCTCACCGTGGCGGCCACGCCCGACGGCGGATTCAAGGTGCTGGTGCAGGAAGGCCGGGCGGAGGTGGGTTTCGCGGCCGGCAACGTCGTGCGACTCGAGGCCGGCCAGATGGCCTTCGTGCTGCCGGCGGGCGGCGGCATGGGATCGCCGGGTGCGGTGCTGAACTTCGATCTGGGCCGGCAGGTGAAAGCGTCGCGGCTCATCCAGGGGTTTGCCCGGCCGCTGCCCTCGCAGGCCAGGATTGATCAGGCGGTGGAAGGGCAGCGGCGGGCCGTGGGACAGGGTCAGTACATCGCCACGGGATTCCTGGTGTTCACGGCGACGAGCGATTCCCAGGTGAACGGCATCGAAGCCGCCGGACCCGATGCCGACGACAAGCTGGTGGGTGAGTTTACCACTCCGCAACGCCTCGCCCTCAACACCGGGGTGACCCTCTCGAGCCCGCGCCTGCCGCCAGAGCGAATCTTCCGCACCGAATTGCTCGTGCCGGCCAGCGAGAGCCCGTTTCTCAACAAGGAATCCGACGTCCTCGTCACCGGGCTCCTGGGCTTTGAGGTGGTGGTCGATTCGCCGGTGCTCAGCCTCGCGGGCTGGGGGCTGCCCACCTTCCAATTGGTGGGCAAGCAGGCGATCACCTTTACCGGTTCCATGCAGTTTACGGATCTCGAGGGCGTCGCCTACCTGCGTGTGTTCAGTCCCCGGATCAATGTGCCGGCGGGCGCGTTCATCTCGGCGGATTTTCCCGCCCAAGTGGCGGACACGACGTTTTATTTCGATACCGACAACGATCTTATCCTGCGGGACGGCGGGGTGTCGAACGTGACCGGGGGCCTCCTGCTGCAGTCGCATGCCGGAGCGCTGCGCCTGACGCGTGAAACCCTGCACGCCGGGGGTGCGATCGGCGCGGCCACGGTCGTGACCAGTGCGGTGAACATCGACGCGCCTTTGGGACCGCTGGAGTTGACCGATTCGCTCGTGCGCGCGCCCGGCGGCGGATTTGCGGCGCTGGGCAACACCGTCGCGATCACCGGGACGCGATTCGAGATCGGAGGCATTTTCTGGGTTGATGCCACGGATACGGCGCGGCTCGACACCCTGACGCTGACCGGAATGTTGCCGGGCGCGGTGTTTCAGGCGACCGCGGGCAATCAGATCAACCTGCGGGCGATGGCGCTCGACGGGTTTCGCGAAGTCAACCTCGGGGCCCGGACGCTCGTGCTGGAGAGTGTGAGTTTTGCGGCGGGCTCGACGGTGCGGCTGGTGAGTCAATTGGGCCGGCTGGCGCCGTTGCCCAACACCAGTCAGGCGGTGCAGCCCGGCCTGGTGAATTTCGTGCGCGACGTGACGTACGCGGGAAAACCCGCGCAGGATTTTGTCGCCGTTGCCGTGGGTGGCACCGGTCTGCAGCCCGCCACCATCACCCTCAGCCAGCCGATTCCCGGACCATGACCTCAGCGCTTTCGTTTCCTGGTCTGCGTCGCCTGGTGAGCGCCTGCGCCGCGTTGGTGCTGCTGGCTCCGGGCCCCGGGCGGGGGGCGGTGGCTCCGGCTACCGTCCCGGAATTGTTTGCCGGGGAGTTCGAGGATGTGGGCCCGCAATTCCTCCTGCTGGAGGCGGCCCGGCCGCGGCCGATGGAGCTATGGACCGAGTTCGAAGTCACGAGCACCTCCAACGCGACCCTCGTCGAGACCGACCCCAGTTCCTCGACCCTCACCTCCGCCCAGGCGGGCGGCACGTGGCATTTCGCGGAACGGCCGCGGTGGGGCGGGCAATTGGCCTTCGAAACGGGGTTCAAGGTGCAGACCTACCGTTACGGGCTGTTCGCCGACCCGAAGCGCAAGGTCAACTTTCTCGAAATCGACCGCAATAATTTCGACCTCGTCGGCGCCCACGTCGGGGCGGGGTGGCGGCGCGACGGCTGGCTCGCGCTGGCGACGCTGCGGGGCGCCTCGTTGCGCAATCGCGGGAACGACCGCGTATTCTACCAGGAGGGGGCGCTCGAGTGGCAGGTGTATCGCCAGTGGCGGTACGGTGCGCGCAGTTCCGTGACAGCCGGGGCCGAAGGCGCCGTGCGTTGGTCGCACACCGACTCGTTCGGTCTGCTGGCCCCCGGCTGGAATGATCGCGTCGAGCAATCGTTGGTGGCGGTGCTCGATCAGGCGCTGGGGGCGCGGTGGCGCCTGCAGCCGGCTTTGCGGGTGCAGGGCAGCCACTACACCTATCCCGATCGGCGGCGCCACGACGTCCATGCCTCGGGCCGGCTGAGTCTCGTGCGGGAGCTCGGTCGGGCCGAGTTGCGCCTCGGGGTCGGTTACGATCGGCGCGACAGCTCGGAGGCAGTCATCGCGGATTTCAGCAAATGGGATCTCAGCCTCGCCGGCCGGCTGCAGTGGCGGTTTTAGGGCCGAACATTTCACAGTCGACAGCCCGGCTGTAGGAGCGGCTTCACGCCGCGAAGAGTGGTAACGAAAGACCGTGTGCCACGGTCGCGGGATAAACCCGCTCCTGCATGATGCCGGTCGGTTTCCCTCCGAACGTGAAATTTCCAGGCTAGGTCCGCCGGGGGGTGGGCCGGCGGGAGGGCTGGCGCGGAAGCGGGAAGGAGAAAATTCACCCCGGGTGAGTTGGGCGTAGCCGGCGGGGGATGGCCGGCGTCTCCCTTTGACCATGTTTTTTCTTCATCGCCGGAGTTTCGTATGGTGGTTCGCGCTGGCTGGCTGGGGCAGCGGGGCGGTGGCGGCGACGGCGACGGTGGACCCGGGCGCGGTGGCGGGGCGGTTGCAGCAGATGCCGTCCACCCATCCCCGTCTGCTGCTGGGGCGCGGGGCCGAGATCCAACTCAGGCAGCAGGTCGCCGCCAACCCGATGATGACCCGGATCGGCGCGGAACTCCGGCGCGACGCCGATCGGGAGCTCACGAGCAAGCCGGTGGAGCGAAAGTTGATCGGGCGGCGGTTGCTGGACAAGTCGCGCACCGCGCTCTCCCGGGTATTGCACCTGGGCCTCGCGTGGCGGCTCACCGGCGAGCGGAAGTACCTCGAGCGGGCGCGGGCCGAGCTCGTTGCCGTGGCGAAATTCTCCGACTGGAACCCCAGTCATTTTCTCGACGTGGCAGAGATGACCACGGCGGTGGGGATCGGGTACGATTGGTTTTATCCCGAATGGGATGAGGCCACCCGGAAGCTGCTGCGCGAGGCGATCGTGGAGAAGGGGCTGAAGGCGAGCCTCAAGTCCAACTCGTGGACGCGTTCGACCAACAATTGGAATCAGGTGTGCAACGGCGGCATGACGGTCGGCGCGCTCGCGGTGGCGGAAAGCGAGCCGGCCCTGGCCGCGCAGATCATCGCGCGCGCCATCAACACCGTGCCGACCTCGATGCACGAGTACGTGCCCGACGGCGCCTACCCCGAGGGGCCGGGTTATTGGGGCTATGGCACGACCTACAACGTCATCCTCATCTCGGCGCTGCAGTCCGCCCTGGGTACGGATTTCGGGCTTTCCCGGCTCTCGGGATTCCTGGCCACGGCCGACTACTACCTCCACGTCACGGGTCCTTCGGGTTACTATTTCAACTACTCCGACTGCGGCCGCGGCGGGCAGGGCGTGGCGCCGCCGATGTTCTGGTTCGCCGCCCAGCGGCAGGAGCCGTACCTGCTGTGGTCAGAGTGGAACAAGGTGGGGGCGGGCGACGAAAGCCGCTCCGGTCGGGCCAGTCGCGGCGGTCGCGAGCGGACGGCGCCCATGCTGCTGCTCTGGATGGCGCCCAACCAACCCAAGCCCTCCGCGCCGGCGGCACTCTCTTGGAGCGCCCAGGGTCCCAATCCGGTCGCGTTTCACCGCAGCGCCTGGGAACCCAACGCCAGCTATGTGGCGATCAAGGGCGGATCACCCGGGTTGAACCACGCCCACATGGATGTGGGCACGTTTGTGATGGACGCCGATGGCCTGCGCTGGGCCGACGACCTCGGCAGCCAGGATTACAATTCGCTCGAATCGAAAGGTGTGGCCCTCTGGGGTAAGACCCAGGATTCCGAGCGCTGGCGGGTTTTCCGCCTCGGCACGTCGAGCCACAATGTGCTCATGGTTGACGGCCAGCAGCAGAAGGTGGCGGGCCACGCGGCGATCATCGTGACCAAGACCGGCCGGACGGTCGTCGACACCTCGCCTGTATATCAAGGTCAGCTGGCGCAGGCGCGGCGGGGTGTGGTGTTGCAGCCGGATCATTCCGTGCGGGTGCAGGATGAAGTCACGACGCTGGGCAAGACTGCGACGATCCGCTGGGCGATGGTCACGCGGGCTGAGATCAACGTGGAGGGACCGGGCCGGGCGCTCCTGGCGCAGGAGGGGAAAAAGCTAAGCTTCCGCGTGCTCGAACCGGCGGACGCGAAGCTGATGGTTTTTCCGACCGATCCTCCGCCGACCGCGATCGATGCCCGCAACGAGGGGACGCGGATGATTGGCTTCGAGGTGGTGGTGCCCGCCGGCCAGGCCCGACGGCTCGTGGTGCAGTTGGTGCCGGCGAGCGCGCGGTCGGCGGCGACGCCCGCGATTCTGCCCCTGGCGCAGTGGTGACGGCTACTCGCGCGGGAAATTCGATCCCCTGGGGGGGAATTCCTCCGTCGTGGCCGCGGGCATGGGTGCCGGTTGATTGCGCCGGCGACCCCCGAATGTGCCGACGATCAAGCCGACCAACGCCCCCAGCATGGCGGCCAGGAGGATGACAAGCGCGGCGGACATGCTGAACTCCCACACGAGGAAACGCACGGAAATCGGCGTGGCGTTCTGCACGCTGAACAGCGCGACGAGTACCATGAGAATCAGGACCAGGATCCAGCGGAGTTTCATCGGATTTTCGGGTGAGGGTCGAAGGCGGGGAGGCGGACGATGCGGGGCGGTCGGAAAAACGCCTGCATCGGGCGGAGGAAATCAGACGCCGGTTCCGGTCCGATAGCCATCTCGTTCGGCGGGCGGCGTTGGGCTCTGTCCTCCCCGCAGCGCCAGTCTTCAACTGGCGCCCGCCGGTCAGAGACGCGGCGCCACTCCCAGAGGCATCACCGCCGACTCGGAGGTGCTCCCGTTGGACATGGCCGAAAGCGGGCGGGGCCCCCGGCTCAGAACTCCGCGGTGCCGGGCGTGCGCGCGAATGGGATCACGTCGCGGATGTTGCCGACGCCGGTGACGAACATGAGCATGCGCTCAAACCCCAGGCCAAAGCCCGCGTGCGGCACGGTGCCGTAGCGGCGCAAATCGAGGTACCACCAGTACTCCTTTTCACTCAATTTGTGCTGCGCCATGGCTTCGCGCAGTACGTCGAGTCGCTCCTCACGCTGGCTGCCGCCGATGATCTCGCCGATCCCGGGCACGAGCAGATCCATCGCGCAGACGGTCTTGCCGTCGTCGTTCACGCGCATGTAAAACGGCTTCAGCGTGCGCGGATAATTGAAGAGCGTGACCGGGCACTTGAAATGCTCCTCGGCGAGGTGGCGTTCGTGCTCGCTCTGCAGGTTGTCGCCCCATCGCACGGGGTGCTCCCACGTCTTGCCAGACTGGTTGATGATCGCGACCGCGTCGGTGTAGCTGCAGCGCTGGAAAGGACGTTCGAGCACGAAGTCGAGGCGCGTGAGCAGTTCCTGGTCGACGAACTTGCCGAAGAACTCGAGGTCGGCGGCGCAATGCTCCTTGGCGTCGCGAATGAGGTATTTCACGAATTCCTCGGCGAGGTCCATGTTGCCCGCCAAGTCGCAGAACGCCATTTCGGGCTCGATCATCCAGAACTCGGCCGCATGGCGCGACGTGTTGGAATTCTCGGCGCGAAACGTGGGACCAAACGTGTAGACGTTGGACAGCGCACACGCAAAGATCTCGGCCTCGAGCTGGCCGCTCACGGTGAGATAGGCCTTCTTGCCGAAGAAATCCTTTTTGAAATCGACGTCGCCGGCCTCGGTCATGGGCGGATGCGAGGGATCCAGGGTGGTCACGCGGAAGAGTTCGCCGGCCCCTTCACAGTCGCTCGCCGTGATGATCGGGGTATGGACATAGGCGAAGCCTTTCTCCTGGAAAAACTGGTGGACGGCATAGGCGAGGCGGCTGCGCACGCGGAAGACTGCGCCGAAGAGATTGGAGCGTGGCCGCAGGTGGGAGATCTCGCGGAGAAATTCGAGGGTGTGGCCTTTCTTCTGGAGCGGGTAGGTGGCGTCGGCCCCGCCGACCACGGTGATCGCGTCGGCGATGACCTCCCATTTCTGGCCCTGGCCCTGCGAAGCGACCAGTCGTCCGCGCACCTCGACCGCGGCGCCGGTGTGGGCCGTGGCGATCTCCGTGGCGTAGTTGGGCAGGGTCGCGTTGGCGATGACCTGGATGCCCTTGAGGCCGGAGCCGTCGTTGATTTCGAGGAAGGAGAACGCCTTGGCGTCGCGGCGCGTGCGGACCCAGCCCTGGAGGAGGATGGCGTCGGAGGGCGCGGTGGCGTTCAGGGCAGCTTTGACGAGGGTGCGGAACATGGCGTGTTTTTGCGGTGCAACGAAGCGGGCGACCCACCGGGTTGCAAACCCGTAACGCGGCGCCGACCCGTGGGACTCGACGGGGAGCGGGTGCGTCTCCGAGTTGAAGGTGAGACATCGAGCCCGGTCTTTCCCGTAGCACCAGGCTTGGACTGGCGCGCGCCGGTCAAAGACGCGGCGCTACTCCCAGAGGCGCCACCGCCCGGTGCATGGCGGCGGAGACGGCGGCGCAGGCACCCTCGTTGTCCAGCGCGTTGAGGGGCTTGTTAAAGGGCTCACAGCGCATGGGGCCGTCGTAGCCGATGCGCTGCAACGCGCCCAGAAAGGTGGCGAGGTTGATCACCCCGGTGGCGGTGGGCAGTTCCCGCTGGTTGTCGTGCTGCTGCTCTTTCGCGATGCCGGCCGGTGCATCGTTCAGGTCCACGGTCACGACATCGGAATTCTGCAGGCCGAGAAGGTCGGCCTCGGTGTCGCCGGCGGTCCACCAATGCCAGGTGTCGAGGACGAGCCCGACGTTGCCGGTGCCAATCTCGGCGATGAGCTCGCGCGCCTCGGCCATCGTATGGAGGAAGGGGTAACGTTTGGCGACGAGGTTGAGCTGCGTGCCGACGTACTCGAGGCCGAGGCGCAGGCCGTGATCCTTCAGCACGCGGGCGACTTCGCGCAATCGCGTGGCGTGCTGGACAAAGTTGGGCCGGTACGTGAGCTCACCATGGCACGGGGCCAGCCAGGTGCCAACCCGCGCGGCGCCCGCGCGCTGGAGGCCGGCGGCGATGCGCGGCAGACGGGCGAGGCTCTCCTGGAAGGTCTGGTCATCCTTGCGGAAGTCCACCGGCAGGCCCGCCGCGGCCCAGGCCAGATGCTTCCCCTTGCGGTCGGCCAGTGTATCCGCGAGTTGGTCACTCGACATCGCCGCGAGTTCGTCGGCGCGGGGCTCCACGGCCTCGAAGCCGTGCCGGTGGGCCAGATCGTTCAGCTCCCGCTGGCTTTTCACACTCACGCCGATGCTGCCCGGGACGAGGGCCACCGTCATCCGGCGGGTGGGGGTGGCGGCGGCGCTGGCGCGGAGCGACGCAGCGGGCAAGGTGGCCAGGGCGGCCAGCGTCGACGAGGCCTGGAGAAATTCGCGGCGGTTCATGGGCGCAGCGTGTCCGGCCGCCGCGGCCAAGGCAAGGGGCGAGACGCGCCGCGGAGGTGGGACTGGTCTTCCGTTCGACCGCGGAGCGAACACCCGGTCCGGGGGGCGCGGATCACTTCAGTTCCCAGACGGTCCGGGGGGCGCGGATCACTTCAGTTCCCAGACCTTGACGTTGTCCACCAGCGCTTCCAGTTCCGGTTTGCCGCCGACCCGGAACACGAGGCCGGGTTTCTTCACGTGGAAGTCCTTCGCGGTGGCGCGCAGGGGTTCGTGGCCGTCGATGCGGGCCACGACGTCGTTGCCCTTCATCTCCAGCAGGAGGGTGAACCATTGGCCGCGGGGAAACGCGGTCGCGGCGCGCGCGTGCACAACGCTCTTCGACTTGGGGTCCGCCTTGTCATTGTGCTCCGTGATGCTCCAGGTCTGTTCCGTGATGATGACGGAAAAGAGGTGCCCTTTCTTCTTCAGCGTGCCGGGCGCCGGGTCGAAGCCGACGTGAAACGTCGTCGCCCCTTCCAGCCTGAAGTCGAGTTGGACCGCGGCGTCATGCAGCGGCAATTGTTTGCGGAAGGCGCCGGCGTGCTTTTCGGCCGCCACTTCGCTGGCGTGCAGCACGCCGCCGGCCACGGAGAGCAGGCCGGTGTTTTTGTTCCAGCCCTTGGGCAGGGCGTCGGCGTCGAATGGCTCGTCGAGCAGCAAGCGGCCGCGCTGACCGAGGGTCGGTTCCAAGGGTGCCGCCGCGAGCGACAGGCAGGAGGCAAGGAAGGCGGGAGCGAGTTGGCGCAGGAGGGCTTTCAAGGTGTTTCCAAGTGGGCCGAGTCGGTCCGCGGTGGCAGCGAAGGGCAGGCGGCCCGGAAAGAACGTCCCGCGTCCGACGTCGTCGGAGATTGATCCGTCGGCGTCGCTTGGGCTCAGCGGAGCTTGTACGAAACCGCCATGCCGTCGCTCTTTTCCAGCGAGGCGCGGATGATGGTCGTGTCGTAATTGGGGCTGGACTGCACGTAGTCGAGGTAGTCCTGCATCTGCTTGGCGCTCTTGATCACGTTGTCCGCTACCACGACCGCGCCGCGCTTGAGCTTCGGTTCGATGATTCGGAGGTACTTCAGGTAGTCCGGCTTCAGGGCATCAATGAACACGAAGTCGAATTCGCCCGTCAGTGCCGCCAGAGTCTTGAGGGCGTCGCCCTCGATGGCGGTCACGGTTTGTTCCAATCCCATCTGCGCGACGTGGTCGCGGGTGGTCTGGATCATGAGCGGATCGATATCGAGGGTGAACAGGTGGCCGCCGTTGCGTTCGAAGGCGAGGCCCATGTTGATCGCGCCAAAGCCCGTGGCCGAGCCGACCTCAACCCCGCGCTTGCAGCCGCCGGTGGCGACGAGAATGCGCAGCAGGGCGGCGTCGCCGGGGGTCGTGTTCAGCCCGATGCGCTTGAAGTCCTTGAGGTATTGTTGACGGAATTCGTCGCTCACCGTTCGACCGGCGGGTGCGCTGCTGAGGAGGGCTCCGAACGTCACGGCACCGGCCGCTGCCATGGCCAGGAAGGGGAATCGTTTCATGGAATATCGATGGGTTAAGGCTGTCGCGGTACCAACGAAGCAGGGGGCACCCTCCGTTGTCACGTTTTCCGGCCGCGCCGGGGCAGGATGAAAGACGGCTGCTGCGGGGTATTACCGTTGAAAATCAGTCAACGGTTCGGACGGAAAACCATTGTTACACCTTTCGACCTGTGGCGTCATCGGTTCGTTACCTCGCCACCCGGCGTCCAATCAGGGCACGAAATATGAAAACGCAGACTCCGCTCACCCGTCGTTCCTTCCTCAAGTTCAGCACCGCCGGCATCGGGGTGCTCGGCTTTCCGCAGATTGTGCCCTCGGGCGTCTTGTTCGGGGCGCAGCGCGCCGGTGGGCGGCTCAACCTTGCCATCATCGGCTGTGGCAACCGCAGCCGGTCGTTGATCCCCGCGGTCCTGGAGGAGGGCGACAACATCGTGGCGATGTGCGATGTGGATCCCGCGCAGATTGCCCGGCACAAATCAGCCGCGAGCACCGGCAAGAAGAAGAAGGGACCGGATGTGGGCGCCGGGTTGGCCAAGGCCAGGGAGTATGGTGATTTCCGTCGGTTGCTCGAAGGCGAGAAGGCGCTCGACGCCGTGATCATTGCGGTCGGCCAGCGCTGGCACATGCCGATCAGCAAGGCCGCTTTGCAGGCCGGCCGGGACGTCTATTGTGAAAAGCCGCTCGCCCACAGCGTGGCCGAGGCCCGCGCCATCGCGACCATGATGCCGGGCAGCAAACGCGTGACCCAGATTGGCACCCAGGGTGGCGCGACCGACGCCTTCCGCCGCAGCATGGAGATCATGCAGGCGGGGTTGCTCGGCCAGATTCGCGAAGTGCATTGCTGGATGGATCGGACTTTTCCGCCGAGCGAGGCCATCGCGATGGACGCCGATCCGATTCCGGCGGGTTTGAATTGGGACGCCTGGTGCGGCCCTTCGCCGGTGCATCCGTTCAAGACCTATTACCTCGGGGGCTGTCTGAAATGGGGCCGCTGGCTCGATTACGGCGACGGTCATTTGGCCGACATGGGCGCCCATGCCCACAACCTGCCGCTGCGGGCGCTCGAACTCGGGCCGCCGATTCGCATCTCGGTCAAGAGTGCCGAGCCGGTGAAGGCCGCCTACCCGTCGCAGAACGACTTCCGGTGGGAGTTCGCGGCGCGGGGGAAGTATGCGCCGGTGACGGTGTGGTGGCATGATGGACCCGTGGCGGCGCCGCCGAAGGATTTGACCAGCGATCTGGTGGCCACGTACGGCAAAGTCCCGACCAACGGATGTCTCTTCGTGGGCGAAAAAGGCATCCTGTGCTCCGATGCGTGGGGCCAGAAGGGCGTGATGCGGCTCAAGAGTGACAGCAATCCGAAGTGCCGCGGCGTGCTCGATCACGAGGCCGCCAAGGCGCTGCCGATGGTCTATCCGCGCATCGCCGGGCAGAATCACATGAAGGAATTTCTCGATGCGTGCAAAGGCGGGCCGAAGACCTTCCAGAGCTTCGACATCGCCGCGCGCGCGGCCGAGTTTGGCATGACGGGCATCGTCGCCCTGCGGGTGGGGCAGGAGATCGATTGGGACAGCCAGAACCTGAAGGCCAGGGGCTGCCCCGCGGCGGATCGCTGGATTCACCTGCCGCAGCGCCAGAAGTGGATCGCCTGAGGTCTGGGTTGGGTTTAACCTGCGGGTAGGACTGGACCCCGGTCTGGCTTCCGCGCCAGATTGCGAGGTCGTAAAGCGTCCCCGGGGCAAGCTCCGGGGCATTTAAACCAGACCATCATGCGTGTAATCTCACCCCTCACGGTAGGCGGCTTCACGCCGCGATGACTCTTTCCTCAAACTTGCCACAGGAGTTCAACCCGAGGACAATCCGAGATCGCGCGGGACGAATTCCGCCCCGGCCGAGTGTCCCAAAACTCCCGTGCGCCTTCTGCCATTCCCCCTCGGTTCGACCTCGGACTGTGCTCCTGTGCCCCCGTTTGGATCTGAACCGGGAAGCGCAGTTCTCCCTGATGGTGTGTAGATGGATGAGGCGGACAAGCGGGCACGGGATGCCTGGGCGCATCCGGTCATCCTCGCCGGCTACTTGTATCTGAGATATCACGACATATTCCGATGCCACTACCTCCGTGCCGCGCCCTGAGTGAAACCCCGCCCGGCAGGAAACCCGCGCCGCGAGCCGGCCATCGGGGCGAGGTGATCCGCCGGAGTAGCCGGGAGGCCGGTTCATGAGTCTGGAAGCTCCGTTGCCGCCGCCCTCCACGCCTGGCCGCGAGGTGATTTGCGCCGACTCCATCCCGTGGTTACGGGAGCGCGCGCGAACGCCCGGGGGGTGTGCCGTGACCTCGCTGCCGGATGTTTCCGAAGTGCGGCTCGCGTTGCCGGCTTGGCGGGAATGGTTTCTCCGGGCGGTGCGCCTGGTGGTTGACAGTGTGCCCGAGGCTGGCGCCGCGCTTTTCTTTCAGTCGGACATCAAGCGCGACGGCCGGTGGATCGACAAAGGGGCCATGGTGGTGCGCGCCGCGGAGGATGCGGGCGCGCAGGTGCTGTTCCACAAGATCATTTGTCGCCGGCAGCCTGGGTTGCTGACCTACGGCCGGCCTGGCTACACGCACCTGATTGCAGTTTCGCGGGGCTTGAAATGTCCAGACGTGTTGCCGATTCCCGATGTGGTGGTGGATGCCGGTAGATTGCCGTGGGTGCGGGCGATGGGAATTCGGGCGGCGGCGCACGCGGTTCGTTTTGCCCGGGACCACGCGGGCGCGGCGACGATTCTAGATCCCTTTTGCGGGGTGGGTACGGTCTTGGCCGTAGCCAATCAGCTGGGGATGAACGCAATCGGGGTCGATCGCTCGGCGAAACGCTGCGAACGGGCCCGCCTTCTGGCCGTGGACAAACGGGAACTGTAGCCATCGGGCTGGGCCTCCCGCTTATAGGTGCACCGTGTGCTCCTTCTGGCTGTGGGCAACATAGGTTTTGAAGTTGTAGGTGGGGCGGAAACTTGGATGGTGGTGGTCCTTCCTCCGCTTAGCGGAGGTTTGGGGTAACTAAGAAAGCAATGCCCGCCGTATAGGGGTATACGGCGGGCTCTTTTTTTGCCCGGGTTTCAAGTGGGGCGGATGCCGTTTTACGGCCGAGAGGAACGGCTGCCTCACTCTGCGAAGTGCAGGGCAAAAACGTCGGCAGCAGGGAGGACAAATCGCTGTCGCACCGGCTGGCCTTGTAGGGAGGGAAGATCTGCGCCGCGCGGCCAGCGCACCGTGGCGTCGAGTTCGTCGCCGGAGAGCGGGGGCATGGCGACGGCTCCGCATCCGGGCAAGGGGTGGCCCGCCGCATCCTGCACCTCGACCAGCACGACCTCGGCGCGGCGGGGTTCGTGAAGCTTGAGGGCGGCGCCGCGGGTGGGTGCGACGAGAAAATCATCCACGAAGAGTTCCCAGCGGGAGCCAAGGTCGACGACAGGCTTGCCTGCGTGGGTGACGGCGGAAGCAAACAAAGCAAGCTGCAGGAGAGATCCCGCACGACTAGAAGCCGGTCCCGGGGAAAGCCGACGACAGGGCATCATGACGTGATTTCGCAGAACGGCGAGGGCGAGTAAAGAAGGAGGGAAATCCATGGTCCCGGCCGATCCCGTCAGTCGGCGGCGCGGCGCGCTTGGTGGTGGCGAGGCCGGCGAGGTGGAGCGCGTTGACCTCAACACGCTGAACGTGAGAGCGCACGCACCAAGGCGCGTTGGGGACAACGCGCCCCACCTTTCAGGGGCTTCGTTAGCAGAAGCGGAGCGTACTTTGAATCGCAGGCGGGTCCAGGCCCCGAGGCTGGCCTCGGGGTGGCCAGGCGAAGGGCACGTGTTCACTGCACGGATACTTCTTAGTGGCGCCGCCGCCGGTGCCAGGCCGCGCCGAGCAGGGCGGCGGCTCCGGCCAGGGCGGCGTAGGTGGAAGGCTCGGGCATGGCCGAGGCGGTCATACTGAAGTTGTCGAGGCCGAGGCCCTGGGAGTTGGCGCCGGTGGTGTTGAAGTCCCACCGCAGATAGAAAGGAGAGCCGGGGCTGACGCTCAGCGTGGTGAGCGTCACGGATTTTGAGAGCGAGGAAACCAGCGACGCGAAACCGTAGGTGCTGGCCCCGGTGGAAAGGGCGCCGCTGTCGCCGCCGGGGTCGGCGGTCCAGGTCGTGCCGTCGGTGGAGTGGAAAAACGAAATCGACGCGGCGGCGGTGTTCAGGCGGTAGCGCTCGTAGTCAAAGGAAAGTTCGAGGTGGTCAATCGTCGATTCCGTGGCGTTGGAGAAAGCGACGAGGATGCTGCTGGGGCTGGGAAAGCTCGTCGAATTCGACATGAAGCCGATCGCGCGCTCGGTGGGGGCTTGCCCCCAATTGTAGCGCCCGCCGGCGGTGGGAGAGCCCGCACTCGCCTGCGCGGTGGTGGCAGACACGTTGGTGGGGTCATTCCAAATGACCGTGGTGTCGCCGGCGACGGACATGTGCCAGTAGGCAGGCAGACTGGCGTTGGGGGGAGGTTCCCAGGGAGTCGAAGTTTTCCGTGATCGGCGTGCCGAGGGCGGAGATCGTGATTTGCGCGGGAAGCCCGGTCGCTGCCCCAAAGAGGCAGACGGCGAGGCTGAGAGGACGGGATCGAGGAGCGAGTGTCTTCATGGCGAACGGCGGGATTATCCGTGGTCGGATCCCCCCGTTTTTCCGCCGACGGGTGCCGGCGGGAGCGAGGGAAGCGACCGGGAGGTGGTTGGGGCGGCGGATCTGAGTTTTCGTCCCGGTAAAGATGAAGCGCTCCTCCGGGCGATGCGCGGAGGTTGGGTGCGCCGGGGCGCCGCGCGCAAGGCGGTCGCATACCCAAATCAGGGTATGGCAGGGCCGGGGCCGGGGTTCACGCCTCAGCCGTATCCATTCGTTCGCAATGGGTCCGCTGCCCTGGAGCTTGCTCCGGGATTCTTTACCGGCATGGGTTTCCGCGGCAAAAACGAAGCCACTGCAAGGTGGGGCGCGTTGTCCCCAACGCGCCTTCGTGCGTTCGCTCTCACGTTGAGCGTCTTGAGGTCAAGCCGCTCCACCTCGACGGCATTTCTCCGCCTACGGGGTCGCCTCGTAGATCTCGAGCAGGACCACGCCGGTGCTGTTGTTGTTGTTGGCGTTGGGAGGTCCGCTGACCTGAACCGTATAGGCGCCCGGTTCCAGGTAGGTGAGCAAGGCGGCGTCGAGGCTCTGGTTTTGCAGCGCAAAGGCACGTACGTCAGCGGAGGCGGTGCGGATCAGGGCCGCTTCCGGGTCGCGGAACCAGTCATCGTTGGTGGCGATCGGGGTCGAGCCACGGAAGACCGTGAGTTGGGGATTGGGGAGGGTGTTGTCGAGGTTGAACGGGGCGCGGGCGAGGGCCGGGCCGGTGGCACGGATGAGCACCCGTTGCGGCGCGGTGCCACCGATCACGAAGCCGGCCATGATCGGCTCGCCCGGAAGGACGAGGCCGAGAGTGGACGCGTTGATCAAGCGGCGGCTGCCGGGCGCTTCGTCGGCGGCCCGAACCTCATAGACCTCGGCGAGAACGAAGCCGTTGCCGCCCCCGATCTGCACCGTGTAGGCCCCGGGCGGCAGGGTGGCGAGCAGGGCGGAATCGGCGCTGCCGTTGGCGAAGGGAAAGGCCCCGGCACGGGCGGTGGCGGCGGCGATGGCCGCGGCACTGCTGGCGGGCGTGCCCCAATTGCTGTTTTGGCCGATCACGCTGCTGCCGCGGAAAAGTTGGAGGCTGGGATTGGCAACGGCACCGGTGATATTGAAGGGCGCCCGGGTGAGGGCGGGGCCGGCGGCGCGGATGAGGACCTGTTTCGGCAGGGTCCCGCCGATCACAAATCCCGCCGCCATGGGGTCGGAGTTCCGGGTCGTGCCGCGGACGGAGAGGTTGACGAGATGCTCGGCGCCGATGAGCGCCTCGATGGCGCCGGCGATGGTACCGATTCCCTGCGGCGTGCGGACGGTGCCACGCAATTCCCCACCGGTGAAACCGAGATCGACAACGGCCTGCGAGGTGGTCGTGACCACCAGTCGGTTGTCGGCGTTCAGGTTGCCGCGGGCGGAGTCGACGGCGCTGCCGCTGGCGGTGATCACGAAGGCCTGTCCGTCGGCGGCGATGATCACGTAACCCCGGCCGGAGGCGCTGCCGACGAGGGCGGCCGAATAGAGTCCCGCGGCGGCGGGCGGGGGATTGCCTGGGTTTACCCGGGTGCCGGTGAAGGCCAGGCCGAGATCCGCGATCGTGCCGCTGACCGTACCGGCCGCGTCGTCAATGGTGCCGCGCAGCGCGCCTTCGCGGGGAGTTGCGGCGATCAAGGAAACCGTGGCCGCCAATTCGCCGGCCAGGCTCACGCTGACGGCGGTTTCCACCAGACCGGCGGGAAGGGTGGGCAGGTGGCCGAAGAACGCCGCGGTACCGTCACCGCGCGCGTACAGCACAAAGTCACCCCCGGCACCGGTGAAGCGGCCAAAATAGGTGCCATTGAAATCCCTGGAGATGACCGTCAGAGTGGCGGTGGCGCTGGTGGTCGTGCCGATGGAATTGGTCGCGACGACATCGTAATTGCCGGCCTGGGTCCTGACCGCGCTGGCCAGCGCATAGGTTGATTGGGTCGCGCCGGCGACGGGAGTGCCGTTCTTGCGCCACTGTAATGTCGGAACCGGGTAGCCGGTGACCTCCACGCTCAACGTGACGGCGGCGCCGGCGGCAACGGTCTGGGCTGCGGGGGGCGATATGAACATCGGAGCCGCCTGCACGTTCACCTGGGCGGAGGCCGCGGCGGTGCCGGCGAGGTTCGTGGCGGTGACACTGTAGCGGGCGGTATCGGCCAGCGTTAGATTCGCCAGCGTGAAGACGGCATCGGTCGCCCCGGAGAGCGCGACGTTGTTCCGAGACCATTGATACGCCGGCGCGGGGTTGCCGATGGCGGAAACCCGGAGGGACAGGCTCGATCCGGCGACGACCGTCTGGTCGGAGGGCGGGCTGGTGATGAAGGGCGAGAGAGCCCCGGCCACGAATGAGATCGTGCGATCAACCGGATCGGCGGCGGCAAAGGTGGTGTCACCCGCCTGGGTGGCGCGGACGATGACGTTGCCGCCCTGGCCATTCAGTACCCGGCCGTTGAGGGACGCGGAGCCGGATACCAGCGAGATGGTGACCGGAAGGTTGGACGAGGCGGTCGCGCTGAGGGTGATGCCACTGCCGGCGGCGGCCAGGGTGGTGGGCGCCGCGAAGGTGATGGTTTGCGGGCGCTTGGCGATGTAGACGACCACCTTAATGGTGGTGGTTGAACCGGCGGTATTCCAAGCCATCAACTCATAGTGCGAATAGCTGGTGCTATCCGGTGCAGCGATGGGAGGCGCCGAAAATGTCAGGGTCGCGTTGGTGGCTCCGGCAACGGCGCCGCCGTCCTTAAGCCACATGTAGTTAATCGGCGCGGTCCCGTCGAAGGCGGCGCTGAGCGTAACAATGTCGCCCACCAACGCGCTCACGCCAGTGGGATACGCGGTGGCATAGGGTGCCACCGCCGGTTGGGCCCAGGCGGAACCCAGGGAGGCGAACAGGAGGCAGAGCGAGAAAAGACCGGGGCGCATGACGGGTTTCAACCAAGCTCAAGACGCGATGTCCATGGCATGGTTGCGACAATCTGCGCCGGGAGCGGAATGCCCCCCTATCCGCCACTTTGCTCGAGCAGGGCGCCCAGCGCCTGAATCGTCCCGGCCGGCGGCGTGATCGTCGCCTCCCCCAGCGCCCGGACCATCCCCGCCGCGGCACCCCAGCGATGACTGAGGGGCGGGGCCAGGGCGGCGGCGAGATCAGCCGGCATCGTCGCCAACCGTTCCTCCACCGCAAACGCACTGCCGGCCAGCCGTGCCGAGGCCCCGAGCGCCTCCAGCGCTTCCTCGGGCAGATCCTCGGCCAATAGGATTTTTGCGAGCTTGAGTTTCTTCGCGGCCTGGCGGCGGAAATCGGCGGCGCGGGCCTTCTCCTCGTCGGTGAGCGCCGCCGCGGTCGCGGGGCCGGTCGGATGCAGGTGCCGGGTGGCGCGCACCGCGGAGCGGATGATGCCCGCCGCCTCAAGCCGCTCGAGAGCCTGCACGGTGGCCCGATCGAGCACCTCGAGTTGCGTCGGACACAAGGGATCGCCGCCGGCAAAGAGCGCGGTGTGCAACTCCGCCAACCGCGGCTGCCACGCCTCGGCGTCGCGGTCCACCGTGACTACCACCACGCGGGCCACCGTGCCCTCGGGGTAACGTTCCACGCAGGAGACCAGGCGCGTCCCGAGCAGGGCGGCGGCGCGTTGGGCGAAGGCTTCGGCGGGGTCGGCGGGCGGCGCCGGTTTCGCGGCCGGGACGGGCGCAGTCGCGGGCGCGGGCGTGAGCGTTTGCTCGAGCCGCTGGAGAAAACTCTGCCCGCCGGGACGCAGCGGCACCTCGTCGAGGTCGCCCTTGAGGTCGAGCACGCCGTCGGCCAGGGTGCGCTTGGCCTCGAGGGTCGCCAGCATCCGGTGCTCGATGGTGTTGGTGGCGATCAGGTTGATGACCGTGACGGTGTTTTTCTGGTGTTTGCGCCAGGCGCGGGCGATGCGCTGCTCGAGTTTGGCGGGGTTCCACGGCAGGTCGCAGTTGATGACGACGCTGGCATTCTGGAGGTTGAGGCCGACGCCGCCGGAGTCCGTGCTGAGAAAAACGCGGCAATTGGGATCGTCCTTGAAAAGGCGGATCTCGGCGCGGCGCTTTTTTTGCGGCACCGAGCCGGTGTGCCAGGCGTAGCCGAGGCCGTGTTGCCGGCACAGGTCGCGCACGAGCTCGAGCATGCGCGTCCACTCGGAAAAGATGATGACCTTCACGTCCGGGGCGGAGAAAATTTCGTCGAAGATCCGGTCGAGCTCGTCGAGCTTCGGGCAGGTGCGATCGTCGCCGCCCAGGATGTACGGGGTGTCGCAGAGCATGCGCAGGATGCCGAGTTCGCGCAGCAGTTTTTGCTGCTCCTGGGGCGAGAGCGGCCGGCGCTTGGCGAGGTGCACGAGTTTCGCGACGACCTGCTCGTGGGTGGCGTAGTCCTGGCGCTGGGTGTCGCTGAGCTCGATGAACAGGTCGCGGTCGATGCGGCTGGGCAGCTCGGTCTCGACGTCGGCCTTGCGGCGGCGCAGGAGGAACGGCCGGATGCGCTCGTGGACCTGCTGCAATTGCAGGTAGGCTTCCGGCCGGCCGCGGTCGTCCAGCCGGTAGAACTCGCGGTTGAAGCGGAAGAGCGGGCCGAAGATGCGCGGGTCGAGGAACGACACGATCGAATACAGTTCGTCGAGGCGGTTCTCGATCGGCGTGCCGGTGAGCACGAAGGCGTAGCGGCTGTGCAGGCGCTTGATCGCCTGGGCGGTCTTGGCGGCCCAGTTCTTGATGCGTTGCGCCTCGTCGAGCACGACAATGTCGGGTCGCAGGCGGGCGTTCACATCGAGGGCATCGGCCAGCATCTGCTCGTAGTTGACGAGGGTGAAGAACGGCGCGTTTTCGTAGGCGGACAGGCGTGCCTTCTTGTTGCCGTAGACAATCTGGTACGGCAACGCGGTGAAACGGGCGATCTGCTCCTCCCACTCGGTCTTGAGCGACGCGGGCGTGACGATCAGGACGCGCCGCGCCTGGCCGATCCGGTGCAGCAGGGCGCAGGCGGCGATGGCCTGGATGGTTTTGCCCAGGCCCATCTCGTCGGCCAGCATGGCGCGGCCGGTGAAGGCGAGGTGCAGCATGCCTTCGCGCTGATAGGGGTAGAGGGGCACCAGCGTCTCGTGCGCGGGATACTCGCCGGCGTGCACCTTTTGTTCGTACTCGCGCCGGAGCTGCCGCCTTTCGTCGATGGCCCGCAACGCTTCGAGCCACGGCGCCACGGTCACGGAGATCCGCACGAGGGCGGCCCCGGCCCCGAGCGCCGCCAGCGCCGCCCGGAAATCGGCCACGGACTCGATCGGCAGGCGACCATTGGCGTCGAACCAGCGCCGCAATGGGCGGGGGAGGGCGGTGGGGTTGCGTTCGACGACGAGGCCGGGGTGTTCCGGGTCCGGGACGAGGTCGACGCGCGGCGAGCCGGTCTGGCGGGCGGTGGCGCAGGCCTTCCTGGCCTTGGCCTGTAGGAGCAGGTTGACGGCCTCGACGTGTTTGCAGGTGCCGAGGCCATTGATCTGGAAATCGGTGCACGTGCAGCCGAATTGCCGCGTGGCGAGATCGCGCACCTCGACCTCATAAGTGATCCCGCTGCGGGACTTGACCTCGAAATTGGAAAAGATCGGCTGCCGCGGGTCGAGGTTGCGGATCGCCGGTGCCTCCTCCCGGGCGCGCAGGATGCGGCGGTTGATCTCGTCCTGGTCAGTCGTGCGCCAGTCGGTGGCGTGCGGAAGCTGGATGTCGTCGGGAGCGGCGGCGCGGCGGGGCCTGGCCGGGTGAGCGCGGGGAGCGAAGGAGACCATGCGTCATCTTGAGCCGGTCGCGGTGGGTCGGGTCGAACTCTTTCTTACCGGGTGAAACGTCCACGCGACGATCCGGCTTTGCTTCTGGCCCTGGCGCATCGGGATCGTGCGCTGGTCGGTGGCCTGCACGCGGGTCAGGGCGTCCCGAATGGGTGGCAGATGGGCCGCCTGCGCCACGAGCGTGGTGAACCAGCGGCAGTTTTCCGCAAACTCCCCGCTTTCCGCGATCAGGCGCCGGACGAAGGCCAGTTCACCCCCGGGACACCAAAGCTCGTTCGCCTGCCCGCCGAAATTCCGGACCAGCCCGCCTGACTTGCTCCCACCGAGGTTGCGGAGCTTGCGGCGGGTCCCCGCGGTGGCCGCGGCGCGCGAGGCGTGAAACGGCGGGTTGCACAGCGTGAGCTCGAAACGCTCCCCGGGGCGGATCACCCCGCGAAAGAGGGCCGAAGCCGAATGTTGCCGCCGGCACTCGACCAAACGGGACAGCGCGGCGTTGGCCTCGACGATCCACCGGGCATTTTCCAGGGCGCGGGGATCAATTTCCGTACCGACAAAACGCCAGCCGTAGTCGTGGGTGCCGATGATCGGATAGATGCAGTTGGCGCCGACGCCGATGTCGAGCACGGCGACGGCTGGGCCGCGGGGCGCCTCGCCGGAGCCGGCATCAGCCGCGAGCAGGTCGGCCGCGTGATGCACGTAGTCCGCCCGGCCGGGGATCGGCGGACACAGGTAGCCGGCCGGAATGTCCCAGGGCGCGATGCCGTAGTCGTGGCGCAGCAGGGCCTGGTTGAGCGCCTTCACGGCGGCGGGTTCGGCGAAATCAATCGTGACGTCGCCATACGCGTTGGGCCGGACAAACGGGGCAAGGGCCGGAAAACTTTGGATCAGCTCGCGGAAGTCGTAGCGGTGGCGATGGCGGTTGCGCGGGTGCAGCCCTGCCTTGGGGTCCGGCGAAGGTGCGCTCATCGGGTGGACCCGGGAGCTGCGGCCGGGGGCGGTGCGGGTGCGGACGGGACCTCGCGCAACGCCGAGTCGACACCTCCGCGCTCGTCGAAGACGAAGCACTCGCCCTCGAAGTGGGCGCCGCCGCACTCCTCGAAATATTTGAGGATGCCGCCGTCGAGTTGGTGCACCCGGGCGAAGCCTTCGCGTTCGAGCAGCGGTCCGGCCTTCTCACAGCGGATTCCGCCGGTGCAGAACATCACGATCGGCTGCTGGCTCAGCTCCGGCGGCAGGCGGCGCACGGCGGCCGGGAAGTCGCGAAAGTGGCGGATGCCGGTGGACCACGCCCCGCGGAACGTGCCGCGGCGCACCTCGTAGTCGTTGCGGGTGTCGAGCAGGGTCACGGGGCGGCCTTCGTCGAGCCACTGTTTCAGGGTGCGGGCGGGGAGCTTTGGCGTGGGGTGGCGGGCGGGGTCGATGCCGGGCACGCCGAAGGCGATGATCTCCCGCTTGATCTTCACGAGCATCCGGCCGAACGGCTGGCTCGCACTCCGGCTCTCCTTGGGGGTGAGATCCTCCAACCCGGGCACGGCGCGAATCACGGCGAGCAGCGCGTCGAGGCCCGCGCGCTCGCCAGCGACGAAGAGATTGAGGCCTTCGGGGCTGAGGAGAATCGTGCCCTTGATCGCCCCGGCCTGCGCCACTTCCCGCAAGCGCGCCTGCAACGCGGGCAGGGAGTCCAGGGGGCTGAATTTGTAGGCGGAGAGATTGATGAACCCGGGCATCGGAGACGGTGTGGGGGAGCGATCTTCGCGGCCCGGCGGCGGTCGTCAATCGATGCGTCGTGGTTTTCCTCCGGTCACGACCCGAGGAGGTCGCGCACGGCTGAGAGTTCGTCGAGCACCCGGTCGTGGCGGGCGCGGAGCCGGGCCGCGGGATGGTGCCCCGCGGCGACCAGCACGCAGTCGACGCCCATCTCCCGGGCCACGTCGAGATCATGCAGGGTGTCGCCGACCATCAGGACCTCGGTGGGCGGGAGGCCGAGTTCCGCGATCCAGGCGCGGCCGAGCTCCGCCTTGCTGTGGGCGAAGATGTTGTCGAGGCCGGTGAGGCGGATGAAGTGGGGGGTGAGCCCGAAGTGTCCGACGATCTCGTGCAGCGTCTCGTGGCGGTAGGCGGAGAGGATCGACTGGGTGGCGCCGAGCCGGGAGACGGCGGCGAGGATTTCCGGCACGCCGCGGTGGAGGCGACAGCCCCAGCGGTGCTCATCGTAGGCGGAGATGAACTCCACGCTCAGTTGTTCGAAGCTGTCCCGCGTCGCATCGAAGCCGAGTCGGTAATAATAGTCGCGCACCGGGAAGTCGAAGAGCTCGTGGTAGCGTGCCCGGTCGAGCAGCGGCAGGCCGCGGCGGGCCAGCAGGCCGTTCATCACGGCGATGGAGTAGTCGACGTCGTCGAGCAGGGTCCCGTTCCAGTCCCAGACGATGTGGCGATAGCGCGTGGCAGGCATCGGAGGCGGGCAGGTTGGACCATGGCGGGGAGAACACGCAACGACGTTGGCGTTCGGCCCGACTTGGTCGTTCCGCCGTGGGCCGGGGCCCGGTGGGTGCTCCGTGAGTTGCCGGGGGCCGTGCTTTCGTTCGTGACGCCGGCACCGGGCTCGCGTTCCTTCGAGGCCCTTCGGGCCCATGGAATTTCCCACCACCCATTGGAGTCAGCTCGCGCTGGCCACGTTGCACGGCGACTCCGGAGCCGGGGTGGCACTGGCGGCTTTCTACCGCCGTTACCGGGACCCGGTGCGGCACTTCATCGAACGGCGGGGGATCGATCCCGCCCGGGCCGAGGATCTAACCCATGATTTCTTTCTGCATGTGATCGAGAAGTCGACCCTGGGGCGGGCGGATGCCGCCCGCGGCCGGTTCCGCACGTTTCTGCTGGGGGCGCTGGTACGTTTCCTGGGCGACGTGCGGGATCGGGAAAACGCCGGCAAGCGCGGCGGGGGAAGGCCGCAGATCAGCCTCGACGCCGTGGACGGGGAGTGGGCGATGCCGAGCATCGCTCCGGCCACGGTGACCGAATTTGATCGGGAGTGGGCCATTCAGGTGCTGGGCCTGGCGTTGGAGAAATTGGAGGTGGAATACGCCACCCGGGGCAAGACCGCCCAATTTGCCGTGCTGCGCGCCTATGTCCCCGGTGGCTTGGCACCACTGGCCTACGACGCGGCGGCCGCCCGGCTGGGCATCAGTGTCGCGGCGCTGAAGACGGAGGTGCACCGGTTGCGGCAACGGTTTCGCGGATGTCTGCGCGAGGAACTGGCCCCCACCGTGTCCTCGCCCGCCGAGATCGATGGCGAAATCGCCTACCTTGGGCGCGTGCTTCAATCCGCCGGGGCCCTGGCCGCGGAGCGATGAAAGCCAGGGATTTCGCCCCCACGACCATGGGGGGCAGCGCCACCAGCCCATTTTGAGTGAAACTCGGTGGGAGATCCTCCTGAGAAAGAATAAGCGCGACATGCCTGATTCCGATCCAGCCTCGGTTTGCCCCAGTTGCCACTCGCTCCTGCCGGGCGGGTTGCTGACGGGTATCTGCGCGGCCTGTGCCTGGCGGGAAATCAGCCACGAGGAAAATGAGGCCGGTTCTCCCGATGCCCTCTTCAGCGTGCCGGGCCACGACGTGCTGGCGGAAATTGCGCGGGGCGGCGGCGGGATCGTTTACCGGGCGAGACAGCGCGAGCCGCGGCGCGAGGTGGCGCTGAAGATGCTGCCCCCGGCCTTGCTGGGCTGGCCGGAGTTGCCGGCACGGTTTCGGATGGAGGCGGAAACCATTGCGGCCCTCGACCACCCTGGGATCCTCCCGATCTATAGTGTCGGCGAGCACGACGGTCTGCCCTACTTCACGATGAAGCTGGCGACCCAGGGCACGCTGACGGCCCGGCGCGAGGCTTTGCGCGGACGCTGGCGCGAGATCGCGACCCTGGTCATCACCCTGGCGGAGGCCGTGAGCTACGCCCACGCCCACGGCGTCGTGCACCGGGACTTGAAGCCGGGCAACGTGCTTTTCGACGAGACCGGCCGGGCTTACGTCAGTGATTTCGGACTCGCCAAGTTCACGGCAGCCGAGCCCTCCGCGACGCGGTCGCTGGTCGTGATGGGCACGCCCGCGTATCTGGCGCCGGAAGTGATCGCCGAGGGCGTGGCCGCGGCGACGACGAGCAGCGATGTCTACGGCTTGGGCGCGATCCTTTACGAGTTGCTGGCGGGGCAGCCGCCGTTTGCCAGCGCGAGCATCCCGGATTTGCTGCGCCAGGTGGCCGGCGAGGCGCCGCCCTCGCCCTCGGCCCGCCATCGCGGCGTCCCGCGCGATCTGGAAGTGATCTGCCTGCAATGTCTCGCGAAGGATCCAGCCCGCCGCCTGGCGAGCGCCGCTGCGCTGGCGGAGGATTTGCAACGCTGGCTCGATCATCGCCCGGTCCTCGCCCGGCCGGTCGGAGCGGGGGAGCGCCTCGCGCGCTGGGCGCGGCGCAATCCCGCGCTCGCCGCGCTCAGCCTGGTCTTCGCGCTCGCGCTGGCCGCCGGCGGCGCGGCGCTCAACCGTCGCGACACGGCCCTGCGCCGCGCCCTGGCGCAGGCCGAGGCGGCGGAACGAACGGCGGGTGCCCGTCTCCACGACGCACTGCTGGATCAGGCGCGCCTGGTGCGCAGCAGCGGTCAGCGCGGCCAGCGCCACGACGCGCTCGAAGTGCTGGCCCGCGCGGCCGCCATCGACCCCTCGCCCGCCGTGCGCAACGAGGTGATTGCCGCGCTGGCCCGCCCCGATCTGCGTTTCGAGCGCGACCTCCGGTGTTATTTTGCCAACGAGGCCGCGACGATCGCCGTCGCCCCCGACTTCCAGACGTACCTCACCGCCACGGGCCAGCCGGACTTTGCGCTGCTCAAGACCGCGGACGGGAGCGTGGTGCACCGCTTTCGCTCCCCGGGCGAAGGGCAGCCGCAGGCCTTTGGGTTCAGCGGTGACGGTGAGTGGTTCACGGCGAAGTTTGTCGACGGCCGCACCGAAGTCTGGCCCCGCCTGGGTGAGAGTCCGGTCTGGACCCTGCCCGCGCGCGGGCGGTTGGGCGCGGCGTGCGCCCTGCATCCGGTTCAACCGCAGTGCGCCTGGGCCGACGAGTCGGGCGCCATCCGGATCCGGCACTTGCTCAAGGGCGAAAACCACGCCCTCGCCGGGCCGGGCGACCGTGTCGTCCGCCTGGGCTTCTCGCCCGACGGCATGCAACTCGCCGTTCTGCGCGGAAGTCGACTACTGATGCTTGGGGCGGCCGCCGGAGAAACGCGTTGGACGCGCGACGGGCGTTGGGCGGCGGTTGACCTGGCGTGGAGCGCCGACGGGCGCTGGATCGCGGCGGCGGAGGAGGCGCGCGGCGATCTCCTGGTCTTTGAGGCCAGCTCCGGCGCGCTGGTCCAGGTGCTGCCGGGCGGCGGCGTGCTGCCGCAGCTCGTCGCCTTTGTTCCCGGGGGGCGTCGGTTGGCGGTCATCGCGCGCAATGCGACCCTGAGCGTGTGGGATGTAATCGCGGGCGAGGCCTTCTTCCACACCGGCATGCCGCCGCGGGTCCTCGCGTTCTCGCGCGACGGGCGGCAGATGGCCGGCGCGCGGCGCTGGCTGGAGGTCGGCGTGTTTTCCTGGGCCGAAGAAAACGTGTTCCGCGAATTCCAGGGCAGCGAGGTGACCAAGGGCCGCTGCGACGAGGTGGCGGTGAGCCCGGACGGGCGGTGGCTGGCCACGTCGGAGCCGGGTGAAGTCCGCGTGTGGGATGCCGCGCGAGGGGTGCAGGTGGCGGCGCTGGCGTTGCCGGGGGCCGACTGGACCTCGGTGGCCTTTCAACCCGACGGCACCGCGCTCGTCTACAGCGCGATGAACCGCGGTGTGTTTCGGCGAACCCTGACGGTCGGCCCGAATGCGGCGGTCGGCCCGAATGCGCGCCGGCTGACGCTGGGGGACGAACGGGCGCTGGGGACGAATCGCGACGGGCGCCTGCTCGGCTTCGGGGCGGACGGTCGCGATTGGTACATCGACCGGGAAAAAATCGAGCGCGTGGTCCTGTGGCCCGCCGGCGATCCGGCCCGCGAGCGCGCGGTGGGCGAGAGTCGCCGCTTTGATCGGCCGACTTTCAGCCGGGATGGAAAATATCTGGCCGCCATGGGCTATCCCACACCCAACGTGCGGGTGACCGCGGTCGGCACCGGTCAGCCGGCCGTGATTCTGCCGATCAAGCACCACGCCGGCGCGAGCTTCTCGGCGGATGGCCGCTGGTTTGTGACCGGGACGGAGGTGGAGTTTCAGCTCTGGTCGTTGCCGGAGTTGCAGCCGGGGCCGCGCTGGGCGCGTCCCGTCGATGGCGGGCGCTGGGGCACGCCGGTCTTTTCGCCCGATGGAAAATGGGCGGGCTTTGATCGGCCGCACGGCGAAGTGGAGATTCGCGAGGCCCGTGAATTCCGCGAACAGGCGGTGCTGATCCCGCCGTTGCGCATCGACTTTGCGAGTGCAGTCTGGTCGCCCGATGGCGGGTACCTGTATGTGCTGGGATCGGGCCATCGCTTGTTTGCATGGAACCTCGCCGCCCTGCGGAGTGAACTTCGAGCCCGCGGGCTCGATTGGTAGCAAACGTCCGTGCAGCGCTGGCGGCGGGAAGCACCGGCTCGGCGGGATCTCGGCACCGCCCGGCGCCTCGGCCCGCAGTTTTTTTGCAACTCCAGGCGGATTTTTCCTGAGAAGGGTGAAACTGCCATGCCCACTCGCCTCATCCCCGTTTCCTGCCTCGCGATCCTGTTGGCCTTTCCGTTCGCGGTCCGGGCCCAGACGTTTGTCTGGAGCGGGGCCACCGACGGCACCTGGAACACCGGGACGAATTGGGATGCGGGCGTGCCGGCCAGCGGCAACACCACCGCCCTCGTCTTCAACACGACCACCCAACTGGCGACGAACAACGACATCCCCGCCGGGCTTACCCTCAACTCGCTCACCCTGGCGTCGACCGCGGGGGCGCGGACCTTCACCGGGAACGAGCTGCGCTTCGACGGCGCGGCCCCGACGCTGGTCGATCAGGTCAGCACCGGGCATGTGACACTCTCCGCCCCCGCCGTGCTGAATACGACGCTCACGGTCGCCGGCGGGCCATCGGTGGCGGCCCAGTTTTTTCTGGATGGGGCGATCTCCGGCCCCGGGGGGCTCACCGCCACCAGCGGGTTGACGGTGCTGACCGGGCTCAATTCGTTCACCGGCGCAACCGTGGTGGAGAACTCGGCCAAGCTCGGCCTGTCCCGCACCGGGGCACTTGGCACGTCGTCGAGTCTCACGGTGGGATCGGGCGCCGAGGTGCAGCTCATCCGCTCCAACTCGACCACGGCGACGACGATCAACCGTCCGCTGACGTTGGCCGGCATGCTTTCGTCCGCCTCGCAGCAGGTGCCCGATTTCTTCGGCAATCCCCTCCCTTCCACCATCTATTCCGGCGCCGTCACGCTTTCGGGCGATGGCGAGTTCCGCGCCTTCAACGGCTCGGGTTCCGATCTCAATGCCGTGGAATTGTGGGTCAGCGGCCCGGTCGCCCGGGCGGGCCACACGTTGAACGTGACGACCGCGGGCAGCAACAACACGGTGCGCTTCACCAACACGATCAGCGGCGATGGCCCGACCAGCCTGCGGCCCGGCGGCGGAAACATCACCGTCAGCGCCGGAATGTCCGGCAACGGGAATGTTACGGTGTCCGGCGCGGGCGGCACGGTCAGCCTGGCCGCGCTGGCGGGCGACGGGACCCTGAGTGTCGGCTTCGACAGCTTCCTGGGTTCCGTGAGTGTCAGCGGCGCGATCACCGGCGCGCGCGACCTCGCCGTGTCGTCCGGCACGCTGGCGTTGAGCAGTGCCTCCAGCACCTTCACGGGCGCGATCGCTATCTCAGGGGGCACCCTGCAGGTCGCGGGCGAAAACCGGCTGGGCAACGCGGCCAACACGCTTGCCCTCAGTGGCGGCGGCGCGTTGAGCCTGGTTTCGTCGGGCAGCCTCACCCGCGCGATCGCGACCACCGGCCTGGGCGGCGGCGTCGATACCAGCGGCTTCTCCCGCACCATCAGTTCGACGATCACCGGTGCCGGCGGCTTCGGGATTTTCAACTTCGGCACGCAGAGCATCGTGACGCTCAGCGGCACCAACACCTTCTCCGGCGGCTTGAGCATCGGCGTGGCCACGATCGTGACGTTCGCGACGGACGCCAATCTGGGGACGCCCGCCGGGGGGGTGAAACTCGACGGCGGTTCGCTCGCGCTGCCCAGCGGCTACGCCACGCTCGCCCGGCCGGTGGAGATCACCGCCAGCAACGGAGGGATCAGTGGTACGACCGGCGCCTCCCACACGCTCTCGGGCAACCTCACCGGCGCCGGACGACTCGACCTCGGCGGCGCGACCACCTTTACCCTCACGGGCACCAATGCCCACACGGGCGGCGTGACCCTCGCCGGCAACACCAACAACCCCACGATTCTGGTCATCGACAGCGACGCCCGCCTGGGTGGGACCAGCGGGGTCCTCAACCTCGGGCGGCAGAGCGGCGCCAGCGTCCTGCCCGGCACCCTGCGGGCGACCGCCGATCTCGCCCTCGCCGCCACCCGCCACACGACCTTCCGTGACATGACCGTGGATACCAACGGCCACCACGTGGTCTTCAACCAGCCCATCAGCGGGCGCGGCCTGACCAAGACGGGCGCGGGTACCTGGACCCTGAATACAGCGAACACCGACGACAGCGGGGACAACAGCGTGAGCGTCGATCAAGGCA
>JBBRWR010000049.1:0-56426 GCA_038249085.1 Opitutales bacterium
CGGCCGCCGTGCGCTCATCGTCGCACGCAAATTGACCGAAAATCTAATCATTCCCGCACTCCAGCCGGTCGCCCAGTGACCCTGAGCCTATATCAAGTTTCTTGCGCATTTTGCGCGGGATTTGCCGGATAAGTGACTATGGCTTCGAGGTCCCGGATCTTGCTCCGGCTTGGATCGATGCAGGAGCGGCTTTACGCCGCGCATCGCAGGATAGTCGCGGCGTAAAGCCGCTCCTACAGTGAATGGGGAGGATACGCGAAAATTAGCTTGGTCGCAATACCAGGCGCCACGAGAGTAAATTGGTTTCACTCTGATTCTTTCACGGAATTCTCTGCAAGGGGAACGGTGATTTCGTCTCCTTCACCCAGTCACGCAACAATTGCCGGTTCTCGGTAAGGGTCGCAAGAAAAGCGCCGTTCTGCGCCAGGTTCTTCATTTCGCCGGGGTCGGCGGTCAGATCGAAGAGCTGCTCACGATTCCTGCCGGCAGAGTAGATGATATAGGCAAACCCTGGGGTGCGGAGGAGCAGCCCTTGCGCCACACCTTCCCCGGGGATCAAGCCCTTGTAGTTTACCTCGCTCACCACCACGAAGGGCCGGCCGGGGCGCGCGGCCGCGGCCGCCGCAGGATCGACCAGGGGGCGCACGCTTTTCCCCGTGAGTTCCGGCGGCACTGCGACTCCGGCGTAGTCAGCAAACGTGGGCAGCAAATCGAGCCCCATGGACACGAGATGGGTGTCGTCGACCCGCCCGGCCGCGGTATGCCCGGGCCAGCTCACCAGCAGCGGAATCCGCACGGCCTCCTCGTAGAGCACCATCTTCTGGTTCCAGTGATGGGCGGCGTTGCCGTCGCCGTGGTCGGATGTATAGACGACCAACGTGTTCTCGTACTGGCCGGATTTTTTCAGGGCGGTGAGCACCCGCCCGACCTGTTCGTCCATTTTCTCGATCAGTCGCGCGTAGGCCCAGCGATACTGCCGCCACTCGGTCTCACCCCACTTCTGCGTCGGATGCGCCCGGTCCGGCTGGGAGTTGCGCCGGAGCCCGACAATCTCCGGTTCGTCGCGGGGAATCGCGAAGTTGGCCGGCAGCGGCGGGCACTCGCTGAGTGGAGGTTCGAGGGCCACGGGGCCGTTGCCCATCTTGTCCTTGATCCCGCTGCGCATCCGGGCCCATTCGCAGATGTCGTGCGGGTTCAGAAACGAGACGACCAGGAAGAACGGCTGGGCGGATTTGGACTCGATGAACTCAATGGACTTCGTCGCGCTGGCTTCGTCGCGCCGGCCATCCGCCAGGGTATCGAACCCATGCCATTTATTCTCGGGCTTGGAACTGACGCCCCCCACATGCCATTTGCCGAAATAGGCCGTGCGGTATCCGCCCTCGTGCATGAGCGTCGCGAGCGACTTGCCGGCCGGATTGTCACTGGTGGCGGCCTTTTTGCTCCCTTTCTTGCTCTTGGTGCGCACGCCCGCCGCACCCTCCTCCGCCTCTTCGTCCCCACCCTTCAATTCGTGCGGCCAGCGGCCGGTCATCAGACTGGCCCGCGAAGACATGCACACGGGGTAGGTGCAGTAGGTCTGGCGGAAGCGGACTCCCGTGGCCGCGATGCTGTCGAGGGCGGGGGTCTTGACGTAGCTGTAACCCGCGCTGCTCATCGCGTCGGCGGTATGCTGATCCGCGATGATCAGGACGATGTTGGGCTTGCCGGCGATCTGCGACGCGCCGGCCGCAGTCAGGGCGGCGGAGGGCACCAGCAGCACAACAGCCAGAAGGGTTTGGCGGAGGTTCATGGTTTGGATGATTGAAATTCGCTTCGAGCGGAAGCACGCCGACCTTGCACTTGCTACGGCTGTCACCGGCAGCGGCGCGCCTCGTTCCTCGGATCAATTGGACCAGAATCCCCGCGGTGCGGCGACACTTTCCAGAGGCGAGTCCAGGCCGCCTTTCAGGGGCATACACCCATCGCCGTTGTGTCTTGGATCTTTTGGCAGGGCGCGGACTCCGCTCCGCTCCGAGGTCAACGACCGAGTTTCATGCCGGCGGCTTGAGATCATTGGATTTTGCAGGGCCGGACCTTGGTCCGCTCCTCTCGTGCGACACGGCGGCACCAAGGTGACACCCTACCGTCCTGCAATCACGAGTTGTTGGTTGCCTCATGATCCGGTGGCGGCGAAGGGACTCGCCACCCTACCAGGCGTCGCCGAGGGAAAGTCCAAAAACCAAAGGCGGTTGGTATTACTTCAGAATGCACGCCGTGAAAACTTCACGCTCCACCCGACCACACCGGCCGGGCCCCAGGCGCTGCTTTTTTCGCACACCGATCGCGTCATCCGCCTCGACCCCGGCGCGGCCCACCGCGCCACCGTCGAGGGGCGCCTCCGGCCGCTGTTGGCGAAAGCCTGGGGCACTTCCGCCCCGAGAGGCGTCATCGCCGCCTACAACGACATGTTGCCGCTGGTCGATCCCACCACCGGGCGCACGGTGTCCGTGATGGGGGTGGAGGGCCGGATCGAAGCTGGGGACAAGGACAAGACCTATCGGCCGAACACCTTCGGCGGCTGGTATGCGGGCGGCACGTATCTGATTCGCGACGACGCCCGCCGCTACCGCGTGCAGGAGGTCAACGGCCGCTGGCAGCCCGGAAAGCCCCCCTTGGTGTCGCCGCGTACGATCGTCCTGTCGCCGTTCCTCGAGGACGCCGGCCGGGGCGTCTACTTCGGCGGCTTTGATGCCAATTTCTTCCCCGCGTCGAACACCGCGTGGGTCTTCCGGGCCCCGATCGAAATCGTGCCCAGTGCCCGACCGTGAGGGCACCACCGGTCCGGGCGGCGAGCGGACTTGTCTCCCATCCGGGGAGAGAGCGCTTGCACTCCAACGCAGTATCGTTCTGATACTGCCGTGCCCAGAAAACTCCGGGAATTGATCGCCGACCTCGAACGCGCCGGCTTCGTCCATCGCGGAGGCAGGGGCAGTCATCGCAATTTCACCCATCCCCGCGGCCTCCGCGTCACCCTTTCCGGCCAGCCGGGGGCCGATGCGCATCGTTATCAGGAAAAGGAAGTCCGGAAGAAAATCGAAGTCACCCACCCATGAAAACTGCCGCCAAGAAAGCCACCGCCGCCACGCTCGCGCGGCGTTATCTCAAACTCGTGGAGTGGTCCGACCAGGAGCGCTGTTTTGTCGGCAGCGCCCCGCCCATCATCGGTCCCTGCTGCCACGGCCGCACCGAGGCCGAGGTCATGGCCCAACTCAGCACCATCGTGGAGGAGTGGGTGGAAATCATGTTGGGCGACGGTCATCCCCTGCCCACGGTCACCGCGGGGAAGAAATTCAGCGGGCAGTTTGTGGTGCGGATCGCTCCTGAACTGCACAAAAGAGCCTCCCTACGGGCCCTGGCGCGAGGGGAGAGCCTGAACCAGTTTGTGGCGGCCGCCTTGGCCGAGGCGTAACCGGGCCGGGCCGACGAGGAGGTGCGGGCACGGCGTCAGTCCGCTGCTGGCATGATCCGTTGCGAGTATTGTGTTCCATTGACAAAATTTGCGGCGGGGACCTGTGGTGAATCGTGACCAACGCTGCGAAGCCGCTGCGAGAAACCGCTACTTGGTCAATTCTGTCACGATTCACGACCGGTCCCCTCTCTTGTCCCGGAACAACGGGATCGTCTCTGCCAGAGTGGGCGTGGCCAGCCGTCCCTCGGTCAAGGGCATGGCCCACGTCATCGAGCAGATGATTCGGGCGCCAAATCCGTTGCTGGCGACTGGGCGTTGAAACTGGCGACTTCTGTGGGCGCATCTCCAGGTTGACGGTGGCGTCAAGTTCGGTTCTTCCCGTAGCGCCAGTCTTCGACTGGCGCCCGCCGGTCAGAGACCCGGCGCTACTCCCAGAGGCATCACCGCCAAACGACCGATGCGCCCGACTGCCGTAGTGCCATGAAATCGGGGTGGCGCCTTCCGGCGGGATCTCTCTGAATCCAACCCGCCGCTGACGGCAGCCATGCCATGAGCCCCCACCTTCCCCCTTCGCTACGAATCGTCCTCAGCGCCAGCGCCATCCTCACCGTAGCATCCGCCGCCCGCGCCGCCAATTCCCCGCCGAACCTCCTGCTCCTCTTCGTCGACAACGTCGGTTACGGCGACCTCGGTTGTTACGGCAATCACGAGGCGATCACGCCGAACATCGACCGCCTCGCGGCCGCCGGCGTGCGCTGCACCGATTTCTACGTCGCTTCGCCCAGTTGTTCGCCCTCGCGCGGCGGGATTCTCACCGGCCGGCATCCGGAGCGCAACGGACTGAACTACCAGATGAGTTCCGATCCGAACATCACCCACGAAGGGCTGCCGCTGCGCGAACGAATCCTCCCCGCCTACCTGCAGCCGCTCGGCTACGTCTGCGGCGCGTTCGGCAAATGGAACATCGGCTTCGACCCCGGGCAACGGCCGACCGAGCGCGGCTTCGACGAGTTTCTCGGACATCAGTCGGGCAACCTCGGTTATTACAGCCATCTCTATCACGGCCAGAACGACATGCGCCGCGGCACCGCAGCCGTGGATCTGCGTGGGCAGTACAGCACGGATGTGTTCGCGGACGCCGCGTCCGACTTCATCCACCGGCACGCCGGCCAGCCATGGTTCGTCTACCTGCCCTTCAACGCCACGCATTACGTGAGCGCGCAGAATGTCGCACCGGGGGAGAAGGTCGAATGGCAGGCGCCAGCGGCGGCGCTCGCCCGGTACGGCTGCAAGCCGGACGAGCCCGCCCCGCGCAAACGCTTCCTCGCCGTGCTCACCGCCCTCGACGATGCCATCGGCCGCGTCCTCGCCACCATCGAACGCGAGCACCTGCGCGAGCGCACGCTGGTGATGTTCATCTCCGACAACGGCGCCTTCATGCTGCCCGCGCGCGGCCTTGAGGTGCAATCCAACGCCCCGCTGCGCGACGGCGGCGTGACCACGTACGAGGGCGGCGTCCGCGTCCCGGCGCTGTTTCGCTGGCCGGGGCGGCTGCCGGCCGGCACCGTCAACCGCACGATGCTCTCGAGCTTCGACGTGGTGCCGCTGGCGGTGGCCGTCGCCGGTGGCCGGCTCCCGGCCGATCGCGTCTTCGACGGCTACGATCCGCTGCCCGCGCTGCAGGGCAAGGGCGCGTCGCCGCATCGCGCACTGCATTGGATCTGGAACCAGGGCCGCAACCAACAATGGCGCGGCCTGCGCGAGGGAAACCTTAAACTCCTGCGCAGCGCCGACACGGTCCCGTGGCAGCTCTACGATCTCTCAACCGACATCGGCGAGCAACACGACCTCGCGGCCCGTCAACCGGATCAGGTCCGCGATTTGGTGCGGCACTTCGACGAGTGGCAGGCAAGTATCGCCGCGGATCCCTCGCGCAGTCCCAGCCTGCGAAACCAGGATCGAAAGTAGCCCTCGAACATTTCCGCACCTCCCACGATCATCCGCCACTGCCCATGAGTCTTCGCGCGCTTTTCACCTTGCTGCTTGCCGCCACGCTGCCCGGACCCATGCCCGCCGCCCCGGCCGGCGCCGAATTGAAAGTAGCGGGCACCGGCTTCACGCTCGACGGCCGGCCGTTTCCCTACACCGGCGTCAGTTTCTTCAACGCGATCTACAACCCCGCCTTCAACCGCGACTCCGCCACCCGCCGCGCCTGGCTGCGCAAGTTTCGCAGCTACGGCATCAACGTGCTCCGCGTCTGGGCCCAATGGGACAACGCACGCGGTTTCGTCGATGCCTCGCCGACCAGCACGCTGTACCAACCCGACGGCAGTCTGCGGACCGCTCACCTCACGACGGTGCAGGCCATCCTCGATGATGC
The DNA here is from genome assembly GCA_038249085.1 of Opitutales bacterium. GTDB lineage: Bacteria > Verrucomicrobiota > Verrucomicrobiia > Opitutales > Opitutaceae > ER46. The sequence continues at coordinate 5,832 of JBBRWR010000049.1, forward strand.
GCGGGCCGAGGGCATGGTCGTCATGCTCTGTCTGTTTTCCCACGAGAGTTTTCGCGAGGGCATCAAACTCGAGGCCGGCGCCGACACCCGCGCGGTCGAGGCGGTGGCGCGCGCCTTGTTGCCCTGGCGCAACCTCGCCCTGCAGATCTGGAACGAGCACCACGATGACCGCGTGCTGCCTCTCGTCCGCGCGATCCGGGCCGTCGACCCGCAACGCCTCGTTACCAGTTCGCCCGGGTTTGGCGGCGTAATGGGCGCCCGCGATCTCAACCTGGCACTCGATTACCTCACCCCGCACACCAGCCGACAGGGCAGGGGCAAGACCTGGGTGATCGCGCCGCGCGAGATCGCGCCGCTCATCGCCGAATTCAAGAAACCCGTGGTGGACGATGAACCCGCCCGCAACGGGACCTCGAACTTCGGCGGGCCCAAGGAGGCCACAGCGCCGACCGATCACATCCTGCACATCTGGGAAGTGTGGCAGGTCGGCGGCCATCCCGTGTATCATCACGACATGTTTCAAACGGGCTACGGCACCCCCGCCTGCCCGCCGCACGGCATCCCCGATCCGGAATTCAACCCGTACCACCGGCAGGTGTTCGAGTTCCTGAAATTGCGGACCCGTTACCAACCCTCCATCCCGTGAGCCGAAACCATTCATTCAACCAGCAATGATGAACGCTGATGAACACGGATGCGGTATGGGAATTCCTGCTTCGGCAATGGCACCGAAAGAGCACGGACCAAGGCAGAGTTGCCGCCAAAACGCACAAAACCCATCGCTCCACCTGACGAAGGATCTCAGCGCGCCTATAGGCGCCTCGTCACCGGCGCGCGCCGTCGGAGCTTTTGCGCCTTTTGGCGGCCCAGCTCTCTGCTCAACTGCGGTCCAGGTGCTTCGCCGGCTACCTCAGCCCCTGCGATCATCGCGTTTGGCTTTCCCTGCGTTGATGCTCGCCTTCGCGTTCGGCTACGCCAGTCCCGCGCATGCCCAACCCTCCCCACCACCGCGCATCGGCCAGTGGGCGCGCTTCGAGGCGGCACTGACGAACCAACGCTCGTACACCGATCCGTTTCGCGACGTAACCCTGCAGGTGACCTGGACCCGGCCCGACGGCACCACCGTGCCGTTCTGCGGCTTTCACGACGGCGGCCAGACCTGGCGCCTTCGGTTCATGCCGGATCAAATGGGCCGCTGGCGCTACGCCGCGAAATTCTCCGACGGTGCGCCAGGCGGCAGCGGGATCTTCGAGTGCGTGGCCTCCGATCTACCCGGGATGGTGACCCTCCATGCCCCCAACCCGATTTGGTTCGGCTACTCGAGCGGTGGCCCGCTGCTCCTGCGCAGCTTCCATGTCGGCGATCGCTTTTTCGCGCAGAACTTCGACGCGGCGAAACGCGCCGTGTTTCTCGATTGGGCGCAGGCGCAGGGCTACAACACGCTTTCCATCGCCAGCCACTACCTGAACCGCGATGCGCCCACCCGCGGGCGCGGTTGGGCCACGCCCGCGCTCTGGCCGCTCAATCCGGCTGCGTATCGCGAGATGGAGGCGATCCTCGACGACCTCGCGCAGCGGCGGATGATCGTGTTCCCGTTTGCGGGTTTTTTCGGCAAGTCGTCCAACTTCCCCCGCGACCCCGCCGACCAGGAACTCTATCTCCGCTACACCCTGGCGCGCATCGGCTGCTATGGAAATATCCTGCTCAGCGTCGCCGGACCCGAGCCCAACCTGCCCAAGGAAAACTACCTCCCCGATGCCGACGTGACCCGCCTCGGCCGGCTCATCCGCAGACTCGATGTCTTCGGGCATCTCCTCACGGTCCACAACCGCACCGGCGCAGATCCGTATCGCGATTCCGACTGGAGCACCTTTGGGACCCTGCAGGGGCCGAAGACCCTCGACCGCACCCGCCTGGGCAAAACGATGCTCGCCAACCATCACGCCGCCAAGCCGCTCTACGCGCAGGAAACCCTCTGGCCCGGCAACCAACTCCATCCGCCCTACCCCGACGACGATGTGCGCAAACACGCCTTCGTCCTGCTTTGCTCGGCCACGATGATCAACTTCGCCGACATGGCCGGCCTCTCCTCCAGCGGCTTCAGCGGCACGCTCGACCTCGCGGACAAGGTCCAGTCGCGCCATGACGCCATCAAGCGCGGGTGGGATCTCTTCGCCACCCTCCCCTACGGTCGCCTGCGACCACGGCCGGACCTCGTCAACGCCGGCCACTGCCTCGCGGACGCCGGACGCGATTACGTCGTGTATATCGAGACCCCGGCGACGCTGCAGGTGAACGTCGAAGGCGGACCCTACGCCGTCGAGTGGATCAACGCCCGCGATCCGGCGCAGCGCTCCCGCGGCGGCGAAACCGTCGACGGCCGCAACCTCACCCCGCCGGGAGATGGCGACTGGCTGCTCCGCCTGAGCGCCGACCGCAACGGTGCCGGCGCACCCGCCGCGCGCACGCATTCCGTCTTCACGGTGAAACCCGACCACACCGGCACGCTCCTCAACGGCCGGTCCTTCCTCGCCGTCGGGCTGCGCCTCTCCAATGCGCTCATCTCCGATGCCAAGACCGCCGAGCTCATCGCGAACCTCGACACGTTCACGGACTATGGCGTGAACACGATCAGCGTGTTTCTTCAGGGCTCGCGCTTCGGCGACGTGCGCGGCTATCGCGAGGAGGCGACGCTCGACCCGGCGCATGCCGCGCGCCTCGGGCGCATCATCGAGGCCGCCGACGCCCGCGCGATGGTCGTGCTTGTCGGCTGTCTCTATCATGGAACCTCCAAGGGTTGGTGGCCGGGCTGGCAGCAGGCCGACGCCGAACGCGCCATTGCCCACACGATCCGCTGGCTCAAGGAACACGACTACCGGAATGTCTTCGTCGACGTGAACAACGAGCACATGGCGAAATTCGACGACGCGGCCCTCATCGCCGCCGGCAAGGCGGTCGACGCGACCTTCGTCATCACCACCGGCGGGAAGATCACCCCGCCCAACGGAGACCTCTCCCTTCATCAGGGCAGTCCGAACCTGCCGGACAAGTATTACATCGAGACCGAGGGCACCGGCGGCAATTACTGGGGCAATTACAGCAAGCGGGCCGGCCTCTACGACTACATCAACATCGGCGTCTATCCCGAGACCATGAAAGCCGAGATGCTCCGGCGCACCGACACGCACCTCGATCGCGGCCAGGGTTTTCTCTTCGCCTCGACGTGGCTGCAAAATCCGCCGCCCGCCGGCCCGAACCACACGCCCGGCGGCGCGGGCACCCGGGACGATCCCGGCGTGCGCTGGTGGCTGGAACACCTCAAGGCCCGCGTCGGCCCCTACCGTGCGCCCGCGGCGAAGTGACGACCCGGCGGCAAACTTTCACGATGCGCATCCTCCCTCTCCGCCGGACGCTCGCCCCGGCCTTCCTTGGTCTGCTGGCCGTCGCCTTCGCCCCGACGATCATCCCGGCCGCGGCGCCCATGGGCCCCCTCAAGGTCCACCCCGAGAATCCGCGCTATTTTGCCACGCCGGACCACCGCGCGGTCTGGCTCACCGGCTCGCACACCTGGGCCGCGCTGCAGGAACGCGGCCTCGAGGGCGAGACGCCCGACTTCGATTACGACCGGTTCCTGGATTTCATGCAGCAGCACGGCCATAATTTTCTCCGGCTTTGGGTGTGGGAGCACGCCCAGTGGATGCAGTTTTCGCCCGCCTCCGTGCCCGTGCGCTACAAGCCGCCCATCTTCCAGCGTCCCGGCCCCGGCCTCGCCCTCGATGGCCAGCCCAAATTCGACCTCACCCGCTTCAACGACGCTTTCTTCACCCGCCTGCGGGCCCGCGTGCTGGCGGCCCAGCGCCGCGGCCTCTATGTCAGCGTGATGTTCTTTCAGGGCTTCAGTGCCATGAAGACCTCGTCGACCCCGAACCGCGGCAACAACTGGCACGGCAATCCGTTCAACCGCGCCAACAATATCAACGGGCTCGACGGCGATCCCGCCGGCCAGGACACCGGCCACCAGCTCTATTCCCTCACGACTCCCGCCATCACGCGAATTCAGGAGGGCTACGTGCGCCGCGTGATCGACACCCTCAACGACCTCGACAACGTGCTCTGGGAAATCGGCAACGAACTGCCCGCCGAATCGGTCGAGTTTCAGTATCACATGATTCAGCACGCCCGGGCGTGTGAAGCGGACCGCCCCAAGCAGCATCTCATCGGCATGACCGGAGCTCCGGTGGGAACGCCGGCCCTGATGGCCAGTCCCGCCGACTGGGTCAGTCCGCCCGGCTCGCAATGGTTGACGAATCCTCCGCCCGCGGATGGAAGCAAGCTCATGGTCATCGACACCGATCATTGCAGGGCCCTGAAACATGATCCGACCTGGGTCTGGAACAACTTCACCCGCGGCCATCACTTCATCTTGATGGATCTTTACCTGGATTTCCGTGCGGGGACGCCACGGCAACCCGACCCCGCCTGGGCCCCCACCCAAAATGCCATGGGCGCCGCACGCCGGCTCTCAGAGCGACTCGATCTGGCGAAGATGCAGCCGCTGCCCGAGCTGGCTTCATCCGGCTTCTGCCTGGCCGAGCCCGGGCAGGCCTGGGTGATCTTTCAGACTGGCGCCGCCCCCATCACCGTCCGCACCGGCCCGGGCACCTGGCGCGCCGTCTGGCTCGATCCGATCCACGGGCAGGAAGTTTCACGCGTCGACACCGCCGCCAGCAAGGAAGGGGTCACCGTCAAGCCACCGGCCGCGGGCAATTGGGTGCTGCTCGTCACGGCTTCCGGCCGCGCAGCCAGCCGCAACCGCTGACTATTGTTGTACCGCCCTACGCTCCCTACGTCTCGCTCTCCTCCATGAACAAAGCCCTGGCTATTTCCCTTTCCTCCCTGCTCGCGCTGACAGCATTGGCCCAGCCAACACCGCCAACCGGCAAGCCGGCTGCTTTCCCCCGCGGCCGCCTCGCCGTCTCCGCCGACCAGCACTTCCTGGTCCACGCGGACGGCCGGCCGTTCTTCTACCTCGGTGACACGGCGTGGGAGTTGTTTCACCGGCTCAACCGCGAGGAGGCCGACCGCTATCTCGCCGATCGCGCGCGCAAGGGCTTCACCGTCATCCAGGCGGTCGCCCTCGCCGAGGAGGACGGACTCAACACGCCCAACGTCTATGGCCACCGCCCGCTCGTCGAGAATGACCCCACCCGCCCCGACGTGAAGGACGGCCCGACGAACGATTACTGGGACCACGTGGACCATATCGTGAACCAGGCCGAGTCGCTGGGGTTATTCGTCGGCCTGCTGCCGACCTGGGGCGACAAATGGAATCGCGGCAACGGCAAGGGCCCGGAGGTTTTCACGCCGGAGAATGCCGCGATCTACGGCGAATGGCTTGGCCGCCGTTACCGGGACAAGCCCATCATCTGGATTCTCGGGGGCGACCGTACGGTGGCTAACGACACGCACCGCGGCATCATCGCCGCGATGGCCGCCGGCCTGCGCCGCGGCGACGGCGGCACGCACCTCATCACGTTTCATCCGCGGGGCGGACAAGGTTCGGCGGAATCGTTTCACCAGGAGCCCTGGCTCGACTTCAATCTGCGGCAGAACGGCCACACGGCGGAATTCAATCCGCGCTACGCCACGACCCGCGGCGACTATGACCTGAAGCCCACCAAGCCCGTGCTCGACGGCGAACCGATCTACGAAGATCACCCGGTGAACTTCAAGGCGGCGGATTTCGGCCACTCGACGGCGACCGACGTGCGTCGGCCGTTGTATTGGGATTTGTTCACCGGCGCCTGCGGACACACCTACGGCCATCACTCCGTCTGGCAGATGTGGTCCCCGCGCGTGCCGCCAAAAAACAATCCGCTCATGCCCTGGTTCGAAGCCATCGACCAGCCCGGCGCCGGCCAGATGCAATTCGCCCGCTGGCTGATCGAGTCGCGCCCGTATCTCACGCGCATCCCGGACGACTCGATCATCGTCGAGAGTCGGGTGAAGACGGCCGTGCCCGGCGCCGGCCGCTATCGCTTCGTCGCCACCCGCGACCGCGACGGCACCTACGCGATGATCTACGTGCCTGTCGGCCGCAAATTTTCCGTGCAGATGGACAAGATCACCGGCCCGAAGGTGCAGGCGTGGTGGTTCAACCCGCGCACCGGCGCGGCCACGCCCCTCGGCGTGTTCGCGAACCAGGGCCAGCGCGAATTCCAGTCGCCCGACCGGAACGAGAACATCGACTGGGTGCTTGTGCTCGACGACGCCGCGAAGGGCTACCCGCCGCCGGGCACCCGGAAGTAACGAAGGCGACAACCGCAACCGAATGTCCTCGGAAACCGTGTACCGATCGAAGCGAAATCTGACAATCGGGCATCGGACATCTGAAATCTCGGATTTACAATCCGACCTATTTTGGGACGAAAGACGCCATCGAAGCGCACGACGGGTTTAAAATCCCAGATTCCAGATGACGGATTCTCGATTTCAAGATTTCCAAAGGCGTCACAGGAAACAAGAGACATAGCAGTGGCAGCACACCCCGCCACACCCCAGCACGCTCCGTCATGACTCCACGCCTTCACCTGGTCTCCGGCATCCTCGCCGTGCTGCTCACGCCGCTCGCGGGATTCGTTCGTGCGGCCACGACCGTCTCCCTCTCCGGCCCGCACTGGTTGATCAACGGACAATTGACCAACGCAGGCTCCGCCGCCGAGGGCCTCCTCATGAACGTGCGCATGGTCAACGCCACCTTCGAGGATCACAGCAGGCCGGACTTTGACGCCGAGGCGAACACCGATCGGTTCATCGCCAGGATCCCCGAGTACGCCGCCGCCGGCGTGAACGCCTTCACCCTTTGTCTCCAGGGCGGCATGCCGGGTTACGAGGGCGCGGTGAATTCGGTCTTCGCACCGGACGGATCCCTGCGACCCGATTACCTGGGGCGCGTTGAGCGCGTCATCCGCGCGTGCGATCGAAACGGCGTCGTCGTGATCCTGGGCCTGTACTACCAGCGGCAGTCGAAGCTGCTTCGCGACGAAGCCGCCGTGCGCGCCGGGGTGGTCAACGCCGCGCGGTGGCTTAGCACCAGCGGCTTCACCAACGTCGTGGTTGAAGTCGCCAACGAGCATCCGCACCGGGGCTTCGCCCACCCGGTCATCCGCGACCCCCGCGGCCAGGCCGGGTTGATCCGACTGGCGCGCGAGACTGCCCCCGGACTGCTCGTCACGGCCAGCGGTTACGGGGATGGCAAGGTCTCGCCGGAAGTGGCGGAAGCCTGCGACTTCCTCACGCCGCACTGGAATGGCACCAAGGTCGAGGACATCCCGGCCCGCGTCGCCGTGCTCCGGCGCTTCGGCAAGCCGATCGTGTGCAACGAGGACGACAAGGTGGGCGCGCGTGCCGTCGCCGCGCTGCAGGCCTCGGTGGGCGCCGGCGCCGCCTACGGCCTGATGCTGAAGGATCGCAATCAGACGTATCCCTTTCGCTTCGACGGCGCGGCGGACGATCCGATCTACTACGCGGCCCTCCAGGCCGTCACCTCGGGGCGGGCCGCGAGCGCGCCCAAGGCTGACGCACGACCGGCTGCGGCGGCGACGTACTTTCCGCCGCCCGAATCGCAGGGCGGCTGGCGGGCGGTGGAGACCCAGGAGGAAATCGCGACCATCGCCGAGATGGACCCGGCCAAACTCGCCGCCCTGCGCACCTGGCTGCTCGAGTCGGACCAACGCCCCTTCGCGGCCGTGGTCATCCGCCGCGGCACCGTCGTGCTGCAGGTCGAGCGCGGCAATGGCGCCGCCACCGATACGCGCAACGTGAAGTCGTGCGCCAAGGCCATCTGCGCGACGGTGCTGGCCATCGCCGCGGAGGAGAGCCGGCTCGGGCGCACTCCGCGCCGAATGACCTTTGACGACCAGGCGTTTGACTTCATCCCGTGGGCGCAACCGCTCAGCGATCCGCGGAAGGCGCAAATCACGGTCAAACAATTGCTCAACCACACCTCCGGCATCACGCCCGAGAGCACCAAGGTGCCAAACCAAGGCCCGTGGGAACTGATCCTCGGCCACACCGGCGATGCGCGGAACCAGCGCCTCGCCTTCGCTCCCGGCACCGATCTCGACTACGGCACCCATGCCCTCTACCACGCCTCGCTCGTGTGCGAAAACGTGACCGGGCAGCCCTACGACCAATTCGCCCTCGCGCACCTGCTGCGGCCGATCGGCATCGAGCAATGGTGGTTCGAGTTCATCGACGGCGACGCCACGCACGGCCGCCATCCGTCACACGCCCTCGGCCTGCCCGCACGCGCACTGGCTCGCATCGCCTACTGCATGCTGCACGAAGGTCGCTGGGGTGACCGGCAGGTGATTCCTGCTTGGTTCGTGCGCGAGACTGCCGCGCCGACGCATACTGTCACCGGCATCAAGACCTTCGGCCGCGATGCCCAGTCGTTTTCTCATGGCTGGGAATTGCCCGGCCTGCTCGGCGGGGACCGCGGCACAGGCATTCCGCAGGATGCGCGTTTCAAGCCCGGCAGCGGCGGCCAGCTCATTGCCTTCGTCCCCAGCCTCGATCTCGTCATCGCCCGCCAGACCGGCGGCAGCGGTCAGTGGGACTACGAGGGATTCCTGCGCCTTGCCTGCGCGGCGGTGTTGCCGGTGGAGCGATTCAAGCATCCCTGACGGTGCACCGATCGAACCGGGTTCGAGCCCCCAGACATGGCACAGGAGGTCAACCCGCGGACAATCCGAGACCCCCTGCCCACGTCCCTGATCATCCCAACATCTCGTGCAGTTTGGACTTTGGGTTCCTGCGTTGCAGCCGGGGTCGCCGACCCCGGTCCGAGGTCAGCGACCTCGGCCACACTCGAATCGAAAGTCTAGAAATCACGGGCCAATATCTCGGACAATTTCACGCCGTCCGGTTCCTTTCCCGAACTTACGCCCGTTTAGGAGTGCGCCTCCGGGACGACCGCATTTTGGACGAGTTCGTCGGGGGCAGGGGTTCAAAAGCGGTCCAGAAAGGCGCCTTGACGGGCCGCGGCTTCGGTAGCTACGTTGTAGAGCCATGAAAACCGCGGTGCAGCGTTGGGGAAACAGTCTGGCTCTGAGGATTCCCCGGGCTTATGCGGCGGAGACCAGGATTTCCGAAGGATCAGAGGTGGAGTTGACCCTCAAGTCGGGTACGCTGGTCATTCGACCGGTGGTACGGAAGCGCCATGCGTTGGCGGACCTGCTGAAGCGAGTCAGCGCCGCCAATCGCCACGAATCGGTCCAGACCGGACCCGCCGTGGGCAAGGAAGTCTGGTGATGAGCTACGTTCCGCGACGCGGAGACTTGGTGTGGCTCAGCTTCGATCCGCAAGCCGGACATGAGCAGTCAGGCCGTCGTCCGGCGTTCGTGGTGTCGCCGGAATCCTACAATCGAAAGACCGGTTTGTTTCTGGTCTGCCCTGTCACTGCGAAGGTGAAGGGTTATCCATTCGAAGTGCCGCTGCCGAATGGGCTGGATGCCAGCGGTGTGATTCTTGCAGACCAAATCAAGAGCCTCGATTGGAAGGCAAGGAGGGTGGAGTACGCGTCATCGACGAGCGACAGCGTGCTGAATGATGTCGTGTCGCTCGTACTGCCGTTGATCGATGAAGACGGGCGATCGTAGAGGGTCGGTCCGCTAAAAGTTAATTCGGCGCCCGTCGTTCGCGGTTGTCGTGCCGACGCCTTGACGACCGCGAACGGTCGGACTCCGTCTTTCTCACGAGAAAATTCACAACCAGCCTTGATTCCCACGGGAGCAAGGTCGGCTAACGAAGGCGGGCGGTTGGTCAGCAGCAGCGTCGGTTCCTCGTGCCCCAGGTCGGTGATGGTGAGCTGGCGCAGTTCCCCGCGGTAGTCGTCCAGGGTGATGCGTTGGTCGATGACTCGCGGGGTCCGAAAGGCCCGCGTGACGCTCTTGAGTTCGACTTGCCGCCACGCGGAGGCGGGGGTGTTTTCGATTTCGGCCAGCCGTTTGGCGCTGCGCCGACGTAACGTGATAAAACGGATGCCCTGCCGATTGAGGACCTCAAGATTGGCATAAGTGGTCAGCTTCGAGTCGAAGATGAGTTCCGGCGGACCGTGGCCGGTCCGGTCCTGTCAAAACTCCACAAAGCGCAGGATCTCGTCGTTCTGGTCGGGCTGGCGGATATCAGCGTTGGCGTAGCAGAAGACCCGCCGATCGGCGTCCTGGGCCAGAAACGCCAGGATCCCCTTCTGACTGCGACTGCGCTTGGACACGTAGTGTTTCTCGACCAAGGCTGCTTCGCCGTGGAAGGGGATGGTATGAAAATCGAGGTGAAACGAGACGCCCCGCTGCAGTCCGAGCTGGCTCATGGCCTTGAACCACTGCTGCATCCACCTGGGGTAGGCCAAAGGATGATGGGCCGCGAGATCTCGATCCTCGAACGACTCGCGGTCGACGGCAAGACCCTGCGCGGCAGCGGTCGGGTCGATGGCAAGGCGCTGCAGTTGCTCTCGGCGGTCACCCGCCGGCTGCGCCTGAGCGTGGCGCAGCTCGCCAGCGCGGAGAAGAGCAACGAGATCCCGGCCTACCGGCCGCTGCGGGAGACCATCCCCCGGCTGGAAGGCAGCATGATCACCGCCGATGCGATGCAATGCCAGCAGGAGGCGGCGCGCTACACGACCCAGGAGCGCGGCGCCGACTACCTCTTCGGACTCAAAGGCAACCAGGAAGGCATCCTGGAACGAGCCACGGTAAAACTCCCCCAGGAGTCTTTTCCCCCTGAGTACGACACCGGCTGGAGCAAGGCCCACGGGCGGCTGGAGCGTGGCCGATTGCAGCGCAAAGCCGTCAGCCCTGAAGCGGCCGGCCTGTGCGGCTGCTGGCAGTTTATCGCCGTGCGCCGCCAGCGCCAGTATCTCAAACGGGGCCGCGTCCTGAAGGCCGAGGAGGAATACGCCTATGCCGTAACCGAACCCCAAGTTCAGCCGGCACCGCTGGCCGTGGCGACACGGGCACCGTCCGGCAGCTGGACCCCAACGATCCGGCGCCGCCGCCCCTTGGTACGCCCGGCGCGCCGGTTGTTCTCCGACCAGTTCCTCAAAAACGCTCCTTCGAGCGTCTCACCTCAACGCCACCACTCAGACGAAATAGCCCTGCTTCCGGGCTTCGTCGGCGAGCTTGAGCTTGGCCGTCGAAAAGACCTTGCTTCACAGGGAGACCCATTTGTTCTTGCCGCAGACTTTGAAACGCCCGTAGTAATTTCCACTCTTATGGCGATGCAGGTTCTGAACGTTGGTCGTGCTCCATACTCTCGGTCCGCCCTCGCTGGTCATGTCGGGGCGTAGAACGGGGGTGTAGAACTAGTCCAGCCGAAAGTCTTAAGTATCCTATAAATCATTGGTTTGCCAACATAGCTCAGCTGGTAGAGCAACGCTTTCGTAAAGCGTGGGTCATCGGTTCGATTCCGATTGTTGGCTCCAGCGTCCCCGGCGCGAAGCGCAAAACTTGTCGTAATTCTCGTGCCCCTGCTCGCCACCGCTCGTTTTGACTACGAGCTGCCGCCTAAGCTGGTGGCCCAAGTTCCCGCCGGCCGCCGTGACGCCTCGCGCCTGCTCGTGGTGCACCGGGCCGACCACAGGCTGGAACACCGCACGTTTTCCGATCTGCCGGAATTTCTCCGGCGGGGCGATTGCCTGCTGCGGAACAATGCCGCGGTCCTGCCCGCCCGCCTGCACGCCCGCCGGCCCACGGGCGGCCACATCGAATGCCTCCTGCTGCGGGCCCTCGAAGACGAGTCCACCTGGCGATGCCTCGTGCGGCCGGGCCGAAAGCTCCCGCCCGGGGCCACCTTTGCCGACGCGGACGGGAACTTCAGCGGCGAAATCGTCGCCCGCGAAGCCGACGGTTCAGCGATCGTTCGCTTCACTACCCGCACGGGAGAGCCGATCACTGCCGTGGCCAACCGCCTTGGCGAGATGCCGCTGCCGCCCTACATCCAGCGACCGGCCACCCCTGCTTCCGCCAACCGAACGTTCGGCACCCTTGACCACGAGCGTTACCAGACAGTCTACGCCGAGCCAACCCGTCAGGTCGCCGTGGCGGCCCCCACCGCAGGCCTGCATTTTACGCCGGAACTGCTGGGACGGCTGGCCACCATGGGCATTGGCAGCGCCGACCTCACGCTCCACGTGGGCCTCGGCACGTTCAAACCCATCGCCACGGCAACGGTCGCCGCCCACGCCATCCACCGGGAGATCTACGAGATTCCGTCGGCCACCCAGCACCTGCTGTTCTCGACACCGGCGGGACGCCGCGTCGCCGTCGGCACCACCACCGTGCGCACGATCGAGGATTTTCTCCTGCACCATGAGGCTCCGCTCCCGGGCGGGGCTTCCTGCACCACGGAGGCGGAAATCTTCATCTACCCGCCGCGCACTTTCAGCGGAGTCGATGCGCTCATCACGAATTTCCACCAGCCGCGCTCCACCCTGCTCTGCCTGGTCGCCGCATTCCTGTCGCCCGGTTCCACCGCCGGCGTCGACTGGCTGCAGGAAATCTATCGCGAGGCGATTGCCCGCGAATACCGCTTCTTCAGCTATGGCGACGCCATGCTGATCCTCTGAATCCGCAAGGAGCCCGGACCCGATGTCGCCGGCGCGGTTGCGTTTCGTCGCGACCCCCGTTCGTTCCGCTCCACACCATGAAAAACACTTCCCGCCTCCTCCTGACCTTCCTGCTGGCCCTGGGGCTCACCCGACTCTCGGTCGCAGCCGTGGAGACCTACACGGCTGACGTGGTGCATTCGTCGGTGGCCTTCAGCATCCGGCACTTTGTTTCCAAGGTTCCCGGCAAATTCAGCCGGTTCAGCAGCCAGCTCACCATTGATCGGGACAAGCTGGAGAACAGTTCCGTCACCGCCACCATCGAGGTGGCGTCGGTCAACACCGACAATTCGAAACGCGACGATCACCTGCGGGGCGCCGACTTCTTCGAGGTGGCCAAGTACCCGACCATGACCTTCCAGAGCCGCGCATGGAAGCAGACCGGTCCGGACACGTTCGACGTCAGGGGTGACTTCACGCTGAAGGGGGTCACGCGGGAGATCGTCCTCAAGGTGACCTTGCTCGGCTTCGGCCCTGGCATGCGCGGATCTCAACTCTCCGGCTGGGAGGCAACGACCACCATTGACAAGAAGCAGTTCAACATGGCCGATCCCGCCATGCTCGATGCCGCGTTGGGCGACGACGTTGCCATCAGCATCAATCTCGAGGCGAAGAAGGATTGATTCGCCCACGAGTCAGGCGTTCGTCCTCATTCCGGCGCAAGGCGGGCCTTCCTTTCTCCCCGTCCCGGCCCACACTCAAGACCGTGACCAACGACGAACTCCAAAACCTGATCGAGGATGCCACCGCCGACTACGCCGGGGGCGACGGCGACGCGGCGCTCGACAAGCTCGCCCGGGCGACGTCGGCGGCACCCGATTCGTTTGCCGCCTGGCACGCGCTCGCTGAGGTGAACTTCTCCTTGCGCCGCCTCGACGCCGCGCTGGCCGCGGCCGAACGGGCGCACCAACTGGCCCCGGCGGACCTCTTCATCAACACCACCCTGTCACGCATCTGGATGGAGCGCGGCGACAAGGCGCGCGCCGAGCATTTCGGGGCGCAGGCGAAGATCCAGAGCTGGAAAGAACAGCTCAAGGGCCCGCCAACCGAGTGAGACGGCGAGGCGGCGCTTCCAACCGGGAGGCATCATCCCTCCCGAAGCCCGCCTGCGGCAGCCACCGCGCCCGTTGACAGCGTTCGCGCCCCCTCCGTAGCCTGATCGAACTATGGAGCCACCGGCCTACGTGTTGGAGTTTGAGAAACCGTTGCGGGAACTCTCGCGGCAGCTCGATGAACTTCGCCAGCGCTCAATCGAGACCAATGTCGATCTCGCCCCGGAGATCCTCGAAATCGAGCGGAAGATCGAAGCCACCCGCACCGAGATCTATTCCAATCTCACACCCTGGCGAAAGGTGCAGATCGCCCGGCACCCCAAGCGACCCTACGCCCTCGATTACATCGGGGCGATCTGCGAGGATTTTCAGGAACTGCACGGCGACCGGCAATACAACGACGATCGGGCCATCATCGGCGGCACGGCCTTCTTCAACGGCGACGCCGTCATGATCATTGCGCAGCAAAAGGGTCGTGACCCCAAGGAGCGCATCATGCGGAACTTCGGCATGCCGCAACCGGAAGGTTACCGCAAGGCGCTGCGTCTGATGCGCATGGCCGAAAAATTCCGCATCCCGGTCCTCACCTTCATTGACACGCCCGGGGCCTTTCCGGGCGTCGAGTCCGAGGCCCGGCACGTCTCCGAGGCCATCGCCGTCAACCTCCGCGAAATGGCGATGCTGGCGACGCCGACCCTCTCGGTCGTCGTCGGCGAGGGCGGTTCCGGAGGGGCGCTCGGCATCGGGGTTACGGATCGCGTGCTGATCTTTGAAAACAGCTATTATTCGGTCATCTCGCCCGAAGGTTGCGCCGCCATCCTCTGGAAGGACGGAACGGCTGCACCCAAGGCGGCCGAGGCACTGAAGGTCAGCGCCGACCACCTCGAAAAACTCGGAGTGGTCGACGAGGTGATTCCCGAGCCGGAGGGCGGCGCTCACAACGACCCGGCGCAGGCCGCCAGCGCCCTAAAATACGCCCTGCAGAAACATCTCAACGATCTCCGCGCCCTGGACACGGCCACGCTGCTGGAAAACCGCTACCAGCGTTTCCGCCATCTGGGAGTCTACGAAGAGGCCGGCGTCGTCCGCAGCTAGCGTCGGCAGTCGGGTTTGGCCACGCCGGTCGCGGCCCACCGACCTAGATCCGCACCGTCAAGAGTTCGATCTTTTCCGCCCGCGCCATCGAGGGGTCGATTTCAATCAGCGCGCCCGACAGGCGCACGTCGCCGGTCGCCACATCGAAGCGCCGGGGCATGCCGTCAATGAACCGCTCCACGACCGGTCTTACCTCGCGCCCCAGTACGCTCGCATAAGGTCCCGTCATCCCCACATCGCAGATAAACGCCGTGCCCTTGGGCAACACCCGCGCATCGGCCGTGGGCACATGGGTGTGGGTGCCAAGCACGGCCGTCACCCGCCCGTCCAAGTGCCAGCCGAGGGCCTGTTTTTCCGACGTCGCCTCGGCATGAATCTCGACGATGATGGCATCGGCCTGCGCCCGCAATTGCTCGATCATCCGGTCGGCGGTGAGAAACGGACAATCCGCCTTGGTGTTCATGAAGCTGCGGCCCAGCACGGTGAACACCGCGACGCGGAAGCCGCGGGCGGCAATGACAAGGTGGTCCCAACCAGGGCACGACCTGGGCAGATTCGCCGGCCGGCAGACATGCTCGATTTCCGTGATCTCGTGCTCCCAGCCCCGCTGATCCCACACGTGGTCGCCGAGCGTGATCGCGTCGACCCCGCTCTCGAGAATCGACTTGGCGATCGCCCCCGTGATCCCGGCCCCGGCGGCGGCGTTTTCCCCGTTGGCGATCACAAAGTCGACGGCATGCTCTGTACGAATCCGCCGCAGGCGGTCAGCGACAATTTCGCGGCCCGGGCGGCCCACGATGTCGCCAATGAAGAGCAATTTCAACATGGGCTGAGGCTGTCCCGGGCCGGCGGATGCGCCAACTCAATTTCACCCAACCGGAAACAAACCGCCCCGCGCCCTCCCCCCCCGGCCCCCAGGCAAACGCGGTCGGCGCATCTCCGGGTTGACGGTGGCGTTGAGCCCGGTCCTTCCCGTAGCGCCAGTCCGAGACTGGCGCCCGCCGGTCAGAGACGCGGCGCTACTCCCAGAGGCACCACCGCCAACCGACAGATGCACCGTAATCGCACCCGGCGCCAAGCGCGGGCTTGCCTCACCCCTCCCCGCCGGTTTCTGCTAGAGGGCTTTTTCAAAAAAGCCATCGCCATGAAAAAAGATCCCACCTCCCCCGTCGCGTTTCCCCAGGCCGAAGTCGGCCGCGAAATGAAGGGCGCCGACTGCGTTGTCGAGTGCCTGATCCGCGAGGGCGTGGATGTCGTGTTCGCCTATCCCGGCGGTGCCTCGCAGGAACTGCACCAATCCCTCGCCCGCACCGACAAGATCCGCGTGATTCTGCCCCGGCATGAACAGGGCGGATCGTTTGCGGCCGAAGGGTATGCGCGGGCCACCGGCAAGGTCGGCGTGTGCATGGCGACCAGCGGCCCCGGCGCGACCAATCTCGTCTCCGCCATCGCCGATGCCTACATGGACTCGATCCCCCTCGTGGCGATCACCGGCCAGGTTTATTCAAAATACATCGGCAAGATGGCCTTTCAGGAGACCGACTTCTACGGGATGACGCTGCCGATCGTGAAGCACTCCTATCTCGCCCTCAGCGCCCACGATCTGCCCCGCATCTTCAAGGAGGCGTTTCACCTGGCCCGCACTGGCCGGCCCGGCCCGGTCATCATCGACATTCCCAAGGATGTCCAGCAGGCGCGCTTCCAGCCGGTCTATCCGGCCACGGTCGAATTCCGCAACGCCTCCGCCAACGCCCCGGAACAGCCCTCTGACGACGAACTGAAACAGGTGCTGGCCATGATCGCCGAGGCCAGACGGCCGGCGATTTATGCCGGCGGCGGCATCATTTCCGCCGAGGCCCACCAGGAACTGACGTCCTTTGCCGAAATGACCAACGTGCCCGTGGCGACGACGCTCATGGGCGTGGGCGCATTTCCGGAAACGCATCCCCTCTCGATGCAGTGGTTCGGCATGCACGGTTCCGCCTACGGCAACTGGGCCGTGGACGAATGCGACCTGCTCCTCGTGCTCGGCGCCCGGTTCGACGATCGCGTCACCGGCGACACCAAGACCTTCGCGCCCCAGGCGAAGATCGTGCACATCGACATCGATGCTTCCGAGCACAACAAGAACAAGCGCGTCCAACTCTTCATCACGAGCGACATCAAGTACGCGCTCGGCCGCCTCAACGAACTCGCGGCCGCGGGTCGGTTCACGCCCCCTGAGACCACCGGGTGGCACGCCCAAATCTCCACGTGGAAGCGCGAGCACCCGTTTGCTTATGAGGAGAGCAAACACATCGTGCCCCAGGAAGCGGTGCAGGTGCTGTACGAGCTCACCAAGGGCGAGGCCATCATCGCCACCGGCGTGGGCCAGCACCAGATGTGGGCCGCCCAATTCTACCGTTTCAACGAGCCCCGCCGCTACATCAGCTCCCTCGGGCTCGGCGCGATGGGTTTCGGCTACCCCGCGGCCATGGGCGCCAAGGTGGCCTGCCCCGACAAGCAGGTCATCGACATCGACGGCGATGGCTCGTTCATGATGAACATCCAGGAACTCGCCACCTGCCACATCGAGAAGATCGCCGCCAAGGCGATGATCCTGAACAACCAGCATCTTGGCATGGTCGTGCAATGGGAGGATCGCTTCTACGGCAGCGTGCGCGGCAACACGATTCTCGGCGACGAGAACAATGTCGGCAGTCCCGACAATCCCGACGCCCTCTACCCGGATTTCGTGAAGATCGCCGAGGGTTTTGGCGTGAAGGGCCGGCGCGTGATCAAGCGGAGCGAACTCCGCGAAGCGATCCAGGAGATGCTCGACCATGACGGCCCCTACGTCCTCGACGTGGTCGTGCCGTACACCGAGCACGTGCTGCCCATGATCCCGGCCGGACGCTCCGTGAAAGACATGCTGCTGAAGTAAGCACCCGGGGCGGCCGGGCCTTGAAGCCCGGTCGCACGCTCACTTCTGCTTCATCACGTAGACGCCATCCCAGCCGGCCGTCGGAGGGTGGACGCGCATCTGCTGGCAACGCTGGATGAGCGTGAGCGAGGGATTTCCCTCCACGCCCGGCGTCTTGCCCGGCTGGTTGGGCTCGAGCTGCGCGCTGCGGTTGAAAAACGACTCCGCTCCATCCCAATCCTGCTCCAGATACCGCGCGATCCCCTGGTCAAAGAGGCCGAGACACTCGTGCGTAGCGGGAGCAATGTCCTCGCTCAGACCCACAATCTCAAAAATCGGCACCGGCAGCGAACGACCCTTGACGACAATCTTATCGAGAAAGCGGAACGTCAGCCGGCCCGGCCCGTGCTGCTCACAGGCCGCCTTGGTGACCTCCGTGATCATCGTGTAGACGCCGTATTGTTTCGCGCCGGATTCCATGCGGGCGGCGAGATTTACGTTGTCGCCCATCATGGTGTAGTTGAACCGCGTGGGCGTACCCATGTTGCCGATGACCGCCGTGCCCGTGTTAAGGCCGATGCGCGTCTGCATCTTCTTCACGATCTCCGGCCACTTGTCGCCCTCACTTTGCCACTTTGCCCGCAGGACGCCGAGCTTGCGGTGGACGAGTTGCGACGCGATGCACGCACGCAGGGCATGATCCGGCAGGGCGATCGGGGCGCCATACATCGCCACCACCGCGTCGCCGATATATTTGTCGAGCGTCCCCCCCTGCTCGTGCACGATGTTCGTACACGCTGTGAGATACTCATTCAACAATTCGACCAACCGGGCTGGCGGCAGGATCTCCGAAAATGAGGAGAACGACTGAATGTCGCTGAAATACCCGGTAATCACCTCTTCCACGCCGCCCAACTGCGGATCCTCGCCCGACTCCACCATGCGCTCAACAAGCTGAGGTGAGACATACGTGCCAAACATGCCCTTGATGCGACCCTTCGCTTTTTGCTCGGTCACGACCTGGATGATGAGACCACAAAAGCTGGTGGTGAGCGCGGCGCCGAGCGGGGAGGTAAACGGCAGGATAAGCTGGGTATATTCAAAATACCAGAAGGTGGCCGCAGCATAGAGCGCCAATGAGAGTAACGCCATAATTTTGGTGAAAACCGCCCGTGCCCCGCCGGCCACCGAGAGGACTGCCACGACAAGGGTGAGACCGAACGTAATGAGATAGCTGGTTGCCGGTGGAATTCGTTGCAGGAAAATTCCTGATACAATTGTCTTAAGAAGGTTGCCGTGGACGCTGACCTTGGGCACGGGCGAGCTGTCGAGCGGAGTTGGCGCCAAATCCTGCAGCAGGGGATCGACCGGACCGATCAGCACCACCGAATCCTTGAAATCGGAATCGCGAAAATATTCGTTCGCCGCAGCTTGCTCCTGTTTGTCTTTCGAGGACAACATCGACGCGTACTCGTAAACGTAGGCAAACTCCTTGTGGATCGACTTCGGCGATTTCCACTGGGTGAACCAGTTGATTTCCAGCAATTGGTTCTGCTGCATCGGAACCGAACGGATAATGGTGCCGTCCGCCCGGACAAATTCCAGTTTTCCACCCTGCAGCCGCAGTGATTGCGGTGCCGGCGGCAAACCCCAGTACAGGCGCGCCAACTGCACCGCCATGTGATAATAGGTGATCTTGAGACCGCTGGGAGTCCAAGCCGGCACCAAGCGGGTATCGTTGTTGATGGTGTCGATCAAGCCCGGAGAAACCGGGGGAGTGTACGGTTGCGATTTGTCCGGATCGGGACTCATTTCAAATGAGGCAACCTCGGGAGGTTCTATCTGCGCAGGCTGACGCGTTTCGGTTGCGACAATCGGCAACTGCCGCTTCTGCAGCTTGCCGTTCGGATCGAGAAACTCATGCCCACCATAGGCCGCCGCCAGGACAACGGGAGGCTGCTCGATAAGGTACCTTCCAAACTCAGCGTTGCCGTAAATCAGCTTCTTGCGATCGACCGATTCCGCCAGCCCGGCGTCGGAAAATACAATGTCAAACGCCACCGCCTTGGCCTTACCTTCATTGATCAGCGCGGTCGCTACCCGAGAATATATCGCCCGATTCCATGGCATCCCTCCAATGGCGCTAAGCGAAAGGGAATCGATATCTACATAAACGACTCTTACCGGGGAATCAATCTCGCCCCGGTACTGAAACCGCCAATCAATCGACTTGTTCTCGAGGAACGTCAGATTTCCGGAATGTTCCAGCACACACCAAAGCGCGGGAATCGGCAGTAACAACAACCAGCGCAGAAACGAAACCTGCTTCGCCTGGTTCTTCTGGGCCATTGCGCGAAGGCTAGGAAGCGACCGGCGCGAACGGAAGCCGAATCACTCCAGCGGGAACATACCCATCTCCAGCGACGCCGGCCCTCCCGCCAAATCAACCGCCGGGATTCGTGAGACGGGGGGGAGGCGGCGGTGGCGTGGTCGTCGTGGTCGTAACCTGCGCCGTGAAAGACTGGCTCGTACTGGTGGTTCCAGTCACCGTCTGCGTCGTACTGGTCGTGCTGCCCGTCGTCGAACCTGTGGTGCTTCCCGGCGTGGAGCCGGTGCCGGTACCCGTGCCACTAGACGTGCCTGTGCCAGTGCCCGTGGATCCTCCGGTTGGCGCGGGAGGCGGTGAAACCATCACCGTTTGTTGAACCGCCACGGCGATTTCGGCGGCAACCGTCGTCACCGCCTGAAGACTGGCGGCCGAGATGCTCACGGTCGAGGTCGGCTGGGAGGGAAGCACCGCGACGACCAATTGCCCCTGCGCGTTTGTCGTCACGTTGACGGTGATGACGATTTCCTGCCCTTCGGGCACCGCCAGCCCGGTTACGGTGCCAGTGCCCGTCACCGTCGTGGTAGGGGTCGCCGTGCCTGTCCCTTGCCCCTGTCCCTGTCCCGGGTCTTGCCCTTGTCCCTGGCCCTGGCCTTGTCCCTGGCCTTGGCCACCGCCACCCGCGCCGGGTTGGGTAAACTGAACCGTCCCGGACGCTGTGCTCAACGTAAAGAACGCCTGGCCCGTGCCAGAGGGTCGAAATACAATCCTGAAAGTCGTGCCACGAATACCGGCTGCTCCCACCGGGGTCTGGACCTCGAAAGACGACCCCCGGTCGTATTTAAGTTTCTTCACATTACCCACCAACTCGCCCTTATTTAGCCTCAACTTGGTTCGGGAGGGCGAAGGCTCATCCTGCAAGTCCGCCACCTTGATGGTGGCACCAAAAGGATCCTGCAAGAACTCCTCCAAGACCAATTCGGTGTCCGAGCCGAGTTGAGTGGTAGCCCCGTTCGAAAACACCAACACCACACTGGCACCTTCGGCCGTAACCACCTTCGCCTGCTGTGGAATGGAGTCGTCCACTTTCAAGGTCGTGGTCTGGCCGTTAACTACCATCTGCACGGTCCCGCTCACCTTGGCGACGAGAACGAGACCGGGCTGCGTGAAACTCCCCTGCTGGGTCGCCGGTTGCCCCTGCATCGCCGCCACCGCGAGAAACGCGCAGGCGAACAGAAAGGTCAGTAATCGGTGGTGCATGGAATTCCGGCTAGGGCGGTCTCTTCTTTATCGCCAAATGCTGGCGCAAAGCTAGCCCCGCCTGATTTCCCGGGTCAAGGCGTAAACAATAATCGAGGGCCGCGTCGGCCGCCTCCCGCGCCGCGAAGAGCCGGCTCAGGTGGTCCGCGTAATAGTACCAATTGGCCGCGGCAGCAGGGGCCAACGCGATGGCCTGTTGAAAATCCCGGCCCGCCTCCACCCAGCGTCCCTGCTGGTCCAGCGCCACCGCCCGCCGAATCCAGAATTCGCTGCAAACCCCGGAGACGCCCAAGGCCCGGTTCGCCTGTCCCTCCGCCTCCTTGCCGAGTTCGCGGGCTTGCGCCGGCCGATCCCGGCCGATCGACGCCGTCACCCGGGACAAATCTGCCCAAGCCTGGGCATTCGAGGGGGCCTGACGTACCGCCTCCCGCAGCCGGTCTTGAGCCGCGGCGCGAACCCGATCGCCCTCCGGGCCGTCGAGGGACCTGTCCCTAAGATCGTCCATCACCTTCGTAGCCTCCGCGCGAGTCGCCTCCGCTGACAGCAAGGGCCGAAAGAAAAAACCTACGCCCAGCGCGACGCCGGCCGCCGCCGCCATCGCCATGAGGCGCGCGCCCGCGCCGGAGTGCCCGCGACGATCCTCCACGGGCCAGGTCGCCCGCACCGCCAATCCGGCGATGACCGCACAGGCGAGCGCCAGCGCGGGAATCTTGAGGTGAAAATCGAGGGTGAGTTGCAGGGCGAACGCGAGCAACCCCGTGCCCATTCCCGCCACCACCCACGGAGCCACCCCACCGTAGAGACGGGTGCGCTCCGAACGCCGCCGCCAGGCGCACCGCGCCACCATTACGCCCACGGCCCCGATCAAAAGCCCCAACCCCACCACGCCGTAATCGCTCATCGTGTTCAGGTACTCGTTATGCGCCCACACCGGTTCGTCCCGAAACCCCGCGGGCCGGTACCGCTCAAACAGCACATTGTAGCTGCCCGCCCCGGAGCCGAAGATCGGCGCGTCTCGAAACAGCCGCCACGCGCCGCGCCATACGATCGGCCGCGTCACCTCGCCCGAATCCAAGGCGAGTTGGGTGAAGCGATGGCGCGCCGTCGGATATTTGGCGACCACCACCGCACCGGCGGCAACGCAGGCGAAGAAGATCAAACCGGCCAGGCCAGCCCGGCGGCGCCAGCCTCCCCGCGCCGCCAGCAGCGGCCACAACGGCAGCGCGAGCGCCAGGCAGAACCAGGCTCCCCGGCTCAGGGTCAATACAAGCCCGAGGGAAAGCACCGCCCCAACCCAGCCCCACCACACGCGCTCGGTCGCCGAAGCACGCCGGCGCAAGGTCAGTGCCGCCACGGCCGGCAGCAGGAGCAGGAGAAAACCGGCCAGGCTGTTGGGAATGCTAAACGACCCGCTCGCCCGCTCGAAGAATTCCGGCCCGCGGGCCGCTCCCGGCACTTTCCATTCGGGTCGGACAAAACGCTGATAACAGCCCAGGATCACCTCCACAATCCCCAGGGCCACCAGCACAAAAAACAGCAGGCGCCGTGGTCCCCGGGATCGAATTCCGTTCAGCACCACCCAAAAGACCGCGATCATCTGCGCCCAGCCCAGCCAGTCGCGCCAGCCCAGCCAGCGCACCGGCGTAACCCAAAGCACATTGGCCAGCGCGTACACCAGGAAAGGCAGCAGAAGCCACCCGGCGGGATGGAGCCGACAAAGGTTGGGGCGCGCCCAGGCCCGTTCCAACGCATGCACCACCACCAGTGACCCCGTCAGCAAAACGGTGACCCGTTCGATCTGCGCCCCGTATCCACCATTCGCCAGCGTCGTCCAGACCAGGGTTACCGCGAGCAATGCCGCCTGCACTATCTCCCAGGGGGAGATGCGTGACGGGGGAGACACGGGCGGGGCGAGCATGCGGGATTAGGGCAGGCCAACCGCCTGCCGCCCCAGCAAAGGTGAATCGCGTCCCCCGCGCTAGATCGAAAAAAAGACGGCGCCACCGTGCGGTGGCGCCGTCGAGGAGAAGAATCAGTCGAGGTTCGCGATCAGGTTGTCGGCACCGTCAGGATTGTCTTGAGAATACGACCGGCGACCAGATACGGGTCGGCGGCGGAATTCGGCCGGCGATCCTCAAGGTAGCCCCGGTAACCGCTCTTGACGAAGCTGTGGGGTATGCGAATCGAAGCCCCCCGGTCGGCGAGGCCATAGTTGAACTTGTCGATCGACTGCGTCTCGTGCAGTCCGGTGAGTCGCAGGTGATTCTCCGGCCCATAAACTGCGATGTGTTCGTCCATGTGCTTGCTGAAGGCGGCCATGAGTTTCTCGAAGTACTCCTTGCCCCCCACTTCGCGCAGGTGCTTGGTGGAAAAATTGGAGTGCATGCCGGAACCGTTCCAGTCGAGCGGGGCGCTGAACGGCCCGAGGATGGGCTTGCAGCGCCACTCGATGTCAATGCCGTAGGTCTCGCACAAGCGGGTCATGATGTACCGGGCGACCCACATTTGATCGGCGGCACTCTTCGAACCCTTGCCGAAGATCTGAAACTCCCACTGGCCCTTGGCCACCTCGGCATTGATGCCTTCGATGTTGATGCCGGCGTCGAGACATTGGTCGATATGTTTTTCGACGAGCTCGCGCGCCACCGAACCCACGTTCTTGTAGCCCACACCCGTGTAGTACGGCCCCTGCGGCGCGGGATACCCGCCGGGAGGGAAGCCCAAGGGAGCGCCGTCCTTGTAGAAGAAGTACTCCTGCTCGAAACCAAACCAGGTGTCCGGGTCGTCCGGAATGGTGGCGCGAGAGTTGGAGGGGTGGGCCTCGCCGGTGTGGAGAAACGTCTCGCACATCACGAGCACGCCGTTCTTCCGCGTGGAGTCAGGGAAGACCGCCACCGGCTGCAGCACCACGTCGGAGCTCTTGCCTTCCGCCTGCTGGGTGGAGCTTCCGTCGAAGCCCCAGACGGGGAGTTCCTCGAGCTTGGGAAAGCTGGCGAAGTCCTTGATTTGTGTCTTGCTGCGCAAGCTGGCCAGCGGCGTGTAGCCGTCGAGCCAGATGTATTCCAGTTTGTATTTGGCCATAGGGAGGAGGAGTGAGTTAGGCAGGGTTGCGGAATTTTCCGCCGTTACGAGCGAAGACGTTTCGCGGGATTAACGGCGAAAGAAACCAAACCGGTATCAGCAGCTGATGTGCCAGAGGCAACCAGAAGTTTGCCGCATGCACGAATTTTCAGGCATGAACGCCATTTCTTCCCCACGAGGCCGGCAGCAAGCGGCGGCTTGCCAGCGGCGACGCGGCCGGAAACGCTGATGGCCGCATGCACGATATCAAGGACACCGCTCGCGCCACCGTGCGAATCGGTTACGACGGACGGGTCCACAAGACGTTTCGGGGCCACTTCGCCCGCGAGCGGTTCGACCACGAGGTCCGCGTGCTGCGATACCTCGAGACCCGCGGCTGCGACTTTGTACCCCGCATTCTGGAGGCCGAACCCGAGCAACTCAAGATGGTGACCACCAACTGCGGACAGCGCGTCGACCAGCTCGCGCCGGCACGGCAGATCGAACTGTTCGCCGAACTCGAGAACTTCGGGGTGCGCCACGAGGACCGGGAGCTTCGCAACATCACCTATCGCATCTCCGACGGCCGGTTTTGTATCATCGACTTTGAGTTCGCCACGATTCTCGACGACGGCACCGGTCATGCCGTCACCCTCAAGCCGATCGTGAGTCTATGAGCGACTCCCCCACTTCTTCCCCGTCAGCCGCTTCACCCATTGTGCCGCCAGACCTTCACTGGTCGGGGCTTACGCACGTCGGCCGGGTTCGACCCAACAACGAGGACACCTTTCTCGCCCTGGCCGTGGATGGTCACGAAGTCCATTATCTGGGGAAAACGGGCAACGCCTCCCTGGCCGGGTGCGATTTCGTCTTTGCGGTGAGTGACGGGATGGGTGGAGCCAAGTCGGGCGAATTCGCCAGTCGGGTCGCAGTCGACCGGATCACCCGCCTGTTCCCGCGGGCCTTTCGCCTGTCTGCCGCCGGCATGGGCGTGGGCTTCGCCGATGTGCTCACCGAGCTCATCAACCAAATCCATCTTGACCTGCTGAAACTGGGCAACGCCTACGAGGAGTGTTCCGGCATGGGAGCCACCCTCAGCCTCGCCTGGTTCACCCCGGAATGGATGTACTTCGCCCACCTGGGTGACAGTCGCATCTATTATCTGCCATACGATGGCCCCCTGACACAGGTCACCCACGATCACAGTCATGTCGGGTGGCTCCGCCGCAAGGGCCAGCTCAACGAGCGGGAGGCCCGCACCCACCCGCGCCGCAACGCACTCCAGCAGGCACTCGGCGCCGGTCACCAATTCATCGACCCGCACCTCGGCGCGGTGGGCCACCGCCCGGGTGACCGTTTTCTCATCTGCTCCGACGGCCTGACCGACGGCCTGTGGGACCGGCAAATCGAGGAGTTTCTGCGCGCCGGAGTTCCTCCGGGCGCCAGTCCCGCCCGCAGCCATGCGCAACGTCTCGTCGAAGAGTCCGTGCACGCCTCCGGTCGCGACAATACCACCGCGGTCGTCGTCGAAATCACCGCGCCGGCCGCCCCCGCTGCATCGCCGTGAGCACGTTGCTCTTTGTTTACGGCACCCTGAAGCGCGGCGGCAGCAACCACCACCAACTCGCCGCGCAGTCGTTCGTCGGGCCGGCCCGGACCCCGCCGGGCTATCGCCTTTATGATATCGGCGGATATCCCGGCCTCGGCGCCGCCGCGACCGATCGGGAGGGAGTGGTGGGCGAGGTTTGGTCGGTTGACGAGGCCGCCCTGCTCAAACTGGATGCCTTCGAGGGCGTGCCCGAGGGGCTCTACCGCCGCGAGCCGTTGCAGCTCGAGCCACCTTTCGCGCACCGTCGGGTTGAGACTTACCTCCCGGCCCTCGACCCTTCTTGGGGACGCGAGGTGGGAACGGAGTGGACGGAGTAGGCTTCGTCAGCGCGTCAACGCCTTCCGCGGCACGCGCGTCACCCGGACAAAGCGGGCGCGAAACAAGTCGTCGAGCGCTTCGCGCACCTCCGGCGGGATCCGCTCCACCAAAACTTCGAGCGCCGGCAGCGGCAGGGCATCCGTCTCATCTGCCGCCTCCTGCCTGACCTTGGCGGGCACCACGGCTTCGCCCCGTTCGACGGCCTCAGCGAGGAAGGACGACTCCCCCGTCTCGTCCGGCCAACCGGAAGCCTCCCCCCGTCCAGGCGACGCCATTTCTTCGAGGGGGAGCAAAGTCGCCTGCACGGTCGGGACCTCTACGTCGTCCGCTTCCGTCGTAGTCTCATCTGAGTCGGGGACCCCAGCCGGATACGGCTCCTCGGCCGGCCTCGCGAGCCGGTCTTCGAGCCGATCAATCAGGCCTTTTTTTTTTCGCCGTCCGCCGCGGCCTCGGACGATTCCCCGGCCAGGGCGGTCAATTCCTTGATGAGGCTGTCGATCGCCCGGGCGCGGCTGGCCTCGACGGCCTTGAGCAGGGTGACTTCGAAATTAATCTTTTCGGCGAGTCCCAGTTTCACGCTGCCCTCGCCTTCGCGCAGCCCGTCGAGCATCCGGGTCAGCTGCTCGGTCGTCATGGCGGCGCCACCCTGCTCCGAGCCCCCGGCCCGGCTCAGTTGATCGCTCTTGCCGCCCTGCGCAATCGCATCCAGCAGCGCGGAGCGCACCAGGGCCTGCAAATCCACCAGCAACCGCACCAAGTCGCGTCCCGCCGCATCACACTCGTCGACGAGGGCGACAATTTTCCGGTGATTGCCGGTGGCCAGTGCCGCAGCCAGTTCCGCGATCTTGCCGGAGCCGACCAGCCCGTACACGTCCAGCACATCGGGCTCGGAGATCTCGGCGCCGCAGAAGGAGATCATCTGATCGAAAATCGACTGGGCATCGCGCATGCCGCCATCCGCGAGCCGCGCAATGCACTCCAACGCGGCGTCCGACACCTTGATCTTCTCCTCGACCGCAATCTGGCTCAGCCGGGCAACAATCAGGTCCGGGGGAATCGGCTTCAGATCGAAACGCTGGCAGCGCGACACGATCGTCGGCAGGACCTTCTGCGGTTCCGTTGTCGCAAAAACGAATTTCACGTGCGCCGGCGGTTCTTCCAGCGTCTTCAGGAGCGCGTTGAAGGCCTGGGGCGACAACATGTGCACCTCGTCGATGACGTAGACCTTGAATTTCCCCTGGGCCGGCGCGTACCGCACGGTCTCGCGCAGGTCGCGCACTTGGTCCACGCCGTTGTTCGACGCGCCGTCGATTTCAATCACGTCGAGGTGGGACCCGTCGGCAATGGCCAGGCAGGCGGGATCATTGACATCGAAGTCGGCCTTCGGGCCGCCGGAGCAATTCAGGGCTTTGGCGAAGATGCGCGCGATGGACGTCTTGCCGGTACCCCGCGGGCCAACAAACAGATAGGCGTGGGCGATGCGGCCGCGGGTGATCGCATTGGTGAGCGTCCGCACCACGTGGTCCTGGCCGACGAGGTCCTCGAACCTCTGCGGCCGCCACTTGCGTGCGATGACTTGATACGCGGTGGACACGGCGCGTTAGTGCAAGGCGGAACGCGCGCGGTGCAACCGAAAATTCCCTATTTCGAAACCGTCGGCGCAAGATTGCCCACCGCCGCCACCATCCCGGCCGCCACGCGCCCGAACGGCGCCGGACCGGTTGCGTCCGCGAGGTAGGCGGCGAGTGCCGCCCGCAACCGCGCCCGGGCGCGCGCCAGGCGGGATTCCACGCCTTTGACCGTGCAACCGACCACGGACGCGATTTCAGCATAGCTGAGATTCTCGTATTCGTAGAGCAGCAGTGTCACCTTGAGTTCATGCGGCAGACCGGCCAGAGCGGACTGGACTGCGCGAATCCGCTCCGCCTGCTCAGCGGCGCGATCGGGCGCCGGACGATGACACGCCAGTGCGGACGCCGTCCCCTCCTCGAAACTCTCCGCGCGATGGCGCGCCAGCCAGCGCACCCGGTTGCGGCAGAGGTTGGCCGCGATCGTAAATATCCAACTCGCAACCTTCGTGCCCGGGCGAAACACGCCACGCCCGGCATGCAGGCGCACAAACGTCTCCTGCACGATGTCGCGCGCGTCGGCTTCGCTTTGGACATATCGAAATACGAAATGCAGGACCGGCTCCTGCCATCCCGCGATCAGGGACCCGAGCGCCGCGTCGTCGCCGGCGGCCAGCTCCCGCATCCATGCCTCGCTCTGGCGATCGAGTTCGCTCGTCACGGCAACGGTTGCGGGGCCGCGAGACAGGGCCGGACCAGGCTGAGGTACTCGGCCCGCTGCGACCGATCGAGCTGCGCGCTTACCTCCGCAATCAATGCCGCCGTGGCCTCGCGGCAGGCCCCTTGCGCGGTCGGGGATTGGTGCGCCGCACAGACGGCCGCCTCGCCCAGGCGTTGGATCTCGGCGCAACGCTTCAGGTGGATCGCGAGAACCGCATCCTGTTGCGCCGGCGTGAGATCAAGTTCCCGTGCGAGCCAGGCCATCGAGCACGCCGACCCGGACCGTACCGGCTTTGCGGCCCGGTAGATCGTGTGGGCGAGGACGCCGGTCGTGACCGCAAGCCCGAGAGCGAAGAAGAGGCGTTTCACGAGCGGAGCGCGAGAGTTTGCCGGGTCGCGATGGGCAGAATCCACTCCCGATACCGCTCCACCTGATCCGGTCCGCGCAACTCCAGCCACCCGCGGAATTCCGCCGCGGCGATGCCCAGCACGATGCCCAGACAAACACTCGCAAACGCGAGTCGCGGCCACGAAAGATCAGCGCAGCTTCGCATGAACCAGAACGCACCGCGCGCCGTTCGCGCCGCCGCGACCCGGCGCTGCACCCGAACGGCGAGCTTCGGATCGGGCGCCGGCAGATTGCTCCAAGATTGGAGCAAGTGGTGGAGGTGATCGGGTTCCGGTGGCTTCACGAGGTCACAATCAGGCGGTCGCCGCCAACGATTCAGACCACGCACCCCGGCCTTGGAGCGCGGCCAGGGTACGCGGTCGGGCGCGCTGAACTCAGGGCGCTTTCGTGCAGCACCCCTTGGCTGCTGGCGGGCAGGAGTCGCCACAGGTTTGCGCCATGGGACAGGCTTCGTCGGCGGGGCAGGACTGCGCCGGAGTTTTGGATTCGCTGTGCGCGGCAAACGCAATGGCGGCGAGGGCGGCGACCCCGATCAGGGACAGGAGGAGCTTTTTCATGGAATCGATACGATGGTGTGATTTGGCGCCGCGCTTCAACAAGAAGCGCGGACCTACCATATACACCGCCGCCGCGATATTCCCTGCCACTTCGTTGGAGATTTCTTTCCCCGAACCGCGGTGCGGTTGTTTCTCCTCGCAGAAAAAAAAGTGGCCAGGCACTCCACGGCACTGGGAGAACGTCGTTACCGTTGCTACCTTCCGGTCCTGGCGGAGTTCACGCGCCTGCCCATGCATGGCACCTGGCCGGCGCGAACCATGCTCCGCACTCCCGGCGGCGCAACTCTTATTTCCCGGCGGGGACGGTCCGTCAGCGTGCTTCACCCGGTGGTCAAGACCACGGGAGCACTCCGCGGGGATCCGCTGGCGCTCGGTCCACTCCGGAGAACGTCGGGCGAATCCGATTCGGGAACTCCCGCGGCCGCTCCGCCCGATGCGAGATCCCGTTCCAGTTCCAGGACATGGGCGCGTTCATTCAACCCACTGGGCTGGTGCCCACCGCAGCACGTCCCGCACCGCGGCCAGGGCGCCGGCGCGGTCGCCCGTCAACTTCTTGCCCTTCGCCAAGTCCAGTCGCACTTCGTCCATGTCGGTTTTCTTCCGCAATGCCGTTTGCAGGTCAGCCATGATCGAACGACTGAGGTCGTCGGCCAACATCGGGTTGACCACCAGCCCGCAGGGAATCGCACCCACCGCCAACCAGCGAAGCCGTCCGCGCGTGAAGACGATGAAGGCAACGACCGGAATCCAGCCGAGACGAATTCCGTTCCATAGACCAGCAACCAGGGCCGCGGACGAATTTGTGACCAACCGCCGGCTGAAAATAGCTGCGGCGGGGGTCCCGTACATGGAAAATCTCCACCCCCGCCCTTGTCAGCAGATACGGGGCAACCCCGGCCGCCAGGGTTGCCGCGTCGCCCAACCAAGTCTTCACCGGCGGCGGATCGTCACCCTCGCGGTGAACGGCGTGCACCGCCAGGACGATGGACAGCGCCAAAATGAAACGCTCGTTGGATCCCCCGCGGGCCGTTCAGCGAATCACGGGTTGCCCCCGGAGCCGGCCTTGGGCGCCTTGTCGGTCCGGACCGGCGCATTCGGTTTCACCGCGGGTTTCGCCGCTACCCCGCCACCCGGCTGAATTTCGCCCCGCTTTTCCTTTTCCCGCCGGACCCGCTCAAGCATCTCCTGACGCATCTGCTCCAATTTTGTCCGCTGCTCCGGCGTAAGGATCGCTGCCACGTCCGCGTACATGCGCTCGGTGGTGCGGGTGGTGGCGGCCAGATGCTCCCGCCCCATCCGCTGCATGTCCTCGGCGGCGCGCGCCACGAGGGGGCGAATCGCCTTCTGCTGTTCCGCTGTTGGATTAAGGCGCTGGGTGAGCTGCCGCATCACCTGCGGGGCGATGCGTCCCGTCAGCGCTTCCGACTTCGCGCTCCCGGACGCACCCGCCTTGCCCTTGGTCGTCGAGGGCGCGGCCGTCCGGGTCCGATCCGTCACCGGCCGCTTGGTCGCGGAGCGCAGCGTAAAAAATCCACCGAAGACCGCGCCGGCGATGAACACGCCGACGAAGGCCATGATGACCTTCCAGGGTTTGTCCATCCTCAGTCGGACAGCGCGAGCACGACCGCCGCGGCATCCTGCACCGGCGGCAATACGTCCTCGACCAAGGCGGGACCCTGCGGCGGTCCGGACAGACGGCGGGACAGTTCACCGAAGTTCACCACGACACTGAAAATTGCCAGCAGGCAGGCCACCCCGAGCGCGCGCAGGGCAAAGACATCGAACAGTGAAACCATCTTGGTTTCCCGGCCCAGCGCGAGCGCGACCACGCGCGTCGAAAAAGCGTAGGGAGCCGAGGTCTCGCGGTCGTCGTGCACCGTGCGGGCCGCCGCGGTCAGGCGGGCCCAGGGATGACGGGGACTATTTGGGTGGGAGTTCATGAGCGTTCCTTTCGTCTGAGTTCTTGAAAAAGTTTCTGCAGTTTGCGGCGCGCCCGAAACGCGCGGACCTTGATCAGGGATTGGTTCCAGCCGGTGATCTGCGCAATCTCGGCAATGCTCTTCTGTTCAAGGTCGAGGAGGCGGATCACCAGCTGATCATCCGGTTTGAGTTGCCCCAGCAGCTTGTGGACCAGTTCGTGGGCGGCCATGGCATCGTTGGCGGGCACGTCGTTTTCATTGGTCATCACCGCGTCCAGCACCTCGGCCTCATTCTCCGAAAGGTCGGCCCAGCGAAACTCCGGCCGGCGTTTCTGCGCCCGCAGGTGATCGATGCACGTGGTCACCGCGATCCGCGACACCCAGTGCGGAAAGGGGACTGCGCCCTGATATTGTGCCAGACGGGAAAACATCTTCAGAAACACCTCCTGGGAGAGGTCCTCCTCGGCCACCCGCCGGGGCAGGTGGGAGCGGACGATTCGAATGACAAGCGGATAGAGGTGATCGACGAGTTGGCGTGCGGCCTGTTGATCCTTCTGGCGCACGCGGGCGAGACAGCCCGCCAAATCGAACGGCGGGTCAGTTTCGTCAGGCATGGGACAATGGAGGCAAGGACAGGCACAACAGGCAAGACGTGCCTTGGGGAACCGGGTTACAGCCCGGATATTTCCGCGAAATCCAGAGGCGAAGCGACCCTTGACTTTTCGGCCGCCGGGCCGATACCACCACCCTTAAGAAATGCGAATTTCGCGCCAGGCCCTTCGACTTACCACCGCGCACGACCTCTGAGGACGCCGCCAGCGGCGGGTCGTGCGTTGGCCTGATTTTCGCATCGCCGCGGCTCGCGGTGTGATGCCAGACTGCCCGGATCAAGCCGGTCGGTCGTTTCGCCCGAATTTTCCCTCTCATTTCTGTCCGTCGACTTCTTGGATCATGCAATCCGCGCCCAATACCAAATACCGGCCCTTTCCGCCGGTCGATCTCCCGAACCGCCAGTGGCCCAACCGCACGCTCACCCGCGCCCCGATCTGGTGCAGCGTCGACCTCCGCGACGGCAACCAGGCGCTCGCCCAACCGATGAGCGTCGAGGAAAAACTCGAGTACTTTGCGATGCTGGTCGGCATCGGGTTCAAGGAAATCGAGGTGGGGTTCCCGAGCGCCTCGCAAATCGAGTTCGATTTCTGCCGCCGGCTGATCGACGAAAACCGCATCCCGGACGACGTCGCGATCCAGATCCTCTGCCAGTGCCGGGAGGAATTGATCACCCGCAGCATTGAGGCCCTCCGCGGGGCGAAAAACGCCATCTTCCATCTCTACAACTCCACCTCGCCCGCCCAGCGCCAGTACGTCTTCAACGCCACGCGTGCCGACATCGCCCGGATTGCGACGCAGGGCACGGCGTGGGTGAAGCAGCATGGCGCACCCCTCGTCGCCGCCGGCACCCGGATGCGCTTTGAATATTCGCCGGAAAGCTTCACCAGCACCGAACTCGACTTTGCGCTGGAGGTTTGCGAAGCCGTGACGGACATCTGGCAGCCGACTGCCGCCGACAAGATCATCCTCAACCTGCCGGCGACGGTCGAATACGCCACGCCCAACGTCCACGCCGATCAGATCGAATGGATGAGCACCCACCTCACCCGGCGCGACCGCACGTTGATTTCGCTCCACACCC
This sequence comes from Opitutales bacterium, assembly GCA_038249085.1. Lineage (GTDB taxonomy): Bacteria > Verrucomicrobiota > Verrucomicrobiia > Opitutales > Opitutaceae > ER46. The sequence goes on from JBBRWR010000049.1 coordinate 38,984, forward strand.
ACAATGATCGGGGCACCGGCGTGGCAGCCACCGAGTTGGCGATGCTCGCCGGCGCCGACCGCGTCGAGGGCACGCTCTTTGGCAACGGTGAGCGCACCGGCAACCTCGACATCGTGACGTCCGCGCTGAACCTCTACACGCACGGCATTCACCCGGGACTCGATTTCAGCAACATCAACGAGATCCGGGAAATTTACGAGCGCACGACCCGCCTCGAAGTGCCCCCGCGCCAGCCTTATGCCGGCGAACTCGTCTTCACCGCGTTCAGTGGCTCACACCAGGACGCGATCAAGAAATCATGGGCCACCCGTGATCCCCAGAAGCCGGATGAACCGTGGGACGTGCTCTACATCCCCATCGACCCCGCCGACATCGGCCGCAGCTACCGGGCCATCATCCGCATCAACGCCCAGTCGGGCAAGGGCGGCGTCGCCTATGTGTTGGAGCATGAGTTTGGCTACACACTGCCGAAACTCATGCACAAGGAAATTGGCCGGATCATCAATGATGTCGCCGACGCCCGGGGCACCGAACTCCAACCGGCCGATCTCCACGACATCTTCCGCCGGGAATACCTCGAGCGGACCACGCCGGTCGGACTGCGGCACTTCAAGTCCACGGAGCACGACAGCGACGTCACCTGTGCCGCCGCGCTGGATCTCGACGGGGTATCGCACCAGCTCACCGGTCGGGGCAACGGGCCCATCGATGCGTTCACCCGCGCGCTGGCCACTACTTCGCTGCCCAAGTTCGAGGTCCTGAGCTACGCCGAACACTCGCTCGGCAAGGGCTCCGAGGCCCGCGCCGTGAGTTACATCCAAATCAAGACGGAACGCGGTCACACGCTGTTTGGCGCCGGCATCGATACCAACATCGAGTTCGCCTCGATCAAGGCCATCGTGAGCGCCCTCAACCGGGAGCTCGCGCACAAGTAAGGGCGCGGTCACTCCCCGGCGCAAAACGAACCGTGGCGGCGGAATCTCCACCCCACGGTTTTTCGCATCCCCCTGCCCCGCCTGCCTCCCGGCTGGCGTCTCATCATCCCGCGCCCTGGGTGAGCGTCTTTACACGCACGAGGAAATAGTTCGCGGTGAGGTAGGCGTGGAGCCGTCGTCGCCCCACGCACAGTTGGCGGTGAGCTCGTGGGTATTGAGCCGGCCCGGCAATGTGCCCCATGGTAACCTTTGACGCCGGCGACGCCCCTTCCCACCTTCCTCCGCCGCATGAAATACACGCCCGCCAGGCCGCCGCTCACCGGCGAGACCCTCGAATCGCTCACGGAGAAACTCCGCGCGCAGGGCGAACCGGCGTTCCGGGCCCGGCAAATCCTCGACTGGGTCTACAAAAAACGCGCCCGCGCCTGGGACGAGATGACCAACCTGCCCAAGGCCCTGCGCGGCTGGCTCGGCGAGACATTTGAACTCATGCCCGCCTCCCTGGTGCTGAACCAGCAATCTGAAGATGTCACGGACAAGCTCCTGCTCGAACTGGGCGACCGCTCGCTCATTGAGACCGTCATCATCCGCGCCCCGCAGGAGGGCGTCGGCATCGAGCATTCCCGCAAGACCATCTGCATCTCCACGCAGGTGGGCTGCGCGATGGGTTGCGTGTTTTGCGCCAGCGGGCTGGCCGGGCTCAAGCGCGACCTCGATGCCGGGGAGATTGTCGCGCAACTCCTGCAGGTCTGCTACCGGGAGGACGTGCGCACGCCGCGGGCCCGCATGGAACTGGCCTCCTTCGACAACATCGTGGTCATGGGCATGGGGGAGCCCCTCGCCAACTACGACGCCCTGCTGCTCGCTCTCCGCATCGTCAACGCGGAATGGGGACTGGGTTTCGGCGCCCGGCGCGTCACGATTTCGACCAGCGGCCTCGTCCCGAAGATTCTGCAGCTCGCCGGGGAGGATCTGGGCTTCCGGCTGGCGATCTCGCTGCATGGGGCGACCGACGAGGTGAGGGAGAAGATCATGCCGGTGAACCGGGCGTTCCCCTTGGACAAACTCATCCCAGCCGTGCGCACGTTTGCGGAGAAACACGGGCGCATGGTCACCCTCGAGTTCATCCTGATTCAGGACATCAATGACTCCCTCGACCAGGCCGGGCATCTGCGTGATATCGCCCTCGACCTGCACGCCCACGTCAACCTGATCCCCTATAACACCGTCGCGGGCCTGCCGTGGCTGCGCCCCAGCCTCACCCGCCAGGAACGCTTCGCCGACGTCCTCCGGGCGGCCCGCGTTTCCGTCACGCTTCGCCGCGAAAAGGGCCACGACATCGACGCCGCCTGCGGGCAGCTCCGGCTCAAGACCGAACAGGACCGCGCCGCCTCCCAGCCGTAGCCATCTCGTCGCTCTTGGTCTCGCAGCCGGCGGCGGGAGAATCGTCCGGAGTGACGGTTCTACCCTTGCCATTTATTGTTGCGCGCCTCCCCATCCCCCCTTTTTACCCAACGACTCCCTGCCGAACCCTTTTGGAACTTAGTCCGTCTTAACGGTCTCAAAGACAATTTCTCAACTCCCGCCACCCCCCATGATTGAAGTCCAAGGTCTGGTCAAAACCTACGGTAACAAGCGCGCCGTCGACGGAGTCACCTTCACGGTGAAGCGAGGGGATATCCTCGGCTTCCTCGGCCCTAACGGCGCCGGCAAATCGACCACCATGAAGATGATCACCGGTTTCCTGCGCCCGGATGCCGGCCGCGCCACCGTGGATGGCATCGACGTGGCCGAGGATCCCGTCGGGGTAAAGAGCCGCCTCGGTTACCTGCCCGAAAGCGCCCCCGCCTATCCGGAAATGACCGTGGAGGAGTTTCTGGGCTTCATCGCGGAAATTCGCGGTTTCCGCACTCCCGCCGCGAAAACCGCCCAGGTTGACCGGGCCATCAAGCTCACCCACCTCGCCCCGGTCCGCAAACAGAGCATCGAGACCCTCTCCAAGGGCTTCAAGCAACGCGTCGGCTTTGCCCAGGCCATGCTCCACGATCCCGGCGTGCTCGTCCTCGACGAGCCGACGGACGGACTCGATCCCAACCAGAAGAACGAGGTCCGCTCCCTCATCAAGAGCATGGCGGTGGAAAAGGCCGTCATCCTCTCGACGCACATCCTCGAGGAGGTGGACGCCATCTGCAATCGGGTGATCATCATCTCCCAGGGCAAGGTCGTCGCCGACGAGACCCCGGCACAACTCCGCGCCCGCAAGCCCGGCGCCCGCCTCGACGAAATCTTCCGCGACCTGACCCGCGGCGATATTTGAGCCAGATCTTACTCTCCTAAACGTCATGCGCCACATCACCCCGATCTTTAAACGCGAGTTCCTCGGCTACTTCCGGTCGCCGGTCGCTTACGTCTTCCTGATCGCCTTCCTCGGCATCTCCGTCTCGCTCGCCTTCTCCCGTTATGGCGGGTTCTTCCGCGCCGGCGTCGCCGGACTCGAAAGCTACTTCACGTTCTTCCCCTGGATGTTCATGTTCCTCGTGCCGGCCGTCGGCATGCGGCTCTGGTCCGAGGAAAAACGCTCGGGCACCGTCGAGCTGCTGTTCACTCTGCCGGTGACCACGCTGGAGGCGGTGCTGGGGAAATTCCTCGCCGGCTGGGCCTTCCTCGCCATCGCCATTCTCCTGAGCTTCCCGATGGCCCTCACCGTCGGTTACCTCGGTGCTCCGGACTGGGGCGTGATTGTGACGACCTACCTCGGCGCGATCTTGATGGCCGGCGGCTACCTGGGCGTGTGCTCCCTCGCCTCGGCCATGACCAAGAACCAGGTCATCAGTTTCGTGCTGAGCCTCGGCGCCTGCGCCATCCTGCTCTTCCTCGGCTTCAGCAGCTTCACCGACACCCTCGAGGGCATGCTGCCCCTCGCCGTCGCCGATGCGCTGGCCAACTTCAGCTTCATCACCCACTTCGATGCGTTCACCAAGGGCATCATCGATCCGAAGGATGTGGTCTTCTTCCTCTCGCTGATGGGCTTCACGCTCTTTCTCAACGTCGTCGTCCTTGAACGCTAAACCCTTCGCTCCCGCCCCATGAAACTCGGAAGCAAAACCATCGCCGCCGGCCTGCTGCTCGCTGGCCTCGTGCTCGTCAATTATCTGGCTTCCTCGATTCCCGTGCGGATCGATGCCACCGCCGAATCGATTTATTCGCTCTCGAATGGCACCAAGACCATGCTCGGCAAGATCGAGGAACCGGTCGCGCTCGATCTCTACTTTTCCAAGGACGCCGGCTCGCTGCCCATCGCGTACAAAAACTACGCGGCGCGCGTGCAGGAGATGTTGCGCCAGTACGTGCGGGCCTCGCGCGGCAAGCTCTCGCTCAACATCGTCAACCCGCGCCCCGACACTCCCGAGGAGGAGAAGGCGACCGGATCCGGCCTCACCCCCCAGGTCGCCCAGCAGGGTGGCGACCAGTTCTTCTTCGGCCTGATCGTCACCCAGGCGGATCAGCAGAAGACGATCCCGGCCTTCACCCCGCAGCGGGAGCAGTTCCTCGAATACGACCTGTCGAAACTCATTTTCAGCGTGCAGCAGCTCGACAAGCGCAAGCTCGGCCTGCTCACCAGCCTGCCCCTGCAGGGCACCAACCCGCAGCAAATGCAGATGATGATGATGATGCGCCAGCAGCCGCAGCCGTCGCAGATGATCATGGGCGAGTTGGAGCAGTCCTTCCAGATCGTGACCGTCGAGCCCACCGCGACCGAGCTCCCCGCCGATCTCGACGTGTTGCTCATCGCTCATCCGCAAGGGGTGACGCCCAAGCTCCAGTTTGCGATCGACCAGTTTCTGCTCGGCGGCAAGCCGGTCTTCCTCGCCGTCGACCCGTCGTCGCAGCACTTCAAGCGCCAGAGCAACCCGCAGCAGCAGATGATGGGCGGCGGAGCGCAAAACGTCACCAGTGACCTCCCCACCCTGCTCAACGCCTACGAGATCAGCTATGACGCGCAGAAGGTCGTCGGCGATCTGGAGAACGCGACCCAGGTCCAGACCGGCGGCGGCGGCGTCGCGCGGTACCCGATTTGGCTGAGCCTGCGCGGCAAAGCGGCCTTCAACTCCAAGTCGATGACCACCGCCCAGCTCAACTCCGCGATGTTCATCGAGTCCGGCAGTATCGCCCACAAGGCCGGCGGCACCCTTACGTTCACCCCGCTGGTCGAGACGTCCTCCCAAACCGGCGACATCCCCAGCATGATGCTGCAGTTCGCCCAACCGGACGACGTCGCCAAGCAAATCACCCCAAGCGGCAAGAAGACAATCGCGGCCCTCGTCACCGGAAAATTCAAGACCGCCTTCCCCGACGGCCCGCCCAAGGATGAAAAACCCGCCGACGATCCCACGAAGAAGGACGAGCCCAAGAAAGAGGAACCCAAGCCGGCGGGCGACTTCCTCAAGGAATCGAAGGTCACCTCCACCCTCTTCGTGATCGCCGACACCGACTGGCTTTTCGACGATTACAGCGTGCGCAAGTTCAACTTCTTCGGGCAGACCGCCGCGGAGCCGTTCAACGACAACCTCGCCTTCGCCGCCAACACCGTCGAATTCCTCGGCGGTTCGCAGGATCTCATCTCGATTCGCGGCAAGGGCACCTCGCTGCGCCCCTTCGACGTCGTGCGCAAGATGGAAGCCGAGGCGCAGAAGCAGTATCAGGCCAAGCTTACCGAGCTCGATGCGCGCCTGCAGCAGGTGCAGACCAAGCTGACCGAACTCCAGGGTAAGAAGGGCGAGGGCAACCGCCTGATCGCCACGCCTGAAATGGCCAAGGCCATCGAGGACTTTCAGAAACAGCAGGCCAAAATGCGCGGGGAACGCCGCGAAATCCGCCGCGCCCTGCGCGAGGACATCGACCGCCTCGAAAACAAGCTTCTCATCGTCAACCTGCTCGCCACCCCGCTGCTCGTCGGTGTGTTTGGCGTCTGGTTCTACCGCCGGCGCAAGACGTGAAACCGACCCCCGGCGCCCGCTCACCCGCGGGCGCCGAGCCGTGACCCTTCGTAAGATCGCAACCCTCCTCCCTTGATCACCCGCCCTTATTTTCCGCGATGAAACTCAAGAACCTCATCGTCACCGTCCTGATCCTCGCCGCTCTCTCGGGGGGTGCCTACCTGCTCCGCCGGCCCGCGCCGCCGCCCTCGGCCGACGCCCGCCTCAACCAGTCGCTGGTTGATCGCACCGCCATCGAAAAGGCCGCCAAACTCCGGATCAGCGACGCGGGCAAGACCGTCGAACTCACCCGTCAGAGCGATGGCACCTGGAAGGTGCCCAGCTACTACGACATGACCGCCGATTTCAGCAAATTGTCCGGTTTGGTCGGCAACCTGACCGAGGCCAAGCTCCAACGCTTGGTGACCACCAATGCCGAGCGGATCGGCCGGCTTGAATTCAAGGACACCAAGATCGAACTGCTCGATGCCGCCGACAAGATCCTCTTCACCGTGACCCTGGGCAAGACCCCCGAGACCGGTGGCGGCCGGTTTGTGCGTTTTGGCGATGAGAACAAGGCCTACCTGGCCAGCCTCAGCGCCTGGCTCGACACGGACGCCAAGAACTGGGCCAACGCCGAGCTCACCAACCTGAAGCCCGATGACGTGGCCAAGATCGAGATCCCCTTTGCCGAGGGCGGCCCGATCACGGTCTCCCGCGCCAAGAAGGAAGATCCCTGGACGGCCGACAAGACGCCCGAGGGCCAAAAGGTGAAGCCGGACAAGATCGCCTCGCTGTTGAGCAGCGTGGGCACGGTGCGCTTTTCCGAAACCAGTGCGCCCGACGACGCCAATGCCGTCGCCGCGAAGGCCAACCTGCGCACGTTCAAGGTCACGACCTTCGACCACAAGACCCTCACCGTGGCGTTGGGCCGCAAGCCCGAGGAGAAGAAACTCAAGGACCCGACCGCCTCCGCCGACGGCAAGAGCGGTCCCGCCGCCTTGGGCAACCTGAGCGATCTCGCCAAGAAGGACGATGCCAAGCCCGGCGAGGAGAAGAAGGACGACAAGCCGCTCGCCCCCGAGTTCGAGACCATTCCCGCCGGCCCGGTGTACGCCTTCATCGCCAACAGCGACGCGGCGGCTCCGATCAACACCCTGATGCAGAAACGGGCGTTCCAGATCGCCGAGTACACCTTCACCGGCCTGCCGCAGAAAGCCGAAGAACTCTTCGAACCCGCCCCGCCGCCCCCGTCCGCGCCCGCCCCGGCGGAACCGAAGAAGTAGGCGCCGACCGCGGCAGAACCAGCCAGCTCATCGAGCGCGGGCCGACCAGCCCGCGCTTTTTCATGCACTGAAAAACTTCAATCCCGCGACGCCGCTCACGATCAATCCGATGCAGAGCAGGCGCATCGCGTTGGCCGGCTCCTGGAAGAGCAACACGCCCAGCACCGCGGTGCCCGCCGCCCCCAAGCCCGTCCAAACCGCGTACGCCGTCCCGATGGGGAGCACGCGGGCCGCCATCGCCAGCAGGTACAGGCTCGCGATCATCGCCGCGACCGTGGCAAGCGTCGGGCCCACGCGCGTGAAGCCGTGGGTGTATTTCAGCCCGATGGCCCAGCCGACTTCAAAGACCGCCGCCACCAGGAGCAAAAGCCAGGGTTTCATCACGAGCGACACGACCCACCGCCCGCAACCGAGTCAACGCCCCAGCCCCGCGCACGGGCGCATCTCCAGGTTGAAGGCTTGTTCAACCCGAGTCGTGTGGCGGCTGCTGCGCCACACAACTCTCCGAGTTGACGGTGGCATTGAGTTCGGTCCTCCCCGTAACGCCAGTCTTCGACTGGCGCCCGCCGGTCAGACGCGGCGCTACGCCCAGAGGCATTCCCGCCAAACGACCGAGCCCCCCCAAAAAAACCCTCCTCTCTCCCCCGCCTCCACTGGAGCGACTCCCGTCGCCCGCCGGCAACGCGAGGATCGGATTGCGTCGGAGCGGCGGGCTTGTCTGGCTCCGGAGCACGCCTCATGCCCGCCGCCCAGAAGTCCCACTCCCTCCACCCCGACATCGCCGAGGTCCTGCTGACCGAATCGCAGATCAAGCGGCGCGTAAAGTCCCTGGCCCGCGAGATCAAGCGCACCTACGGCGACGGCGAGTTCACCATCATCTCCCTCATCAACGGGGCGGTGATGTTCACCTCGGACCTGATGCGCGAAATCGACAATCCCGTGCGGCTGGACTGCATCCGCGTCACGAGCTACGGCAGCAAGACGAAGTCGACCGGCGCCCCGCAAATCATCCACAGCCTCACCCTCGACATCGCCAATCGCGATGTGCTCCTCATCGACGACATCCTCGACACCGGCAAAACCCTGCAATTGGTGACCGGGCTGGTGCGCGACCTGAAACCCGCCAGCCTGCGGACCTGCGTGTTGCTGGACAAGAAGGCGCGGCGCGAGGTGGACCTGGAGGCCGACTTCGTGGGCTTCGAGATTCCCGACCGGTTCGTGGTCGGCTACGGCCTCGATTTCGCGGAACGTTATCGCAACCTGCCCGGCATCGGCGTGCTCAAGCCGGAAAAACAACACGCCGGCGCCTGGGCCACCGGCTGAGTTCCGATCGGCCCGGTGTAATTTTCCCGCCATGCATCTGCATCCTGTCCAAGTGCTCCTGCCCCTGACCCTCCTGCTCGCCGCCGCCGGTTGTGCCGGCACACCCAAATCCGCCGCGGACACCGCGGAGTACGACTATGTCACCCCCCTCGGATCGAACATCGCGGTGCGGGTGCCCAAGGGCCAAAAGACGGCGCCCAACTCGACCTCCCCGACCGGGACGATGAGCGCCGAACAACTCGGAACGATGATCAACGCGGCGGGCGGCAAGGTGCCGGTGGACAAGGGCGGAGACTGAACCGCCCGCCCGACTCGCGCGCCGCGGACGTTTCGCCCGCTTTTCCCGCCGAGCCCCGTCCCCATCAGGATCGGCGCGATTTCCCCTTCACCGCCGCCGCCGTGCTCCGGGCCCGCGGATAATTCTTCGCCGGCCGGCGGGCCTGCTGGCGGAAGTCGCCCGACTTCAGCGCATTGATCTGATCGCGCAGCACGGCGGCCCGCTCAAACTCCAGCCGGCCCGCCGCCTCCTGCATCTCGTCCTCCAGTTCCGCCACAACCGCCGCGACGTCGTCGACCTCCTCCGCCACCGCCGCATCCTCCGGCCGGTCGCCGGAACCATCATACACGTGCAGGCTCGACTGCGCGGCCCGCGTCACGCTGCGCGGCGTGATGCCGTGCTCCAGATTGTACGCGAGCTGCCGTGCCCGCCGATAGGTCACCGCCTCCTGCGTCCGTCGGATCGAGTTGGTGATTTGATCCGCATAAAAGATCACCCGGCCCTTTTCGTGCCGGGCCGCGCGGCCCGCCGTCTGGATCAACGACGTCTCACTGCGCAGGAAACCCTCCTTGTCGGCGTCCAGGATCGCCACCAGCGCCACCTCGGGCAGGTCGAGTCCCTCCCGCAGCAGGTTGATGCCGATCAGCACGTCGAAATTGCCCAGGCGCAGGTTGCGCAGGATCTCGACCCGCTCGATGGCATCGATGTCGGAGTGCAGGTATTCAACGCGCACCTTCGACTCCCGCAGGAAGGTGGTGAGGTCCTCGGAGAGTCGCTTGGTCAGCGTCGTCACCAGTACGCGCTCGCCGGCGGCGGCGGCGGCCTTGACCTCGCCGATGAGGTTTTCCACCTGCCCCTTCGCCGGGCGGATGGTGATCTCCGGATCGAGCAGGCCCGTGGGTCGCACCAATTGCTCGGCCACCACGGAGGATCGCTTCAGCTCAAACTCCGCCGGCGTGGCCGAGACATAGATCGCCTGGCCGGTCACGGCCTCAAACTCGGCGAAGCTCTGCGGGCGATTGTCGAGCGCCGAGGGCAGGCGGAAGCCGAAGTCGACCAGGGTCTGCTTCCGCGCGCGGTCCCCGTTGTACATGCCGCCGACCTGCGGGATGGTGGCGTGGCTCTCGTCGACCATCAGGAGGAAGTCCGGGGGGAAGAAGTCCAGGAGGCAGAAAGGCCGGTCGCCGGGCTGCCGGGCGGTGAGGTGGCGCGAGTAGTTCTCGATGCCGTTGCAGAAGCCCATTTCCTGCAGCATCTCGAGGTCGTAGTTGGTGCGCAGGCGGATGCGCTGCGCCTCGAGGTACTGCTGGCGGCCCTCGAAGTACGCCACGCGCTCGTCGAGCTCCCGCTTGATCGCGGCGATGGCCGGCTCCAGCTTGCCGCGGCTCGTCACGTACTGGTTGGCCGGGTACAGATCAAACTGGTCGAGCGGGCGGATCACGCTGCCCGTCGTCGGGTCAAACTCGCTCAGCGCCTCGATCTGGTCGCCGAAGAACTCCACCCGCAGCCCCTGCTCGAGGTAGGCGGGCATGATGTCGACCACGTCGCCGCGCACCCGGAAGCGGCCGGGCTTCAACTCATAGTCATTGCGCTCATAGATGTTGTCGACCAGCCGCTCGAGCAGGTGCTGCCGGCCGAGCGGGGCGCCGCGCCGCAGTGCGATGCGCATCGCCGTGAACTCCTGCGGCGAGCCGAGGCCGTAGATGCACGACACGCTCGCGACCACCACGACGTCGCGCCGCGACACCAGGGAGCTCGTCGCCGAAATCCGGAGACGCTCGATCTCCTCGTTGATCGACGAGTCCTTCTCGATGAACGTGTCACTCGAGGGGATGTAAGCCTCCGGCTGGTAATAGTCGTAATAGCTGACGAAGTACTCGACGGCGTTTGCGGGGAAGAAGTTCTTGAATTCCGAGTAGAGCTGGGCGGCGAGGGTCTTGTTGTGCGAGATGACGAGCGCGGGCCGATCCAGTTGCGCGATGACGTTGGCCATCGTGAACGTCTTGCCGGAGCCGGTTACCCCCAGGAGCGTCTGGTGCTTGTGGCCCGCCCGCAACGACGCCACCAGCCGGGCGATCGCCTGCGGTTGATCGCCCGTGGGCTGGTACTCGGAGCTGAGGGTGAAGAGCATGGGCAGTCCGACAGGGAGGCCTACCAGCCAAACACCTTCAACACCCCATTCCACACCCCGGCCCAGAACGCGCCGGCCTTGGCCGCCGGACCGCGGGTCGTCGTCTCCTGCACCACAAACAGACCCCGGCCGGTGAACAGGTCGTCGAAAAGCGGGTTCATGCCGCGATAGTAGCTCCAAAACGTCTCGGCCCGCACCGGGCGGTATTCGAGGTTCGGCGTAAAGCCGATGGTCGCGTCCTGGTTGGTGCGCCGGGCGGGCGCGGCCTGCCCCTCGCGATCCGCGAGCCGCTCGGCCCGCACGCCCCGGCTGCCCGCAATCACCAGCCGGCAGGGCCCGACGAACTCGAAGAAGCGGAACTGCCCCGTCACCCACGCCTGCCAGCGAAAGATCCGCCAGTGCCGCCGGATCACCAGGCGCTCGCCCTGGCGCTGCAGCACGCCCGCGAGAAAGCTTGGCCGCAGGACGAGCGAACCGCCCGCCGGCACCGAGGTAATCGACATCTCGATGTGCGGATCGTCGCTCGTCGACAGGGTCACCCGGTACTCGCCCTCCGGCCGCCCGTGCCGCAGCTCGACGAGTTCCGTCAGACCGCAGGCGATGCTCGTAAACGGAATGCGCCAATCGAGCACGAAGCGGGTGTGCTTGCCCACGCCTTCGTCCGAGGCCTGGAGATATTTTTCCCGGATACGCAGCACGTCGCCCGGCTGCAGAATCGCCTCGACCGAGACCCGGCTCTCCCCCACCTCGGGCAGGGCGGCCGGATCCGGCCCCAGGCGGATGGGCGCCCCGCGGGTCATGACCGGCGCCAACCCATAATAGAGCGAGAGCGCCCACACGGTCGGACCGAAGAAGAACGCCAGCAACGCGCCCGCCAGGTACCACCTGAGATTGACCCACGCCAGCACGACGTAACGCCGCGCGCGAGATTGACTCTCCTCGAGCAGGCCCACGGCCCGGTTGGCCCGGCCCAAGGCGGATTCGAGGCCCTCCTTTTCCCACCGCACCTTCGTGACACTCTCCTGCAGGTCGATGAGGCGGCCGGTCGATGCGCGCTTGAGCGCCTCGAGGCGCTCGAGCTGCTCCGCGTTGGCCGATTGTTGGGTCCGATTGCCAAACCAACGGTCCCACCAACTCTCAAGGTCGCGGAGCAAGGAGATCACCTTTTCCGCCTGCTTCAGCCGGGCCTGCTGCGCGGTGACCTCGGCGCGCAGGCCGGTGATTTGCCGCTCGATCGCCGCCCGCGCGGCGAGCAGCCGATCGCGATCCGCGACCGCCTGCTGCAGTTTCTCCAGCCGGCTCTGTTCGAGAAACCCCTCCTCCTGCAGGAACAGCCACCCGCCGTAGCCCGCCAGCGCGATGAGCGCGATGAGCAGGGCCCCGGCGAGCTTTTGGGCCAGCCACGAGGTGAGTTGAAGCAACATAACCTGCATGCAGACCCAGTGTGTTGCGGAAGTCGGAGCGATATCAATCGCGCTTGTGCCTCCCGCCCCGCAGTCATGCAGCCTCCTCCGTGCGCCGATAAGCCCCCGTAACTCCCGCCCGGCCCGTCGGATGCCGTTTGCCATGGCGAGTGCTCCCCGGCAGACTCACCCGGCAACCAAACCCCGCTCATGTCCAAAGTCATTGTCTCGTCCCTCTACAACTCCGACGTGTTCACCATGGCCTGCCGGCAATTCGACAAGGCCGCCGACGCCATCAGCCTGCCGGAGACCTTGCGCGATCGCACCAAGTACCCGCGCCGCTGCCTCGCGGTTTCCCTCCCGATCAAACGCCAGGATGGCAGCATCACCGTCTTCGAGGGGTATCGCGTACAACACAATCTCTCCACCGGCCCGTCCAAGGGCGGAATCCGTTTTCACCGCCACGTCACCCTGGGTGAGGTCGCCGCCCTCGCGATGTGGATGAGTTGGAAGACCTCGCTCGTCGGCCTGCCCTTCGGCGGCGCCAAGGGCGGCGTGATCGTCGATCCCAGTGAATTGACCGAAGGCGAGCTGGAGCACCTTTCCCGCCGCTACATGCAGGAGTTGGTGAATTTCGTGGGCCCCCAGACCGACGTCCCGGCCCCCGATGTCGGCACCAACGAGAAGATCATGGGGTGGATGATGGACACCTACTCCAACCACCAGGGGCACCTGGTGCCCGCCGTCGTCACTGGCAAACCGATTTCGCTCGGCGGCTCGCAGGGCCGCCGGGAGGCCACCGGCGCCGGGGTCGCCTACCTCACCAAACGCTACCTCGAGGATCTCAAGATCCCCCTGGCCAAGACCACCGTCGCCGTGCAGGGCTTCGGCAACGTGGGCAGCGAAACCGCGCTCGCCCTCAGCGGCTACGGAGCGAAAATCATCGCGATCTCCGACTTCACCGGGGCGATCTACAATGCCAAGGGGATCGATCTCCAGAAGGCGCTCCTCTACGTGCGGTACCAGAAGACGCTGCACGACTTCGACGGCGGCGAGCCGATCACCAACGAGGAGTTGCTCGAGCTGAAGTGCACGGTGCTCGCCCCCTGCGCCCTTGAGCGCGCCATCACCGACCGCAACGCCCGCAAGCTCCGCTGCCGGGTGCTCGCCGAGGGCGCCAACGGCCCCACCACCAACGCCGCCGATCGCATCATCGACCATCGCGAAGACATCGAGGTGATCCCCGATGTCCTCTGCAACGCGGGCGGCGTCATCGTTTCGTACTTCGAGTGGCTGCAGAATCTCTCGAGCTTCTACTGGGATCGCGACGAGATCATGCGGAAACTCTTTGCCCAGCTCGACAAGGCCAAGGAGGCGGTCGAGGCCCAGAAACGGAAGTTCAAGTTCAGCCGCCGCCTCGCCGCCCTCACCCTCGGCATCCAGCGGGTCGCCGACGCGAAGCAAAGTCGCGGCTTGTTCCCCTGAGCCGCCCCGCGCGGCGCACGGCCCGGGCAGGGTCAAAGTTGATTGGCCAATCTTTCTCTTCGCGCTTTATCGTTCTCTTTTGTCAGCGTTGGTCCGCAGGAGAGAAAGATAAAGAGAAAGAGAAAGAGAAAGAGAAAGACTACGAGGCGAGAGAACGACTTTGACCCCGGCGGCCCGGCCCGGACACCCGGGAGCTACATGAACAGCCAGCCGGACAGCGCCAGAATCGGCAGCAGGATCGGCACACTGTAGCGAAACACGTAGCCGAAGAACGACGGGCAATGGACCCCGGCATCGTGGGCGATTGATTTCACCATGAAGTTGGGCCCGTTGCCAATGTAGGTCATCGCCCCGAAGAAGACCGCGCCGAGGCTCACGGCGATCACGAAGAGCGGCTGCTCTGCGAGCAGGACGTGCACGGCGGCGGGACCCGTCTGCCCGGCGAAGGCCGCGGGGTTGGCCGCCGTCGCGGTGGTCTGCGCCAACTGCAGGAAGTTCACGTAGGTCGGCGCGTTGTCCAGCACCGCGGAGAGCAGGCCCGACGCAAAATAATATTGGACGGGGCGGGTGAAACCGAAGTCCTGGCCATGCAGGGACAGATACCCCAGGGCCGGCATCATCGTCGCAAAGATGCCCGCAAAGAGGAACGCCACTTCCTTGATGGGACCGAAGGCAAACGCGTTGGAATCGTGAACCGACTTGGGGGTGAAGCGGTAGCTGGCGGCAGCGGCGGCCAGCATGGCGACTTCGCGCATGTAATAACGATTGGGCAGGAAGACGGCGCCGATGATCACGCCGAGGAAGAGCACATTGCCGAGCCCGTCGAAGCGCCACGTCTCGGCCTCCTGCGCCGCCGCCGCCTGCAGGCGCCGGGGCATCCGGTGAAAGCTCCACCAGTCGAAGGCGTAGAAGGCGGCGAGGACCAGGCCGAGCGTGAACGACCACTCGACCATGACATGTTCCATCAGCCAGAAGAACGGCACGCCGCGCAGGTAACCCAGGAACAGAGGCGGATCGCCAATGGGCGTCAGCGCCCCCCCGATGTTCGACACCGCGAAGATGAAGAAGACCACGTGAAACCCGCTGATGCGGATCTTGTTCATCCGGATCCAAGGCCGGATGAGGACCATCGAGGCTCCGGTCGTGCCGATGAAGTTGGCCCCCACCGCCCCCACGGCGAGAAACACCACGTTGACCAGCGGCGTCGCTTCGCCCTTCACGGTGATGTGGATGCCGCCGGCCACGACGAACAGGGAACCGATCAACACGATGAAGGAGAAATACTCGTGCAGAGTGTGGACGAGGATCTCCCCGCCGCCCGGAATGAGCACCACGTAATAGGCCGCGACCATCACGCCGAGTCCGATGGCGATATGCGGGTAATAATGCTCCCAGACATGCTTCACCCGCGGCGGCGTGAGCGGCATCACCGCGATCAGCAGCAGCAGCAGGGCAAACGGTGCGATGAGCCAGAGGGGAAGATCGGGCGCGGCGTCCACCGACGCCAAAAACAGCAGGGAATTCATGCGAGGGGGCTGATGCAAGATGCGGGCCACTCCCGGGTCAAGCGGACCGGCGGCGGCGCGGCCCACGGTCAGGGCGGTGTCAAAGTCGTTCTCTCGCCTCGTAGTCTTTCTCTTAATCTTTCTCTCCGGCGGGCAGACCCTGACGAAAGAGAAAGATAAAGAGCAAAGAGAAAGATTGGCCGATCTACTTTGACACCGTCCTGGGCCCACGGTGCGCGCCGACCTCCCGCCGGTTGCACCAGCCGCGCGACCGACCCGCGACCGGCTCAAAACGTGTGAATGAAGAGACCCGAGCGCAGCTTCGGCTCGAACCAGGTGCTCTTCGGTGGCATGATCTGGCCGGCGTCGGCGATGTCCATCAACTGCCCCAGGGTGACCGGGTACATCGCAAAAGCCACGCCGCCCTCGGCATCGACCCGCCGCACGAGTTCTTCCGGGCCGCGAATGCCACCGATAAAGTCGATGCGCTTGCTCGTGCGCACATCGTCGATCCCGAGCACCGGCGCGAGCAGCTTGTCCTGCAGCACGCTCACATCGAGCCGCGCCACCGGATCCGCCCCGGCCGCGGCAACACACCGCAGCCCATGCCATTTGCCTTCGAGATACATGCTCACGGCTCCCACCGCCGCCGGCATCGGCGCAGCGTTCTCCTCGTGACCGAAAATCTCCCGCACCCGGGCGAGGAAATCCGTCGGCGCGAGTCCGTTGAGATCAACGACCATCCGGTTGTAGGGCAGAATTTTGAGTTCGCTCGCCGGAAACAGCACGCAGAGGAACCAATTGTATTCCTCGCCCCCGTGGTGGGCGGGATTGCGCTCCCGGCGCATCCGCGCGACCCGGGCGGCACTGGCCGCACGGTGGTGACCATCGGCGATGTAGGTCACCGGCACCGCCGCGAAGGCCTGCTGCCACGCGGCACCGCCCGCGATGCGCCACACCGTGTGGCGGACGCCGTCCGGGGCGGTAAAGTCGTGCCACGCTTGCTCGCGGGCCTTCGCCGCCACGAGGGCGTTGATTTCCGCGCGATCCCGATAGGTGAGAAACACCGGGCCTGTGTCCGCGCCGAGGGTGTCGATGAGGCGGGTGCGGTCGTCCTCCTTGTCCTTCCGCGTCTTCTCGTGCTTCTTGATCAGGCCGCCGTCGTAATCGTCCACGTGGCAGCCGGCCACCAGGCCCCGCTGGACGTGTGTCCCCATCTGCTGCTGGTAAACGTAGAGGCACGGTTCGGTCTCGCGCACCAGCACGCCGCCGGCCTGCAGCCGCAGCAAATTCTCCCGGGCTCGGGCGTAGACTGCGTCGCTGTAGGGATCGGTCCCCGCCGGCAGATCGATCTCCGCGCGATCGACGTGGAGCAGACTGTGCGGTTTGCCCGCCGCCAGCCCCGCCGCCTCGGCGGCGTTGACCACGTCGTAGGGCACACACGCCACAGCGGGCGCCTGGGCCGGCGTCGGCACGAGACCTTGAAACGAATGAATACGCATGGGTTTTCGCCCGGCAAAAACCTCGGGAATTTTACGCGACGCGTAAAATCCGGCTTACTTCTTCGTCGCGCTGCGCTTGAACTTCGTCGTAAACTTCTCGACGCGACCCGCCGTGTCGACGAGCCGCTTCTCGCCGGTGTAGGCGGGATGCGAGTCCATCGTCACGTCACGCGCGATGACGAAATATTCCTCCCCATCGATCTGCTCCTTGCGGGCCGACTTGATGGTGGACTTGGTCAGGAAACGCCGGCCGGTTCCAATATCCAGGAAACAGACCTTGTTCAACGAGGGATGGCCTTGGGCTTTCATCGCAATGGGAGAGGGTTAGCCTTGGCGCGCCTTGTAACGCGGCTCGACCTTGTTGATGACGTAAATCTTGCCCCGCCGGCGGACCACCTGGCACGCCGGGTGACGCTTCTTGGCTGATTTGATGGAGGAAACAACTTTCATAAAAGGAGCGAAAACAGAGGGCGCCCCCCCCCCTGTCAACTGAAATGTCCCGCCCGGCGCACCCCCGGGCGCATCTGTCGTTTGGCGGTGATGCCTCTGGGAGTAGCGCCGCGTCTCTGACCGGCGGGCGCCAGTCGAAGACTGGCACTACGGGAAGGACCGAACTTGAC
>JBBRWR010000050.1:0-56053 GCA_038249085.1 Opitutales bacterium
CGGACAGTTTTGGAGCCGTCCAGGCCTCACTCACCTGCTTCGCTTGACCGTTCTGGTAAAAAACAACGATGACCGTCACTTATGGAACTGACGCTGGCGTCAACTTGTGAATGCACCGCCAAGATCGGGGCACATCTGTCGTTTGGCGATGATGCCGCTGGGAGTAGCGCCGCGTCTCTGACCGGCGGGCGCCAGTCAAAGACTGGCGCGACGGAAAGGACCGGGCTCAACACCACCGTCAACTCGGAGATGCGCCCCCACGATCGGGTCCGGCGCCCACGGGCGTCCCACCGGCCCGCTGGGGAACCTCCGATTGGCCCGTGGGCGCCACAACGTCCGCCTCCGCGCGGTGCCTCCGCTCCCGCCACGGGCCCGCCCACGCCGCCAAGACCAGGGGCAATCGGAGAAAAACTCTTGAAAAATTTCCGTGCATGCGGGGCGAATCACCGCCAAATCCTCCCGGTCCCCTTACCCACTATGCCCCGTCACCTCCGTCTGTTTCTGATCTTCGCTGTGTCCGTTCCAGTCTTCGCCGCCGACTTCGGCCTGCGTATTCGCTTCGGCCTCACCGACACCGGCAACACCACCTGGGACGGCAAAGTCGCCGTCACGCCCGGCACCGTCGAGCGCATCGACGGCTGGCGCTTTCAGGAAGCCGACCAGGTGGTCGACCACCAGCACTGGA
The DNA here is from genome assembly GCA_038249085.1 of Opitutales bacterium. Taxonomy (GTDB): domain Bacteria; phylum Verrucomicrobiota; class Verrucomicrobiia; order Opitutales; family Opitutaceae; genus ER46. The sequence continues at coordinate 686 of JBBRWR010000050.1, forward strand.
AAGCCTCGACCCGCCCCATCACGGTTCGCCGCAGCAACAACGCCAAGAAGAACGCCAAGAAAAAGGGCGGAGCCAGTGTGTTGATGGCCGACAACGGCGTCATTTTGGTGCTCGCCGGCGCGACCGAGGCGTCCGTCGTCAAGGTCGAGACGAAACAGGGCAACTTCGAGTTCAAGCTGTCGGAGGTCCCCTACGGCAAGGTCGTGGAAAAGCTGAAGGGCGCCGTGGACATCGAGCGGGTCGCCGCCTCGCGCCCGCTCACTTCGACCCGCGATGACGACGACTTCCCCGCGCTCGCCGTGGGCGCGGATGGCACCGCCGCCGTCGCCTGGATCAGCTTCACTCCGGGACTCGACCGCGACGAACGCGCGCGCGCGATGAGCAAGGCCCCCGCTGATTACTCGTACCTGGCGAAACCACCCGGCGGCGATCGGCTGTGGCTGCGCCTCCAGCGCCAGGGCACCTGGTCCGCCCCCATCGCCGTGACCGCCGGTGGTCGCGACCTCTACAAATGCGCGGTCGCCCTCGACGGGCAGGGTCGCCCCTGGATTTTCTGGTCCGAAAACACCAGCTGGCCCGCCCCCGCCCTCGCCAATTTTGAAATCTTCGCCGCCAGCGTCATCGACGGCAAAGTCTCTGCGCCCACGCGGCTGACGAATGACGCCGGCACCGACGTCTCGCCCGTCGCCACCACGGCTGCGGACGGCCGCGTCTGGCTCGCCTGGCAGGGCGCCCGCGACAATGGCTTCCGGATCCTCGAGCGACACCAGAGCGCCGACGGCACCTGGACAACCGAACGCCGGGTCAGCACCCAGTCCGGCAATTGCTGGGCGCCCGCGATCGCGGGTGCCCGCGACGGGCGCGTCGCCATCGCGTGGGACACCTACGACAAGGGTGACTACGACGTCTGGCTGCGCGAGTTCGCGGCCAGCGGCGCCCCGGAAGCGGCCCGCCCGGCCGCCACCACGCCCGACTACGAGGCGCGTCCGGCGCTCACCTATGATCTCCAGTCCCGCCTCTGGGTGGCGTGGGAGCAGAGCGGACCCACCTGGGGCAAGAATTGGGGCGCGTATGATCGCGAGTCCGGCATCGGCCTTTATCGCGACCGCAAGATCGGGATGAGCGTGCTCGCCGGCGGCGCCTGGATGCAGCCGCTGGCCGACCCGTCCACCGGTCTGCCGGGCAACCGCCTGCGGCGGGGTCCCCGGAATCTGCCCGTGCGCCGGCCGGAAGCCGACAACAACAGCCGGAAGGCCGGCCAGGAAGCCGCCGAGGTGCCCGCCTCCACCTACAATAACATCGCCCGGCTCGCGTGCGATCGCGACGGCCGCATCTGGCTGTTCTCCCGCGGCCGCGAAGGCACGTTCTTCACCCCGCTCGGGTCCGTCTGGGTCGACTACGCCGCCAGCTACGATGGCGAGCGCTGGACCGGCCCGACCATTTTGCCCCATTCCGACAACCTGCTGTACAATTCCCCCGCCGTCGCCGCGCATCCGGATGGTGGATTCGTCGTCGCCCACTCGACCGACCACCGCCAGGATCGACACACCGCCCGCGGCGCCCGCCAGGCCGGCGCCGGCGATCCGTTTGACAACGACATCTATGTGAGCCGGCTGGAGATGCCGGCGGCGCCGGTCACGCTGAAACTCACCGCGGCGAAGGTCACGCCCCAGGCCAATGTCGCAGCGACCGCGGCGACCGTGGCCGAACGGGCCGAAGTGGCCCGCGCCCAGGCGCAGCGCATCACCTATGAAGGCAAGACCCTGCAACTCGTGCGCGGCGAATTCCACCGGCACACTGAGATCAGCGGCGACGGCGGCAATGACGGACCCCTCGAGGACATGTGGCGCTACGCCATCGACGTCGCAGCCATGGACTGGCTTGGCAACGGCGACCACGACAACGGCGGCGGCCGGGAATACACCTGGTGGATGATCCAGAAGTCGACGGACGCGTTCCGCCTGCCCGGCCGCTTCGATCCCCCCTTCACCTACGAACGCAGCGTCTCGTATCCGGAAGGTCATCGCAACGTCGTCTTCGCCCAGCGCGGCGTGCGCACGCTGCCGCGCCTGCCCAAGACCGATCCCACGCCCGTCGTCTCCGCGCCCGACACCGAGATGCTGTACGCCTACCTGCGCCGGTTCGACGGCGTCTGCGCCTCGCACACCAGCGGCACCGACATGGGCACCGATTGGCGCAACAACGCCCCCGACGTCGAGCCGATGGTCGAGATCTATCAAGGTGCCCGCCAGAACTACGAGCGCCCCGGCGCGCCCCGCTCCCCCACCGCCAACGACGCCATCGGCGGCTGGCGGCCCCTCGGCTTCGTCAACCTCGCCCTGAAGCAGGGTTTCGTCTTCTCCTTCCAGTCGAGCAGTGACCACGGCTCCACCCACATCAGCTACGCGATGGTGTACGCCGAGGACACCTCCCGCGAGGCGCTGCTCCGCGGCATGCGGGCCCGCCACACCTACGCCTCGACCGACAACATCGTGGCCGACTACCGCTGCCGGGCGGGCGGCCGCGATTACATGCTGGGCGACGTCTTCACGACCAGCGAAGCGCCGACGCTGCGCCTGAAACTGGCGGGCACCGCCCCGTTTGCCAAGGTCACGCTGGTAAAGGACGACGAGGAAATCCACGTCATCACGCCCCAGAAGGCCGAGGTGGAGCTGACCTGGACCGATCCCAAGCCGGTGGCCGGCAAACGCAGCTACTACTATTTCCGCGGCGAGCAGACCAATGGGGAGCTCGTGTGGGTCTCACCGATGTGGATCACCTACACGCCGGGCCGGTGAGGAGGCTGCGAATGCGCGACGGCGTGGCCACCGCGGAGATTTTTGCAATCTTGAAAGCAAACCTCTGGCCTCGCGCAGCTGAAATCCTGGCATCCTGGTTCGGCCCTTCCAAATGACAGATTTCAGCTTCCCGATGCCCGATTTCACGCTTTCTCAATCTCATCGGTTGCGAGGATTCCACCGCGGCCGCCCCCATCCGTCTTAGCCTGTGGCGCGCGGTCCGGGCGGCGCTGACCTTCGCCGCGATCCTCACCGCCGGTCGGGCCCACCCGGTCGACACGAGCTACTGCAAGATCGCCATCGGCGCGGAGGCGGTCACCTTTACCTTCACCTTCGACCTGGCGACCCTGGGGAGGATGACCCGTCTGGACGCCGATGGCGACGGGCGCGTGACCCGGGCGGAACTGACCGCGGCGGCACCGGCCCTCGACGATTTCCTCCGCCGCAGCGTCTTCATCGAGCTCAATGAGCGCGAGGCGGTCTTTGGTGACTTCGTGCCCCCGGCCTGGGCGGAAGACGCCGGCGAGGCGATTCCAGCGGCCGACTACAGCCAGCGGCTCGCGATCCTCACGTATCGCAACAAGCTCCTGCACGCCCCCGCCGCCGTCGCGATCACCTTTGATTTCTTCGGCACCCTCGGCGAGCGGCACACCGTGCTCGGCTCGTTCCTCTGGCACGGGGCGGACAACCCGGTGATCTTTTCCCGTTTCGAGCCCGACTATCTCTTCGACACCGGCTCCAGCGTGCCCGCCCTGGACCAGTTTGGCCAATACCTCTGGCTCGGGATCACCCACATCTTCCTCGGCTACGACCATATCGCGTTCCTGCTCGCGTTGTTCTTCGTCCGGCGGTTTCGCGACCTCGTGAAGATCATCACCGCCTTCAGCGTGGCGCACACCCTCACCCTCGCCCTGGCCGCGCTCGGCGTGATCGCACTCCCCTCCCGCCTGGTGGAAAGCGCCATCGCGGTGAGCATCGTCTACGTCGCCGCGGAAAACCTCTGGCGCGGCGGCGAGGCGCCGCACCGGTGGCGCATCACCTTTGCCTTTGGCCTCGTGCATGGCTTCGGCTTTGCCAGCGTGCTGCGCGCCCTCGGCCTCCCGGCGGAGGGCCTCGTGCGCAGCCTGCTCGCCTTCAATCTCGGCGTGGAACTCGGGCAACTCGTCATGGCCGCGCTCTGCTGGCCGATCCTGCTCTGGGTCAGCCGCCGCCCCTGGGCGGGCCGCGTGCGCCTCGTGGTTTCCGCCATCCTGCTTGCGTTCGGCACCGCCTGGTTGATCGACCGGGTCTTCGCCCTCCGCCTCATGCCGATCTAAACCCGCCTAGAGTCCTTGAAGGCCCGAATCAGTTGTGAACAGGTCAAATTTTGTTTCCAGTCCTTTGGTCCCTTGGTCCGTGGTCCCTTGGTCTGAGGCGCAGCCTCGCTAGAGCATGGCCGCCGCACTGCACTTGCGAAAGTGGTGGCCGTAGATCGCGAGAGTTACCGCGGTTTGGATCAGCCCGGGACGGTGAAAAAGGGTCCAAACCATGAGGCGCCAATACTGGAAACGCTCGCGGCCGATGACGCCCAGGCGCACGCTGGAATGGGCCAGCGCCAGCAGGTGCCTCCAATCCAGGGGCGCGGAGATTTTCGGCCGGCGGTATTCGCGCAGAAAAGTGCGGACGCGCTGGTAATAGGGTCCGGGTGAATAGATTTGTCGCAGGATGCGCTGGTAGCCTTCGCGCAGCATCTCGGCGTTCATGCGGGAAATGAAGTTCGTCGTGCCATCCGCGTTGTCGCCCGTTGACGCTCCCAGCAGCCGGCCCTCGCGCTGTAGGCGCGCGTACAGCCGGGTGTCGGGCAGCGCGTTGAGCAGGCCCACCATCGCCGTGACAATCCCGCTGCGCTGGATGAAATCCACCTGGCGCTGAAAGATCGTGGCCGTATCGCTGTCGAAGCCGACGATGAACCCGCCCTGCACCTGCAGGCCCGCACGCTGGATGCGCTTCACATCCGCCACGAGGTCGCGGCCCTGGTTCTGGCGCTTGTTGCACTCCGCCAGGCCGGAGTCGTCCGGCGTCTCAATCCCGATGAAGACGGCGTCGAAGCCCGCGGCGGCCATCTGCTGCATCAGCTCCGGATCATCGGCCAGGTTGATCGACGCCTCGGTGTGAAACGGCAGTCCGCGCCGCTTCCCCCGCCACTGGATCAACGCGGGCAGCAACTCGGTCTTCAGCGCGCGCTTGTTGCCAATCAGGTTGTCGTCGACAAAAAACACCTGCCCGCGCCAGCCCACCCGGTAGAGACCGTCCAACTCGGCGATGATCTGCCCGGCCGACTTCGTCCGCGGCCGGTGGCCAAATTTGGCCGTCACGTCGCAGAATTCGCAGTCGAACGGACATCCGCGCGAGTATTGGAGGCTCATCGACGCGTAGCGCCGCAGATCAGCCAGCTCCCAGAGCGGGACCGGCGTCTGGCGCAGGTCGGCAAATTCGGACGACGCGTAGATGCGTCTCGCCCCACCCCGCTCGAAGTCGCGCAGGAACAGGGGCAACGTGAGTTCCGCTTCGTTCAACACGAAGTGATCCACCTCCGGAAACTGCGCCTGCTCGCTGGTGAAGAGCGGCCCGCCGGCCACGATGGTCTTGCCCGCCGCCCGGCAGCGCGCGATCAGCGCCTGGGCGGCTGCGCGCTGCACGATCATGGCGCTGACAAACACCAGGTCGGCCCAGGCCAGATCGCCGTCCGTGAGCGGGGTCACGTTGAGATCAATCAGCCGCTTCGCCCAATCCCGCGGCAGCAGGGCGGCCACCGTCAGCAAGCCCAAGGGCGGGAGCGAGGCCCGCTTCCGGACAAACTTCAGCGCATGCTTGAAACTCCAAAACGTATCCGGAAATTCCGGATAGAGCAGCAACACCTTCATAATGGCCGCAGCCTACTCCGGTTTGCCGCAAAGTAAACCCGCCTCGGCCGCCCCCCCCGGTCCCTTCCGGAGCCGCGGAGCGGAAAGGGCGCCGCCAACCCACGCACCCGCTCTGGCTGGTCCGCCGCAACTCGTTACCCGAACACGGGGAAACATTCGCCGGGCCCGGCCACCCGATGTCCCCATGACTCCTCCTCCCGCCCTCGCATCCCTTGCGCGAATCTACGCGCCCCTTGGCGCCATGAACGATTTCGCGTGAGGCCGCGGGCCGAACCTGCAAACTTCTCGCAATGCAATTTCGCCCGTTCGGCCAACATGGTTTTGAGTGCTCGGAAATCGGCTTTGGCGCCTGGGCCATCGGGGGCTCCTGGGGGGCGCAGTCCGATCACGACTCCCTCGCCGCCCTGCATCAGGCGCTGGATCTCGGCTGCAACTTCATCGACACCGCCGCCGGCTACGGCAACGGGCGGAGCGAACGCATCATCGGGCAGGTGCTGCGCGAATGGGCCGGCCGCATCGATCCCGCCGCGGCCGACGCCGGACCGCCGGAGAAGATCTTTGTCGCCACCAAGACCCCCCCGGCCCCCGGCAACTGGCCGCCCTCCCCCTACTGCAAGGCCGATGACCGCTACAGCGAGGCGTATGTGCGCGCCAACGTCGAGGAACGCCTGACCTGCCTCGGCACCTCGAAGCTCGACCTGCTGCAATTGCACACCTGGACCCGCGCGTGGAATCGCAATCCGACGCCCTTCAAGCTGCTCCGGCAATTGCAACGCGAGGGCCTGATCGGCCTCGTGGGCGTCTCCACCCCGGAGCACGACCAGAACAGCGTCATCGACCTGATGCGCGGCGGCTGGGTCGATTCGGTCCAGGTGATTTACAACCTGTTCGACCAGGAGGCCGCCGCCGAGTTGCTCGACGTCGCCCAGGAGTGCGGGGTCGGGGTCATCGTCCGGGTCGTCTTCGATGAGGGCGCGCTGACGGGTAAGTTCACCAAGGACACCCGCTTCGCCCCGGACGACTTTCGCGCCAAGTATTTCGAGGGGGATCGCATTGCCCAAGTGGTGACCCGCGCCGAGGCGATCAAGCAGGACCTCGCCGGTTCCGGCTACACGCTGCCGCAGGCCGCCATCAAATGGGTGCTGGCCCACCCGGCGGTCTCCACCGTGATACCCGGCATGCGCAACCCCGCGCAAGCCGAGGCCAATTGTGCCGTGAGCGATCTGCCGCCGATGCCCGCGGCGCTCGTCACCCGCCTCCACCGCCATAATTGGCGCCGGGGTGTCTGGTACGGCGGGAAGTGATTTCGCGGGATCTTTTCGCCGGGCGGAGGCTCACTCCGCCCCGGCGAGAAGGCCGGGCGCCATCGTGCGCTAACGGGTGACCGGTTTCTTTGTTTTCATCGAGTCGAGCACCTTCTGCTGCTGGTCGGTCGGGGTGATGAACTCGCGCACCAGCCGGTCGGTCACGTCGACCCGATCCGGCGCCGGCACCTGCTGCAGAGCTTTCCCGTCCCACTGGGACACCAGCCGCGCCACGCCCAGTTCGCGCAGCAAGGCCGGCATCCGCGCGGCCAGTGCCGCCAGGGCTTCGTCGGCTGGCGCCGAGCTGAAAACTTGCGCGTGCATGCGCTCCTGATGGGCCGACAGGGCCCGGCTCTTCCGCGAGAACCCGGCGGAGTCGCCGGCCGCCTTGGCGGCTTTCGCTGCCGCCACCGCTTCGTCGCGCTCCTTGCTCGCACCGGGACTCCAGAAATGCGCGTAGGCGACCGCTCGTGAGTCGTACACGCCCACTTTCTCCGGGGCCCCTTCCCTCGCGGCGGCCAGCCCCGTGGAAAAGGCTGCGATCCCCAGCAGCATCCACCCCATCGTCGTGGTTGTTTTCATGCCCGTCCGAGGTTGTGGCCTGATTGCTAACGAAATCGCCCACGGAACGTAAATCGAAAAGTCCGACTTCACCCTCGCCCGGGGGCGCATCTTCAGGTTGACGGTGGCGTTGAGCTCGTTCCTTCCCGTAGCGCCAGTCTTCGACCGGCGCCCGCCGGTCAGAGACACGGCGCTACGCCCAGAGGCATCACCGCCAACCGACAGATGCGCACCCTCGCAGGCGCCCTTCAAAATTCGGGAACTGGCCCGGGATCGCCGCTTTGCCAAGCGCCGCCGGCGTTTGCAAACCACCGCTTCGAGCCATCCCGCTCACGCACCAAAACTGATCTACGCCCACCCCACCCGTTCCCGAGACGCGTCAGCCCCGCGTTCCGTCTCCCACGCCGGCGTTGCCATCTCCGGCGCACCGACTTCTGCTGGAGCCGTGCTCTCGCTGATCCTGTTCGCACCGTTGTTCCTCTTGTTCGAGGTGTGGCAGCTCGTGCTCAGTGAACGTTACCTGGGCATCAAACAGATCGCCCGGGGCGCCGATCCCCGCTCGCTCGGCCTCGGCGAGGTGACCGCGTTCTTTTGGAGTGTGGTCCTGATCCTCTATTGGGCCTGGATGCTCCTGCTGCTCTTTCCTTCTTTCGGCCGGGTGCACGGTTTGAGCCTTCTCACCGTCACCATGATCGGATTTTCGCTCCGCCGGAGCACCGGGCTCAAATGGGTGCTGGTGATCCTCACGTTCGAAGGCGCCATCCGGATCGGCCTGCTCCTCTCGCTGGGCGTGATGGCTTGGCGTAGATTTTAACCGTTTATACTAGAGTTGCTTAATCGCATATTCGCCCGGGCCCTGACTCCATCGGGTGGTGGTGGGCTTGACGAATTGATCCCGACTGCCGCAGCCGAAACATGCCACGATCCGGCAGCGCGGCCCACGGCAAAACATGCGTAACGCCCGCAGCGGCATGAGTATTCGTTGGCGTATCACTACCACTAGCAAAAAGAGACTGGGTATATTACCCTAGAGCGCATCAAAAACACCCTATGAAACACCAACTCTCCCTCGCCCTCTTTTCCGCCATCGTCCTCGTCGCCGCCTCCCGGCCCATGCTGGCCGCGGCGCCGGAGGCCGATGCGCGGTCAAAGGCCGTTGTGGCAGCGCTCCAAGCGGTGAGCCCAGATTCCCTGGGTGGCCGGTTTGGCCTGGCCGTCGCCACCGTCCGCAGCAACGAGCGCGCTCCGAGCCGCGGCGCCACGGCCCTCCAAGCCGCGAACGACACGGATCACCGGGCCTACGCCGCCTGGAAGCGGAGCTCGAAGTAATCGTGAGACGGAGCGGACAACGCCCCCGGACGTTGCTGAGTCTCATCGTTCTCTGCCTGCTGGCGCCGGCCGGGCGGGCCGCCTCGTTTCCCTCCAGCGCCCAGATCCAGCAGGCGTTTGCCGCGGTGAACCTGAGCGGGAGCCAGAGGATTACCGCGAAGGAATGGGATCAGGCTTCGTTTGCGCTGTTCCGGGCCGCCGACAAGAACAACGACGACTTCATCGACCGCGACGAACTGCGGGACAGCAACCTGGCCCCGGACACCTTTTTGCGGGCGGATCTCAACCGCGACGACAAGCTCAGTGTCGCCGAATTCGTCGACCTGCGGCGGGCCATGTTCAACACCGCCGACATCGATCGCACCGAATATCTGACGCCCAGCGAATTCGAGCTGCTGATTCTCATGGAGCGCGTGGGTTGGCAGGACACGAACCAAAACGGACGCATCGAATTGTCGGAGCTCACCGCCTCGCTGATCCAGGCCTTCGATGCCATCGACGCCGATCACGATGGTTTCCTGACCGCCGGCGAGGCCGGCTACATGCGGTCCGAGGCGTTTCAGCTTTTTGACACCAATCGGGACGGAAAACTCAGCCGGGACGAATTCATTCTGGGTTACCGCACTGAGATGCTGTCGGGCTGAGCCGCCCGCCTCCGGTGACTCCGGAGGACGCTGCCAGGAGGCCGGGAAGCGGGCTAATTTCCAAGTTGACGGTGGCTGTTGGGCTCGGTCCTTCCCGCAGCGCCAGGCTTCGACTGGCGCCCGCCGGTCAGAGACGCGGCGCTACTCCCAGAGGCATCACCCCCAACCGACAGCTGCGTCCGCGGGAAGCGGCGCCTTTGTTTTCACCTTGAGCCGCCGGGCTGTGCACCGCACAAACTTTCCGCCGACCGCGTGCCGAGATCTCCTGGTCCAGCGGCGGACCCGGAGAAACAAATCCCGCCGTGGCCGGCTGACGCCCTCCCCATGAACCCTCCCGATCCAAGACCCAACCTTCCGACTTGGCTCTTCATCCTGACTGATCTCGCGCTCATCGGCGCGGCCGCGGTCATCGCCTATCGCAGCGCGCTGCCGCTCTCGAACAGCGCCATGCTCGGCATCGTCGGCTGCGTCAGCCTGGGGGCGATCATCGGCCTCGTGCCGCTGGTCGCGCGCTTCGAACGGCAGAAAAACGCGGCCATTGACGAACGCCAGCGGGCGCTCGAGGCCCTCGCCCAAACCGTCAGCGCCTCCGCCGATCAGATCAGCATCGCCACCGGCAGCCTGCATGAAATCGCCGACGCCACGCAGAAAAATCTCCGCCACGCCGAGCACCTGCCGCACAAGTTGCAGGAGAAGATCGCGGAATTTCAGGCGCAGCTGGCCGCGGCCGACGACGCGGAAAAGGAGGAACTCGAAAAGGAACTCATCGCGCTCCGCACGACCGAGAGCGAGCGCCTCGAGGCCCTCTCCACCAAGATGGCCAAGTCCGTGGCCGAGTGGGCGAAACTCGAGCACACCGCCGCCCAACATCTCACCGCCGTGACCGAAGCCATGGCTAAACTCCCCATCCAAGCCGCGGGGGCGATCACCAAGGCCCAGGCCGCCGCGGATCACGCCCACGCGGAGTCCCGGGCCGCCACCGTCCGCACTCTGGCCGAGGCCGAGGGCAACGCGACCCGCGCGATTGCCGCGGCCCAGGCCGCCGGTCTCGCCGCGCTCGCCGCCCGGTTGTCCGAGTTGGACGCCCGCCTCGCCGCCGTCACCACGACTTCGGTCGACCGGGTGGCCGCCGAGCTGCGCGGCGCGCTGGCCGCCGCCACTCACGCCCTCGACGAAAAGATCGACCGGATTGAACGGCTGGCCGGCAGCCTCCGCTCGCCCGCCCCCGGCGACGTCGCGACGCCGGCCCCGGCGGCGACCCCTTCCGGGGAGAATCCGCCCCCATTGGCATCCGCCGCCGTCGAGACCCCGGAAGCCGAAACAGTCGCGCCGGTCGCCAGCGCCGCGGAGCCGGCCCCCGGGCCCGGAAAACGCCCCCGCCGGTCCCGGCGGGAAGAGACTTCGCCCGTGGAGTTGGCCGCCGTCCCGGCGGCAACGCCGCCCGAGGCCGTGGCAACCGAGATCCCAAGCCAGCCTGCATCCGAGATCGAGCCGGCCCCGATTCCCGCGGAGACGATCGCCGAGGTGACTCCGATTACTCCCGATACCGCGGAACCCTTCCTGGAGCAGGCGGTGGACCCGTCCCCCGAACCCACCGGCATTGCGGACGCGCCCGCCGCGCCCGAGGTGCCCGCGACGCCGGAGGAAGCCACGGGAGCCGAGCTGTCCCGTCCGCCGGTCACGGCCCGCAAGCGGGCGGCCCGCAAACCGGAGCCGGTGCCCGAGCCGTCCCTCGACCTCGAGCTCGACGATCCGGCGCCGCCCATGATGTCGGGCGAGATCGAACGCACCCTCACTTCCGACGGCGCCACCCGCCTGCTGGCGACCGCCTACATCGGCATTGGCAACCGCCTGTTCATCCGCGGCGACGGTCCGGGCTTGAGCTGGGAAAAGGGCGTGCCCCTGCAATTCGTCTCGATCGGCAAGTGGCGGTGGGAAACCAACGACGCGAGCGCACCGATCCGGTTCAAGCTGCTCAAGAACGACGATCAGGAGTGCACGAATCTCGGTGAGCAAGTCCTCGAACCCGGCCACCTGCAGGAGATGACCGCGGGCTTCTGAACCGCCTAGAATTTCAGCGTCGTGGTGAGGCGCGCTTCCCGCGGGTTCATCCGCCGGAAGCCGTAGGGAACCAGGCGATTTTGGAGGACGAACATCCCGTTGTACATCGGATCGTCGTAGGCCAGGAGGTTGTCGACGTTCAGCTGCACATCCAGGCGGTTGCGCGGCAGCTTGATCGAGTAGCCCAGCGAACCGGAGACGAGGTAGTAGGCTTTCCCATACACGTAGTCGTACGGCAGGTTGATTTGGTTGCCGATCACTCTCCGCCCGTAGATCTGGCTGCCCCCGCCGATGCGCAGGCCGCGCAGCGGGCCCGTCCGCACCGTGTAGACGCCCGTCACGTTGTAACGATGTTTGTACGTGCCGTTCTGCACGCGCTCATTCTGGAAGCCATTCACCGTATTCTGCACGGTCTGCGCAGAGTTGGCATCGCTCACCCGCGTCGGATTGGTTGGGTCGGCGGCCCATTGCAGCCACTGGGGCATGTTCTGCCCGACGTAGGCCTGGTAGTCCGAGGCGGTGTCGAATTGCCGGGTCTGGGGAAACGCCGCATTCACCACCAAGCGGAACGCGTTGGCCACGTTGACCGTCAGGTTGCCCTCCCAGCCCTTGCCGGAGTAACTCCGCGTGCTCTGGATCGAATTCAAGGCCGTCGTAACCGTGGGCGAGGAACTGAACGTCTCCAGATAGCGTTCCGGCAGGTGGTGATTTGACCAAAGCGTGTTGACGGCACCGACATTGATGCTGAGGGCGCTGTTGCTCTGCTCGGCCTGGTAAAAGCCGGCGGAGCCCACGATCGTCATCACCTCGGTCTTCACGACATGGAAGCGCAGGCCGGCGGATTCGGCCTTGGAGGGGACGATGTTGGCCTTGGCGAAAGTGCCGTCGATCTTCGGATTGGCATTCGTCTGAATCGTGAACCCTTCCGAGTAGTCGGCATAGGCCCCGATCCGTTCCAGCGGGAACCAGACCACGCCAAAGGTCTTGGTGTTGTTGTACGCCACCCGATCCTCGGTGGTGTAGGTGCCGAAGGCGCCGGTGACGCGATTCCGCGACGCGGTGTCGCCGTTGCTGCTGTTCAGGGCCGATTTGTCGCGGCGAAAACCGGCGACATAGGTGAGGCGTCCGCGCAGGTAATTGCCCGAGGCCGCGACTTCATAGGCATCGTTCTTGTTCTCCGTGAGCCCGTCGGCCGTCGGCACATCGCGCAGATCATACAGCTTCGAAAAATCGGGCAGGCTGGGCGTTATATTGTCCCAGTAGCGATAGACATTGATGCGGAGGGAATTGTCCACGATCGACAGCGTCGAGCGTGGGTCGACGATCTTCGTGTCCGAGTAAACGGTGCGTGAGTTCGATTCCTGATGATGGGCGAAGGCGCTCAGGCTGGTGCTGCCGCCGAACCCCTTGATCGGGTACGCGGCGACGAGGCGGGCCGTCTTGGATTCGCGGTGGGTGCCGTTGATATTGCGACCGTAGTAGGAGGCGCTGTAGATCTTGCCGAAGTTCGGATTGGGGATCCCTCCCGGCAGGTAGACATTGGGATCCTTGAGCGCCCCGGTGAAGGCGTAATTCCCGCCCTCGGCCTCGTATTTGGCGTACTGGCCCGCGAGCTGGAGCGACAGCCCGTTGCGGAAGCTGTGATCCACGGAAGCCTGCAGGTCGGTCGTCCGGCCCCGTACGTTAATCTGGCTGGGTTGGACGTTAAAGCTCTTGTCGGGCGCTGGGACGTCGGTGATGCCCAACGGGTACGAGAAAATGAGCGGAATGCCGGCTCCGCTGGTATACGCCGTGCCGCGCAGGTCGACCATGCCGAGACCCTCGATGTAGGTCCAATAATTGGTTCCGGTGCGCAGCGTCAGGCCGGCCGCCGTGGCCTGGGCGGTGGTGAGCGTGCCGGTGACGGGGACGTTGTTCCACGAGGAAGACGTATCCGTGTAGCTCGTCATGATAAACCCGGGACGCTGGGTGCGCGTGTAGTCGACATCCACGTTGATCCGGGTGCGCTCCCAGGGACGATAGGCGACACTCAGCGCATTGCCGAAACTCTCCATCTTCACGCGGGAGACGTAGTGGCGTTGATCCAGCACGCTCGCGTTGTACCGCACGTCGAGGTTTTCCGTGATCGGCCGGTTGAGGTCCATGGCCACGCCCTTCGAGGAGAGGGTGTCCGTCCGGAACTTCAGCGAGCCGAAGGCCCGGTGCTCGGCCTGCTTGGTGATGTAGTTCACTCCGCCGCCGGGACCGCCTTCGCCGTAGAGGATGGCGTTGGGGCCGCGCCCCGCCTCGATGCGCTGCACGTTGTACTCCATCGGCGTGGTCGCGCTCAGGAAATAATTGCGGGTGCTCGGCTGCGTGGCCATGCCGCGCAGGCTGACGTTGCTCCCGGGATCGGCCAGGCCCAGGCTGCCCGGATTCATGCTGTTGCCGTTGATGCCGCCGGTTTCCAGCGGATGGGAACTCGTCAGCCAGCCCGAAGCCTCGTCGATGTTGAACACCCCGAGGTCGTCGAGCAGATCGCGGGTGAACACCTCCATGGTGCCCGGCGTCATCAGCAGGTTGGTGCGCAGGCGGCCGGCATTGAGGGTGTCGGCGGCGATATAGCCGTTGTCCTTGTCAGTCGCGACCACGAAGGGCGAGAGTTTGACGGTCTCCTCTTCGTTGGTGCCGCCGGTTGGACTGGGATTCACGCTTTGCGCCCGGGCCCCACTCACGGCGAAGACGACAGCGGCGGCGGCGGCGGCGACGGCGACGGCGAACCAGAACGACTTTTTCGGCGAATGAACGGGTGTTTTCATGGTGATAGGAAGGAGATCCGCGGGGGGGAGGGATGAATCAGGGTTGGGTCGGGTAGGCGCGGCGCGGCGCGGCGGCGCTTTCCGCCAGGTTGCGGATCACCGCGGCCACATTCTTTCCAGCGCAACTTCCGCCCGGCACCGCCGATTTGGTCCAATAATCGGGCGCCGAAATCACCCGCGCCCGCGCCAGCACCCCGAGGGCGTCTTGGGCCGTGGCCTCCGGATCGATGAGACGCGCTCCGTGCAGGAGCAATTCCGCCACCCGCGCTCCGTCGCATTCTTTGCCCGCCACGGCATTTTCCGCCCAGTACCCGGCGCTGGCGATGACCTTCGCATCCAGCAGACGGCGGAGATGACGGCTCGCTGCCGACGGAGCGCCAGCGGATAACGGAATCGAAGCAGGTTTCACCGCCGTCCAGCGCAGCGCCTGCGCCGCCCCGCGCAACCGACCCAGGGCGCGCAATTCCATGAACTCCGCCAGCACCTGCGCGGCCTCGGAGCGGGTGATGGGCATCATCCCATCGGCGTCCGTGTGCGTGAACACGAGCTCCACCTCCCGCGGAGCCACCGCCGCCAGGACTCGCGCAACGTCGGCGCGCGTGATCGGGGACCTCTCACCTGGCGGCCCCCCTGCCCGGCCGCCGAGTTGTTGCCGCACGACCTCGAATTCCGCCGGAGTCACCGGTCGCTGCGGATCGAAGCGCCCGTGCTCCAGCGGCAGCAGGCCATGCACCGTCACGAGCTGGATCGCCGGCCAATCGGCGCTCTCCGGCGCGACATCCTGAAATGGGGTGAGGTTCAATGTCGCTCCGGCCGCCAGCAGGACCCGTTGCACCAGCACCGGATCAATGCGGCGCGGCGGCACCCCGTGCCGCACCGCCAACGCCGCGAGCGCCCCGGCCGCCTGTCCCAAGTTGAGCGTGTGCGGCTGCATCCGGGTGGCGCCGTTGACCAGCCGGGTCTGCGAGAAATTCTTTTCGGCCGCCAGAAAGCCATCGAGCGTGACCGGCACCAGGCACTCCATGGGTATGGCAAAGGGACCCGCCCGGCCGGGTACCGCGTCCGCCAGATCTTCGAAGCGATCCAGATCGAGTTCCAGGTTCTCCCGCGATCTCCCGCCATGGAGGTCCAGGCGGTAATCGCCGAGGCAGATCGCGGAGGGAAACTGAATCGGCCGTCTGCCCGGACCGCGGGAAATCTCCCGGGCCAGCAGCGTATGCAGTCCGATCATCCGCCGGCTCTCCCGCACATAGGGGATGACCGAGAAGTGCTGGAGAATCTTCCGGTAGGCCTCCATGGCCGGCTGCGCCCGCAGCCACGCGTCGATCTCCTCCCGGTTATAGGGCGAATCAAAACCTTCGTCGTCGGCCACCGACCAGTCGCCCTGCCCGAGTTCGTGCTGGAGATAATACAGGAGTTGCAGGGTGCGCAGGCGCATCGCTCTCCCTGTCGCCACCCGCTGGGCCGGATTTTCCAGATCGGCCACCGTGCAGGGGTAGTCGTTGGTGAAATTGAGATGCGTGCGGGTCAAGGGCATCGGCGGTGGCGGCGGCGGCGCGCTATTGGGCATGCCGCGATACTCGACGAACGCCGTCCAGCTCATCGGCCCGCCGCGACGAAACGGCGCATCGCCCGGCACGATCGCCGCGGCGAACTTCGATCTCATCTGGTCGTAGCCGGGCGGAGGCGCCGTGATGCGCAGCCCTTCCGGCACACCGCCAGGGTATCGTTTGATCACTGCGGTCCAGGTGCTCTCCTGGATCAAACGCGTCAAATCGAGCGCTGCATCGGTGCGATTGCCGCTGCGGTAACCGACGCCGGCCAGCGGCAGCACATCCCCCCATTCCGTCGCATCGATCAAGACCTGGCTGGAAATGGTGCGGATCTCCCGGCCGCGGGACGTGGCGATTTCAAGGTCGACTCCGCTCACCGCCCCACCGCTCCGGTGGACGCGGGTGACGCGGGCCTGCAACCGCAGGTCGAGCCGGCCGCGACCGCCGGCCTCCTGCAGCATTGCGTACACCAGCTGGCGCCCCACCCGGGGCTCGAACCGGGTGTTCGTGTATTTGCCGGCCATGAAAGGATCGAGCCCGAGCGGACGGTAATAGGCTTCCACGCGCTGCACCAACTCGCGGTACAGCCCGCGTCCCCGGACGAGGTTCCCCGCCCCGCCTTCGTCCATCGCGGTGACCGCGGCCGCCAGCATCTGTCCGCCGATCCAATCCGTCTCTTCCAGCAGCAGGACTGCAACGCCCATCCGCGCGGCCTGGATCGCGGCGCCGATTCCCCCGGTGCCCGCCCCGGCGACCACTACATCGTAGGCCGGCTGCAACTGCGCCGGCGTGATGCCCGGGGACTCGGGTTCTGCGCCGCACGCGGTTGGCCCGATTCCGCCGGCCAGCGCCCCGGCCCCCACGCAAAACATCCGGTGCATCCACCAGGGGAAGAACCGAAAAGCGCGGCCCGTTTTTTTCTGGCGGCAACCTTTCATCATTGGGGAGGAATGATCGGGAATCACGGCAGCAGAAAATATCTTTTCACTTTCTGCAAAGTTTTTTTCTTTTCAGCCAAAACGATTTCCCGCATGAACAGCCCCAGCTTCCCGCGATCACCTCAACGGAGAACGATGCCATGACCCGACGCGTAACGCTCAAGGACATCGCCGCCGCCGCCAAAGTGAGCGTCGCCACGGCCTCACGCGTCGTGAACAAGACCGGCCGCGTCAGCCCGGAAGCGGAACGCCGGGTGCGGGGGGCCGCCACGAAACTCGAAGCGGAAAGCGACCGCAAGCGGCGTTCCGTCAAGATGCTCTGCTTCCTTCTCGCCAACCGGCCGATGCTGCATCCCTTTCACGCCCAGGTGCTCATGGGGGCCCAGGCCCTGGCCGCCGAGCAGGGCAGCCAGATTCTTTTTCACCCCTGCCACTACCGGCCGGATCTGCCAGCCGGGGACCTTCGCCTGCCGATCTTGACGGAGCACCGCGGCATGATCGACGGGTACATCGTGGGCGGGATGAACACCCCCAACCTGCTGGAATTCATGGGCGGCCTGGGCGTCCCTTTCGCCGTGCTCGGCAACAATGTCCTGGGCCCCTGGTCACCCGGCGAGCGCGATGTGGTCTGGATGGACGACGCCGGCGGGGCGTATGAACTGACGCGTTACGTGCAGAAGCTCGGGCACCGGCGCATTGCATTTCTGGGCAGCACGCGGTTCTCATCCGGCCGCATCCTGGAGGGGTTCCTTCGCGCGATGGACGACGCCGGCCTGAAACCGACCTTGCTCGAGAGCGACTCCAGCGACGAACGGGAGTCTGGTTTCCTGGCGGCAAAACAACTCCTGGCGCAGCGGACCGCCGCGACCGCGATCCTCTGTTACAGCGACTCCGCGGCGCACGGGGTCATGGAGGCGGCAACCGGCAGCGGACTCCGGGTGCCCGACGACCTCAGCATCGCGGGCTTCGGCGATCGGCCCGAAGCCTCCGCCATGACGCCAGCGCTCACGACTGTATGGGGCCATCCCGACCAGGTCGGGCGCAGGCTGGCCGAGATGGTGCTCCAGCGGATCGCGCACCCGGGAGCTTCTCCCCGAAAGATCGTGCTTCCCACCCGGCTGATCCCGCGGGCGTCCTGCAGTCGGCCGGCCGGCCGGGCCGCGGCCCGCCTGGCGTAGCGAGCACCGCCGTGAACCCCGCGCGTCTCCATCGGCTCTACCGGGAACTGCTGCTGGATGGGATCGTGCCGTTCTGGGCCAGGCACGGCGTTGATGAGGAGCACGGTGGCGTGCTCTCGTGCATGGCGGAGAACGGCGAGCGGATCAGCCCGGACAAATACCTCTGGTCCCAAGCCCGCTGGGTCTGGACGTGCGCGGCGCTCTACAATCGCGTTGAGCGACGACCGGAGTTTTTGCGCTGGGCGCGAACCACCATCGAATTCCTGTTGCGCCACGGTCGGGACGAACACGGTCGCTGGGTCTACCGCACGACGCGCGACGGCGAGACCGTCGAAGGCGCCACCAGTATCTATGCGGATTGTTTCGTCGTGTATGGCTTGAGCGAATATTGTCGCGCCGACCCGGACCCACGTTTGCTGGCGCTGGCCCGGGAAACTTTTGCGCGCATCGCCCGCCGCGTCGAGGCACCCGATTTTGCCGAGACGGTGCCCTACCCCCTGCCGCCCAACCGCCGCAATCACGGCGTGCCGATGATCCTCACCGAGGTTGCCGGCGAGTTGGCGGACACCTTGCAGGACGCGACCATCGGCCGGGCGGCCGACGAGTATTCCCGCCGCGTGATGCGACATTTTGTGCGGCCGGAGAAACGGTGTCTGCTCGAGTTTCTGGATCGCGAATATCGCGAGGTGCCGCCGCCCGAGGGCACGTTTGTCATGCCCGGCCACGCCATCGAATCCATGTGGTTCACGATGCATCGCGCGCGTGAACGCGGCGACCACCGGACGATTCAGGAGGCGATCGAGGTCATCCGCTGGCACCTGGAGCAAGGCTGGGACCCGGATTACGGCGGCCTCCTTCTCGGCATCGATGCGAAGGGTCACCCGCCGTTCTTCCCGCACTCCGACACGAAGCTGTGGTGGCCCCACACCGAGGCCCTTTACGCGCTGCTCCTGGCGCATCACCTCACCGGCGAACGCTGGTGCGCCGACTGGTATCAGCGGGTGCACGAATGGGCGTTCGCCCATTTTTCCATGCCCGAGATCGGCGAGTGGCGGCAGCGGCTGGATCGCGCCGGCCGGCCCATCTCCACCGTCGTCGCGCTGCCGGTGAAGGATCCCTTCCACCTGCCGCGCGCCGCGATTCTCTCGATCGAACTCCTCCGACCTGCTTAAGACCATGAAGAAAGCCCTCGTCCTCCTGCTGCTCACATGGCTGCCCACGCTGCTGCCCGCCAGCCCGTTCACCGCCCACGAGCAAAAGACCCGCAACTACTTCCGCGGACTGTGCGACTACATCGTGGAAAAGAAGCAGGATGTCCCCGTCATCTTCACCGGGGGCTACTACATGCGCGACCTCGTGGCCGGGTATAAGATTTTCGGCGACAGGCGTTATCTCGATACCGCGATCGCGTACGCCGACTGGCTCCTCTCCAAACAGTCGGACCGCGGCTACTGGCAGACCGGCTATGCCGGGCGCATCTACCTCGCCGACACCGGCAGCGCGCTCGGACTCTTCATCGTACTTTACCCGCACGTCGACGCGACGCGCCACGAGCAGTACCTCGCCGCGATGCAGCGCTACGTCGACGCCATCGAGCGCGACCGTCTGATCCGGCCCTCTGGCGCGCTGGATGTCGGGTTGAAGACCGATGCCAGCGGCGCGGCCACCGTGCCCTACGATCAGGACTACACCACGTCCTCCTCGCTGACCGGCGGCGAGATCTTCACCTGGATGTACCACGCGACCAAACAGGAGAAATACCGCGAGATCGCCTACCGCACGCAAAAATGGATCCTGTCCACGATGCGCGCGGACGGCGTCATCCCCTACAACCACCCAGGCGGCAAATCGGACCTCCGCATCAAGGGCAACCCGCAGAACGACCACATGCTCTGGGTCAACTCGCGCTACCTGAATTCAGCCTACGTCGGCGAAGGACTGCTCTCCTTCGACCTCTATTGCGGCCGCCGCGACTGGCAGCAGGAGTTCCGGTCGAAGATCAAACCCCACATCGACTTTGTGCTGAAGACCCAGAATGCCGACGGCACGTGGGCGCCCCCCGGCAACTGGGACCAAAAACGCAGTCCCGGCATCATCAATTTCCTCATCTGGTACTACCAGCACGTGGAACCCGATCTACGCATTCCGCCTGCGACCCGAAAGTTCGAGGCGTTCATTCTGAATCCTGCGAACGGCCGCCAATTCGGCCTGCTGAACGCAGGCGCCATCCCGGATCCCAAGGATCCCCATGCGCCGGTGGGCTGCGACTGTGTCACCGGCCTGACCGGCCGCGCCCTGGCCGACATCATCCAACCGGGAGTGGACGCCCAATGGTAGTCAAAGCCCACATCCTCCGCGACGTGCGGCTCGAAGGCTGGCGCGAGCGCATGGTCGGCCGGATCTCGCACCGCGAGCTCGTGGCGGATCCCCGGTGGGTCCACGGCTGGATCAGTTTCGATGCCGTCACCTTCCATCCGGGCGACCGCATGATCTACTGCGGCCTGAACTCCCTCGACGGGGATCTCCTCTGCCGCTTCGACCCGAAGACGGAGCGCTTCGAGGGCCTCGGGACCCGGCAGTGGACCGACGCCTATGATGTGAAGATTCACCGCACCCTGTTGCACAACCCCCGCGACGGCTGCCTGTACTTTGGCACCTCGCTGCTGCACGACCTGGACCACCAGCAGCAGGCCCGGGGCGGCAAGCTGGTGCGCTACGATCCCGCCGCCGGACGTTACGATATGCTGGATACACCCGCGCCCCGGCTGTATCTCCAATCCATCGCGGCGGACTGGGCGCGCCAGCTGATCTACAGCTTCACCTATCCCGCCGAGGCGGTGTACCAGACCGACCTCCGGACCCGCCAGTCCACCCTCGTCGCCTACCTCGGCAACGCCCTCATGTTCGCGCAACCGCACAACGCCGTGGTGGACCGGCACGGCTGGCTCTGGGGCACCTGGGCGGAGACCCGCGCGTGGGACGAAACCTTCGGCCCCCAGCCGATTCGCCTGTTCAAGTACCACCCGGACAGGAATGAACTGGTCGGTTTCGATCACGGCCTGCCCCGCTGGGAGGATCCAGGCCAATTGCTCGCCGATCCCGCACCCGGCGCGACCATCACCGGCGCGCTGGCCGAAACCCGCCACCGCCAGGATTTCGGCTTCTGCGATGCCATGGTCTACGATGGCGCACGCTTCATTTACGCGGGTACGGTGGCGGGCGTGCTCTGCCGCATCGACTCCGACTCGGGGAAAGTCGAAAAGCTGGCCAACGCCATCACCACCGGACGGTTTCCGGCGATGGCGATCCGCGACGGGGTACTCTACGGTGCCGGCGGGATGCACGGGCGGACCCAATTGCTGCGGTGGAACACCCGCTCCGACACCTTCGAACGCTTCTCCGACCTGGCCGACCCTGCCATCAACCAGCGCCCCGCCCGCATCCATGAATTGGCGGTGGATGACCAGCACCGCGTGTACCTCGGCGAAAACGACAATCACGATCGATCGAGTTATCTCTGGTCGGTGGCGCTCGACTGACCCGCATGCGCCTCCGGTTCACCATCCCGAAGCTGCGCTGGGTGATTGCCGGCCTCCTGCTGGTCGTCACCCTGATCAACTACACGGACCGCATGACGCTGTCCGTGCTGATCGGCGAAATCGGCAAGGACCTCCGGCTGGGCCCCGACGATTACGGGCAGATCGTCAGCCTCTTCTTTCTGGCCTACGCGATCATGTACGCGGTCTCCGGTTACGTTGTGGACCGCCTTGGCACCAAAGTGGGCATGGCTTTCTTTGTCTGCACCTGGTCGATTGCCCAGATGTTGCACGGGCTGGCCACGGGCAAGTGGTCCCTCGCCGGCTGCCGTTTCGCCCTGGGCCTGACCGAGCCGGGCAGCTTTCCCGCCGCCACCCGCGCGATTCGCGAGTGGTTTCCGGCGGAGCAGCGGGCGCTCGGCGTGGGCATCTTCAACGCCGGTTCGTCGCTGGGCGCGGCCGTGGCCTCGCCGGTGGCGGCCTTCCTCGCGCTCACCTACGGCTGGCGCTCCGCGTTCTTCTTCACCGGCGCGATGGGTCTGCTGTGGCTGCTCTTCTGGTGGCTGCTTTACCAGCCGCCGCAGCGCCACCGCTGGCTGGGGACGAAAGAGGCGGACGAATTGAGGGTGGCGGGTGTCATGGCGGAGGCGCCGGCGGCGAAGGCGCGCGTCGACTGGTGGGGGGTGTTGCGCAGCCGGCCCGGTCTGACGCTGGTGCTCGTGCGGTTTCTGTCCGATCCGGTCATCTATTTCGTGATCGTCTGGTTTCCCTCCTACCTGCAAAAGGAGCGCGGCTTCGATCTGGCCATGATCGGAAAATATGCCTGGGTGCCGTTTGTCTTTGGCGACTTCGGATACGTCTTCGGGGGCTGGCTTTCCGGCTGGTTGATGCGCGCCGGCTGGAGTCTGCCCAAGTCGCGCAAGATGGCCATGACCGTGGGGGCGGCGCTCCTGCCGATTGCGATTCTCATTCCCCTCGTGCCCTCCGCCACGCTGGCCATCGCGGTCACCTGCGTGGCGGTGTTCGGGCACGCGGTTTGGGTGGCCAACCTGCTGACCCTGCCCGCCGACATGTTTCCGCAGGCCGAAGTCGGCACCGCCGCCGGATTCTCCGGCATGGGCGGGGCGATTGGCGGCGCCCTGGCCAACCTCGTCACCGGCTTGATCATCACCCGCTTCAGCTATCTGCCGATCTTCATCTGGGCCGGTGTGATGCACCCGTTGTCACTCCTGTTGGTTTGGTGGTTGCTGCCGTCGCGTCTTTTCGAACCGGCCCGGACCGACCAACCCTCCCGCGCAATCCCGGAGGCGGATCCCAAGGGCGCATGATCGCTCGTGGTGAAAGCGCGCCGGCTCCCGCCGCAGCCCGTTCGACACGGAAAGGGTGCCCGAGCCCGATGCGCCCGCCTCAGTAATGCGGCGGACGTTCGCCCCAGTCGTCGCCTGCGCCGGCCCCTTCCTCCCGCCCGCCCGCTTCCGGCGCGGTCCGTTC
The DNA here is from genome assembly GCA_038249085.1 of Opitutales bacterium. Classification (GTDB taxonomy): domain Bacteria; phylum Verrucomicrobiota; class Verrucomicrobiia; order Opitutales; family Opitutaceae; genus ER46. The sequence continues at coordinate 23,780 of JBBRWR010000050.1, forward strand.
CCGCAGGACCTTCAACTCGCGGCGCAGGGCGGCGAGGTCCTCCGCCAGCTCCAGCATCGCCTTGTCCTGCTCGGTCACATGCCGCTCCAGGTACGCGATCTTCTCTTCAAGGTGCCGGATGCGTTCTTGCAACGGAGGGCGGGGTTGGGGGTTCGGCCGCGGCCGGATCTCGCAGTTTTTCCAACTCGGGCAGGACCACCCGCGCGTAACACTCGGGGCACACCGAGTGGCTGAAATCGCTGCCAGTCCGCTCGCTGATGTAGCCCTCGATCTGCTGCCAGTAGTTCTGGTCGTCGCGGATCTTTTTGCAGTACGAGCAGATCGGCAGCAGCTCCTCCAGTTGCTTGACCTGGGTCGTGTACCGCAGGATCCGCTCCGCCACCCGCAGGCGCGTCCAGAGTTCCGATACGTCAAGCGGCTTGGTCAGGAAGTCGTCGACCCCCGCGTCGGCCGCCTCCGCCTGGTTTTGCTGCGTCGCATCCCGGGCGGTGAGCAAAATGAAGTAGGCGTATTCGACCCCGGTCCGGCCGCGGATCCGCCGGCACAGCTCGAGCCCGTCGACGCCCGGCATCATCCAGTCGCTCACCACCACGCGCACGGGATCGCGCTGGACCAGTTCCCACGCCGCCTCGCCATCGGCCGCCAGCACGACTTCATGCCCAAGGCGCTCCAGCGCCTTGTTCAGCACGGCCCGGGCCACGGCATCGTCTTCTACGGCGAGAATCTTCACAGGGTGGGGCCGTTTAAGCTGCGATGACGCGGACGGCGCAACGCCGAAATCAACGGGCCCCGCCGTTTCCGTTTCAACGCGGGCCCGCCTCCCCCGCCAGCAACCGGCGCAATTCCTCCCCGCTGGTCACCGGCGCCTGGCAGGAATACTCCTCGCAGAGATAGGCGGTGGCCTTCCCCCCCAGCGGCCGCATCGCGGCCACCCACGGAGCGCGCTCCGCCAGCCAGCGCTGCCCCTCGCCTCCGTCGGCGGCCAGCACCGCCCGAAACGGGCCCAGTCGTTCGGCCACGATTGCGGCCAGCGCCCGAAAGTCCTCCGCCCGCGGGTCTCCGGCCAGGACGACGTGCCGGGGCGGCTCGAGGGCGAGCTCCAGCGCGCACAGCAACTGCGGCAGGGCCTGGGGCGCCCGGCTCCATTGCGCCCGCAGGGACTCGACGGTGCGATGGCCGCGCGCCCGAAAACCATCGGCGGCGGCGCCGTCGTCAAAGATCGCGGCGAACCGCAGCAGGTTCATCGCCGCCACGCTGCCAGGCGCCGGTTCGGCGCCGTCGTAGTCTTCCTTCAGGCGCAGCACGATATGCGGGTCGCCGGCGGCGGAGTTGAAATATCCCCCGTGCTCCGCGTCCCAGAAAAGCTCGTCCATCCTGGCCTGCAGACGCTCGGCCCATTGCAGCCAACGCACCTCGAACGAAGCCTCGTGGAGATCAAGCAGCGCCTGCACCAGATAGGCATAGTCCTCGGCAAAACCGGCCGAGGCGCTCCGCCCGCCCGCCCGCCAGCTGCGAAACAGCACGCCTGAGCCGTCATCGTAGAGTTCCTTCGCGATAAATTCTGCCGCGCGCCGCGCCGCCGCGAGATACTCCCCGTCCCCCAGGACGCGGTGGGCCTTCGCCAGCGCCGAAATCATCAACGCGTTATTGGCCGTGACGACCTTGTCGTCGAGCAGCGGCCGCGGCCGCGCTGCGCGCAGGACCCGCAACCGCTCCAGGAGCGCCAGCAGCCGCTCGTTGGCCTGCTCGGCCGTCAGTTCGAATTGTTTCGCCGTGTCCGCCAGCGGACGCCGCTGGACCAGGATATTCTTGCCGCGAAACTCCCCCTGCGGATCGAGGCGCGCCGGGACGTTGCCGATCTCCTCCAGGCCGAAGTGCGCCGCCAGGAGCGCGTAGTCGTCCCCCAGCTCTTCGCGCAATTCCGCGGCACTCCAGACGTAGAACGCACCTTCCGCGTGCTCCGGCTTCCCGGCCGCCACCTCGCCCCGGGCGCTCGGCACCGCCGAGTCCGCATCCTCGGCGGTGTAGAACGCGCCCTCGGGACTGGTGAGATCGCGCGCCACGTACTCGAAGATGTCCCGTGCCATCCAGGCGAACCGCTCGTCGCCGGTGGCCTGCCGCGCCTCCAGGCAGTTGATCGCGATCTGCGCCTGATCGTAGAGCATCTTTTCGAAGTGCGGCACGAACCAGGCCTCATCGACGGAGTAGCGATGATAACCGCCGCCCACGTGATCGTGGATGCCGCCCCGCGCCATGGCCCGCAGCGTCGCGGTGGCGAGCCGCACCGCCTCGGCCCCCATCTCGCTCCCACGGCCCTGCAGGGCGGCGACGCGAAAGAGAAAGTTCAGGTTGGAGGCACGGGGAAATTTCGGCGCCCCGCCAAAGCCGCCATGCGCGGGGTCGAACGACTCAAAAAAATGCTCGAATCCCTTTTCGAAGGCCGTACCCGCCGCCGTGACCAGCGACGTCCCGTCCGCCGCGCCCGCCTCCCGGCCGGCTTGGTGATCCCGCAACGCCCCCAGGGCCCGCTCCCCTTCGGCGACGACCTTGGCGCGGTCGTTTTCCCAGCCCCGCGCGATCGCCCGCAGCACGGTCGGAAAACCCGCGCGCCCGTGGCGATCCTCCGGCGGAAAATACGTGCCGCCATAGAAGGGTTTCAAATCCGGCGTGAGCCACGCGCTCAAGGGCCAGCCGCCGTGCCCCGTCATCGCCTGCACATACGTCATGTACACCTTGTCGACATCGGGCCGCTCCTCCCGGTCGACCTTGATCGCGACGAAGTGCTCGTTGACGATCGCAGCGATGGCTTCGTCTTCGAAGGACTCGTGCGCCATCACGTGGCACCAATGGCACGTCGAGTAGCCGATGCTCAGGAAGATCGGCTTTTGCTCGGCGCGGGCGCGGGCAAACGCCGCCTCCCCCCACGGCAGCCAGTTGACGGGATTGTCCGCATGTTGGAGCAGGTACGGCGACTTTTCGTGGGCGAGCGCGTTGGGCATGGTGGGAGTCGCAAGGAGGCACAGCCCGCCAGGAACCGCAAAGGGGAAACGCCTGCCTCGGCTACCAAACCACTGGCACGCCGTAAGGTGGGAAGGCCTGATCCGGAGACACCACGACGAGGTGGTGCAACAACGCCTGGGCAAGGATTACACGGTCGAAGGGATCCTTGTGGTAACGGGGCAGCTCGCTTCCACTCAGAAGAGCTTCGGACGACAACGGAAGTTCGACCAGTCCCCAGTTCGCAACCTGGTCCGCCCACCACCGACGGGGCTCCTCGGGCAGTGTCAATTTACCGGCGGCGTGCTTGAGCGTTATCTCCCAGAGGGTCGCGTGACTGACATGCAACGCCGCCGAGGGAGAATTGATCGCAGTGACTGCGGGCGGGCTCAGGCGAGCCGGTTCGCCTGCCAGCCAAATGAGAGCGCAGGAATCGAGCAACAGATTCACAACATACCCAACTCGGCCATCCCGGCTTCATCCAGAGCGGCAAACGAGGCGGGAGTCCATTGCACCGGCGCCGAGGTCGTCACGCCGACTCTCGGACGCGACTTTGACGTCAAGGTCGGCACCGGCACGATCTTCGCCACTGCCAACGCGCCATCGCGCAGAAGGATTTCCTCGCCGTCCTTCACCCGACGCATGAGTTGCGGGAAATGAGTTTCTGCATAGGCCACGGTCGCTTCCATGCGGAGACTTTGTTGTTTCGCGTCGCAGGGTCAAGGAACGAGGGAGATCGTGGACGTGGGTCAAAAAACGCCAATGCCCCTGTAGGCGGGGTGCCCTCACCCCGCGCCTGATCCGAGCTGAATGCGCCCGACCGCGGGGTGAGGGCACCCCGCCTACAAATGCGCCAAGCGGGTCCGGCGTCTACTTCCCGCCGTTCATGAAGACGAGGTAGGCGTTGGCCGCTTTGATCGTGCTGTCCTCCGTGTTGGGCCCGAGGGTCAGGCTGGTCTCGATCGCGACGCGACGCGTGAAGACGGTCATCGCCTGGCCGAGAACCTGGATGGTCTGCTTCGTGGGTGAGAAATCCTTCTCGAGCCACGGCGGCCGCGGCAGCCGATCGTCATGGGCGATCGCGACGGTCGTGCCGGCGTTCACGGTCAACTCGATCAGATCCACCGCGTGATACAGCGCATCGCGGTTGGCCGCCTGCATCCAGTCGGCGCCGACGAGCTCGGCCGGCAGGGCCTGGAACGGTGAGTCGAAATCGACATAGGCATTGCGGCCGTTCCGCGCACCGGTTTCCACATGCACGATGGAGGCGTTGGGGCCGGAGTAGTTGAGCGCCTTGGTGAAACGCCCCACCTGCCCGGGCTTCGGACCGGCCGCGGCATCGGCCTGGGGCGCGAGTTCGGCCGGCTGGCGCTGCGGCACCGACGGCAGCGCAAACTGCGGCCAGGCCGGGGCCGCCCCGGTCGACGCAACGGCCTCCAGCGTGACAGCCGCGGCCGCCAGCCCCGCGCTCCGCACCCGCAGGATCACCTGGCCCGCGGCGAGGGTGCTGCGCAGGGAGACGCGGTTGATGCCTGCCTCGAGGTCGAGATAACGGTGATTGATCGAATCGATCTTCCCGCTGTTGTAGCCGCCGCGCCAGAGAGCGGGACCTTCGACCTCAAAATCAACCCGCTGCTGGAAGGTTGGCACGCGCGTACCACCGGCATCCACGGCCTCCACATCCACGAGAGCAATGTCCGAGCCGTCCGCGCGCCACCCATCGGGTCCGGTGTGCGGCGTGACGCGCAACGCCACAGCGGCGCCCGTCGTGCGCTTGACCGTGGTGGCCACGACGGCGCCAGCCGCGTTGTGGGCGACGGCCTTGATTTCGCCCGGTTCGAAAGCGACGTCGGCAAACGGGTAGAGGAAGCGTTTCTCGGGCTGCGCCCGGCCGAGCGACCGGCCGTTGACGAAGAGCTCGACCTCGCCGCCGGTGTTGGCCGCCACGAAGACATTCTTCTTGGTCCCCGCCGGATAACTCCAATGGCCGATGAGATGCACGCGCGGCTCGTACGTGTACATCACCTGGGTGACATAATAGGCTTCCTTGGGCAGGCGCACGCCATCCACCTCACCGCCCGCCCGGGCCACCTCGACGCCGACGCGCCCGCCGCTCGTGCTGTCGGAGAAGATCCAATTGGCGCCGCCGGCATGGTTGGGGGCGCCGAGCTTGTCGACGTAGTGTTTCACCTGGTTCGCGGCGTACTGCTCCGAAGTGAGCTGGTAGGTCTGCCCCTTGGCCTCCGGGTAGCCAAAGTTCGGTGGCGAGGCGTCGTCCCACACCCGGCGCGGCGACTCCTCCCGGTTGTATTCGCCCTCGACAACCGGCAGGCTGGCGATCTCGCGCCCCCCTTCGGTGCCGATGCCGACATCCATGAATTCGGCGGTGATCTTGTCGGCGCGCCGGTGGGCGTAGGCCCGGCCGCCATGCGGATCATACTTGTCCATGTAGCCGCGCAATTCAGCCGCGTGCTCGCGCGAGACCTTCTGGTTGCCGCCCTCCCAAATCAGGATGGCGGGATGATTGCGGTAATAGATGATGACATCGCGAAAGACGGACGACCGCAGGATCCAGGCGCCGCCCTTGGTGTCGTGCTCCCCGTCGACGCCCGGCTGCAGCGTGACCAGCCCCAGCTGATCCGCGGCGGCAATCTGGGCCGGGCCTCCCGCCACGTGGCCCCAGCGCACAAAATTACCCCCGGCTTCGTGCATGAGCTGCAGGGTGTACGCGTGCAGCCAATCCGGCTGCGCCGCCCCGAGCCCGGGCCACTCGCTCGTCGCCTTCTGACCCCAGCCATGAAGTTTGGTGTGCGAGCCGTTGATCCAAAGTCCCGTATTGGTGTCCCACCGAACGGCGCGGATGCCCAGCGGCACCTCGACCGTGTCGACCGTCTCACCTGCGACGCTGAGCGAAAGCGTCACGCGATAGACGTGCGGGTAGCCCGGCTCCCACCTGCGGGGGTTGGGGAGGGTCGGCGTAAAACGCACTTTGAGGTCGGCCCCGGCGGCGAGCACGGCGGGTTGCTCCAGCGCCAGCACCGTCTTGCCGTCCGCATCGGTCACCACCGCCTGCACCACGAAATGCGCCGCACTGGCACGACCGTTGCGCACGGGGACCTCGATGCCAACTTTGGCCGAAGCGGCGCTGACGTCCGTGGCGTAGGCATATGGCCCCTCGGTCTGGAGAAAACTATAGAGCGGCAGCGCGATGTGCAGGGGATCGGTGACGATGAGGCGGACATTCCGATAGATCCCGCCATGCGCCGGATGCCAATGCGGGTTGTTCCACGGAATCTGGTCGGCCTGCAGTTCCTCCAGCGTGTCCGGAATCGCTTCCATGAGTTGCTGGGACAGCTGGGCGAGGTTGGGATGCGTGGCCGCGGTGGTCGCGGCCTGGGGCGCGAGCTTCGGATCGATGGGATCCTTCTGAAACCGGTTGTCGGCCATTACGGCGAGGACGTTGGTCGCGCCGATCTTCAGGTGCGGCGTCAGATCAAACCCAAACGGGCTGAATCCACCCTTGGCCGTGCCGAGTTTGACGCCGTTGAGATAGACCTCCGCCACCTGGCGGACCGCCTCAAACTCGATATACACCTTTCGGCCCTGCCACGCCGCGGGGGCGGCGAAGGACTTCCGGTACCAGGTGCGCCCGCTCCATTGCTCCTGCTCGCCGCGGTGGCCCGGCAGGGACCAGCTGTCGAAGGTGTCGACGTCGTTAAACGTGTGCGGCGTGGAGACGACTGTCCACGCGGCATCATTGAAGCCCGCCTGAGCCGCCCCGGCCGGGTCGTCGCGCAGGAAACGCCAGTCGGGGTTGAAGTTGACGGTCGCACGGCCGCCGGCAGGGGCGGCAGCGAAGACGGGAGCGAGCAGGGGAAGCAGCAGGGCGGCGCAGGACAATCGCATGGCGGCGATGACCGTGGCACCCGGGATCGCCCGAGGCGAGGCGCCGATTGCTGACATCGTTAACCAGGCCTCGCCTGCCGAAGGCGCTTTCACCCCATCTCACACCCATCGCCGTTCCGATCTGCATTTTGGGTAGGGCGCGGACTCCGCTCCGCGCCGGAAAGGACCGAAGGGAAATCGCGAGGCAACTGCGGCGGCGATGGGACTCGCCGCCCTACCCATGGGACGACGACGAAAAATCCAAAGGTCAAAGGATGTTGGCCTCACTCCCCCAGCACCCAGGCAAAGACCAGGGGGGCGACGATGGTGGCGTCACTCTCGATGATGAACTTCGGGGTGCTGGCGGCGAGTTTGCCCCAGGTGATCTTTTCATTGGGCACCGCGCCCGAATAGCTGCCGTAGCTCGTCGTCGAATCGCTGATCTGGCAGAAATACCCCCACCGCGGCACGCCGGTGCGCTGCAAGTCCTGATGCAGCATCGGCACGACGCAGATCGGAAAGTCGCCCGCGATGCCACCGCCAATCTGGAAGAACCCGATCGACCCCTCGCCGTTGCGGAGGGTTTTCGCCGTCTTGGTGTACCACTCCGCGAGCCACATCATATATTCGATGCCGGTGCGCACGGTATGGACGTTCTTCACGTCGCCACTGATCACATGCCCGGCGTACATGTTGCCCAGCGTCGCGTCCTCCCAGCCCGGGACAATGATCGGCAGGTTCTTCTCACAGGCGGCGATCATCCACGAGTGTTTCGGGTCGATCTGGTAGCTGCGCTTCAGTTTTCCGCCGCGCAGCACCTTGTACATGAACTCGTGCGGAAAATAGCGCTCCCCGGCGCGGTCCGCCGCGACCCATTCCTCCAGCACCACCGCCTCAATGCGCCGCATCGCCTCCAGCTCGGGGATGCAGGTGTCGGTCACGCGGTTCATGTGCCGGTTGAGCAACGCCTCCTCGTCGCCCGCCGTGAGATGACGGTAGTGGGGCACGCGTTCATAATAATCGTGGGCGACGAGGTTGAAGATGTCCTCCTCCAGATTTGCCCCGGTGCAGACGATGGCGTGCACCTTGTCGCGGCGGATCATCTCGGCGAGCGCGATGCCGAGTTCGGCGGTGGACATCGCGCCGGCGAGGGTCACCAGCATCTTGCCTCCGGCCGTCAGGTGGGCCTCGTAGCCCTTGGCGGCGTCGAGCAGGGCGGCGGCGTTGAAATGGCGGTAATGACGGGCAAGAAATTGCGAAACCGGGCCCTTCCTGGCCGCGAGGGCGGCGTTGAGGTCTTCGGGTCGCTTGGTTCGGCGTTTCGTCTTCATGGGAATTCGTTGAGCATAGGCTCTTGCGAAAGACGCCGCCACCAAAAAACCGTCGCCACGGGCCGCGAAGCCGGGTGAATTCCTGTCCTTCAACCTTTTCCGCTGATCGGTCGCCGCCTCTGTCCGCATGCTCCCCTCGTTTCTCGCCGCCTTCTTCTTCGCACTGAACGCCACCTGCGCGAGCCACAGCGTGCGCCTCAGCGGGTCGGCCAAGGCCAATCTTGCCCGCCTGCTGGTCGCGGTCTGTGTCCTCGGCTTGTTCGCCCACACCTTGGGCAACGGGTTCACCAGCGCCAGCACGGGCTGGTTCTTCCTGAGCGGGGTCATCGGCATGGGCCTCGGTGACCTTGGGGTTTACGGGGCGCTGCCGCTCCTCGGTTCCCGGCTCACCATCCTCATGACCCAATGCCTCGCCGCACCCATTGCCGCTACCGGGGAATGGCTCTGGTTGGGGACGCGATTGACGATGGCCCAAATCCTCTGGGGCATGCTCATTCTCGCGGGAGTCGCGGTCGCCATCACCCCCAGCAAGCGGCGCCCGCCCCGCGTGAAGGTGCGCCCGATCGGCTTCCTGTTCGGCATCCTCGCCGCCTGCGGCCAGGGTTTTGGCGCCCTGGTCAGTCGCAAAGGGGTTGATGTCGCCGCCGCCGCCCAAGAAGCGGCCCACACGGCCACCTTTGGCCTCAATGCCGCCTACCAACGCATTCTGGCCGGACTCATCTTTACCTCCCTGTTCTTCATGGTCTTGCGGATCCTCAGACGGCGTCCCGCGGCCGCCGGTGCCCCCGTCAACGGAGCGCGGGAAACCGGCGGCGCCACCCGCGCCCGTCTCTGGATGCTGGCCAACGGCATGGCCGGCCCCGTCTTGGGCGTCGGCTGCTACCAATGGGCCTTGGCCACGACCCCCAGCGGCATTGTCCTCCTGATTGCCGCCACCTCCCCGCTGCTGGCGATCCCGATCGCCTATTGGCTCGAAGGCGATCGTCCCCCGAGGCGCGCCATCGCCGGCGGTATCCTCGCGGTCGCCGGCTGCATCGCCCTCACCACCCTGCGCTAGCCGGCAGGCCCTGCGCCCGCCAAGCCCTCCCGCTGTCCGCGATCACGTTTGACTCATCCCGGCCCGGTCCTGGCCCCCCAAAGCCCCGCCGCCTTATTCCATAATTCATTATTTTCCAATGACTCCCCATGTAGTGTCACGTAATACGTGACACTAGCGTTGGCGTCCGCGCGCCCGGCCCGGCGGGCTGTGCTCTCGTCCGGCGGTGCCGGCAGGACGCTCGATTCTCCCGATCCCCACCCGAGTCGGGCGGGAAACTTCCTCAACCCACCATTGACGCGTCGCAGCAGAGTCGGTGTGGTGCGCGGTTCCGATGCTGACCCTGGCCGATGTTTCCAAGTCCTACGGCACCCGCGAACTTTTCGCCGAGGTGTCGCTTTTCATTGCGCGCACGGATCGCCTGGGCTTCGTCGGGCCCAACGGAGCCGGCAAGTCCACCCTCTTCAACCTGATCCTGGGCGAGGAGAAGGCCGACGCCGGCACCATCGAATGGGAACGGGGGGCGGACTTCGGTTTTCTCCCCCAGGAGAGCGCCCCGGCCGGGGATGAGACGATCCTCCACATCACCACCAGCGGCAAGAAGCTCGAGCCGACCGACGACGACTACGACATCGACTACACCCTGGAGCCGCGCGCGAAGAAAATCCTCGCCGGCCTCGGTTTCAAGGAGGGCGATGCCGACAAGCCCGCCAAGACGTTTTCCGGCGGCTGGGTGATGCGGGCCCACCTCGCGCGCCTCCTGGTCGCCGAACCCACCCTCCTGCTGCTCGACGAGCCGACCAACCATCTCGATCTTGAGGCCCTGCTGTGGTTTCAGGACTACCTCACGCGCTACCCGGGCGGGCTGGTCGTGATCTCCCACGATCGCGCCTTTCTCAACGCCCTGTGCACCGGCATGCTCGAATTGCGCGGCGCCCGGCTCCACTACTACCACGGCAATTACGACAATTTTCTCCAGGAGAAGGAGGCGCGCAAGAACCAGCAGGCCGCGCTCTACAAGAACCAGCAGCGCGAGATCGCCCACCTGCAGAAGTTCGTCGATCGGTTCGGCGCCAAGGCCTCGCTCGCGTCGCGCGCCAAGTCGAAGGAAAAGCAGATCGAGCGCCTGCAGGACGTCGCCGTCGAGGAGCCGCAGGAGGAGCTGAAACGGATCAATTTCAAGTTTCCGCAGCCGCCGCGTTCCGGCCTGAAGGTCATCACCCTCGAACACATCCAGCAGGCGTACGGCGACCACGTGGTTTACCGGGACCTCAATTTCACCGCCGAGCGCGGCCAGCGGATCGTGCTGGTCGGGCCCAACGGCGCCGGCAAATCGACCCTGCTGAAGATCCTCGCCAACCTCGTCCCCTGCCAGGGCGGCACGCGCGAACTCGGGAGCAATGTCGCCGTCGGTTACTTCGCGCAGAACCGCCTCGACAACCTCAACCCGGCGCTCTCGGTGTTTGAGAACGTGATGGAGCTGCGCACGGTCGAGAACCAGCTCACCGAACAGCAGGCCCGCGCCATTTTGGGGGCGTTTCTCTTCCGCAAGGACGACGTGCACAAGCCGATCGGCGTGCTCTCCGGCGGCGAAAAATCACGCCTGGCCCTCGCCCGCATCCTCGTGAAGCCGCCCAACCTGCTGTTGATGGACGAACCCACGACCCATCTCGACATCCCGTCGATCGATGCCCTCACCCACGCGCTGAAAAACTACGAGGGCACGCTCATCTTCATCAGTCACGACGTGCACTTCATCCGCTCGCTGGCCGAAAACGTCCTGCACGTGCACGCGGGCCGCCTGACGCCCTACGCCGGCGACTACGATTATTACCTCGAGAAATCCAAGGCGGGCGATGCCCGCGCCGCCCTCACCGCCGGGTTTTCCGATGCCCGCGCCGCGCTCAAGGCCGGTTTCACCGATGGCCGCCCCACGCAGGCTTCGCCGGACAAGCTCAAAACTCAGATCTCAGATCCCAAATCGTCGGCGAAGTCGGCCCGACCCAGCCCGAACGAGATCCGGAAATTCCGGGAGCGTGTCGGCCAGTTGGAGAAGGTCGTCGTCGACCTCGAGGCCAAGCAGTCCGACATCACCTCGGCGCTCGAAGCGCCCGAAACGTACGCCGACAAGGGCAAGTTCCACCACCTGAACCGGGAACTGAGCACGATCGTCGATCAGATCACCGAGGCGACCACCGCCTGGGAGGATGCCGCGACCCAGTTGATGGAAATGGAGCAGGAGTAGGCGCCGGGACGCCCGCGCGGGGTGATGAGGGAGTGAATCGGCCGGCGGGCAGCGGCGCCTCTGGGTGTACCGCCGGTCTTTGACCGGCGGACGCCAGTCGAAGACTGGCGCTACGAGGATCGGGTTTTAGGCCACCGTCAAACATGAGATGCGCCCGGCGAAGTGCCGCCGGCCGGCACCGCCCATTTCTCATACCAGCGTTTCAGCGATCAATTCCGGGGCGATGCCCGGGCGGTCGCCCAGCACAATCGCATGCCCGAGCAGATCCCGCGCGACGGCCAGCGTCGCCTCGTCGCTGGCGTGAATCACCGCCAACGGCTGGCCCACCGCCACGCGTTCCCCGATCTTCACCAAGCTGCTCACCCCGACCGCCGGCGCGATGGTATCCGCCGCCCGCGCCCGCCCCGCCCCGAGTTGGAGCGCCGCCAGGGCCACCCCCATCGCCTCGACATCACGCACAAAGCCCCCGCGCGGCGCCGCCAGCGGCACCCGCAACGCCGCCTGGGGCAGGCGCTCCGGTTCGTCGACGACCCGCGCGTCGCCCCCTTGGGCGGAGACAATTTCCCGGAACTTGGCGAGCGCCGCTCCCCGGCGGATCACCTCCGCCAGTTTCTCCTTCGCTTCGAATTCCTCTGTCGCCGCGCCCCCCAGGATCAACATGTGGGCCCCGAGTGCGAAGACGACCGTCATCAGATCCTCCGGCCCTTCGCCGCGCAGGCAGGCGATCGCTTCCACCACCTCGAGCGCGTTGCCCACGGTCCGGCCCAGCGGTTGCTCCATCGCGGTGAGGACCGCACGGACTTCCTTGCCCCCGGCGCGGCCGACCCTCACCAGCGCCTCGGCCAGCTGGCGCGCGGCCGCCCGGTCCTTCATGAACGCTCCCCGGCCGAATTTCACGTCGAGCACCAGGGCATCGATGCCCTCGGCGAGTTTCTTCGCGAGAATCGAACCGCAGATCAGCGGGATGCTCTCGACGGTCGCCGTCACATCCCGCAGCGCGTACAGCTTCTTGTCGGCCGGCGCCAGGTCCTTCGTCTGCCCGATCAGCGCGCAGCCAATCCGGGCCACCTGCGCCCGATACTCGTCGAGCGAAAGATCGGTGCGGAATCCCGGAATCGACTCGAGTTTGTCGAGGGTCCCGCCCGAGTGCCCCAGCCCCCGGCCGCTGATCATGGGCACCGGTACGCCGCAGGCGGCCACCATCGGTGCCAGCACAAGGGAAACCTTGTCGCCGACGCCGCCCGTGGAGTGTTTGTCGACCTTCCGCCCGGGGATGGAGGACAAATCCGCGACGACGCCCGAGTGCATCATCGCGTCGGTGTAGCTCGCCGTTTCCTGCGCGTTCATCCCGCGCACGGTGATCGCCATGAGCAGGGCGCTCAATTGGTAGTCCGCCCACGACCCGTCCGTCGCCCCCCGCACGAACGCGCCAATCTCCTCGCGCGTGAGCTCATGGCCGTCGCGTTTGCGGGCAATCACATGCGGGGGAAACATGCCGCCAAGGCAGCAGTCCCCCCGACCCGACGCAATCCGGCGTTTTCCCTCATGGCACCGCCCTCCGCAGCACGAGCAGCGAGTCGGCTCCGGCGCCGAACTCGTCATCGACCCGGACCACCTGGCTGGCGATGGCTGCGCTCCGCAGTTCCCGCCGCAGCCGCGCCACGCCGGTATGCGGTCTCCCCCCGGCGCCGCCGAGCGGGAAGATCCGCACTTCGGCGGCGCTCACCCGCACGAGCTCCCGGCACGCGGCCAGATGCCAGTCGAAATCGAAACGCCGGGCCGGGAGAAACAGCCGGTGGGCGCAGAGGACGAGGTCGAACGTGCCGTCGAAAAACGGCAATTGGCGCAGCGCGTTGAGCCGGCCGCGGGGATGAGGCCACCGCAGCCAGAAGCATTGGCGCCTATGACGGCGAATCCAGCCACTCAGGTCGGTCACTGCCCGGCGCCATTCGGTCAGTTGGAAGTAGCCCGATCATCCGCGGATGTATTCCGGCCGCGCAGCCGGCCCTGGAATTTGGCGGCGCCGCGTTCACCTTTGTCGACCTCAACCCCGCGCTGGTCGACGCCAACGGCCACCCGCGGCTCGAGCTCTACAAAGACGACAAACTCCACTTCCACCCGCCGGCCTACGCGGCGTTCACTGCGATCATCAAGCCGGTGCTGGAGCGGATCTGGACCGGGGTGAACGGGTCTCGCTAGGGCGCGTTTGTTCGCGCCGCGGCGCCGCGCCGGGTGACTTGACAGTCCCGACGCGCCCCCGTTTGGTGCGGCGTGCGCCGATTCCGATCGTTGACTGCCTTGTTCCTGCTGGCCCTGTGGCTGCCAGCGACGCAGCACTGCGGACTGGCGGCGATCGAGGGCATGCTGGAGTGCAGTGACCACGGTCCCGCGGCGCACGGAGCCGAATCCGGCCAGTCCTGCGCCTGCGACAGCTGCGATGTGGTGGAGAATGGGGCCTATCTTTCATCGACGGCAGCCGTGAACGTGTCGCGGGCCGGATTGACCGCCGGAACGTGTTTCCTGTGCCTGCCCGGGGCTGAGCCTGCTTTGGTGAAAGTTTTCGCGCCTGGCGCAAATGACCCGCAGCGGGCGCCCGACTGGGTGCCCTGCCGGCATTTTGTCCGCGGCGCGGCGCACCGGCCGCGCGCTCCCTCGCGCCTCGTCTGATCAGCTCCGACGCGAGCTGAAGACCGTGTTCCGGCGCGCGACCGCGCCGGATTCCTCGTTCCGCGGGCGATGCGCTGCCCGCCGGGACGTCATTCCAACCCGTCTTCCGTCATGTTCTCTCTTTCTATTCCATCCTCCCATCTCCGCCTGCTCGGCGGCCTGCTCTGCGCCGCCTTCCCCGGCCGGACGGGTGCGACGTCGGTGCCGCTCCGCGGGACCGACGGCAACATGCGCGAAGTACCCGCCGCGCTGTCGCTGGCCGACGCCGTGCGCCTCGCCCTCGAAAACAACCCGGCGCTGCACGCGGCCGGGAGTCGCTCCGAGGAGATCGCCGGTCGCGCCGCCCAACTTGGGCGCCACGCCAACCCCGAATTGGAACTCGTCGCGGAAGAATGGCCGTGGCAGCACGGCCGGGGCTTGGCCGACGCCAAGCAGACCATCGGCCTCACGCAGCCGCTGCTTTATCCGGGCAAGCGGTCGCTCGACCGCCAAATCGGCGGCGCGGAGGTTCAAGCCGGTCGGGCCGAATGGGCGGGCCGGCGGGTGGAATTGATCCGTGACGTGAAGATCGCCTACGCGCGGGCGCTGGCCGCGGGGCGCGCGGCGGAGGTGGCCGCGCAACTCGCCGACGTAGCCGAGGCCACGGCCACGGTCGCCCGCCGGCGCGTCGAGGCGGGTGCCGCCGCGTTCCAGGAACAGCTGCGGGCGGAGGTGCAGCACGAGCAGGCCCGCTCTGCGCTCGCCGATCGGCAGACCGAGGCGACCGAGGTCCGCCGCTTCCTGGCAACGTTGCTCGGCCGCCCCGACCTCGACGAAACACCGCTCGCCGACCGCCTGGCCGAAGCGGTCGACGCAGCCGTATTGGGCGCGGCCGGGAACGGCGACCCGACCGTCCACCCCACGCTGCAGGTGGCGCAGGCCGGGCTGGACCGGGCCGATGCCGCCTACCGCCGCGCCCGCCTCGAGCCGATGCCCGACCCCACGGTGGGGGTAAACGCCGGGCGCTTGGGCGCCACCGGCGAAGCGATTATCGGGGTGCGGCTGTCGATTCCCCTGCCCGTGGCGGATCGTGGTCAGGGCCGTCAACGCGCGGCGCGGGCCGCGCTGAACGGCGCGACCGCCGAACTGCGGGCCGCGCAACAGAACCTTCAGCGCGACCGGGCGGCGGCAGCCCAGCGCTACCGCGCCGCCGGACTGCAGGTCGCCCGCTACCGCGAACGCACGCTGCCCAAGGCCGAGGAGGCGCTGCGGCTCGTGCGCGCCGGTTTTGAGCAGGGCAAGTTCGGCTTCACCGACCTGCTCGATACGCAGCGCACGATCGCCGATGTCCGGCTCGCCTACCTGCACCAGGTGCTCGAGCTGAACCTCGCCCAGGCCGAACTCGAATCGCTGAACGGCGGACCTCCCGCCGCGGTCGATCCCGCGGAGTCCGGTCCCCTGCAACCCAAAGAATAATGCGACCCATGATGAACCCGAAAATGATTTCCCGACTCACCCTCGTCCCCCTGGCGGTCGCCGCCGCCCTGTTGACCGCCTGCGCCAAAAGAGCGGAGGTGGCCGGACACGACAGCCACGACCACGGCCCGGCGGCCGCCGCAACCAAGGACGCCTCGGGCCCGAAGATGTGCGCGGAGCACAATGTGCCGCTGGAGGAGTGCGGCATTTGCCGACCGCTCCTGGCGACGACGCTGCAACCCGGCGAGTCGGCCAAGGTGCGGCTGGCCGCCAGTGATTCCGCCGCCATCGCCGGCGTGTTGACCGGCCTTCCGACCGTCGGCCCGATGGCGGACGCGGTGGAGTGTTATGCCGAACTGGCGTTCAATCAGAACAAGCTGGCGCAAATTGCCGCGCCTGTCGGCGGCATCATTCAGGACGTGGCGGTGGATTTGGGCAGCATCGTGGTGGAGAACCAGCCGGTGGCGAAGATCTGGTCCGCCGCGATCGCGGAGGCGGTGGCCAAGGCGGTGTTGAGCCATCAGACCCTGGAGCGGGAGCGGACGTTGCGCGAGGCGCGGGTCACCTCCCAGAAGGATCTCCAGCAGGCGGAAGCCGACCATCGCGCGGCCTGCCAGCAATTGCGCACGCTCGGCTTCACCGAGGAGCGGATCGATATGCTGGGGAGCACGCCGCTTGAGCAGGTGCTGCTGGACGTGCGCGCGCCGTTCGGCGGTGAAATCGTCGAGCGAAACGCCGTGCGTGGCGCGCTGGTGGACGCGGGCAAACCGCTGTTCACGCTGGCCGACCGATCCGTGATGTGGGCCATGCTCGCCCTGCCCGAGTCGTCGCTGGCGCGGGTGAAAGTCGGGCAGGTGGTGGAGTTGCAGGTGGACTCGCTCCCCGGGCAGACCTTCACCGGCAAGCTGACGTGGATTGGCGCGGAAGTCGGCGAGCGCAACCGCCTGGCCCGCGCCCGCGCCGAATTCGCGAATCCGGACGGATTGCTCAAGGCCCGCATGTTCGCGCAAGCCCGCATCCTCACGCGCCAGGTGGCAGGCGCGTTGTTGCTGCCGACTTCGGCCATCCAACGCATCGCAGGCCGGAGCTTCGTCTTTGTGCAAGTGGCGGAGGACCTGTTCGACGCCCGGGTGGTTGCCCTCGGCGCCCGGCGCGACGGGAAAGTGGAGATCAGCGCCGGCCTCGAACCGCGCGAAGTCGTGGCGATAAACCATGCCTTCGCGCTCAAGTCGGCCTTTCTCATCTCCCGCCTCGGCGTGGGCTGTGCCGATGACTGAGTCCCCGGTCACCCTCACCTCAACCCCCGCCTCCCATGCTTGACTGGCTCATCACCACCTCCCTCAAGAACCGCCTGATCGTCGCGGTGCTGGCGGCGGTGCTTGTCCTCCTCGGCGGACGCGCGCTGCTCCAACTGCCGATCGACGCCTTTCCGGACACCACGCCGGTGCAGGTGCAGATCAACACCACGGTGCCCGCGCTCAATGCGGAGGAGGCGGAGGCACAGATCACTATTCCGCTGGAACTCGCCATCGGCGGCCTCCCCGGCCTGGGCAACATCCGATCGGTATCCAAATTTGGCTTATCGCAGGTCGTGGCTACGTTCGACGACGACACGAGCATCTATCTCGCGCGGCAGCTCATCACCGAGCGGCTGCAAACGGTGGAACTGCCGGCGGGCATCGCGCGACCCCAGCTCGGTCCGATCTCCACGGGGTTGGGGGAGGTTTTTCACTATGCCGTCCGCTCCACCGACCCGAGGCGCACGCTCACGGAACTGCGCGAGCTGCAGGATTGGGTCATCAAACCGCAGTTGCGCCAGGTGCGCGGCGTGGCGGAGGTCAACTCCTGGGGCGGATTGGAGAAGCAGTTCCATGTGATCACCGAGCCGCAGCGGTTGGTAAAATACGGCCTCACGCTCGAACAACTCGTCGAGGCGTTGGAGGCGAACAATCACAACGTGGGTGGTGGGCAGGTGGTGCGGGGCGGGGAATCACTGCTGGTGCATGGCCTGGGCCTGGCGACGAACGTCCGGGAAATCGCCGGCATCGTCATCGCGTCCCACGACGGCACGCCGGTGCGCGTGCGCGATGTCGCGGAGGTGAAAGTGGACCACGAGATCCGCCGCGGCGCCGTGACGGGTGCAGGCCGGGGGGAGATTGTGCTGGGCCTCGGTTTCATGCTCATGGGCGAAAACAGCGCGGTGGTCACGCGGGGCTTGAAGGCCCGACTGGCCGAAGTGCAGCCGACGTTGCCCAAGGATGTCGTGGTCGAGGTCCTCTACGACCGCACGGAATTGGTGGATAACGTCATTCAGACCGTGCAGCACAACCTGCTGGCGGGCGCGTTGCTCGTGATCGCCATTCTCTTCGCCTTTCTCGGCAACCTGCGCGCGGGCCTGGTGGTGGCGGCGGCCATCCCGCTGTCGATGCTGTTCGCGGGCGACCTGATGCTGCAGGCGGGCATCTCGGCGAGTTTGTTGAGCCTGGGCGCCGTGGATTTTGGGCTCATCGTCGACGGTTCGGTGGTGATGGTGGAAAACGCGATGCGCCGTCTGGCACTGCGCCAATATCAATTGGGGCGGCCGCTGACCGGCGACGAACGCGGGGAGACGCTGGCGGGGGCGTTTGCGGAGGTGGCGCGGCCCGTGGCGTTCGGCGTCGGGATTATCCTCACCGTCTTCCTGCCCATCCTCGCGCTGGAGGGCGTGGAGGGAAAGCTGTTCAAGCCGATGGCGCTGACGATGATTTTCGCGCTCGCGGGCTCGCTCATCCTGGCGCTCACCCTCACGCCGGTCCTGGCCAGTCTCTTCCTGCCCCGGCAGGTGCGCGAGCGGGAACCCTGGCTGGCGCGGATGGCCCACCGGCTTTACGCGCCGGTGCTGGGGTGGGCGATGCGCCATCGCGCGTTCACCCTCGGGACGGCGCTGGCCCTCCTCGCGGGCGTGACGATCCTGGCCACGCGCATGGGCGGCGAGTTCCTGCCCAAGCTGGGCGAAGGCGCCATCGTTGGCACGACCGTCCGCCTGGCCGGCGTGTCGGTCGACGAGGCGGTGGCCTACAACGACCGCATCGAAAAGCTCCTGCTGGCGGAGTTCCCGGATGAAATCACCAATATCTGGACCCGGCTGGGCAGCGCGGAGATCGCCACCGACCCGATGGGGATAGAATTGTCGGACTTCTTTCTCGCCCTCAAACCGCGCGCGCAATGGAAGCGGGCCCGCACCCAGGCGGAGTTGGTGGAGCAGATGCGCGCCATGTTCGCCCGGTTTCCCGGGATGACGGTGGCGTTCAGCCAGCCCATCGAGATGCGCCTGAACGAAATGATCGCCGGGGTGCGGTCCGACGTGGCCATCAAGATCTATGGCGACGACCTGGACACCTTGCGCCGTCTCTCCGACGAGGTGCAGGCGGTGTTGGGCGGCATCGCCGGCCGGGGGGAGGTCACCGGCGAGCAATTGGTCGGCCAACCCATCCTGCAGGTGCGGGTGGATCCGGAGGCCATTGCCCGCTACGGCGTGGCCGCGCGCACCGTGCTCAACACGGTGGAGGCCGTGGGCGGCCGCAAGGTCGGCGAAATCCGCGAAGGCCAGCGCCGGTTTCCGCTCGTCGTGCGCCTGCCCGATCGGCAGCGCACCGACCCGGAAGCGCTCGCCGCCACGCTGATTCCCACCGCGACCGGCTCCGTGCTCCCGCTCAACCGGGTGGCGCAGGTGGTGGAAACCGACGGGCCCTCCACGATCAACCGCGAATGGGGCCGGCGGCGCGTCACGGTGCAATGTAACGTGAGCAATCGCGACGTGGGCGGTTTCGTGGCCGAGGCCCGGGAGAAGATCGCGGCCCGCGTGAAGCTGCCCGAGGGCTACGGCATCGAGTGGGGCGGGCAGTTCGAAAACATGGAGCGCGCCAACGCGAAGCTGCGGTTCGTCGTGCCGCTGGCGCTGGGGCTGATCTTTTTTCTGCTCTATTTCAGCCTGAAATCGCTGCGCGACGTGCTGATCGTGGCCTCGGGCATTCCACTCGGGGCGGTGGGCGGCGTGCTGGCTTTATGGATGCGCGGCATGCCGTTCACCGTGAGCGCCGCCGTCGGTTTCATCGCCCTGAGCGGCGTGGCCATCCTCAACGGCCTCGTGCTGGTGACCTTCATCCGGCAGCGGATCGCCGCGGGGGAGGAGCTGGCCCGGGCCGTGCGCGAGGGCTGCCTGGTGCGGCTGCGGCCGGTGTTGATGACGGCCATGGTCGCCGCGGTGGGTTTCGTGCCGATGGCGGTCAACGTGGGCGTGGGCGGCGAGGTGCAGCGCCCGCTGGCCACTGTCGTCATCGGCGGGATCATCACCAACACGCTGCTGACCCTCGTCGTGCTCCCGACGCTCTACACCCTGTTCCGACGCAGGGAAATCCGCCGCGGCGGCGTGCTGACCGGTTGAGCGCGGGGGCGGGTTCGCACCCGGTAATCTTCGGATCGCGCGGCCCGGCTCCGACCTTCGACCCGGACGCCGTCGCGCGACTTTCCGGCAGCGGCGCGTCGCCGCGCCTCTGGATACCGCCGGCCCTCCGTCCACCCGCCGGCGCCTGCGGATCCGTGCCGCGTCGTCGCGTGCCGCACTCTATCGCCGGCCCTCCTACGCGGCAAAGTAACCCAATGGGTTACAATGTAACCTCGGTCT
Organism: Opitutales bacterium; assembly: GCA_038249085.1. Classification (GTDB taxonomy): domain Bacteria; phylum Verrucomicrobiota; class Verrucomicrobiia; order Opitutales; family Opitutaceae; genus ER46. The sequence goes on from JBBRWR010000050.1 coordinate 44,059, forward strand.
TGTTGGCGCGGGTACGAGAGAGCGCGCGGTGGCGTTCCCGCCCGCGGGGGCGCGGCCCGGCAATATCTGCGTGGATTTTCCGGTCGAGCCCCGCCCGGGCTTCTGCCCTGCTGGCGGCATGAAGCCTGCCCTGGCCCTTGGCCTCGCCCTCACCCTCGCCACCGCTGCGCTGTCACTTCGCGCCGCCGAGACCGTGCTGGTGGCGACGAAGCCCGCCGGCCCCTGGAAACCGTACCCGACGCGCACGCTGGCGGACCTGCCGGCCATTGCGTCGGCGCCGGCCGACGCCGGGCTCAACCGGTTCGGGAGCCGCCCCGACCGCACCGCCCGGGCGACGGGGTTCTTCCGTGCCGAGCGCATCAACGGCCGCTGGTGGCTCATCGATCCCGAGGGCGGGCTGGGGAGCAACCGGAGCGTCGTGTCGGTGACGATGATGCGCACCCCCGGCGCGGTCGCCGCGCTGGAGCGAAAGTTTGGCGGCGAGGCGGGTTGGGCCGCGGCCACCGCCACGCTGTTGCACGACCACGGCTTCAACGGCCTCGGGGCCTGGACCAACACCGATCTCCTCCGCGCCGCCCCGCAGAAGCTCGCCTACACGCTCATCTGGAATTTCATGAGCAGTTACGGGAAGAAACGCGGCGGCACGTATCAGCAGCCCGGGCACACCGGCTACCCCCAGGACGCCATCTTCGTCTTCGATCCGGAGTTCGAGACATTTTGCGCGGAGCACGCGCAACAGCTGGCGGCGACGAAGGACGACCCGTGGCTGATCGGACACTTCACCGACAACGAGCTGCCGTTGAAGCGCGAGGCCCTGGCCAACTACCTCTCACTGCCGGAAAAAGATCCCGGCTTCCAGGCGGCGCAGTCCTTTCTGCGGGAGCGACACGGCCCCGCCGCGACGGCGAAGGACATCACCGACGCCGACAAATCGGCGTTTCTCGAACTGGTGGTGGACCGTTATCTCGGCACCGTGACCCGGGCGATCCGGAAGGTGGATCCGAACCACCTCATCCTCGGTTCACGTTTCCACGGCACGCAGGTGCGCTTCCCGGAGACCTTTCGCGCGGCGGGCAAGTACCTCGATGTGGTCGCGGTGAATTACTACCACGCCTGGACGGCCGACCCGGAGCTGCTGGCGATGTGGGAGCGCGAAGCGGGCCGGCCCTTCATCATCACCGAGTGGTACGCCAAGGGCATGGACGTGCCGGGCCTCGCCAACGTCAGCGGGGCGGGCTGGGTGGTGAAGACCCAGCGGGATCGGGGTCTCTTCTATGAAAACTTTACGCTGAGCCTGCTGGAGTCGAAGGGCTGCGTGGGCTGGCACTGGTTCAAGTACATCGACAATGATCCCGACGACAAAAAGTCGGACCCCTCGAACCGCGACTCCAACAAAGGCATCGTGAGCAACCGCTACGAACCTCATGCCGACGTACTCGCGTCGATGAAGCGGATCAACGAGCACACGTACCGGATCATCGACCACTTCGACGCGAGACGGTAGCGTGGGTGGTGCCGGTTTCCCGTGATGCCATTGCCCCGTTCCTTTACCCACCTCTTTTTAGACGCGATATCCGGAGGGTCCGGCCGGGGCCGGGTTTGCATCCCGAGTCAGCCGCCGTTTTTGCCCCAACCTAGCCGACTCCGGGGGCGCCGTCCTCTGCCGCCTCCGAGCGAGACCGCGATGCCTGCTGTTTGGAGCTTTTATCGGAAACCGGGTTGGCCTACGTATTCCCGCAACATGTCCGTCATTCACCATCTCGCACGGGTCGCTCTTTCCGTAGTCGCGATCGGCGCCACACCTGCGGCGGAGCCCGCCCTCCGCGTCACGCGCGACCTCGCCTATCTCGCGCCCGACCGCACCGAGAAACTGGACCTCTACCTGCCCGCGCCACCGCCGGACGGAACGTTGTCTCCGGCACTGGTGTGGATTCACGGCGGAGGTTGGAGGGGCGGGACGAAGAACGAGGCGCGCGCGCAGAATGTCTGCACGACCCTCGCGGGCGCCGGCTATGTGGCGGTGAGCATTGATTACCGCCTGGGGAACGGGGCGTGGCCCACCAATCTCTTTGACTGCAAGAACGCCGTGCGCTTCCTGCGCGCCCATGCGGCGGAGTATCGTCTCGATCCCAACCGGATTGCCGTCGCCGGCGGGTCGGCGGGCGGGCACCTCGCCCTCATGGTTGGCCTGACCGCCGGCCAGCCGGAGCTCGAACCGACGGGGCTCGCCACGCCGTACCCCGGCGTTTCCAGCGCGGTGCGTGGTGTGATCAATATGTACGGCATCACCGACCTCCTCACGCGCCGGGAGATCGACCCGCAGGGCAACCCGCGGGCGGTCCGTCCGCTGGCCGCGAGTCAATTGAGCGTGTTTGGAGCGACGTCGGCGGACTCGTCTGTCCTGCGCCTGGCGTCTCCGGTGACGCACGTGACGAAAGACAGCGTGCCGATCCTCACGCTGCACGGGAAGATCGATACGACGGTCGACCGGCTGCAGGCCGAGGAGCTGGCGCAGGTCGCCCGTGAACGCGGAGCCCGGCATGACTTGATTTTCGTCGAAGGGGCCGGCCACACCTTCGATCTGCAAACCTGGGCGAAGAAGCCGCTGTCGCGCGATCTGCGCCCGGTGGTGCTGGAGTTCCTGGCACAGAATCTAAAGTGAGGCGGGTGTCCCGGGTGTAGGCGGGGTGCCCCCACCCCGCGAGGGCAAGGCACCGCACTTGGCTGCCAGCGGGGTGAGGGCACCCCGCCCACATGGTCCGGGGAGGTTGCCGCGCGCGGTTTTTCAGGCGCAATACAGGGGCGAAAATGCTACCAACACCTCCAATGAAGCCCTTGTTTCGTCTGCTTTTGCCGGCCCTCTTCGCCGCGCTGCGCCTCGTCGCGGTGCCGCCCGTGGCCGGTGCTGCCACGGGCGAACTCCTCGACCGCGTCTGGTCCGGTCACCCGGTCGGCTTCGCCCTGCTCACCGAACGCGGATACCAATTTGTGGCTTATTACGATGCGGAGCGCCGCATCACCGTCGCCGGGCGCAAGCTCGGCACCGCGACCTGGACCCGGGTGCAACCGCCCGGCGTGCCGGTGCCGCGGGTCAACCGGATGTCGAACGTCACCGGCTGGGACAGTCACAACACGCTCCGATTGGCGCTGGATCGCGACGGCTGCCTGCACCTCGCGGGCAACATGCACGTGAACCCGCTCGTCTACTATCGCACCCGGCAGCCCTTCGACCTGACGACGCTCGAGCGCCTCGACCGCATGACGGGCGAGCGCGAGACGCGCTGCACCTACCCGGTGTTCTTCAAGAATGCCGCGGGCGACCTGCTCTTCCGGTATCGCGACGGCGCCAGCGGCAACGGCAGCGATCTCTACAATAGCTACGACCCCGCGACCCGTAGCTGGCGGCGCATGATCGACACCCCGCTGCTCGACGGCCAAGGCGAACGCAATGCCTACGCCAGCGCGCCGACCCTGGGCCCCGACGGGCGTTTTCACCTCGTGTGGGTGTGGCGGGAGACGCCGGATTGCGCGACCAACCACACGTTGTCCTATGCGCGCAGCCGCGACCTCGTGCACTGGGAGAACAGTCAGGGGGAACCCCTGCGCCTGCCCATCACGCTCGCGACCGGCGAGGTGATTGACGCGGCCAAGCCGGGCGGGGGCTTGATCAACATGACCTACACCTTTGGCTTCGACGCGCAGCAGCGACCGGTCGTCGTGTATCACCGTTACGACGCGGCCGGTCGCTCCCAGGCGTACGCCGCCCATCCGGGCCAGACGGCGGCGTGGGAGATGCGGCAGATCAGCGCGTGGGACTTTCGCTGGGCCTTTTCCGGCGGTGGATCCATTGACAGCGAAGTGACGTTGGGCGCGCCCCAACTCGAGCGCGACGGCTCGCTGCTGGTGAATTTTTCGACGAAGGCCGCGGGGGCGGGCCGCTGGCGGTTGCGGGGAGACTCGCTCGAACGGGCGGAAACGCTGCGCGCCACCCCCGCCACGCTCCCTGCGACGCTGCGCCGCGTGCAGTCGGCGGTCCCGGGCATGGCAGTGCAACTGGCGACCGCGCACGCGAACGGCCGGCGCTGGGTGCTGCGCTGGGAAACGCTCGGCCGGAACCGCGACAAGCCACGCGAGACGGCGCCGCCGCCCAGCGAACTGCGACTCTATGAGTTGCCCGACGAGGACCCGGCAACCCCGGCGACGAAAGGTGATGGATCGTAGCCGAGAGGCGAGTCCCACCGATCGGATGGCCCACGGAACACCCGGAAGACACGGAAAGGGGGATCGGGCTTCCGTGTATTCCGTGTGTTCCGTGGGCCAAAGGTCAGGGGCTTGCCCGGTGCGGGTCCTGGCAAGCTCGGGGTCGCGTGGCGGCGCCAGTTCAAGCTTTGGCCTTACTCCGGTCCGACGTGCGTGATCTTCAGCTTCGGAAAATAGTGGCGGTAGAAACCCCGGTCGCGCGTGATCAATTCGTCGGCCTGATGAAACGCATGGGCGGCGACGAGAAAGTCGGCGACGACGCGATGGCGCGGTTTGGCGGGGAGTTTGCGGTAGGCGAGAAAGATCCGCCCCGCGAGGTGCAGGTCCTCCCAGCCGAACGGCGATAGCCGGATTTGCATCCGCTGCAGCGTTTGCTCGGCCTCGGCAGCATCAGCGAAGTAAAGTGAGGTTTCGGCGGCGACGATGGGACAGATGATCAGGGCGCCACGGGCGAGCGCGGCGTTGAGGACCTCGACCGCGTGGGGCGTGTGCGCAGACGGCTGACCGAGCACGTCGATGAGAATGTTGGAGTCGAGCGCGACGGCCATGGTCAACCGCGCTTGCGAGGGGAACGGGTGGACTTGGTGCCGGCCTTCGTCGCGGGTTCGTCCTCCGCGACGCGCAAGGCGTCCCGGGCCTCGTCGCCACTGGCAAACGGGGCGCCCTTCGCCTTGAGGCCGACGAATTGGTCGAAGAAGCCCGGCGTGGCCTTCTTGCGGAGCACAATGTTGCCCGCCCCGCCGAGTTCGACCTCGAGCACCGTGCCGGCGTCGATGCCGAGAGCGCGGCGAATCTCGACCGGGAGGGTAAGCTGGCCCTTGGTGGTGACGGTGGTTTCCATGGCTTACATCAGTAGTAAGGACGCATGGTAAGGCAACTGAAATGGAAGTAAGGAATCACGGATTCACCGCGTACACCTCCACCAGGGCCACGCCGGTGGTGTTCCCGATGCCGCTCACCTGCGCCGTATAGCTGCCGGGCGCGAGGGTGACGAGCAGGGCCGCGTCACGTGAAGCCGTGGGGAGGCCGAACGCCCCGACGGCAGCGAAGGCCGCCGTGAGCTCCGGTGCCGCGCCCCAATTGTCGTTGGCCGCCACCGGAGTTGTACCGTCAAAAAGTTCCAGCTTGGGATCGGAGAGCAGACCGGTGACGCCAAACGGCACGAGCCCCGGGCCGACCGCCCGGACGAGCACGGTCTTGCTCGTCGCACCGCCCAGCACGAATCCGGCGATGAGGATGTCGCCTCCGGTGCCGACCTGCGTCCGGGCCGACAGATTGATCAGACGCGGCGCCGTGCCGTTGAAGGCGCTCCCCGCCGTCACATCGTAGATCTCGGCGAGGGCCACGCCACCGCCGGACCCGGCCGAGGCGACCTGCATCGAATAGCTGCCGGCACGCAGGCCGGGCGGCAGCAGCGCCGCATCGAGCGAGGTGGCCGCCGGCCACGCAAACGCGCCCACCAGGGTCGCGGCGTTCACGATCGCCGCCGTGCCGTTCCAATCGTTGTTGGTCGCGATGGCGGCAGCATCGGCGTAGAGGGTCAGCATGGGATCGGCGAGCACGCCGGTGACGCCAAACGCGGTCAGGGCGGGACCCGCGGCGCGGAGGAGCAGGGGCAGCGTGCCACCCTGCCCGCCGCTGATCGTGGCGCCTACGATCAGGGTCTGGGCGCCCGAGCCGACGCCGGAACGAATCGCGAGGTTGACCAGGCGCGCGGGGTCCGCCGAGGGGGCGACGGTGAGTGTGGCCGTCGCGGTCGAAAGGCCGTTGATCGTCACCGAATACACGCCGGTTTGAGCGCTTGTCGTCTGCGCGAGCGTGAGCGTGGCGGTGGTGGCGCCGGGAAGCGGACGGCCATTGAACGACCACTGGTAGGTGAGATCGGCGCCAGTGGCCGCGACCGTGAAGACCACGGTGTCGCGGGGGATGATGGTGCGTGAGGCGGGCGCGGCGGTGATGGCGGGGCCGGCCGCCTCGGCGAGGCGCTGGGCGAGTTGCGCCAGGTAGAGGGAGCGGGGCTCGAGGCCGGCTTGGTTCGCGCCCTCGATATGGCCGGCGGGCCCCGCGAACGGACCGGAGCCGGTGATGTTGCCCGTGCAACCGATGCCGTAATTCTGCGCGGTCGGCGGCCGCTGGATCCAGATGCGTCCGCCGGAGCTCGCGTTGCAGTTCCAGGCCACGGAATGCGCCGCGGCCCAGCCGTGGCCCGTGCCGTAGGTCCCGCGATTGTAGAGCCCGAGGATGTCGGTCGTCTGCCGGTTGGTGGCGGTGAGTCCGTCGTACAGCAGCCCGGTCGACCAGCGGCGATGCCCTTCGGACGAGGTCAGGGCGCGATCGGTGACGCAGTTCTGGAACACAATGCCGGAGTCGAGGCTGGTGCCGTTGCAGACGTAGGCGTGGCGCGCACGATCGGCGAAGCAGTCCTGCACGAGGATGAGCTGCGCCTGATACATCGAGAAATTGTAGCGCCGCCCGCCATCCACGATGGAGTGAGGTTCCACGGCCCGGCAGCGTTCGGCGGTGCAGCGGGTGGAGCCCTCCCATTGCACGCCGGCATGCCAGAAGTGTTTCATGGTGCAGTCGCGGATCCACGAATCCTCCGCCCCGGTGAACGTGATGGCATCCTCCGCATGATCCTCGGTGAGTTCGCCCTTCGTCACCACCTCGACCTGGAGTTTCTCAACGCCGAGGTTCCGGATGACGTGGCCGGCATTGTATTTGAAGAGGTAGGACTGCGAAAGGGCGCGGTCGAGGTGGTTGAAGACCGGGGCATCGACCGAGATCGTGCTGCCGGCAATCCGGGTCACGTAGCGATGGTAGCGAAGGTCGATCTCGCCGGGCCGCCAGTAGTCGTCGTTCGTCACGCCGCCGCGATCAACGGCGTCGAGCCAGGCCTGCGTCGAGGGTTGCCAGACGATGACGGCGTCGCCGACCCGGTAGAATTCCGGATGGTCCACCTCGAAGCTGCGGGCGCCCACCGCGACCCGGGGCGTGGTGATCTGGGCGCGGGTGCCGGCGACCTCGCTCCTATAGGAGTCATTCCGGGTACCGGCCTGAATGACATTGGCCTGGGAGGTGCCGGTGCGGCGGAGAATAGTGTTGGTGGCGGGATCGTCGCCGGCGCCGACGCCCGCGAGGACGATGCCCTGGGCGCGCAGATAGACGGTGCCGACGATCTCCCAGGTGCCCGCCGCGAGTTGCAGGGTGCCGCGATAACCGCTCGCCAGCAGGGGCAGCGCGGCGACCTCATCGAGCGCGGCCTGGACGCGGGCGGTCTGGTCCCCGGCGGCCGGGGTGAGCGTGCGAACGACGGGGAGGCCGGTGGGCAGGGGGACGCCGCCACCGCGATAGCCGGCGTGGGAAAAATCCGGGATGCGATGGCCGTTGGCGTCGATCGGGTAGGAAAGGCGCCCCTGCGCATCGACCGCGACCATGGTCGAGTTCCAGGCGTGGGCGTTGGCGGCGAGCAGAAGAAGGAGAAAGAGGCGCAGGGACACGGAGAGGAAAAGGGGGAGGGATGAAAGGTACCGTCCCGCGACGGCCCGCGGGGACGGGGAGACCAGCAACGACCGCGAGAGGAGACAATCCCGTTTGCGAGCGCCGGGGCGGGTCGATCCTTTCGGCGCCGCGGCCCCATGCACGCCTCGCCCGCTCCTTCGCCCGCCATGGTCGTGCTCATCGCGCAGGCGGGAGAAATTGAATGTCACGTATTACGTGACAACGGGGTGCGAGGCAAAACGGGCATTGTCACGTATTACGTGACAATTTCCGTGAACCACCGTCGGCCCGCGGAAGCCGCTTCCCGGACGGTGCTTCCAGGCTGGCGGTGGCGGGGCGAACCCGCTTCCCTCCCGCCATCCCCGCGCTCATGATCGCCCCTACCCTCATTCGATACCCGCGCCTGGTCTGGCTGGGTTTGCTCGCGCCTCTCACGCTCGCGTGGGCCGCGGCGGACCCGGCATCGAACTGGCCCCGCTTCCGCGGCCCCAACGGGTCGGGCGTCGCGGAGGGCGACTTCCCCGCCCAGTGGAACGCGGCGAACCACGCGTGGAAGATCAAGCTGCCCGGTGTGGGGCACGGCTCGCCGGTGGTGTGGGGCGACCGCGTGTTTCTGCTGAGCGGGCGGGAGTCCGGCGAACGCATCCCGATGGCGGTCGACGCCGCGTCGGGCCGGGTGCTTTGGCAAGCCGCGCAAGGCGTCGCCTATCGCAAGGGCCATAAATTCAACAGCCCCGCGTCAACGACGCCGGCGGTCGACGCCGATCGGGTTTATTTTTCATGGAGTTCCCCGGAGAACGTGTATGTCGCGGCGTTCACGCATGACGGTGTGCCAGCCTGGACCGCCGACCTGGGTCCGATGCATCGGGCGCATGGTTTCGCCAGCTCGCCGATTCTCTTCGGGGATCTGGTCATCCTCTCCAACGATCAGGAAAAGGACTCCAACCTATTCGCGCTGGATCGCCGCACGGGCGCGGTGCGATGGAAACTCCCGCGCGCGGAAAACCACTCCAACTATGCCACCCCGTGCCTCTACACCCCGGCGGGCGGGCCGCCGCAGATCATTGTTTCGAGCTGGCAACTGGGCGTGACCGGAGTCGACGCGGCCACCGGAAAACAGCGGTGGCAGTTGGGTGTGTTTCAACAGCAGAAAGCCGAGCGGGCCGTCGGCTCGCCGATCGCGGTCGATGATCTGGTGATTGCCAACTGCGCCTTCGTGAACGGGCCCAAACATGTCGTGGCGCTGCGCCCGGGTCCGGACGGGAGCATGCAGGAAGTGTGGCGGTTGGAAAAGACCGTGCCGCACATCCCCACCGTCCTGGCCGTGGGCGGGCGCGCCTACCTCTGGAGCGATCAGGGGATCGTGAGCTGCGTGCAACTCACCGATGGCCAGGTCCTCTGGCAGGAGCGGGCCGGACGCGACACCTTCGGCTCACCCGTGGCGGTCGGCGGCAAGCTGTTCTGCGTGGACAAGAGCGGCACGGTGACGGTCCTCGCCCTGGGTGATCGGTTCGAGCTGCTGGGGAAAAACGAACTCGGCGAACTGTGCCAGTCCACGCCCGCGGTCGCCGGCGGCCGGATGTTCATCCGCACCTGGGAGCACCTGCACGCGGTCAGCGCGGGGCGCTGAACCGGCGCGCGCAACGGTGTCAGGTCGAAAATCCGGAATTTTGGTCGGAAAGGCCAGGTTGCTCCCGTCCGTCGGCCTCCGTGTCGTCCCAGGCTATGGTCACAGGAGGGCAATCCGAGGGCAGACCGAGACACCCTCTCACGCGAAGGTGCGAAAACGCGAATAGATCCTGGCTCCTTCGCGCCCTTCGCGGCTTCGCGTGAGCTCGGATTGCACGGGCCGCGGAACCGGCGGTAGGCAAGTCCGCTGCGGATGCTTCCGGGTCGGATTACCCCCGCGGGAGGACGGATGCTCAATCCATTGCGCGGCTTGCGGGGGAAAGGCGTTGAGCCCAGCCTGCCGCACCCCATCCAGAAGCCCCCTCCACCCCTCCGCTGCCATGCCGAACCAGAAAATCGATATCGAGTATAACCACGCGCTGCAGCCGCTGGAGACGGTGCTCGCCGGGGTGAACTGGTCGTCCGCCACGCGGATCGCGAGGTCGTGATCGACCTGAGTGGCGGCGAGGTCTCCGAAGTGGCGTTCGCGGCGTTTTACGCCGACTGCGAACACGCAGTGCGGCCGGTCACGGCGGGCCACCGGGTCTGCCTGATCTTCAACCTCGGGCAGACCTCGGCGAAGAAAGGCCACAAGGCGGCGCTCACGGCGCCGGACTACGAGCCCCAAATTGCGCAGGCGGCGGCGCTGCTGGGTGACATCCTGGGCCGCTCCAGTGGAGCCGCCAAGGTGGCGTGGCTGTTGGAGCACCAGTACCGTCCCGCGGGCCTGGCCTTTTCGGCTTTGAAAGCAGCCGACGCCGCCAAGGCTCGCGTGCTGGTGGAGGCAGCGGCGCGGGCCGATTGCGCCGTGCATCTTGGCATCGTGCACATCGAGGAGTCGGGGCCGGCGGAACCACTCTACTCCGATTACGAACCACGCCGCCGGGGGCGCTATTACGACGACGACTTCGAGGAAGACGTGGGAAGCGCAGACGCGGGCGACGATGAATTCGAAGTCGTGGAAGTTTCCGATTCTTGGCGCTACGTGGACCAATGGATCGATCCACAGGATCGTGCGGTGCCGTTTGGAAAGATTCCGTTGGGGGAGGGCGAACTCCTGCCGCAGGGCGCGCTGGACGACGAGAAGGCGGATGAGCAGCGGCTCACGGAAGCGACGGGCAACGAAGGGGCGAGCTTCGAACGATCGTATCATCGGGCCGCCGTGGTGATCTGGCACCGGACGCGCTACGCCGACGTACTGCTCGACGCCGGGGTGGGCGCAGCGCTGCCCTGGTTGAAGGCGCGCGTCGCCGCGGGCGCGGGCGAGCCGGCCCGCTCGCCGGCCCGACGGGAAGCGGCGAAGCTGGCGCGACGGATGATCCAAGTCTGGAAAGGGCCGACCAAATACATTGACTATCGGGCCACGGGCCGGACCGCGGATCGGGCGGAGATGATCGGCCTGCTAGCTCAGTTGGGCGACACCGCCTTGTTGGAAGAGTTCGTCGCGGTGATCGTGACCCCCGGATATGACGGCAGCGAAAATGCCGCCCTGGTCGCCCATCTCCCGCTGCTACCCACCGCGAAGCTCGGCGAGTTGGCGGCCGCCCTGGTCCGGCTGAAGATGCGCTCATGCCCCGGCCGTTGTGTCGAATTACTGCTGGGGTTGATCGCGGAACGATCCAAGGTCGCACGGGCCGCCACCACCGACTCGCTGCGACCGGTGGCGGACGCGATCGTGGCCGGGCTCGACGACATCGAGGCACCGCCGCCGACGCCGCGGAGTGGGCGGTGGCAGTCAAAGTATCTTGCCGCCATTCTGGAACAGGAGTTCCCGGACGACGAGACCGGCGATGAGCTGGCGCCCGGCAAGCCAGGGCGGCAGGTGGACGCCGCGCTGGTGGCAAACGTGCTGACTGCACTCGGAGGACTCAACGGGCCGGAGGCGGAGGCGTTGCGCGAGATCGCGGCCCGGAAGATTGCCGCGCGCCCCATCGTCTTCGATCCGGTCACGGTGGTCACGCCGGCGCTCGGCACGCTGCACCAGCGACGACCGCGGCGCGACCGCGCGCGACCCGACGGCGCGGAGGTGCACCTGTGGGTGGGGAGCGCGGAATTCCTGCTGCACCGCAGCGAATTCCCGCCGACGGCGCCGTCGGACTGGCGGCAGGAGGCGGTGCTTTCCTGCCGCTGCGAGGATTGCCGGGAGTTGCAGGCTTTTGTGCAGGATCCGGGGGAGCGGGTGCATCGCTTCCGCGTGCGGAAAGATCGTCGCCAGCATCTGCACCAGAGCATAGACGCCCACGATCTGGCCATGACGCATGTGACCGAGCGCAGCGGATCGCCGCAAACCCTGGTGGGCACGAAGGATCGCCGCCACTATCAGCGGTGCTGCGAGCAATACCGACAGGACGTGGCCGCGCTCGCGAAGTTGGGCGGGATGGCGGACGCGGGCGGGACCAAGAGCCCGGCGTTGACGCAACGGATCGAAGCGGCCCGGGCCCGGCTGGCGGATTGGTCGCCAGACTGAGGCGAGGGGGCGGCTGTTTCCGGTATGGGGAATGGCCGCGCATCTCCCGGTTGAAGGTGATACCTCTGCGAGTAGCGCCGCGTCTCTGACCGGCGGGGGGCC